>NZ_AUML01000024.1 GCF_000430665.1 Aquimarina muelleri DSM 19832 | reverse complement strand
TTAGAAAAAATACCAGATCATAGCATACAAAAATTAGAAGAATTACTACCTGGATATCAAGAAAATTCTATACTGTAGTTGCTCGGATGCATACATAAAAAGCTATGTAAGTAACCTAAAAATATACTTTGATTATTTAGTAGCAGAAAATTATAGAGAACAAAATATCATTAAATAACTCAATATAAAAGGTGTTAAAAAAAAACATCATCAGTAACTTTTTAGAGTTCGAAGCACTAGAAGATTTATATTATAGTTACCCAACAAATAAGGGTAAGCAGATCGCCAGAAAGCGTAATAAAATCATTATTTGATTACTGGTCATCAAGGTTTAAGTACAAGAGATTTACAACTGTTAGAAGTAGAGAATATACAACTCTATAAAGGTAAAATAGAAATACCAGGAACAAAAAAAAGTAATGCCCGAGAAATCGAATTAAAACCGTTCCAACTCATGGAGTTTATGGAATACATTAATGAAGTTAGACCAAAGATTTTAAGAGAAGCCAGTAAAGCTACAGAACAATTATTATTACCCATCGGGAGGAGTTTTAAACTTCACAATACCGTACATAAATTAGCTAAAAAATTAAAGGAAATCAACAACAGTTTTACGGATATAAAACAAATTAGGACAAGTGTAATTACCCATAGGCTAAAGCAATATAACTTGAGAAAAGCACAATACTTGGCAGGACATAAATACATTAGTTCTACAGAAAAATACTTGCAAGACGATCTAGAAAGCTTGCATGAAACCATTAACACATATCATCCATTACAATAAAAAAAACATTCTTATGAAATCAAAAGAACTTAATATTCAGATACCAATCAGAGAACTAGGAGAATTACGTTTTCTGCAACATACACTGTTAGAAAACCTTTATCTGTTAAGTCAATTAGAAGATGATAATCAAACAGATAGAAAAGTAAAAGATAATATGTATTGGATAAGTAAAATACTATTAGCTATCACAAAAATAGATCAACAACAAGGATTTAATGATTTAGGATTAATAAAATAAATAAATACTCACTCTTACCCTAAAAGCTTTTAAAAAATTGAAATAGATTATAAAGAGATAAGGAAATGAATAAAAACTCAATTACTAAAAATATGAGTGTTAGTAATCAAAAAGTAAAAAATATTACTATATTAAACTATCTTTGTTATGAATGTAAAAGGATTAATTATGAGTACGGTAGATATAAGACAAGAACTACAAGACTTTATAAATCAAGAAGATGATAACTCTTTGCAGAATTTTTATAAAATGGCTAAGGCTTATATAGAGCAACGCCGAGAAGATAAATTGATGGCAGAAGCAGAAGAAGACATCAAGGAAGGAAGGATTTATAGTCAAGATCAAATAAAAGACCAGATTAGAAGTTGGACAGAATAATAAAACCCGTCTTTTGGACGAAACGTTCCTCCAAAGATTTAGAAAAGATAGTACGTTTTAATACCAAATAGAAAGGCAAAGAAAAATCCAGAGAAATAGCTTACAATATCCGAAGAAGTACGGAACAGCTAGAAAATCCTGAATATGATTTTATGAGTATTGGCACTGTAGATGATCAGTTTGCACACTTAAAAAGACAATATCGAAAAATCTTTGCAGAAGGCTGTAAAATCACGTATCGAGAAGGAAAGGATAAAATATTTATCACAAGAGTTTTTGATCAAAAACAACTTCCGAGTAAGAACAAATAAATTAAAAATTAGATTAATCCCGAATCATAACAGGTTCGGGATTTTTTTTCAGAGCACACTTATTTTAATAAGACTCCCTACGGTCGGTAAGTTATTATAGGCGCACCGCCTGTATTGTTTTTCTATTATTGATAAGCTAACTAATATATCCGAAGGAGTAGTGCATACTTTTAGTAAGAAAAATATTGATTATGATTATGTTGGTATTGCTATGAACCACGATTTTGATACAGATAGTAGCATGCCGAGTTCAGGTACTAAAAAAGTAATAGAAGCCAAGATACTTTATAAGAAGAAGCATAATGATTTTTATGATGAGAATGCTAATTATTTTATATTCAATGTACATTTCATGTTTAAGTTTTCTGATGGTAGTATTTTAACAGGTACCTATAATGGATCTGGAAGTGAAGCTTAATAAAAACCTATTTCTATAAGGTCATGCCTTGCTAGTGTTCGAATAATTGACGGTAAAGGTAATAAATAAAGATAAAAGCTACTGTTAAGAAGTAGCTTTTATTATTTTAAGAAATGGCTTAGAAATTATAATAGTATCAGTAATTACTAGTTTTTAATTAAAGTATAAGAACTATTATCTAAATGTAAAATTATATTTTTTTTAAAAAATATTTCCTACTCCCGAAAAACGAAACTAAAAACTAGTATCATTGCATTGTTAATTATAATAGTACGCGATATAATAGTGAAATTTTTCAAAATACTAAGTATATTAATTTTCACATTTGTATAAGTTTATAATAAATATGTTTCTTTTTTTAAAGGAAACATATAATTAATAAAGGGAACAATAGTTAATGTGTTATAAGTGAGTTTTATAAGATTTTATAGGTAACTAAGAAAATTTACTTGTGATACTTTTTTATAATGATATTAAAAAGAATAGTAAGAAATTAAAAAAATAGACGAAAACAACTTTATTAAAATACAATTTCTAAAAAAAGAGAAAGTTTAACTGTGTAAGAGAGTTGATAAAGTACAATTTATAAAAAATGCAAAAATATATATACCTAATTATTTTTTTATACTGCTTGTCAGGATGTAATAGCCCTCAAGTTACTTTTAATAAAAGAATTATAAGTAATTCAGAATATAAAGAACAATTTTTTGTGTCAGAAAAAAAAGCTAAAGTAAGGTCAGATGTATTCTATTATTGGTTAAAATCACAAAAAATACAATTTACAAAAAGTGGGTATTCAGGAAATCTTTTACATGGTAAATATACCAAACACTATCAGTCAAACCAATTAGCAGAAAAAGGAGGTTTTAATAATGGTATTAAGAAGGGAATATGGAATTCTTGGTACAAAAATGGACAATTGGCAACAACAGAAAATTGGAAAAACGGCAAATTAAGTGGTAAGAATATTTTTTATGATAGTATAGGTAATATTGTGTCTATAGGAGCCTATAAAAATGATAAACGATCAGGTAGGTGGTTATACCCTCAAAATGGAGATACAATATACTATAAAAGAGGAGAGAAATATATGAAAAAAGAAAAGGATACTACAAGAAATAGTTTTTTCTCAAGATTTTTTAAGAAAAAAGATAGCATATCTTCGACCACCAAAAAAACAAAAAAAACTAATTTTTTTCAAAAACTCTTTACAAAGAAATCATCTCAAAAAAAGAATAAAAAAACTTATGAAAACCAGAAACCAGAAAATCAACAAAAAACAACCAAAAAACCTAACTTTTTTCAGCGGTTATTTGCTAAAAAGAACAAAAATACGTGATAAAAGCCAGTAGCATAGCATACGCAATATTTATCTGTGTCATTATAGGTGTCTTTTGTTATTCGTTATTAGTAATGAGTGGACATGCCAAGATACACCAAACAATGTTGTTTACGTATGTAGAACTTATATCTAATAACACATCTGCTCAAGAATATTTTTTAGGCAAAGTAAAAGAGCTAAAACAGGAGGATATTACTATAGATCTTTTTGATAATGGAATAGTTTCTTTAGGATCCATAAAACCTTGGGGGTTTTATGATGTATTAACTACTAAATCTATATTTAAAAAAGATACAATTATTCAGGTAGCATTAATAGGACAAAAAAGGAATAAAGATACAATAGCACTTTATCTAACAGATAATAACAAAGCACTCTTTATGGTAGAAAAAGCAAAAATAACAGGAGATGTTTTTTTGCCAAAAGCAGGAATAAAAGCAGGATACATTACAGCTAGTTCTTATCGTAAAGATAATTTTCTCTTAGGCAGTAAAAAGAACTCTAGAACAAAGTTGCCAAATATGAATACTTCTGTATTTACATATGAACCAGATGAAGCAGTAAGGGTAACTTTTGAAGATATTACCAGTACAAGTATGTATTATAATAGTTATGCCAATAAAACTATAGTTATAGAAGTAGATGAAATAACAATACGTAATAAAAAATTATCTGGTAACATTATTTTAGAGTCGAGGGATTCTATATATATAAAAAAAAATAATGAGTTTGAAGATATAATTATAAAAGCGCCTAAAGTAGTTTTTGAAAAAGGTTTTAAAGGAAATGTGCAAGTAATAGCAGAAGATATAGTAGAGTTGGAAGAAAATGTAGTATTAATGTACCCATCAGGTATTATGATGTCGGAAAAAAGATCAAATGAAAAAGAAGTTATTCTAAAAAAAGACAGCAAAATTCTGGGGGCAATTGTAGTATATGATAAAGATAATAATGTAGACAAGAAAATTACTATAGACGAAAAAGCAGAAGTAGTCGGAACTGTTTTTTGTAATGGTAAGGTTCAATTAAAAGGAACTGTTTTTGGAACGGTTTATACTAATAATTTTTATCTTAAAACAGAAGGCTCTATATATGATAATTATATAATGAATGGAATAATAGATAGAAAAAGTCTTCCTGATTTTTTTATAGGAATATCTCTTTTTCAAACGCAAGTAGAACAATTAGAAACCTATGCTATTATTAAATCGATATAAAGTTAAAGGAAGTTCAATAACAGAATCTGTAATAGCAATGACTATTATTGCAATTTGTATATCCATAGCAATCATGATGTATGCAAGAGTATTGAGAACAGACACAAATATGGCAGGCTATAGGGCACAACAAAAAGTAAAAGAACTACTCTGGGAGGTTAAAAAGGATAAGAATAAGTTAGAAGATGAAAATTATAATTTTGAATCTTTTAGTGTCGATAAAAAAATAGAAAAAACAGAGAATAAAAATAGTTTTAAAATCACATTTACTATAAAATTAAATAATCAAAAAAAAGAACATTTTCATATTGTTACCTATTAATAAATATAAAGCCTTAAAGGCATTCACTATTCTCGAACTAGTTATAGGGTTAGTTATTTCCTCTATAGTAATTTCTATGGTATATGTAATATATGAAAACATCTCTAAACAAATGATAGAATATTCTCTGCAACAAGAGGAACTAATGGAATATAATCAATTCCAAAGCATATTGTTTAAAGATATAAAATTAGCAAAAGAGCTAGTAATTATTGATCAAAAACATATCCGTTTAGATATGCAATCAAAGCAGATAGATTACTTTTTTTACAGGGATAACATTGTAAGAAAATCAAATGCTAAAGAAACATTTAATTTAAAAGTTCTAGGGGTAGAATTTAATAATAAAGAAAAAGTATTAGAAGAGCAACAAACAATAAAACTAAAAACAAGTCTTTTAGGTCAAGAGATTATTGTATTTGAAGAAAAACCGATATCAAGAGCAAAACAGATAAATAACTATTTTTTGAGTGAGTATTAATATATCTACATATAAAACAAATACCAAGAGCAAAAAGCAGAAAAAGGAGCAAAAAAACTTTTTTTCTAAAGAAGTGAGCTTTGGAAACCGTTTTTCGGATAAGGATAAAATGGAATTTTACAAAGAACTTTCTGTTTTATTGAGTTCTGGTATAGATTTTAGAAAAGCACTTGAAATTTTAAAAGAATTACAAAAAAAAACAAAACATAAAGAATTAATAGACGCTATTACAAAGCAAGTAGTATTAGGAAAATCATTATTTGAAGCCATAAAAGATTCAGGAAAATTTTCTCCTTATGAGTATTATAGTATAAAAATAGGAGAAGAAACTAGAAAATTAGATGCTGTGTTATTAGAATTATACCAATATTTTGACAGAAAAGTAAAAATGCGAAGACAATTGCTTTCTGTTTTTACTTACCCAGCATTTGTATTATTGCTAACCTTTGGAGTGTTGTATTTTATGATGAAATATGTGGTTCCGATGTTTGCTTCTGTTTTTAAACAATTTGGAAAAGAATTACCAGGGCTAACAAAAAAAATTATTTATGTTTCCGAACATTTTTCTGCAATTAGCTTAGTTTTTGCGATTATATTGATAAGCATGATTGCGATACATCTTTATTTTAGGAATCATACTTTTTATAGAAGATATATGTCTAAAATAGTTGTTAGAATCCCGTTTTTTGGTAAACTCATTCAAAAAATTTATATCACACGTTTTTGTCAATCATTAAGTTTATTGCTCTCGGCAAAAACACCATTAGTAAACTCCTTAGAATTAGTACAAAAAATGATATCATTTTATCCTGTAGAGTATAGTTTAGACATCGTTAAAAAAGAAGTAACAAAAGGAGTTTTGTTTTCTAAAGCATTATCGAAACACAGCATTTACGATTTTAAATTAGTTTCATTAGTAAGTGTAGCAGAACAAATAAACTCTTTAGATATTATGTTTGAGCGATTAGCAAAACAATATGATGAAGAGTTACAGCATCAAACAAAAATGATAGGAGTGATTATGGAGCCTCTTATCATTGTTATTATCGGTGCAGTAGTAGGAACAGTATTAATAGCAATGTATTCCCCGATGTTCGATTTAAGTAAAATCATTCAACCTTCTTAAGATAAGAAATATGAAAAAAAGAAAAGTTATAGCAAAAAATATCTATCTAAAAGCGTACTCAATGTCAGAGTTAGTAATAGTACTCTGCATTATAGGTATATTAATATTATTAGTTTTACCAAATCAAACTTCGGTAGTAGCACAAGCAAAAGCAATTGAAGCTCAGAGTATGTTAAACCATATATATGGATTACAAAAAAGCCATTTCTTTAGATATTCTAAATACACTACTAGTTTTGAAGCATTAGGTTTTGAACCAGCTTTAAGTGTAAATGAGGGAGGACAAGCAGTCTATAAAATAGAAATAAGCGAAGCCTCTACTAATTCTTTTAAGGCAAGAGCTGTTTCTCAATCAGATTTTGATGGAGATGGTAACTTTAATACATGGGAGATAGATCAGGATAAACTATTAAAAGAAACAGTAAAAGACTAATGTATTATATTCTACATGTATTAATCTTACTTTCTTTTGGGGTAATGATCTATCAAGATATTACTTCAAGACATATACATATTGTTCTGCCTATTTTGATATTTGGTATTTCTTTTTATTTAAATATGGATGTAATAGATTATTTAGATATCATAAAATCTACTTCGTTTTTAGTAATTAATTTTATTGTTATAACAGTCTATTTTACCATCAAAAAAACAAAGTTATTAAACCCATTTAAGCATTATATAGGTATTGGGGACCTTCTTTTTTTAATAGGAGTTACTCCCATGTTTTCTTTTAGAAATTATGTGTTGTTTTTTATAACAGGAATGTTATTTACATTAATAATCTATGCGATTTTTAAAAAGAAATATAAACAAGATACCATCCCTTTGGCAGGGTATTTATCGATATTCGCTTTAATACTTATAGTAGTAGATTTTTCATTTCCTATTAATCTTTTTTACGGTTTTATATTTTGAATACAGAAAAAGACATAGAAATATCGGTAGAACTACTTCAGCTTATTAATGCAGATTTAGCACATCATTATGGCATTATTCCTAAAGAAAAAAAAGTAGATTCATTAACTTTTTATATTGACAAACAAAAATGGACTCCAGAAATAGGAGATGAATTGGAGTTGTACTTAGGAAACACAATAATTTTTGATAAAATCTCATCAGATAGATTAAACAAGGCTTTGTTTGTTTATTACAGAAAAAAGCTATCCGATGAAAAGTCTATAAATACAGTTTCGTCAGTAAGCAATAATTTTCTGGAAAATTTAATTTTTGAAGCGAAGTCAATAGGGAGTAGTGATATACATTTTGAAGTTTTTGAAGAAGAGGCAAGAGCAAGATTGCGTATCGATGGAGTTTTAATTGAAAAATATAAAATCCCAAGAGATAATTATCTAGAATTAATCAATAAGATTAAAATAGAGGCGAATCTGGATATTACAGAAAAAAGATTACCGCAAGATGGACGAATTAACTATGAAGAATTTGATATTCGTGTATCCATATTGCCTACTTTGCATGGAGAAAAAGTAGTAATGCGTTTGTTAGGAAAAGATGCTTCTAATATTGATTTAGAAGATCTCGGACTGGAGAAAGAAGAAAAACAAATATACCTAGAAGCTGTTAAAAAAAGTAATGGTATTGTTTTAATAAGTGGGCCAACAGGATCTGGTAAAACGACTACATTGTATGCAACACTTAAGCTTCTTAACGATATTAAAAGAAATATAGTAACAGTAGAAGATCCAATAGAATATACTTTAGAAGGAATTAATCAAGTTCAATTAAAAGAAGATATAGGATTAACATTTGCAACAGCATTAAGATCATTTTTACGTCAGGATCCAGACATTATTATGTTAGGAGAGATTAGAGATGCCGAAACCGCTCAAATGGCAATTAGAGCATCGCTTACAGGTCACTTGGTATTATCTACAATACATACAAACTCAGCATTAGGAACTATTTCTAGGTTAGTAGATATGGGAGTTCCTGCATTTTATATAGCAGAAACACTTAATGTATCTGTAGCACAAAGATTAGTAAGAAAATTATGTTCTCATTGTAAAAAAGAAACTTCTCTTAATATAAATGATCTTCCTAGAAATTACAAAATGCCAAGACCATTAAATACATGCTATGAAGCATCAGGATGCCAGGAATGTTATTATACGGGATATAGAGGTAGAAGAGCAATTTATGAAATAGTTTCTATTACAGATGAGCTAATAAGTGCAATTAAAAAAGATAGTCATCAATTAGAAAAAGAATTCGAATTTCAATATGAGAATTTAGCAAATAAAGCATTTCAATTACTTGAAAAAGGAGAAACTTCTTTAGAAGAGATTTATTCCCTGTTAATTAACGCATAACTATGAAGAAATTTTTATTATATATAATTTTTGTTTTTACAATTCAATTATCATTTGGACAACAAGATATACAAAAGATAGAACAACGTTTAAATGAATATGCTGAAAAAAAACCAGCGTTAAATGAAACAATTCAAATCGATGTTTCAGGACTTACTCTGTATGATTTTCTTACTTCTGTAGCAATAGAACACAAATTAAATATAAGCGTAGATACAGACCTTAATCAAATAGTGTCTAGTAGTTTTTTTGATGTTCCAGTAAAAGATGTTTTTCTTTTTGTGACAAAAAAATATAATCTAAATATAGAATTTATAAACAATATTATAGTTTTTAAAAAGCAGCAAAAACCTGTAGAGATACCAAAAAAGAAAGTAGAGAAAGAAATAGTGGTAACCTATAACAATCAAAATGATTTTTTATCTGTTAAATTAAAAAATGATTCTTTACCTAGAGTATCTCAAAAAATAACAGATATTTCGGGTAAAAATATTGTATTATCCCCAGAGGTCAAAAAAGTAAATGTCTCCGCATATATTCTTAACAGACCCTTTGATCAGGTAATAGAAATGATGGCAAAGTCCAATCAATTATTAGTTACTAAAGATGAAAATGGATTCTATTATATTGAAAAAGACGCTGAAATATTAGATCCTAATATCAATTCAAATTCTAGACGAACTAAAAGCAGAAAAAACAACAAACAATCAAATTCTTATGGATCATCTGTAGAGATAATTGTGCAACCCAATGGATTTTTAAGTATTAATGCATACGATGCTTCGGTAACAGATTTAATTATAGAAGCAGCAGAAAAGCTTAATGTAAATTATTTTATGTATCAAAAACCAGCACAAATTCAAACTACTTTAGTTGTAAAAGATATAACATTTGATGATTTATTAGATCACGTATTTAAAGGTACTATAAGCACATATAAAAAAACAGAAGACTATTATCTAATAGGAAATCAAGATGCAGAAGGTTTAAGGAGTACAGAGCTTATTCAGTTAGAAAACAGAACTATAGAAACAGTGCTAGAAACATTACCACAAAAACTTACCGAAAATATAGAGCTTAAAGATTTTATAGAACTTAATGGATTTATAGCATCAGGATCCAGCCCAAGAATAAGAGAACTTAAAGAATATATAAAACAGATAGATAAAGTTGTACCTATGATACTTATAGAGGTATTAATAGTACAATATAAAAAGGGACATGATATACAAACAGGAATTCAAGCAGGAATAGATAAAAAGAAGAGAGTGACATCTGGGGTGCTATTTCCAACAGGAGATGTAACAGTAAACTCTACTTCTGTTAATTCTTTAATAGATGCATTTAATGGTTTTGGTATTTTTAAACTAGGAAAGGTAGCAGAAGATTTTTATCTTAATTTAAAAGCCTTAGAAAACAATTCAATTATTAGATTACAGTCTACCCCAAAAATATCTACACTGAGTGGTCATGAAGCTAAAATATCTATAGGAGAGACCAATTATTATTTTGAGCAAAATAATAGATTAATAAATAATGGTATAGGTAATGATATTTTACAATCTGGGCAATGGAAAGCTACAGATGCAAATTTAAGTGTGAGTATAAAACCACATGTTTCAAAAGACGAACAAATTACTCTTACAGTAGCAGTAGAGAAAAGCTCATTTCTAGGGAGAGCAGGAGAAAACGCTCCTCCAGGTAAATCAACACAACAGTTTGAATCTTTGGTAAGAGTAAGAAACGGAGAAATGATACTATTAGGAGGATTAGATGAATTAGAAAGAGAGAATTCTGGTACAGGAACTCCTTTTTTATCTAGAATTCCAATAATAAAATGGTTTTTCAGTAGTAAGATAAAAAGGAAAAGCAAATCTAAACTTCATGTGTTTATAAAACCAACAGTAGTGTATTAATGTTAGATAAATTAAAAAATATAAACCTTTTTCAAGAGAAAAAGTTTGCAATTATAGGAATTATAATGGCAGATGTTACTACTTATGAAGTTCTTATAGTAGATAAGATATCTGAGCAATTATCTATAGCAGATTCATTTTTTACAACAGAATATAATAAACTTAAAGAAAGAGTAGGTATTTCTACTCCGGTATTATGCAATTTTTCAGGAAAAGGGATAATCAATAAAAAAGTAGCTTCTAAAAGTAATTATTTAAAAGATATTCTTTTTAATGCCAATGCTGACGATTTTTATATATATGAAGTTAATCAAGGTAACCAAGAGTTTGTTTCTTTAGCAAGAAAAGAAGTTTTAAATACAATATTTAATCAATTTAGAGAAGATAAATATTTAGTGTTAGACTATAGTATTGGGCCATTTGTTAGTATAATATTTGAAAAAATAATAGATCAAAATTCTTTCTTATCAGGAAGTTATTTGTTACACTTTGAAGAAGGATCATTAATAGAGTATCAAAAAAAAATAGATTCTGAAGAAACTTATGTTTTGGGAAAAGATAAAATTAGTAGTAAACAAATAGTATTGTTTTCTACATTATTAAATCATCTGTACCCATTAGAAGTAATACGTTATGACTTTGAGTTTCTTAAATTAAATAAACAAGAATTATTACTTAAAAAGACATTTAATAATGGTGTTGTTTTATTGGGTATATTTTTTTTAGGATCCTTATTAATAAGCTATTTGCTTCTTAACTATTATAATAATAGATATATAACTTATGAATCTCAATTATACAATTTAAACCATACGTATGAACAAGTTAAAAAACTAGAAAAAGAAAAACAAAATAAAGCTTTGGTTTTACAAGAATCAGGGGTTTTAAAAAATGCATTTTTATCTTATTATATTCAAGAGATTATAGACTCTATACCAAATGAAATAATTTTAAGTAGTCTGGTAGTTAATCCAAACAATAAAAAAATAAAAAATTTTGAAAAAATATTTTTCGAAACCAATACAATTTTAATTGAAGGAGACTCTAAATCAAGTATACCATTAAATGATTGGGTAAAAAGCTTAAAAAAACAAGATTGGCTTTTAAAAATAGAGATTTTGGACTATAATATTAAGAGAAAAGAGAGTGGTAAATTTATACTAAAACTTATAGTGAAATAGTGTTTGAAAATTTTACATATAAACAAAAATTATTTGGATTAATAATAGTAGCAATTCTATTATTTATTACAGCAAACAAAAGATCTTTTCAGGTTACTAGACGCGCATATAATCAAGTGGATGACTTACAGAAAAAACTAGAGTATGTAAATGCTTCTACAACTAGTTTATCGCAAATGCAAAGCGAACTTAATCTATATGACAAAATAATAGGAAAACAAGGGGTAGGGCCGGAAGAAGTACAACAAAAAATATTGGATTTTACAACCACATTTGTAAACATCAAGGTTTCTGGTATGGAAGAGATACATACTGCGGAAAGTAATGGATTTAATATAATTACAAATCAATTAGTTTTAGAAGGAGATTATAATTCTTTGATAGAAATTCTTTATGAATTCGAAAAAAATTTTCACTTTTCTAATATCGTAAATATTTCTTTCTTAAAGGAAAAAGAATATAAAACCAGAAAAAATAAATTAAGAGTTAAAATAATATTTCAGAATTATGAAAAAAATAATTAATACAATTGCAATACTATCTACACTGTTCCTAATTGTTAGGTGTGATGATATTTTAGAAGAAGATATTTCAAATGATATAGTAACAACGGTATCTCCAGAAAATGATAGCACAATTAATGGTAACTCGGTTCAATTTAGATGGACAGGATTAAAGGGAGCAAGTGATTATAGAATTCAAGTTATCGAAGAGAGTACACAAAAAAATGTTTTGGATTCTTTAGTTAAAGGAGATAATTTTTTAATTAACCTAAATCCAGGGCAGTATAATTGGAGAATTAGAGCAGAAAATTTTGCATATCAAACAGCATATACTTTTCCATTATCTTTTTTATTGGCTTCGTCTACAGATTTAAGTATTCAAACATTATTTCTAAATTCTCCAACACAAAATTTTTATACCAATAAGAGTACTATTATAGTAACATGGGATAAAATTCAAACAGCAACTTCTTATACCTTAGAAATAGATAAAACCATAAACGGAACAACATCTACAGAGACTCAAATTGAAAACCTTACAGCAAATAGCTATACCATTGATGCTGCAATCTTGAAAGATGATGCAGTATATGAATGGAAAGTAAAAGCGGTTAATGAGAGTAGCGAAACAGCATTTTCTTCACGAAAAATTCTATTAGATACACAAAACCCTAATCAACCATCTTTGAGTACACCAGCAGAGAATGCTGTTACAAAGGAAACCGTAGATTTTGTTTGGGTTTTAGGCACAGATTCTGGAGAAGTTAAATCTCCTGTTACTAGTGTAATAGAAATTGCTACAGATATTAATTTTACAAATATAGTTCAAACAGAATCAGTTGATAAACCTTCTATTCAGATTAATTTTTCTACTAAAGGAATTTATTATTGGAGAGTAAAGTTATTAGATAAAGCAGGAAATGAGAGTAATTTTAGTAAAGAAAGAAAGTTTACAGTAGAGTAATGAATAAAAAAGTAATAAATAGTATATTGATTTCTTTTACAGTTATTATTTGGGCTCTTGTAAGTTATAAAGTATTTAAGTACTTTAATTCAGATACACAAATTCCAGATAATTCTAATACTATTCTTATTTCTGATAGTTCTTCATTGTTTAATTTCTCGAAAGATACTTTTGATTTGAAAAAAGTACATAGAGATCCTTTTTTAGGTGAAATTAATAGCACCAGAGAACCTAAAATTAACACAGTTCTTCAAAGTCGATCAAAAAACACCAAGAATAGTAAACCTATTAGATATGTATGGCCTAAACTAAATTACTACGGTTATGTTAAAGGCGTAAATAGCTCCTCTGAGCTAATATTAATCAAAATAGATAATAAATTACGTAAAATAAGGGAGGGAAAACAATTAGAAGGTATAGTTTTAAAAAAAGTATACCGAGACTCAATTATAGTTATGATGAATAAAGAACTAAAAACAATAGTAAAAAGCAGATAGGAGTATTGTAGAACAATATGGAACTCCGAAAATCCATAATTCAGATCAAGGTTACAATATACCAGTGATCTTTATATAGCTGCTCTAAAAAAGCATGAGGTATAAATTTCAATGGATGGGAAAGGTCGAGCTCTTGACAATATATAAATAGAGAGGTTTTGTAAGTCTTTAATATACGAGAAAATACGGCTTAACCCTCTTAATGGTAAACTAGATTTATATCAAAAAGTAAAATAGTATATAGAATTCTATAACACTAAAAGAAGGCATACTGAAACCAGAAAAGTACTGCCAAATTAAATGTTTTACCAAAAACAAATGGCTTCTTAATAATTTAAAAATAACTTTATCTTGTCCTAAGAATTGGGAATAT
The DNA here is from genome assembly GCF_000430665.1 of Aquimarina muelleri DSM 19832. Taxonomy (GTDB): domain Bacteria; phylum Bacteroidota; class Bacteroidia; order Flavobacteriales; family Flavobacteriaceae; genus Aquimarina; species Aquimarina muelleri. The sequence goes on along the minus strand of NZ_AUML01000024.1, from coordinate 76,750 downwards.
CATAGAGAAAGTGTGTGTGTTTACTACGTTTATAAAAAAGTACACCTTAAATTAAGAATTTTTTTTTAGTAAACTATTCAAAACAATAAAAAAATAAGTGGAGGCAGAGTTTTGAAAACAACTTATGAAATTATAACTTTGAATACCTAAAATAACCTATTATGTACAGATTAAATATTTATAATACAAAGAAGCTATTTCTTATACCAGTAGTTTTATGCTTTTTTGTACAATTACAGGCACAAAATGACCAGATTTCCATAGATCGTGTAAATGATAAAGAGTTTACAGTTAGTACTGTTAACGGAATTCCTTTTACAGTAGTTCTTGAAAAGAGTAATAACGATGGGCAATATCATCTAGCCAGTAATGGTAATCTTACCTTTAAGTTAGAGGATATGATAGATACAAGAAGTACACTTAGAATTGTATTTGAAGAAGAGATGTACCATTCCTTAGAAAATAAACTTTTAGAACAATATCGATCTGATGTAGATTGGATAAAGTCAGTACTTGATATTGAAGAAGGAGAGTTTGAGATATTTCCATCACGTCCTGTTTTTACAGATCAAGGATTGGAAAAATTAAAAGGAAAAGTGTTTGAATATACTACTACAGATAAAAAAGAAAATGATTTCAATAAATGGATAGAAAAGATAAATTATTCTGTTGGTGCTGGACGTTTTTTTAATGACTTGTATGCCGCTTCTAATGGAGAAAATAACGGGCAGAGACATAATTTTTTACCTATAAATATATATGAAGCACTTCAGAATAGATAAGAATTATGTAAAGTAATGTACTAAAAAACATAGCCTTTAATTTCTTGTAAAAAACTCATTTTAAGCCTCTTTATAGAGGCTTTTTTTATTCTAGGAGATTTGTTTGTAATCATATACTATGTATAGTGTAATCCTATTTTTTCTCTAACAGCATCTAGTAAATTAATTAGCTGTAAACTTTTTTCAAAACTCATGATATTACTTTCTATACGATTATCCAACAACATTTCTTGTACATGAATCGCTTCAAAATTATACCCATTTGTAGTTACATCAAATTCTATTAGTTCAGAGGTTCCATTTTTAGTAATAGTAACTGAGGAAGGTTCATGAAAACGACTATTAATTAGTATACTTCCGTTTTCAAATTCTAGAATGGCTTGGGTATCTGTTTTTTTAGTAATAGTACTAAATAAAGAAGCAGTTACACCATTTTTGTAATGTAACTGTATGGTACAGTTTTCATCCACCCCTGTTTTTCCTATAGTTGCACTAGCTTTTATATCTTCTGGGTAACCGATAGTACTTAATGCTGCAAATAATGGATATATCCCTACATCCAGAAGACTACCTCCTCCCAATTTTTTATTAAAAATTCTGCTTTTAGGATCAAAAGTAGTTGTAAAGCCAAAATCAGCTTTTAATTTTTTAATGCTACCAAGCTCCTTAGATGTAACTATATCCAAAACATATTGGTAATGTGGTAAAAAATAAGTCCAAAGAGCTTCCATTAAAAATACATTATTTTTTTTGGCAGTGGTAATCATTTCTTCAACCTGAGAAAGATTCATAGCGAAGGGTTTTTCACATAAAACAGCTTTTTTATGATGAAGACATAGCAAAGTATGCTCATAATGAAAAACATGAGGGGTAGCAATATAAATTACATCTATATCAGGGTTTGCTACTAATTCTTTATAATTTCCGTAGAAACAGTTTGCATTATGGGCATTAGCGAAATTCTGCGCTTTTTTAAGATTCCTGCTAGCTACTGCATAAAGTTTGGCATTAGGAACAAACTTTAAATCTTCGGAAAATTTATGTGCTATTTTGCCACAGCCTAAAATACCCCAGTTTATATGTTTTTTTGAATGCATTAGATTGTTATTTTTGGTTTTGAACCAATTAATAGCTGTATAATAATAGCAATCCCCATAACAAGAAGACAACCAATAAGATTAAGCCATAAAAAACCAACATATGGTTTTAATCCCATTTGTTCTAGCCTGAATATAGCAAAATACCAAACTAAAATAATAGTAACTTGTGTGATAAGTGCAGCAATAAATGTAGCATTACTATGCACAAATTTTATAAAAAATGCTAGCAAGAATATGCCTAGAACATTGCCATAAAAGATAGACCCTATAATATTTACTAGTTGAATTAGATTGTCGAATAAATTAGCAAAACAAGCTACTATAATAGCCATTATGCCCCAGCCAAGTGTAAATAATTTAGAGGCAGATACATAATGTTGATCACTTTTTTCTTGCTTTATATTTCGTTTATACAAATCTATGGCTGTAGTTGAAGCCAAAGCATTTAATTCTGAGGCAGTAGAAGACATAGCTGCAGATAATATTACTGCTAATAAAAGTCCTATTAATCCTCGAGGAAGATTATTAAGTATAAAATGAATAAATACATAATCCTTATCATTGGTTTCCGTATCTGGATTAGCTTTTTTTATCAACTCTTTAGCAGCATTTCGAGTTTCTTTTTCTTTTTTATTAAGCTCTTGAAGTAAACTTTTATTATCTAATTTTGGATCAGCAAGGTATCCTTTTATGATAGCATCTTTATTGGTATGAATTTCGGCAAGTTGATTTTCTAATACTGTATATTGTTCTGTATACTCAGAATTTAGAATTGCTTCTTTTCCTTCTGGATTAAAATTTAAAGGAGAGGGATTGAACTGATAAAAAACAAAAACCATAACACCAACCATTAAAATAAAGAATTGCATAGGTACTTTAAGAAGCCCGTTAAACAAGAGTCCTAATTGGCTTTCTTTTATGGATTTACCAGTTAGATATCGTTGTACCTGGCTTTGATCTGTTCCAAAATAGGAGAGAGCTAAGAATGTTCCTCCAATAAGACCACTCCAAATAGTATATCGATTATTAAGATCGAACGAAAAATCAAGAACTTCCATTTTGCCACTTGCTCCAGCTATATCTAGAGCATTCGTAAATGTTATTTCTTCAGGAAGGTAGCTGATTATAATAATAAAAGCGACCAACATACCTGTAAAAATGATCCCCATTTGTTGTTTTTGGGTAATATTTACTGCTTTTGTTCCACCTGATACGGTATAGATAATAACTAAAATACCGATTATAATATTTAAGGTCATTAAATCCCACCCAAGAACAGCAGATAGGATAATGGATGGAGCAAAAATAGTTATTCCCGCAGCTAATCCTCTTTGTACTAAAAATAGAATAGCGGTTAAAGTTCTGGTTTTTAAATCAAATCGGCTTTCGAGATATTCATATGCAGTATAAACATTTAATTTATGATACATTGGTATAAAAACAATGCAAATTACTACCATAGCTATAGGTACACCAAAATAGAATTGTACAAAACCCATACCGTCATGAAATGCTTGTCCCGGAGCAGATAAAAAAGTAATTGCACTTGCTTGGGTTGCCATCACAGATAACCCTATAGTCCACCAATGTGCATCGTTTCCCCCTCGTATGTAATCTTTAACATTTTTACTTCCTTTGGTTTTCCAAGCTCCATATAGTACTATAAATAATAAGGTTCCTAGTAGTACGATCCAATCTATGGTTTGCATAAGATGATTGATTAAGTTAGTTTATTGATGGTAAAGAGTGTTTTTGTGGTAAAGAAACTAAGAGTAAATATTAGTGATTAAGTAGAATAGTAATATATATATAGCATTCATTATTAATACAGCGGTATATAGTTTTTTCCACTTTAATTTTTCTTTTACCTTTTCCATATTAAAATTTCTATTTTGTTATAGTTATTTATTTCCCCAGAGATATCATATTAGCAAAAATGCGATATGCACCAGATACTCCAGCAGGAAACTCTCTAAAAAAGCTTAGTCCTGTATAGATATAATATCCTTTACCATATTTAGCAACCAAAAGAGCTCCTTTTTTTTCTGTTTCTCCTGCATCTTTTGCAGATAGTATAGGAGTGTAGTCTTTAGACCACTCATTAGGAAAATATAAACCTCGTTCTTGTACCCAACCGTTAAAATCCTTATCGGTAATTTTATTTGGAGTGTTTAATACCGGATGTTCTGGTGATAAAAAATTAATTTTTGCATTTTCATCGGTGACACGATCTCTGGATAGTTTAAGAGGATATGGGCCTAAATTATTTGTTATTTTTAGCCTATGATTAGTATTATATTGTATTAATAAATTCCCTCCGTTTTTTACGTACTCTAATAAATATTGTTGTTTAAATTTTAATTGATCTATAGTGTTATAAGCTCTTATTCCAACAACGATAGCGTCATAAGATTTAATATTTTCTGTAGTAATAGATTCAGGATCAATATTATTAACGTTATATCCTATTTGTCGTAAACTTTCAGGAACGACATCTCCAGCACCTTCAATATATCCAATATTTTGACCTTTCTTTTTTATATCTAGCCGAACGACTTTGGTTTCAGAAGGGACTATTATTGTTTGATATGGAATATGGTCATAATCAATTGTTATAACTTCACTAGAGTATATTTCATTATTGATTTTTATTTCAGGAGAAATATACCCTTCGCTTTGATTTTCTGGAGAGGTAAGTTGGAAAACAACTATTTTTTCTTCTCCTTTTTGTGAAAGTTTAAAATCTAAGCTAGCTGGAGTAATTTGCCAACCTTCTGGATGAGTAAGAGTAATTGTACCTGTAATATTAGATTTTCCTGCTTTTATTTTGACTGGTATTTGTTTTGAAGCTCCATTTGCATATATAATAACCTTGTCTTTAATACTAGCAGATATAAGCGGGATTATTTCAAAAGGTTTATATACTTCTCCTTTTACAGGATCATTAGTTTTATATACAACAGCTTTGGTAAAAGGAATAGTAACTCCTTCTATAGTTACAGTAAAAACAGCTTTGATTTTATGCTCTGTTTCAGGTTTGCCAATTAATTTTTGATCCGTAACATTATACATTCCTAAGGAGCCTTTTTTGTTAAGCCAATATGCATTAGTATATTCAAAATCATTGGGAATACTTCCTTTATATTCAAAAGTATTGCTAGTATTATTTTCTAAAGATATTTTTGGTAGATCATTAATTCCAATTTCAGAAATTTTAATAGATTCTAAACTCATGTTAGAATTACTGCGGTTTATGGCTTCTACCTTTATGGATACTTCACTTCCTTTAGTAGTATTAGCATCTGTTGTTACAGCTTCAAGATAAAGCCCTGATGCAGAAGCGATAATTTCAACAATCTCTTTAGATTTAATTTTTTTCCAATGTTCATCATCTAATTGCTGAATTAATTGGTAGGCTTTTACTAGTTCTGGTATAGAGGCTGAAGGGTTTTTAAAATCAAAATAATTTTCTACTTGTAGAAGTATATCTCCTATTGCTTTGCCATTTTTTATACGGTTCCATGAAGTGTCGATTCCTTCAAAAATATTAGTTTTATCTTTAGGTAATTCTCCTTTAATTAATTCTATATATTCACTTTCTTTACCGCGATTGCCTGTACTACCAAATCCTTGAGATTTATGTTGACTGCGGCTTAAAGAAGCAATTTCGCTATTAGATAGTCCTAAAGATGGATAATATACTCCTGTATCGAATTCTAAAAGTTTTGTTTTATCTGCTTTTTCAAAGTTTTCTTTACTACCATAAAACCACCAGGATGTATTAAAGAAAAGGCGTTTTGGTTGCCATGTTTTTGTGTATTTTAATTGTTCTGGGTATATGTTATCATTGGCACTTATGTCAAAAGCTTCTGTACTAAGTATTGCAGAAGAGGTGTGGTGTCCATGAGTACTACCAGGAGTTCTATGATCAAAGCGATTAATGATTACATCTGGTCTAAATTTTCTAATAGCCCAAATCACATCACCCAATACTTCTTTTTTATCCCAGATAGATAGTGTTTCGTCTGGGTGTTTAGAATATCCAAAATCATTTGCTCTGGTAAACAATTGTTCTCCACCATCGGTTCTGCGAGCTGCTAACAATTCTTGAGTTCTTATTACACCTAATTGTTCTCTGATTTCAGGACCTATTAAATTTTGCCCTCCATCACCTCTGGTTAGAGATAAATATGCGGTTCTTGCTTTTGTATGATTAGCCATATAAGATATTAAACGAGTGTTTTCATCATCTGGATGTGCTGCAACATACAAAACCGAACCTAGAAAATTAAGTTTTTGTAAAGCTTGGTGAATTTCTGAGGCATTAGGTTTTTTAGGCTGTTGTCCTTGTATAAGGAAAGGAAATAAAATTTGGATACAAGCTACAAAAAATAATTTTCGCATAATAATAGGTGCAATTTTTAATTGATTTTCCTCAAATATATAAAGATAAAATTCTCAGGTTTATCGTTTAAGGATACTTTAACAGGAAAGAAAATTATGTTTGTATACCTATTTTATTTCTTTTTTCTTTCCACAAATTCTAATTGATCTAAAGCTACATTAGTAGTAAAAATACCATAATTAACAATTGCTTTCTTTTTTTCTATATTATCTATAGTACCGATAGATCTTCCATCAATCATTCGTACTCTATCTCCTACTTTTAATATAACTTTTGGTTGTGAAGCAATAATTTTTTCTTCTTTCTTTTTTTCTTCCTTTTTCTTTTCTCGAATAACCTGAACTTTTTCTTTTATTTCATTTACAACTTTTTGTTCCTTTATTTTTTCTACTTTACGTTGTTTTACCGTAATTTTTTTTCGTTTGGAATTTTCTACTTCAACAATTTTTAAGAACTCACTTATTAATTCTCTTTTTTTCTTATTATTAAAGTATTTTTCACTGATATCATCTAATTTTTGACCTAAATAAATCATACGTTGATTACTGTCGTATAATTCCTGATAGCTTTCGAGTTTTTTTTGAATACGATCATTTGTTTTTTCTAAACGATCTTTTTCTTCTTCAGCTTTTTGTTCTTTAGTTTTAAGAGAAGATGTAGTTTTTTGTAGTTTAGATCTTTCTTTTTGTAGATCAGCTATGCTTTTGTCAAAACGAATTTTGCCTCGTTCTACTTTTTTCTTTGCTTTATTAATCAGACTATACGGAATACCATTTTTTTGAGCTACTTCAAATGTAAATGAGCTACCAGCCTCACCAAGGTATAGTTTGAATAAAGGTTCTAATGTTTTTGAGTCGAATAGCATGTTTGCATTACTTATATTTGGTAGCTCATTGGCTAACATTTTTAAATTGGCATAATGCGTAGTGATGATTCCAAAAGATCCTCGCTCATAGAAAACTTCAAGAAAAGTTTCTGCCAAAGCACCTCCTAGTTCTGGGTCACTACCGGTACCAAATTCATCAATTAAAAACAATGTTTTGTCATTACATTTTCGTAAAAATTTATTCATGTTTTTTAAACGATAACTATAAGTACTTAAATGGTTTTCTATAGATTGATTATCTCCTATATCCGTAAGGATTATATCAAACAAACACATTCTACTATATTCATGTACAGGAATTAGTATACCACTTTGTAGCATTACTTGTAATAATCCAATGGTTTTTAAAGTAATACTTTTACCTCCCGCATTGGGACCTGAGATAACTATTATTTGATTATTAGTATCTAAAGTAATGGTTTGAGGATACGTTTTGTCTCCTTTTACTTTATTATTAAGGTATAATAATGGATGATAAGCATCTATAATAGTTAACTCTCTGTTTTTAGTTATTTTAGGTAGTACAGCATTAAGTTGATTGGCATATTTAGATTTAGCAGAAACGATATCTATATGGCTTAAATATTTTTGATAAAGTTCTAAAAGTTCTATAAAAGGGCGTAGTTTGTCGGTTAATTGTTTGAGTATTTTTACAATTTCTTCTCGTTCTTCATATTCTAAATTGTTAAGTTCTCTACTAAATTGTATAGTAGTTTCAGGTTCTATATATATAATACTTCCTGTTTTAGAGTTACCCATTATAGCACCTTTTACTTTACGGCGATACATAGCTTTTACAGCTAAAACTCTACGGTTTTCTACGACACTTTCTTTAATTTCATCTAAATATCCTAAACTATTATATCTTGAAAGATCTTTACCAAAACTACCATTAAGTCTTGCTTGTACTATATTAATTTCTTTTCGTAAATTTTGTAAAGCAGGGGATGCATTATCTTTAATTTCGCCAAATTTATCAACAACTATTTCGATTAAATTAATGATTTCTTTAGTAAAAGGAACTTCAGAAGATGTTTGAGATAGAGTAGGGTACAGCTCTTCATTTTTCCTTAAAAAAAGTAATAAATCATTAGTGGTGATACTTATAGAAATTATTTTTTTTAGATTAGAAGCTTCTAAAAAGGTGTTTTCTATTTGTAGTAATTTAATTTCTTTAGAAATACTGTCAAACCCATGGTTTGGAATGCGAGAATCATTTAAAAAAGAAGACTTATATTCAGATACTTCTTGTAAAGCAGTATCCAGTAACTCTGGAGTGTTAAACGGAATAATCTGCAAAGCTTTTGATTTACCAAAATCTGTAGTGCAATATTCTGAAACTTGATTTAGTATTGTATCAAATTCAAGATCACTTAATGTTTTTTTAGAAATGCGAATCATACTTTTTTTACCCTATTTTTGGGTTATATTGGATCGATTTTAGAACTAGCAAAAGTACACAATTACTATAATTTTTTGATGTCTATATGAATGTAAATATTGAAAGCTCTTGGAATGAGCAACTTAAAGAAGAATTTAGTGAGCCATATTTTAATAGATTAGCGGATTTCGTGAAAACAGAGTTCAAAAATGAGATTTGCTACCCAAAAGGTACCGAAGTTTTTGCAGCATTTGATTATTGTACATTTGAAGATGTTAAAGTAGTAATAATTGGTCAAGATCCCTATCATGGACCAGGTCAAGCTAATGGATTATGTTTTTCCGTAGCTAATAATATTCAAACTCCTCCATCATTAATCAATATTTTTAAAGAAATTGAGACCGATATAGGAGTGCCTTTTCCTTCAACCGGAAATTTAGAACGTTGGGCAAAACAAGGAGTTTTGTTGTTAAATGCTACCTTAACGGTTAGGGCAAATCAAGCAGGGTCTCATCAAAATAAAGGATGGGAACAATTTACAGATAAGGTTATACAAATTATTTCTGAAAAAAAGAATAAAGTAGTTTTTTTATTATGGGGGGGCTATGCTAAGAAAAAAGGGGCTAAAATAAATAAATCAAAGCATTGTGTTTTAACAAGCGGACACCCATCTCCATTAAGTGCAAATAGAGGGTACTGGTTTGGTAATAAGCATTTCAGTCAAACTAATTCGTATTTACTAGAAACAAATCAAACACCAATAAAATGGTAGATTAATTATGCTGCGTTAGGAATCTTAGAAGATTTAGACTTATCCACAGGTTTATCATCTATAGTGTTGATTTTATTTTCTTCTTTTCTTGTTTTTCTTTTATCGCTATCTACCGATTGAGTACTCAATTTTAGTAAAATAAAATTGAAAGCAACAAGACCTGCTAAAATTATTAAAAAAGTTACCATAAAAGATTTGTTAGTTAATCATTAGATGCATTAAAGCCAAAAAGGTTGCTTATACATTAATAATTAGTTCATATCATTGGGGTAGGCGGTGCAAATGTACAAAAATATTCTATTTCATTACATACTTGTTAAATAGATGTGTAATAATTTATTATTAGATAAGTATTTGTTAATTTTTTTAGTTATCTCTTATTTATGTTCTTAAATTCATGATATATTCTTTGATTAAGTAACGTTTTTATTTGAGTATACCCTACCACTTATATTGTTTTTTTACCTAAGTTTTAGTTTTATAATTCAAAAATCAATTTTTCTGGAGCTACTTTTTTGTTAATTATATCTAAATTATATAAATGATTTTGTATCTCTATAAGAGTATTTTTTTTAATTAGTGATTGACTCCATTCTGTAAGTTCTAGCCATTTTTGAATATCTTCTAGTTGTTGATCATATCGATTAGCCAATGTTTTATGAATGCTAGGTATGTGTTTAAAATCGATAGTAGTAGTGTTGATAATATCTAAGATAGTTTTTATTTGTTTTGCATTTGTGTTAAGTATTTCTTCTCTTACTGCTATAACAAAACAAGGCCATGGGGTTGGGCAATCTGCCACTCTTTTAAAAATACCGCTATCTACAAGTGGTTTTGTAGTAAAATGTTCCCACATAAAATAATCCGCTTCTCCGATTGTTAGTGCTTCTATAGCACCTTTAAGGTTTTTTACTACTTCAAATTGAAGAAGAGAAGTATCCCAATTATGGTTTTGGGCATTAACATGTGCCATTAAATGTGATCCAGAGCCATACCTACTTATAGCTGCTTTTTTATTTTCTAATTCTGAAAGATGAGTGTAATTTGATTTTTCGCCTACATGGATTCCCCATATTAATGGTGTTTGTATATAGGTTTGTACAATTTTACTAGGGTTTCCATCTATGATATCTTTTATAATACCTTCGGTAAGTATAATAGCAATATCAATATCTTTTTTTCTTAAAGCTTCGCACATTGCTCCTGTACCACCAGGGTACTCAACCCAATCCAAATGAATGTTTTTTTCGAGATAGTTTCCGTCCTCAATGCTTAAATGCCAAGGTAAATTAAAATGTTCTGGGACACCACCTATTTTTATAGTATGCATGCTATATGAAATTAATAAATGTGTATTTCATCGATTTTATTTGTTTTTTAACGATAAAAATTATTTGTTTACGTATATTTGACATAACCTTCTTCTGAAGAAGAATATATTTAAAAAGTTTTAACCCCCAAATAAAAACAATATTGCTATGAAAAAGAATTTTTTAAAAAATAAAAATACATATGTAAAGGTTGCGAAGTTAAAAAATAATTCTCTAGAGAATGGCATTGTGATTTTTATTGCAGTATTGTTACTTACTAATTTATTGATTAGTCTTAAAGTATTATTTGGTTAATATTTTGGTTTAACCCTTTGAAATAAATTGTTTTGAAAATAAAATATATGTAAGCAAGCATATCTTGTGAGTTTACTTATAGGTTGTTTATTTATTATAAAAGTAAGGGAATCAGTAAGGTTCTTTACTTTTATAATAAAAATATATCTTTTTAACTTATAATTTTTTTCAAAGTATACTGAATAAGTTTATCTATGATGACTTTAGGATTGTGACTAAAATCTCCAGAATAGCGGTTAGCTAAAATAGCATTCATAGAAACGGCTTTGTGACCTAATAATTTTGCTATTCCATAAATACCAGCGGTTTCCATTTCTAAATTGGTGATTTTTTTGGTATTATATTCAAAAGAGGCTATTTTTTTATTTAAGTTACTGTCTTGTAAAGGTAGTCTTAAAACTCTCCCTTGCGGGCCATAAAAACCAACATTAGTAATAGTTACTCCTTTTTGTACTGATTTACTTAACATTTTTTCTCCAAGTTCTTGATTCCATGATACAGTGTATGGTATTGACTTGTTTTTGTCCCAATTTAAATGGCTCATTAATGCCTTTGAAAAATCGGGAAGTTGCACGTGATGGCTATCATAAAAATGTAAAAGACTATCAAAACCAACGGCAATTTCTGAAATAACAAAACTATCTATAGGAATATTTGGTTGTACAGATCCAGAAGTACCGATTCGTATGATATTTAATGAAGTGTGCACTTCTTTAGGCTTTCTGGTAGTAAAATCAATGTTAACCAGAGCATCTAATTCATTAAAAACAATGTCAATGTTATCAGTACCTATACCTGTAGATATAACGGTAATTCTATGTCCTTTGTAGTATCCTGTTTGTGTATGAAATTCTCTTTTGTGAATTTTATATTCAATTTCGTCAAAGTATTGTGTTACTTGATCTACACGATCAGGGTCTCCCACTGTAATTATGGTAGAAGCAAGGTGCTTTGGTTTTAATTGAAGATGGTATATACTGCCATCTTCGTTAAGAATAAGTTCGGATTTGGCTATAGCCATATTATAATTTTAATAGTGAGTGGGTTTCATCATTATATAAGTAATCATATTTTTTAACGCCTCCATAATGCCAATTTAGAATTTGTGTATTATAAAAGTTTTTTTTGTGTTCTAAAGCAAGTTTTCCTCTTTCTGATAATAAAAGCTGATCTTTTGTTTGTGCTAAAAACTGAAAAAGTCTGGCAAGAACGCGTTTCATTTGCATATCGCCGTATCCATAATAACCTTGGTATTCTAGGGCATAGCCCATAAGGTGTTTTATGTTTTTAATTTGATAACGATCTACCATTTCCAAGATATTATGCTCTAGAACATTTAGTCCTGTAAGCATATTTGGAAATCTTTGTAAATGTGCTCTTAAGCAAATAGACATATATTCAAAAGAAGAATTTTGTTTGATTTGCCCTATAATTTTTTCTGGTTTTGATTCACAATAAAGTGTCCAGATATGAGCTGCAAATTCAAGATCGTCATAGCTTAACTTTATTTTGTTTAAGAAGTGATTTTTTAACTGGTTATCAGATAAGTCACAAAGCCCAAAAAGTTTTTTTTCATGTTCTATTCTTCCGCTACAAACAATATATATAGGTTTGTGTTTAATTTTTTTACGAATCAATAAACTTATCGCTGCAATCATATTGATATGGCAAAATAGATCATATTCAAACCATAGTACAATTTCTTTGTATTTAGTAAGGTTCTCAATTTTTTTAAGTTGAGAAACGAATTTTTCTTGATAATCAGAAGGAGAAATCCGATAATATTTTTCTAAAAAAGTTGCCCGTTTTTTAATAGAGCTTTCTTCCTCTATTTTAATTTCTGTTGGACCTTCACAAAGCATTTCACGCCAGACCATAAATTCTCCAGATACAAAGTTTAATTCTTGTATTCTTTGAGTAAGACTGTCTCCGTTGGTAATATGTAAAGTGGTTTTCTTCAAAATATTAGTTTAAATTATCCTCCAACACGTTTTACTTTAAAACCTTTTTCTTCAAGTATTTCCATTATTTGATTTCTATAATCTCCTTGTATGATTATAGAATCATTTTTAAAACTTCCGCCAACGCTTAAACGAGTTTTTAATTCTTTAGCTAATTTTTTAAAATCTTCATCAGCACCAGTATATCCCTCTAATATAGTTATAGGTTTTCCTTTTCGCTTTTCATATTTACAAATTATAGGATCTTCCTGCATCCATATTTGATTTTTTGGATCTTTTTTTATTTCCTCTTCCAAAGGTTGATGGTCAGGAAATAAATTTTTTAATTGTTCTTGTAAATCCATTTTTTAGGGATTTATTTTTTGATTAAACCAATTTCAATAAGTCTTTGATGTAAGAAATCCCCTGCAGTAATGTCTTCATACTGTTTTGGATTATCTTCTGTGATACACTCTTCTAAACAATTTAATTTCATGTCACTTCTGGGATGCATAAAAAATGGAATAGAATATCTTGGTTTTTCCCATTGCTCTTTTGGAGGATTTATAACCCGATGTATAGTGGATCGTAATTTATTGTTGGTATGTCTTTCCAGCATATCCCCAACATTAATAACCAATTCATCTTCTTGTGGTATTGCATCTATCCATTCTCCATCTTTACGTTGTACTTGCAATCCTCCTGTTGAGGCTCCCATTAATAAAGTGATAAGGTTTATATCTCCATGTGCTCCAGCTCTAACAGCTCCTTTAGGTTCTTCTTGGATAGGAGGGTAATGAATTGGGCGTAAAATACTATTACCATTACTTGCCCAATAGTCAAAATAATATTCATCAAGACCTATATACAATGCTAATGCTCTAAGCACATGGATACCTGTTTTTTCAAGCATTTTGTATGCTTCCATTCCTGTAGGGTTAAAATCTTTTAATTCTTCGATAATTACATTAGGCGGATATTGCTCTATTAAATTAGCATTAGGATCGGGTTCTTGTCCAAAATGCCAAAACTCTTTAAGATCACCTTCTTTTTTTCCTTTGGCATGTTCTTTACCAAATGATGTATAGCCTCGTTGCCCTCCTAATCCTTCGATTTCATATTTTTCTTTTGTAGCAAGAGGTAGTGCAAAAAAAGCTTTGATTTCTTTATATAGATTGTCTACAAGTTTGTCACTTAAAAAATGATTTTTTAATGCAACGAATCCTATTTCTTCATAGGCTTTTCCTATTTCATTGACAAATTTTTGCTTTTTTGATATGTCATCAGATAAAAAGTCTGCTAAATCTACACTTGGTATGTTATTCATTAATTTAATCTTTGTGTATTCAACAACTAAAATAGGGGTATTTCAGTGAAAACTCCTAATAGCTTATTAAATTTATTTATAGATATATGTAATCTGTCAAATTTGTTAATTTTAAACAGGTAATCCTTAATTCAAAGTAAATTTAACTAATTTGTAGAATTGTTTGATATAATTTAACAAGTACTTATGTAATATTATATAGTAGACGTCTATTCTGAAAGAAAAATAAGTACATTTACTTAACAAATTTTCTTTTATGGAACATATTTTTAAAGAAAAATCAAAATTAAATTTTGATCGAAAAGAATATAACGATAATCTCCTTGTTTCCTTGTATTTAAAGATGCTTAAGCCTAGGCTTATAGAGGAAAAAATGCTAGTCTTACTTAGACAAGGAAAAATTTCTAAGTGGTTCGGAGGAATTGGACAAGAAGCAATATCTGTAGGTATAACGGCTGCCTTAGATAAAGAAGAATATATATTGCCAATGCATAGAAACTTAGGAGTATTTACAACTAGAGAGATTCCTTTATATAGATTATTTAGTCAGTGGCAAGGAAAAGCCAGTGGGTTTACAAAAGGAAGGGATCGTTCTTTTCATTTCGGAACGCAAGAATATAATATAGTAGGTATGATTTCACATTTAGGTCCTCAAATGGGGATAGCTTGTGGTATAGCTATGGGAAATTTATTAAAAAAGAACCATAAAGTTACTACTGTATTTACAGGAGAAGGGGGTACTAGTGAAGGAGATTTTCATGAGGCTCTTAATATTGCTTCGGTATGGGGATTACCTGTGTTGTTTTGTATAGAAAATAATGGTTATGGGTTATCTACTCCTACTAAAGAACAATATAATTGCAAAAATCTAGCAGATCGTGGTTTGGGTTATGGAATGGAGTCTTATGTAATTGATGGAAATAATGTGCTAGAAGTTTATGATAAAGTTTATGAACTGGCTAAGAGTATAAGAGAAACCCCTCGACCAGTTTTATTAGAATTTAAAACCTTCAGGATGCGAGGACATGAAGAGGCTAGTGGTACTAAATATGTTCCTCAAGAATTGATGGAATATTGGAGTGCTAAAGATCCAATAACAAATTATAAGGAATATCTTATCGATAACGGTTTAATGTCTGTTGAAGATAATGTCAAACAACAATCTATTTTAAAGGCTGAAATAGATTCTCATTGGAAAAAAGCAAATACAGAGGAGGCTATTACGATAAATCTTGATCAGGAATTAAGAGATGTTTATACTGCTTTTGATTATAAAGCAATTACATTACTCTCTAAAACGAAAGAAATCAGGTTAATTGATTCAATATCAGATGGTTTAAGAGAGGGTATGCGTCGGCATGATAATCTTGTGATTATGGGGCAAGATGTAGCAGAATATGGAGGTGTTTTTAAAATAACAGAAGGTTTTTTAGAGGAGTTTGGAAAAACTCGGGTTCGGAATACTCCAATTTGTGAATCAGGAATTGTATCTGCAGGGTATGGCTTATCTGTAAATGGTTTTAAAGCAGTTATAGAGATGCAATTTGCAGATTTTGTGTCTTCAGGGTTTAATCCAATTGTTAATTTGTTAGCAAAATCAAACTATAGATGGAATCAATCTGCGGATGTTGTAATAAGAATGCCTTGCGGGGCAGGAGTAGGAGCAGGACCTTTTCACAGCCAGACTAATGAAGCTTGGTTTACTAAAACTCCAGGACTTAAAGTGGTATACCCAGCTTTTCCATATGATGCAAAAGGGCTTCTAGCTACGGCTATAGAAGACCCAAATCCAGTATTGTTTTTTGAACATAAAGGGCTATATAGAAGTGTTAGGCAAGAAGTTCCTGAAGGGTATTATAATTTACCATTTGGAAAAGCTTCTTTGTTAAAGGAAGGAAATGATGTTACTATAATAAGTTATGGAGCAGGAGTTCATTGGGCTATAGAGATATTAGATAAGTATCCATATATAGCTGCGGATCTTATTGATTTAAGAACATTGCAACCTATGGATACAGAGACTATATATCAATCAGTTAAAAAAACAGGCAAAGTTATTATTTTACAAGAAGATTCTCTTTTCGGAGGTGTAGCATCTGATATTTCAGCGTTAATTATGGAAAACTGTTTTAAATTTCTTGATGCACCTGTAAAAAGAGTAGCAAGTTTAGAAACACCAATTCCATTTGACACTAATTTAGAAACTCAATATTTAGGCAAAAATAGGTTTGAAAAAGAACTGCTGGCTATATTAGAATTTTAGTTATTACATTAATTTCAGAAGATTATCTGTAGAATTAGAAAAAAGGAATATAGTTTATATTATAGAGTAAAGTGTTGATTATGAATATAAATGTTTTTTTTATTTTTATAGGCATATAAAAAATAAACTTTTGACAAAGGATAAAATAAGTAGATAGTGACACAAGATATAGAGACAAAAAAACAGAGTTCTGACCGTATTAAATTGCCTTTTTCCTTTGATGCGAGTAAAATGTTTTCAGAATTTGAATGTTTAAAAGTAGATAGTTTCGAGTATTATAATGTTATTCCATTAACAGCTCCCGCACATATTGTGGATCCATCATTACCTTTTCCGCCACCAGCAGAGGATTATGCAGATGGTTCATGGACAGATTGGTTGGATACAAATGAGTTAAAACAATCTCCATATCTTATGAGTGTCGTTAATACTTTTCGCGAACATACAAAAGTTACTTTAGTTAGATTGTTGTGCTTAGCTCCTAATTCGATTGTAAAAGAACATACCGATCCTACCCTTGCTCTAGAAATTGATAAATCTGTAATCAGGCTTACTATACCCATTTTTAAAAATGATAAAGTAGAGTTTTTTTTAAATGATACTCCAGTACCAATGCAGCCTGGAGAGTGTTGGTATTTAAGATTAACAGATCCACATAAAATAAACAATTTAGGAGATACAGAACGTGTAAATCTAACTATTGATATGATACCTAATGATTGGATGCGAAAAATGATAGCGAATAGTCAATCTTCTTAGAGAGATAAGCTCTTTTTTTAAGTTTAAGTTATACCAAACTGTTATTTATTGCAATAGCAAATAACCTTTTGTAACAACTAGGTTTCAATTAGTATAGCTTAATTTGTAATCCTATTTTGGGCTTGGGTATTTTGAATTGTAAATAAAATATCATTTTATAGATCAGTCCTTTTTAAAAATTCTAATATTTCTATTGAAAACCTTGTGGTTAATAAATGATTATTTATAGTTAACTATTTATTTTTTAGTTTTTTTAATTTAATTTTTGGTAATTAAAATTAAGTTTAAAAGTTAACTCAGTATTATTTATTATAAATAGGGGTGAAATCCCCTTTAAGTTATGTTGTATGTTATATAAGTAAATCTTAATTTCGCGCTGGCTATAAAAATTTATATGCTTTTGAATTAAAAAACAAGGGGTTAAAATATAATTCATGAACACAAATCAGTTGGAGCTTCTTCGCTCTTCAAAAATACTTGTAACTGGCGCAGCTGGATTTATAGGCTCTAATCTTTGTGAAGAACTTATAAAAATAGGAAGTACAGTAGTTGGATTAGATAACTTTGCGACAGGTCATAAAGAAAATTTATCTACGCTTAAACAAAGTTCAAAATTTATATTTATAGAAGGAGATATAAGAAATCTAGAGGATTGTAATAAAGCCTGCAAAGATGTTGATTTTGTATTACATCAAGCAGCATTAGGTTCTGTTCCTCGTTCTATCAACGATCCTATTACTTCTAACGATGTTAATGTGGGAGGATTTCTTAATATGTTAGTAGCTTCTAGAGATGCAGGAGTAAAACGATTTATATACGCGGCAAGCTCTTCTACATATGGAGATTCTATAGCATTACCTAAAGTAGAAGGTGAAATAGGAAAGCCACTATCTCCTTATGCAATTACTAAGTATGTTAACGAATTGTATGCGGATAATTTTAAAAGAACTTATGATTTGGATACGGTAGGACTACGATACTTTAATGTATTTGGTCGTAAACAAGATCCAAACGGTGCCTATGCAGCTGTAATCCCAAAATTTGTAATGCAATTTATGAAATACGAATCTCCGATAATTAATGGAGATGGATTATTTTCTAGAGATTTTACATATATAGATAATGTTGTACAAATGAATTTACTGGCATTAGTCTCTAGTAATCAAGAAGCACTAAACAATGTATATAACACAGCTTTTGGAGAGAGAACAACTTTAAAGGAATTAACTACTTTGTTAAAACAATATTTAGCAGAATTTGACAGTTCTATTGCAGATGTAGATGTAAAATATGGACCAGAACGTAAAGGAGATATCCCTCATTCATTAGCATCTGTTGATAAAGCTAAAACACTTTTAGGGTATGACCCTAAATTTGATATAAAATTAGGATTAAAAGAAGCAGTAAAATGGTACTGGGAGAATCTAAGGTAAACCCAGAATACCAAAAAATATATTAAAAATACTTATGAAAGATATTAGAATTGCCATCATTGGATTAGGATATGTTGGATTACCTTTAGCAAGGCTGTTTGCCACTAAATACCCAGTAATTGGTTTTGATATTAACCAAAATAGGATTAATGAATTAGTTTCAGGAACAGACTCTACTTTAGAGTTAGAAGACGATTTATTACAATCCGTACTTAAAACAGATGTTAATTTAGATGAAAATGGTCTTTATTGTTCTTCAAATATAGAAGATATTAAGAATTGTAATTATTATATTATTACAGTTCCTACTCCTGTAGATAAAAATAATAGACCAGACCTTACTCCACTTTATAAATCTAGTGAGACAGTTGGTAAGGTGTTAAAAAAAGAGGATATCGTAATATACGAGTCTACCGTTTATCCTGGAGTTACGGAGGAAGAGTGTATCCCAGTTTTAGAAAAAGTTAGTGGGTTGAGATTTAATAAAGATTTTTATGCAGGATACTCTCCGGAGAGGATTAATCCAGGAGATAAAAAACATACTGTAGAAAAAATACTTAAGGTAACAGCTGGATCTACTCCAGAAATAGGAAAAAAAGTAGATGATCTATATCGTTCTATTATTACCGCAGGAACGCATCTTGCTCCCACTATAAAAGTAGCAGAAGCAGCTAAAGTTATAGAAAATTCACAAAGAGATATTAATATAGCTTTTGTTAATGAATTAGCAAAGATTTTTAATCTTATGGGGATCGATACTGGTGATGTATTAGAAGCGGCAGGAACCAAATGGAATTTTCTTCCTTTTAAACCTGGATTAGTAGGGGGGCATTGTATAGGTGTAGATCCTTATTATCTAGCACAACGGGCTCAAGAATTTGGATACCATCCAGAAATTATTCTTGCAGGACGAAGGCTAAATGATAGTATGGGACAATATGTGGCATCAGAAGTAATTAAACTTATGGTAAAACATGATATACATATAAAAGGAGCTAATGTATTAGTGCTTGGGGTAACTTTTAAAGAAAATTGCCCAGATGTTCGTAATACAAAAGCGATAGATGTCATAAAACAATTAAATGATTTTGGAACAAATGTAACTGTGTATGATCCATGGGCAAACCCATCAGAGGTAATGCATGAATATAACCTTAAAATAACTACAGATTTGCCTAAACAAAAATATCAAGCAATAGTTTTAACTGTAGCACATAACGAATTTTTAGATATTGATCTTAAATCGATGCTTTTACCTAATGGAATCCTTTATGATGTTAAAGGAATTTTGAAAGAAAAAGTACACGGTAGATTATAGTAAAAGTATCTTTAATTTTTACGCTTAAAGAACCAATAAACCAACTAACTTGAACCAATTAAAAAAAGGTGCGTTACTAACGTATTTAAAGATTATACTTACCAATATTATTGGAATTGTAATGACACCATTTATTGTTAGTAATATTGGTAAAGACGAATACGGAATATTTAACGCAATTGGTGCGTTAATAGGTACAATAGCACTATTGGATTTTGGATTAACCAATACAGTTGTTCGTTTTGTAGCTAAATATAAAGCAGAAAAAGATAAAGAGGGCGAAGAAAATTTTCTTGCGACGATACGATTATTATATTTTGTCATTTCGTTGTTAGTCATTATTCTTGGAGTTATTTTCTATTTTTTTATAGACTCCTATTTTACAAAGTTTAATGCACAGGAACTTGAAATAGCAAAAATTATGTTTGTTATTTTAATTTTCAATCTGGCAATACAACTCCCTGGAATGATCTTTACAGGAATTTGTAAAGGATATGAAGAGTTTGTTTTTCCAGAGTCAGTAGGTATAATACGATATATTTTAAGGTCAATAACAGTTGTAGCTGTACTTTTATTTGGTGGTAAAGCAATCTCACTTGTTATCATAGATACAATATTTAATATATTTACTATTTCAGTATCAGCTTATTATGTGTTGGTTAAACTTAAAGTTAAATTCAAACTACATGAGTTGTCTAAAAAGTATATCCTTCAGATTTTCAAATATTCAAGTTGGATTTTTGTTTTTTCTTTGGTAGGTATGCTACAGTGGAAATCAGGAAGTTGGATTCTTGGGTCAATGAGTTTTCCAAAAGTTTTAGGGATTTATGGTATAGGAATAGCATTAGGTACATATTATGGTACTTTTTCAACCGCAATTTCTAGTGTATTTTTACCAAGAGCAACACAAATGGCTGTCAATAATGCTACTGGAGAGGAATTAACAAACATGATGATTAAATTAGGAAGGTTGTCATTTATTGTTCTAATGTACGTATTAGGAGCTTTTATACTGTACGGAGAACAGTTTGTTAATTTATGGGTAGGCGGGGGAGATTCAGCAAAAGATACACGATATAATTCAAAAGAGTGTAATGAGATTTATATAATAGCATTAATGATAATGATAGCATATACAATCCCCTTATTACAAGCATTTGGAAATTCTATTCTTGAGGCTAAAAATAAATTAGCTTTTAAAGCAATTCTTTATCTAGTAGTTATGATTTTTGGGGCTATTGCAGGAGGTATATTAGCGATAGATTATGGAGCGATAGGAATGATTTCTGGTTTAGTACTAGGATGGTTAGTAGTACAAAATGTGATGAATTTTTATTATCATAAAAAAATAGGTGTAAATATTATACGGTTTTTTAAAGAACTACTTCACAAATCTTTTTTCATCGTTATCATTGTTGTAGCAATAGGTTATGCTATTAATTATATACCAGGAGAAGGATGGTTAAATTTTATTTTTAAAGGAAGTATATATACAACTGTTTTTGTGGTACTAATGTACTTTTTAGGAATGTTAGAATACGAAAGAAAATTATTTGCAAAACCAATTGTTTCTCTGTGGAAACGAAAATAAATTGTAATGGAAAAATTAATACTTCACAATATTTCATATACAGATAACGGTAAAAAAATTATTTATGAGTATTCTGCGAGTTCTCAAATCGAAAAATTTTTTGATAAAAATAAGTCTTTATATTCTAAATATGATGTTGATGTAAGTACTATACCAGAGAGTATTGCGATAGTTCCGTTTTTATCTAATATGATGCCTATAGCTTGGTATGCAGGATTTACGGTAGAAGTAGATCAAGTTGATGAGGATTTTTATGATGCCTTATTACTAATACAGAAAGAATTTCAAAAAAGAGAATCTGTTTCTGTTACAGATAGTAAATTAATTGCTAAAAAACTTGTAAAAAATAACATTGAGGGAGATAAATCATCTATGTTATTTAGCGGAGGAGTAGATGCTTATGCTACCTATATCAGAATTTTTGAAAAAAAACCAGATTTGGCAACTATTTTAGGGGCAGATATAGCAATTGAAGATCATAAACAGTGGGATGATTTTACCAATTTTATAGAAACAGAAAAATTATTAGAAAATAATAATCAAGAGTATATAGAAACAAATCTTAGAGAATTTTACACATATCAAGTCGAACTTTTACTTAAAGATATTGGATGGTGGGGTAAAGTACAACATGGCTTGGCTTTAATTGGAGCATTAGCCCCTTTATCATTTATCCATAAATATACTTCAATTTATATTGCATCATCATACACCGATCATATAGATATTGATTGGGGATCTACTCCAGAAATAGACGAAAAGATTACATGGGCATCTGGAGTAAAAGTTTATCATGATGGATATGATCTTAAAAGACAAGATAAGGTAGATTTAATAGCAAAATTTGCATCAAATACAAATAATAAATTTAAACTAAGAGTTTGTTATTCTGAACTAAGAACAGAATTTAATTGTAGCAATTGCGAAAAATGTTTTAGAACAATTCTCGGACTAATTTTAAACGATAAAGATCCAAATGATTACGGGTTTAATGTAGATGAAAAAGTCTATAAGAAGTTTTATGAAGTGCTAGAAATAGGAGCCGCTAGTAAAGGTGTAAAATATTTCTGGTGGGAATTAATGGAAAAAGCAAAGAGCAGTAATAAGTTTTATGTTTTTAATGATGAAGAAGCAGAAACATTGCAAATTAATGAAATTAGAAACGGAAAGATAGATCAACTTTTAGATCAAAAATTAAAAAAACCTAATAAAGGAAAACAAAGGATTCGGTTTATTATTAGAAATAAATTTCCTTGGTTACAACAATTATATAGAAAAATTAGATACTAAATAAAATAAATATAATAAGGAGATGAAATACGGATTACTTACCTATGTTGAGAATAAGAAGTTTTTTAATGTCGGAGATAATATTCAAAGCCTTGCAGCAAAACAGTTTCTACCCAGAGTAGATACTTTTTTAAATAGAGAAAAATTAGGAGAGTATAAAGGGGATCCAGTTAAACTCATAATGAACGGTTGGTTTACCCATAATATTCATAATTGGGTACCTTCGGAAGATATAGATCCAGTGTTTGTTTCTTTTCATATGAATAATACTGCTGCTCCAGCAATGCTAAGCGAAAAGGGAATAGCGTATCTTAAAAAACACCAACCTATTGGATGTAGAGATCAATTTACAGCAGATACCTTAAAAGCTAAAGGTATTGATGCATATTTTACAGGCTGTTTAACTTTAACATTAGATTCTTATAAAGTAGCAGATGAAGAAAGAGGAGAAGATATATATATTGTAGATCCATTATATAGTTACCCAAGACCAGAAAAAATATTTTATAACACTAAGTATACTGTAAAAAATATTCTTAATGGTACTGCATTTCAATTGGGTAAAAAAAATAAACATCTTAAAAATTTCATAAGCGAGGACGTTTTAAACTCTGCAGAGTTTATAAATCAAGAACCACCTTCTAACCAACTTAACGATGAACAAAAGTTTGAGATGGCAGAGGCATTATTACATAAATATGCAAAAGCAAAATTAGTAATTACATCCAGAATTCATTGCGCATTACCCTGTTTAGCTCTAGGAACTCCAGTAATTTTTGTAAATGGTTTTGATAGTTTTGTAGATTCTTGCAGATTCGACGGGATTTTAGAATTATTTAATCGTATAGATATAGATAGTAAAACAGGGGCATTCACAGCTAATTTTCCGTTAGAAGGAAAAATTAGTAAAAATACTATGGTAAAAAATTTAGAAAAACATCATGATTTAGCCAATGCATTAAAAGAAAAAGTAAGAAGTAAATTAAACTAATAAATTTTCTACGGGGATTATGGACAAAAGTGTTAGTAATAAAATACGTATTCTTTCTTTTTATTCCATTTTTATGGTGGTAGTTTGCCACGCATATAATTTGACAAATCTAAATATTGAAACAAACAGAGAAGTAGTATATTATATAGAGTATTTGTTTGCATTAGAGTTATCTAATATCTTTATACCGATGTTCTTTTTTATTTCGGGTTTTCTGTTTTTTAAGAACCATGATTTATCGGTATTTACCTTTAAAAGAAAAATTAAAAACAGATTTAAAACACTTGTAATACCATATTTTTTGTGGTGTGGATTATGGTTTTTGATTGTTTATGCTATTCAGTTTATCCCAATGCTGTCTCATTTTTTTGAAGAACCATTGCATGATATGCCTTTATGGAGACAGGCATGGTTAGCTTTTGTAGATCCTATAAATTATACATTTTGGTTTATTAGAGAGTTAATATTTTATGTTTGGTTAACACCTTTAATTTACTTGGCAATCAGATACTTGAAGTTTTATTTTTTAATTTTCCTATGTGCTTTATTATTTTTACAACAACCAAGTTTGTTTTATGTAAACAATGTACATTTATTACAATATCTTGGTTTGTTTTCATTTACATGTGGAGCATATACTTCTATAACAAAGCTTAATATTGTATCTAATTTTAAAACATCTACATATTTATTATCTGTGGTAGTATGGGGAATTGGTATCTTTTTAAACTTTTATGTTCGTGACGCATACGAAGAAACTCATATTATCTCTATAATCTGTAAAAGACTCACCATGTTTATAGGTTTTTTTACAGTCTGGACTATCTACGATTTTATAAACAGAAAATATGAATTTACGAATAAACCTCTTTATGGATATCGTTTTTTTATATACGCAGCGCATGGTGTAGCGCTAACCTATTTTACTAAGATTTATGTAAAATATATAGGAGAAAATGATATTCTTCTTTTATTATTATTTTTTATAAGCTCTATCTTGGCAACATTGGCATGTGTTGCCTGCGCCAGATTGCTTCAAAAAACAACACCAAAAGTATATTCGCTTTTAACAGGAAGTAGATAAATGAAAAAAATACTCTACATAACTAATAAAACATTTGGACCAGGAGGTTTAGAACGTGTACTTTCTATTAAAGCCAGTTTGCTGGCAGAAAATTTAGATTATGAGGTTCATATCGTAACACTAGATCAAGGAGATAGTAAAATGTTTTATGATTTTAGCCCTAAAATAATTCATCATGATATAATTACAGGTAGTAACCCTATCCAATTTTTATTTACCTATATAAGAGGACTTAGAAAAATAGTAGCAAAAATTAAACCCGATGTAATTTCAGTTTGCGATGATGGTCTTAAAGGGTTTTTGGTTCCTTTTTGGATAGGTAAACCATGTCCTATGATTTATGAAAGGCATGTTTCCAAAAACATAGAGGTTAAAAGCGCAATTCCTTCCCTAAAAAACAGATTGATTACAAGTTTCAAGTTTGGAATTATGAATTTTGGAGGAAAATTATATGATCACTTTGTAGTATTAACTAATGGAAATTTGAAGGAATGGAGTTTTAAAAACTTAAAAGTAATACCTAATCCACTTTCTTTTTACCCAAATGTATCAAGTTCTTTAGATAATAAAAAAGTATTGGCAGTTGGTAAGCAGAGCTTTCAAAAAGGCTATGACAGATTATTACAAAGCTGGAAATTAGTTATAGAAAAACACCCAGATTGGAGTTTGGATATTTACGGAACTATAAATGAAAAAGAAGGATTAACCGATTTAGCAAATAGTTTAAAAATTTCAGAAACAATACATTTTTATGAACCAGTTAGGAATATTGCAGATAAATACAAGGAAGCTTCTATTTATGTAATGTCTTCCAGATACGAAGGATTTGGGATGGTACTAACAGAGGCAATGGCGTATGGTGTGCCATGCGTTTCTTTTGATTGCCCTCATGGACCTTCAGATATTATTACAGATAAAAAAGACGGATTGCTTATTCAGAATAATGATATAGTAAAGTTCGCAGATAGAATTAATTTTTTGATTGAAAATGAAGAAGAAAGAAAAGAAATGGGGGATAGAGCAAAAAAATCGGTAAAAAGATATCTTCCAGAAACAATTATAAAAGAATGGGATCAATTATTTGTTGACTTAATTCATAAAAATTAATGAAACCAGTGCGATTAAAGAAATAGTTAAAAGCATAAAGCAATGATTATTTTAATTGTATATGATTTTGTATGACCTCTAAAAAAACACATATAAACGGATGAAAAATATTTTACTAATTATACCATATGGTGGAGTTGGAGGTATGGAAAGGTTAGCTTTTTCTTTTTATAATTATTATAAAAAAGAAGGGTATTTTATAAAAGCTTTGAAATTTATAAAACTCGAAAATGATATCATAAATTTTGGGGAAGACGAATTGTTTTTTTCAGATCATGATTTTAGTGATATGTCAAAAACTGAAAGATTAAAGTTCTATTTTTCGATTCCTTATAAGCTTAGAAAAGTAATTAAAAAACATAAAATCACGCATTCTATTTCTTTTGGAGCAATGCCTAATGTATATAGTTCGCTAACATTTACAAAAGATTACAAAGTAGCAAGCATTCATGCATTAAAAAGTGTGGAACTGAGTAATGATTCTTTACTTAGTAAAATGACTAGATTTGGGTATAAATACACCTATAAAAAATTAGATAAAGTTGTTTGTATTAGTAATGCAATTAAAGAAGATCTTATAGAGAAATGCAATTTTAGATTTGTTAATAAATTAGAAGTAATATACAACCCACATGATGTGGAAGAAATACAAAAACGTTCTTTAGAGGATATTACTTTATCAGAAGAGATGGATTTATTAGAGGATAATTCTATTTTATTTATAGGAAGACTTTCTACACAAAAATCTCCATGGCATTTGATTAAAGCCTTTTCTTTAGTTCTTAAAAATATTCCAGAAGCTAAACTTATTTTTATAGGAGATGGAGACGGAAGAGTACTTAATCATTTAGAAGACTTAATTGAAGAATTAAAAATTAAAGGAAAAATCCATTTTTTAGGAAGAAGAAAAAATCCTTATAAATATTTAGCTAAAGCAAAGATACTGGCACTAGCTTCACATTATGAAGGAACACCTAATGTTATAGTCGAGGCAATGTGTTTAGGAACACCAATAGTTTCATCCTGCTGTACGTATGGAGTTGTTGAATTAATGAGCCTAAAAAATCATGTAATTGAAGATAAAATGGTTACGGTAGAAGCAGGAATTATTACCCCTAATTTATATAAAAATCGTTTAGGTATACCTGAAACCAATGATTTTATAGAAGAAGAATATGTTTTGGCAGAAGCTATAGAGTTAGCACTGAAATCTAAAGAATATAAACAAAATCTAGAGATCAATAAAGATGCTCTGTTAAGAAAATTTGATTTAGAAAAAGTAGCAAACGAATATTTAAAATAATATAGTAAAGCAATACAAAGAATCTAATTAATAATAAAATGGACTTAATTTATAATATACAAAAATCTATTCAGGATAATTATGATGGTAATGCCTTTTGCATTAGTAACACATATTATACTTATAAAGATTTTGCACAAATTATATCCAATATAAGATTAGTAATCCAAACTTCTGTAAAAAGTAGTGAAATCAATGTAGGGCTAATAACTAATGATGATATTCATACCTATGCATCTATTATAGCATTATGGATGGAAGGAAAAGCCTATGTGCCAATACATCCTGATTTTCCTGCCAGTAGAAATGCAATGGTAATTAAACAAGCAGATATTAGTACTATTTTGGATTCTTCTGTAGATATGATTTTTTCAGAATACAATACTATTTTAACAAAACAATGTAAAATTTCAGAAATTAATTTAAATCCTAATCCTATATCCGAAGATGATCTTGGATACATATTTTTTACTTCAGGAACAACAGGAACTCCAAAAGGAGTACCCATTACTTTTGGTAATTTATCAAGCTTTATAGACGCCTTTTGGAAACTGGATTATACAATAGATAATACAGATAGGTGCTTACAAATGTTTGAACTAACTTTTGATTTATCAGTAGTATCCTATTTAGCACCTATACTTAAAGGAGCATGTGTATATACCATTCCGAAAGATGAAATCAAGTATAGTTATATATTTGAGCTGATGGAAGATTATAATTTAACTTTTGCATTAATGGTTCCATCCATCCTTCATTATTTACGACCATATTTTGATGAAATTGATTGCCCTGCAATGAAATACAGTCTTTTTTGTGGAGAAGCATTACCGCTAGACGTTACAGAAGAGTGGAGTGCTTGTGTACCTAATGCTACTATAGCAAATGTATATGGACCAACAGAGTGTACAATTTTTTGCACAGATTATACCTACAAAAGAGGAGAGCATAATAAAACACATAATGGTGTTTTAACCATAGGAAAGGATATGCAAAACACACTTACTATAATTGTAGATGAAGAAAACAATGAGGTAATACATGGACAAAGTGGTGAGTTATGCCTAAGCGGAGAACAACTTACTCCAGGATATTGGAAAAATGAAGAGAAAAATAAAGAAACCTTTTTTTATAAAGAATATAATGGAAAAAACATAAGATTTTATAGGACAGGAGATTTATGTACAGTAGATAAAGAAGGAGATATCTTGTATTTAGGAAGAGTTGATTTTCAAGCAAAAGTCCAAGGATTTAGAGTAGAGTTATCTGAGATTGAATTTCATGCTAAAACCGCCCTCAATAAAATAAATGTGGTTGCAATTGCTTTTACCAATAGTATTCATAATACAGAAATTGGATTAGTAGTAGAATCCCCTATATTTGAAACCAAAGAACTGTTAGATGATTTAAAAACTAAGCTTCCACAGTATATGATTCCCACTCAAATCAAATTTGCAGAAAATTTCCCTCTTAATACCAATGGGAAAATAGATAGAAAAAAATTAAAAGAACTATTTAGTTAATACTATAATTAATTACATATTATAATGGAAATAGATGTTATAAAAGAAAAGATTAGTAACGCATTAGTATCCATATTAGGACATAATAATTTTGAAATGCACGACGAATTAACAGCCAAGGATGTTGATGGATGGGATTCTTTATCACACATGATGATAATTACTAAGATTGAAGAAGAATTGAATATTCGTTTTAAACTTAGAGATTTGAATAAATTAAAAAATATGGGATCTCTTGTTTCTGTAATTCAGTCTAAAATTTAATTTATTAAGACGTGGTATTCAATTCATTAGATTTTGTCGTTTTTATCATCCCAGTATTTTTATTATACTGGCTAATTTTTAGTAAATCTAGTGTTTACCAAAACTTTTTTTTACTACTAGTTAGTCTATTTTTTTATGCGTGGGCAGATTGGCGATTTTTAATATTATTAGTTGCAAGTACACTAATTAATTTTTATTTAGGATTAAAAATACATAGAACTCCAGAAGATCGTAAAAAAAATATTTTCCTCTATATAGGATTGATATTTAATATAGGATTATTACTATATTTTAAATATTTTAATTTTTTCTACGAAGGTTTTTTCGAAATATTAAATGTTTTTGGAGCAGAATCAAGTTACAGTACATTAGAAATATTACTACCATTAGGAATAAGTTTCTTTACATTTCAGACTCTGGGATACCTTACAGATGTTTATAATGAAGAAATAGATCCTAGTGAAAATCTTTTAGAGTTTTCTATTTTTATAACATTTTTTCCAAAAATACTTTCTGGACCAATAGAAAGGGCAGCCAGCTTTATACCTCAAATTCAAGAAAAAAGGAACCTCTCTTATAGTGTTTCGGTAGATGGATTACGACAAATTTTATGGGGATTATTCGCAAAAATAGTTATCGCAGAAAATTGTGCGATTATTGTTAATCCTATTTTTAATAATTATGAAAATGAGCCAGGAAGTACTTTATTAGTAGGAGCTTTCTTTTATGCAATACAGTTATATGCAGATTTTTCAGGATATTCAAATATGGCAATAGGAGTATCCAAACTATTTGGAATACAGTTAATGCGTAATTTTTCGACACCGTTTTTTTCAACAAATATCAGTGATTTTTGGCGAAAATGGCATATTTCATTAACTACATGGATGATGGATTATGTTTTTACCCCATTGTCATTTACGTTAAGAAGGCATCAAAAAAAAGGATTGATTTTTTCTATTATAACCACTTTTGTTTTGGTAGGTTTTTGGCATGGAGCTAATTGGACATTTGTTGTATATGGGCTTTTACACGGAATATATTTTATACCCTTAGTCTTTTCTGGTAAAATGAATTCTTCAGAAATTGTAGCAAAAGGAAAACTCTTACCTTCTATTAAAGAAGTATTTAAAATGATATCTCTATTTCTTTTAATTATGCTTACCGATGTCTTTTTTAGAGTAGATAATGTAGCTATGGGTTTAGATTATCTTAAAAGGGTTTTTTCTTTAAGTATTATAAATTTTCCTTCTATAATTATAGCCTCTACAACTATAATTACTATTATATTGATAGGTTTCTTTATTTTAATAGAGTGGTGTAATCGAGAAAAGAAACATGATTTTGAGATACATAATTATAATATTTACCTTAGATGGGGTTTTTATATATTTATTTTTTCATTGATATTATTTTTCGGAAAAAGCTCTGAAACATTTATATACTTCCAATTTTAGGCTATGAGATTATTAATTTTAAAATTGAGTCTGTTTTTTGCGATATGTTTAACAATAACAACTTTTGTATTAATAAAATATGGCGGTAATATTGATTATTTCTATCAAAAATTCACTACTCCACGAGCAACCTCTATGATTATAGGAGATTCTAGAAGTATGCAAGGGATGCAGCCAGAAGTAATAAATGAAAGGTTAAAAGAGTTAAACTATGAATTACCCATATTTAATTATAGCTTTACAATAGCCGAGGCTCCGATTGGGCCTTTATACAATAAAAGTATTGATTCAAAATTAGATAAAAACTCTAAAAACGGAATTTTTATTATATCTCTTACTCCCTGGATGTTTGGATCAGATAAGGATAATTCTATAGGAGAGTATAGAGAAGCAGATAGACCGCCACATAACATGAAGTTTGTAAACACAAACCCTAATTATGAATATCTTTTTAGAAACTTAAAATATTTTCATTTTAAATCGGCATTTAGAAGAACCTCTACCATGCACAAAAATGGTTGGTTAGAAGAGAACAATCTGCCAACAAATCCAAAAATATTTGATGAGTGGAAAAAGAGGCAAAGAAAAATGTTTGATAAAATGATCAAAAGTTACGAGGTTTCTTCTGAAAGACTAGAAAGTTTAGATGTTTTAATTAAAAATTTACAAAAACATGGTAAAGTATATTTAGTACGTATGCCTATTGATCTGGATTTTGTTGCAGTAGAAAACTCATTTTATAAAGATTTTGATAAAGACATAAATAGGATTGCTGTATCTAACAATGTTAACTATTTTAATTTTAATGTTTCTAGTACGCATACTAGTTTTAAAACATACGACGGACATCATTTAGATAAGTATGGTGGTTTTGATTTTACAAATACGCTTTGTGATTCGATACTAAAAAAAACAGCAAAGAATTTATAAAGCATAATAGAATCCTAGATTTAATCTATTAATAATAGTAAGATACAAATGAAATTTTTACTCCTAACAATTTATAAAATATTCCTTATTCCACATTTAATTTTGTATAAACTGAGCAAAAACAAGGACAAAATCGATATGGATATAGAGCGTTGGGCAGTAGCAAAAGGAATGAATAAAGGAAATAACATCCTATTGTTAGAGTTTTTGGCAAATTCACCCGATTTCCGAACTTTATTTTACTTTAGAACAAGAAGTGTTTTTTCTCATATTCTTAACTTATATTGTAAAAAGCAAGCTAATTTTACGATAGATATAAGTACTAAACTAGGAGGAGGGGTTCTTACGGGGCATCCATATTGCACAATTTTAAATGCAGATACTATAGGAGATAATTTTTATGTTAATCATTTAGTTACTGTAGGAGAAGAGAAAGGTAAAAGACCAACAATAGGTAATAACGTATCCATTTATACCGGAGCAATTGTTATAGGAGGTATTACTATAGGAGATAATTGTGTTATTGGTGCGGGTAGTGTAGTAACAAAAAGTATACCTGATAATTGTATTGCAGTAGGTAATCCAGCAAGAATACTAGATAAAAAATAAGTAATGAAACAAGGTTTGAAATAGATAAGATAATATGTTTGATTTTATTCCTGTAGAGCAATATTTTCCAGTATATATAAACACCTTTTTTTGTCTGGTGTTATTTACATTATTACATACAAGAGTATTAGTAATGGAAGATTCTAAGAATATTATGTTTATTAATATTGCAGGTTATTTATTAATGACATTTGTAATTTTATATATGGGTCAAAGACAAGTAAGTGGAAGATACTTTGGCGATATGAGAACGTATACAAGATATTTTGATTATTATAGTACAGGAGGAGAAGTAATATCAGATACAGATGTACTATTTCATATGTATATGAAAACCCTATCTTATTTTGTTTCTTCACGTATGTTTTTTACCGTTACCGCAGCAATATATGTATTGCCTTTATATAGAATTTCTAAAGTTTTATTTAAAGAATATTGGTATTATGCTTTTTTAATGTTTGTAGTTTCCTTTTCTTTTTATACTTATGGAACCAATGGTATAAGAAATGGAGCTGCTACTTCTCTGTTTTTATTAGGAGTAAGCTACCATAGAAATAAAGCATTAATGATTCTTTGCTTTTTCTGCTCTATTTCTTTTCATAAAACAATGTCGTTGCCTATTATGGCATTTACAGCTACTCATTTTTATAATAACCCAAAAGTGTATTTAAAAGGATGGTTAGCTTGTATACCATTATCATTGGCGCTAGGAGGTTTGTGGGTTTCAATTTTTAGTAGTTTAGGGTTTGATGACAGGCTATCGGGTTATTTAACAACAGAAGCTGAAGAAGGTACATTTGCTAGCACAGGGTTTCGCTGGGATTTTTTATTTCATAGTGCATTTGCTGTTTTTGCAGGGTGGTATGCTATTTATAAAAAAGATTTTAAAGATAAATTTTATTACCAGCTTTTAAACACCTACTTAATTTGTAATGGGTTTTGGATATTAGTTATTAAAGCAAATTATTCTAATAGATTTGCCTATTTATCTTGGTTCATGATGGGGTTGGTGGTTATTTATCCTTTCCTTAAACAACAGTTTTTTAAAGACAATCATTTTATGATAGGTAAAATTGTACTTATTTACTTTATGTTTACCTATGCCATGTATTATTTATATTCAGGATAAAGATTAACAACAAAAAAAGTATGAAAACGATTACAGTATTTACTCCTACTTATAACAGAGCTTATTGCTTACATAAGTGCTATGAAAGTTTAATAAGGCAATCTAATCAAGATTTTGTATGGCTAATTATAGATGATGGTTCTACAGATGACACCAAAGAATTAGTAGAGTCTTGGATTACAGAAAATAAGATCGATATACAATATCATTACCAAAAAAACCTGGGAATGCACGGGGGACATAACGCGGCATATAGGCTTATTAACACAACGCTTAATATTTGTATTGATAGCGATGATTGTATTGGTGAAAATGCAATTGAAAATATTCTACGAACATGGGAACCTATAAAAAACAATCCTGAATTTGCTGGAATAGTAGGGTTAGATGCAGATGAAACAGGAAAAATTATTGGAACAAAAATTCCAGAACATATAAAGGAAACTACATTATATGATCTATACAATGTTCATGGTGTAAAAGGGGATAAAAAATTGGTATATAGAACCGAGATAGTAAAAAAATACCCACCATATCCAATTTTTGAAGAGGAACGTTTTGTGCCGCTTGGGTATCTATATCAGTTAATAGATCAAGATTATAAATTATTACCTATAAACGAAGTTTTTTGTATTGTAGAATATATGGCAGATGGTTCGAGTATGAATATACTAAAGCAATACAGAAGACATCCAAGAGGATTTGCTTTTTCTAGAAAAAGCAGAATGAAAATGGCAAAAAATTTTAAAGATCAATTTAAAAATGCAATACATTATGTTTCTAGTTCTATGTTTATAAAAAACAGTGCGTTTTTAAAGGAATCTCCCAAGAAAATAACTACGATTTTAGCAATTCCCTTTGGAATATTGTTAAACCTCTATATACGATATAAAACTAAAGAAGGAATTTAATGGCTGCAATTAGAGTTTTACAGATTTTTACTATCATGAATCGAGGAGGAGCAGAATCCATGATTATGAATTATTACCGCAATATAGATAGAAGTAAAGTTCAGTTTGATTTTTTGGTGCATAGAAAAGAAAAAGCCGCTTTTGATGATGAAATACAAGAAATGGGAGGTAAAATATATAGATTAGATCCTATCAATCCATTATCTCCAAATTCCTATTATAGACAATTAAGAGGGTTTTTTAAAGAGCATCAAGAATATGAAATTGTGCATTCACATCTAAACACATTTAGTTGTTTTCCTTTAAAAATAGCAAAAGAATTTAATATTCCATGTAGAATAGCACATGCACATATTGCAATAGAAAAAATAAAAATAGCAGAGTTATTTACAGGTGGCGAGGGTCTTAAAGAAACCTTTAAGAAATTAATCAAGTTTCAATTAAAAAAGAGAATTAATAAATATGCAACGCATCATTTTTCTTGTGGAGAAAAAGCAGGAAATTGGTTATTTCCAAAAAATACTCCTTTTACGATAATGAATAATGCTATAGACGCTAAAGCTTTTATTTATAACCCAGCTATTAGCATTCAATATAAAGAAAAGTATAAATTAGAGGATAAATTTGTTATTGGGCACGTAGGTAGATTTACTAGCCAAAAGAATCATTTATATATATTGAATGTTTTTAATAGTATATTAGAAAAGAAAGAAAATTGTAGTTTGGTATTTATCGGAGATGGCCCGCTAAGAGAGAAAATAGAGAATGAAGCGAAAAAATTATCTATCTATGATAAGATACTTTTTTTAGGAGTAAGAAGTGATATTCCCGAATTATATCAAATGTTGGATGCATTTATTTTCCCATCTTTTTATGAAGGTTTGCCTGTTACATTAATTGAAGCACAATCTGCCGGACTTAGTGTTTTTGCGTCTGATAAAATAACTGAAGAAGTATACCTAACAGAGGATATAGAGTTTTTATCTATCGAAGAATCTCCAGATATTTGGGCGGATAAGATTTTGGAAAAAATAGCAAAAGAAAAAGCAGATAATTTTGATTGTATTAAAAATAAGGGATACGATATTGAAGAAAATATAAAGG
Organism: Aquimarina muelleri DSM 19832; assembly: GCF_000430665.1. Lineage (GTDB taxonomy): Bacteria > Bacteroidota > Bacteroidia > Flavobacteriales > Flavobacteriaceae > Aquimarina > Aquimarina muelleri. Next base: position 41,466 of record NZ_AUML01000024.1, on the reverse strand, counting down.
TTTTTCAAGAATTTTATCTAACAAAAAAGTTTGAATAATATGAGTAGTTTACAAGAAAAAATTTACGAAAAATCCCCTCATTTTATTCAAAATTGTATAGTATCTGTATTTAATATTTTAGCATATAAAAAAAGGTATTCTAAAAAGTATAAGCAGTTTTTAGAGTACTATAAAAACAATAAAACACTATCTACAGAGGAATTAAAAGAACTTCAAAAACAAAAATATAGAGAGTTTATTATTTATACTAAAAATAATTCTGAATATTATAATAAAATATTTGAAAATATAGAAGATTCAGATGATTTGACCAATATAAAAAAGCTTCCGATAATTACTAAAGAAGTTTTAAGAAATAATCTTTCTTCTATTTATACTATTGATAAAAACAAAGGAGTAATTTCTAAAACAGGAGGAACAACTGGTAAATCTTTAGAGGTTGTTTATACTTATGATGATGTTCAGGAACGATTTGCCATGTTAGATAATTTTAGAAATAATTTTGGATATCGATTAGGAGAAAGAACTGCTTGGTTTAGTGGTAAAAACTTACTAACTTCTACAGATATTAAAAAGAAAAGATTTTGGAAAACAGATTATTTCTATAAAGTTAGATACTATTCAACTTTTCATATTCACGGCAAGTATTTAAAATATTACTTAGAAGATCTAATAACATTTAAACCTCCTTACATGGTTGGTTTTCCTTCTACAATGTACGAAATAGCTAAATATGGTATAGCTAATAATATAGACTTTCCTGCAAATATAATAAAAGCAATATTTCCTACTGCAGAAACAATAACGGAAGATATTCGTAAGGTTTTGGAAAGTTATTTTAAAACTGACTTATATAATCAGTATGCTTCATCTGAAGGAGCACCGTTTATAATAGAATGTGAAAACAAAAAATTACATTTAGAACTACAAAGTGGAGTATTTGAAGTTTTAGACGGTAATAATCAACCTAGCTCAGCAGGAAGGCTTGTGGTAACTTCTTTTACAACTCATGGCACACCACTTATTCGGTATGATATAGGAGATCAAATAGAGTTAGATAATCAAGGGACGTGTTCTTGTGGTAATAATAACCCTCTTGTTAAGGAGGTTTTAGGGCGAATATCCGATTATATTTATTCTGAAGAAATTGGTAAAATAAACCTCGGAAATATTTCAAACGCACTTAAAGGGGTAAAGGGAATTATAAAATTTCAGATTCAACAAGACTCATTAGAACATCTGTTAATATTTGTAGAAAAAGATGAAAATGTGTTTAAGCTAAAAGACGAAGAAACTTTCTTGAAAAATTTAAGGGATAGAGTAGGAGGTACTATAGAAATTGAGATACAATATGTTGAAGAAATACCAGTTGAAAAAAGCGGTAAGTTTAGATTGATTAAGAATAATATTAAAGATAAAATCGAAAAATAATATTAGTGTATGCTTTTTAACTCAATCGAATTTTTACTTTTTTTTCCAATAGTCTTTTTGTTGTATTGGTTTGTATTTAATAAAAGGCTAAAGTATCAAAATATACTTTTATTATTAGCTAGTTATATATTTTATGGTTGGTGGGATTGGAGGTTTTTATCTTTGATACTGTTTAGTTCTTTTGTAGATTACTTTACAGGATTAAAAATACACTCTTCAGAAAACAAAAAAGTAAGAAAGAGGTGGCTTATTTTAAGCTTGTTCTCTAACTTAGGGCTTTTGGGAGTATTTAAGTATTATAATTTTTTTGCATCTTCATTTTATGATCTAATGTTAGGTTTTGGATGGCAAGTTGATGATTTAACTTTACACATAATTCTTCCTGTAGGAATTAGTTTTTATACCTTTCAAACTCTTAGTTATACAATTGATATATATCGTAAAGAGTTTAAACCAACTAAGGATATAATATCCTTTTTTACATATATTAGTTTTTTTCCTCAGTTAGTTGCTGGTCCGATAGAAAGAGCTTCTAATCTACTACCTCAAATGGAAGTAAAGAGGGTATTTAAACAGAAATGGTTTAATGAAGGGGCTTTTCAAATACTAATAGGCCTTTTTAGAAAAATTGTAATTGCTGATAACCTAGGAGCGTATGTAGATACTATCTATAATAATTCAGAAATACACAATTCAAGCTCTTTAATAATTGCTACGATATTTTATGCTTTTCAGATATATTACGATTTTGCAGGATATTCAGATATAGCTATCGGTAGTGCTAAATTATTAGGGTTTAAATTTAATCAAAACTTTAATCTACCATATTTTTCTAAAAGCATAACAGAGTTTTGGAGGCGATGGCATATGTCTTTATCTTTTTGGCTTAGAGATTATTTGTATATTTCCTTAGGAGGGAACAGAAAAGGTATTATAATTACCTATAGAAACTTAATGATTACAATGTTATTAGGAGGACTATGGCATGGGAGTTCATGGAATTTTGTTGTTTGGGGAGCAATTCATGGAGTTGTATTAAGTTGTGAAAAATTTATATTTTCCTATAAAAAGACTTCAACATTTGGTTTTATAGGATATATAACAACATTTTTGATTGTCCTGCTATCTTGGGTATTTTTTAGGGCAAAAGATTTAAATACTTCTATTTTAATTATTAAAAAGATAATCCATTTTGATTTTTTAATGCCATTTATTGGTGATGCAAATAATGTTACAATATCGATTGTAATGTTAATGATAGGAATTTTTTTTGATTTTTTCCTTTACAAGAATAAATACAATTTAGAAGACTTAGGAAGTACATTTGGAGAGTTTAAATTTGTTTCACTTAGTACATTAATTATAGTATTATTGATCTTGTTTTATTCCACTTCAAACAATTTTATATACTTCCAATTTTAATAAAAATTATGGATAAAACTAATCTTAAAACGACATTAAAGCTTATCGTATGTATACTTTTAGCAACATTTATTCTAGATAAAGTTATATATTTTACATTCAACTTTCTTAGTGATAAGGTTTTATCTGGTCAAGCAATAGGTAAGTTGAATCATTATATTATAACTAAAGATACTATAGATGTAGTTGCTTTTGGTAATTCAAGAACAAATCGACATATAAATACACAAAAAATATCTTCATCTGGTTTTAATATGGGAGTCGATGGTACATCGATTGCTTATAGTGCTACTTTAATTAAAATGTTACCAAAAAATAAAGAACAAATAATAATAGTTAATGTAGATACTAAAAATGCATTTAAAGATAGTTATTCTGGAGATGATGTCAATAGATTAAATGTAAGGTATCATAGAGATAAGATAATCAAAAGAGAAATTGATAATGTTAATTTAGATGATTATATACAAAAATTCTATTGGAGTAAAGGGTATAATGGAAAAGTTTTAGGAATACTTAAAAATGTTTTTATACCTAAATATGATTATAGAACGTATTATGGATATGATCCTATTTATGTAAATGATACCCAAAAACAGATATTCCAAAATTATTTAAAGTATTCGGATCCAGAAGTAGATTGTTTGGATAGCTATACTATGAACTCTCTTTATAGATATTACCTTAAAGAAATGAAGGTTTTTTGTGAAGAAAATAAAAAGAAGCTGATACTAATTACAGCTCCTCTTTATAGAGATTCATGTAAAGAAGATAATTCAAAATTCACTAAAATACTTAAAGAAATAGATATAGAATACTATGATTATTCTGACCTATTTATTGAAAATAATTTAATGAAATATTGGAAAGACGAAATTCATTTATCTAATGAAGGTGCAGAGGTATTTTCAGATACATTACAAGAACTTTTAGTTACCCCCCTTTAAAACTAGTAAACACAATATATGTTTTTTAATTCTATAGATTTTTTTATATTTCTTCTGATAGTTTTTTTACTCTATTGGTTAGTAGTATATAAAAATTTAAAATTTCAAAATGTACTCATAGTAATTGCAAGTTATATCTTTTATGGTTGGTGGGATTGGAGGTTTTTATCTTTAATTGCGTTAAGTACCATTGTTGATTATATCGTTGGATTTCGAGTTTATGAAACCAGGAATTTGCTCTTTAAAAAAAGATGGCTTTGGGTAAGTATTGTGTTTAATCTTGGTTTACTAGGTTTTTTTAAATATTATAACTTTTTTATAGAATCTTGGGTTGATTTATTTTCTTCAGTTGGATATGAATTTCAGAGTACACGGACGTTGCAGGTTATCTTACCTGTAGGAATCTCATTTTATACTTTTCAGACGTTATCGTATTCTATAGACATTTATAGGGGTAAACTTAAACCAACGAGAGATTTTATTGCATTCGCAGCATTTGTTTCTTTTTTTCCACAATTAGTTGCAGGGCCTATAGAAAGAGCGACCAATTTGGTGCCTCAGTTTTTGCATAAGAGAACATTTACATATAAAACGTTTTCTTATGGTATCAAATTAATGATTTGGGGATTCTTTCTCAAGTTGGTAGTAGCGGATAGAGCGGCAATTTATGTGAATGCTGTATATAATAATGTAGATAATCACGATGGATTAACTTTTATTGCTGCAACAATTTTATTTGCTTTTCAAATATATGGAGATTTTGCAGGCTACTCTTTAATAGCAATAGGTGTTTCAAAGCTATTTGGTTTTGAATTGATGACAAATTTTAAGCGCCCTTATTTTTCAGCGTCGGTAAGCGAATTTTGGACCAGATGGCATATTTCATTATCCACATGGTTTCGAGATTATTTATATATTCCATTAGGAGGTAATCGAGTAGGGAAGTTTCGTTGGTTATTTAATCTTTTCATTACTTTTTTAATAAGTGGATTATGGCATGGATCTAATTGGACCTTTGTAGTATGGGGAGCTTTAAACGGATTGTATTTGACTCTTGAAATTTTAGTATTTAAGAAAAAGAGAAAAGGATTAATTAATGTATTATTTACCTTTGTTTTAATTAATTTTTCATGGATATTTTTTAGAGCAAACTCAATAGAGAATGCATTTTATATTATTAAAAAAGTTTTTACTTCTCCAGGACACTTGTATATTGGTAGTGGAGATGATATTACAGCCTCGTTATATGCCACTTTGGCAATAGCGATTTTACTAGTAGTAGAAATGAAAAAAGAATATTTTAACACCATTTTTTCTATATCAAATAATAAGTCTGAACTTATTAGATTAATAGGGTACGCGGTTTTAATCTATATGATTCTATATTTTGGAGTGTTTGGTAAAAGTCAATTTATTTATTTTCAGTTTTAAAGCATGATTATAAAAGAATATAAGATATCGATAATCAAGCTAGTAAAATTTATGATAATCTTCTGCATTGTAGATTTTACATTAGGCATGGTTTCAAAGCAGATATTTTTTAGCCAACAAACAGGTAAATATGCTAGATCTACACGCGCAATAAAAAATACGGAGGCAAAAATATTGATATTTGGAAGCTCTCATGCACATAGACATTATATACCAGAAGTTTTTGAAAAAGAATTAGGAAAAACATGCTATAATGCAGGGGCAGAAGGGCAGCAATTACTATATCACACCGCATTACAAAGCATGATTGTAAATCGAACAAAGCCAGAATTAGTAATTTTAAATATTGATCAAGATTTTCTTTATTATTCGAAAGAAGCCTATGATAGATTGAGTGATTTACATCCTTATTATACAAACCATAAGGATATACTGAAACCTATTTTAGGTTTAGAATCTGAGTTAATAGATATAAAAATGTTTTTTAATGCTTATCAAACCAATTCTACTATCATGCATGCTATTCGATATTATATAGCTCCCCAGATAGACTATAAAGGGTATAGACCATTATTTGGTAAAATAAACCCATCTAAGATGGTAATAAATGAAAAAGAGAGTAAAATTAACAGTACTGAGGATATAGATCAAAATTTTGTGATTGCGCTACAAACGTTTATCGACACTGCCAAGAAAAATGATATTAAGTTGATATTTGTTACCTCACCAACTTTTAATAGAGTAGACAATTCTAGGAATACATCTTTTACTACCATAAAAAGTATTGCAGAAAAGGAGAATATTCTTTTTTACGATTACTTTAATTCATCAAAGTTTATCAATAAACCTGAGTTATTTCATGATCCTTCTCACTTAAACGATGATGGGGCACGATTATTTATGAAAAATTTAATAGATCAAATTAGAGAAAATTGAGGTAATACCATTTAGGCGAAAAAAGAACATTTTATTACGGTAAATTCAAATTGGAAATGGTATTAAAAAGATAAAAGGTCAGAAATAAAGTTCTGACCTTTTAAAAAATATTATAAAAATCAAATGTTATTAGTTACAGGTATTATTTGTATCAGTAATAGCACTTGGGTTATTTGAATTATTATTAATGCAAACATATCTAGAAGCACCCGTTGGCTCATAAATTGTATTATTAACTAAAGATACGGCTGTATTATCACCATACAATCTAATACCATCACTATCCGTAGGACTAATTTTAGTATTTCCCAAAACTTCTATATTAGAAGCATCTCCAATTTCTATACCCCCAGTAACAATATTATTTTTAAATATAATACCATTTGCTTTAGAAAAACTAATAGTTTTTGAAGTAATAAAAGTGTTGTTTTGTAAGGTTACTCTGTAATCAGCATATTCAGGTTTGTCATTTAATTGAGCAAAATATACATGAAAACGACCTCCATTAATTTCATTACCTTTTAGAGATACGTTCTTAACAAATGAATTTGTCGCACTAATTGCATTACCAGTAGTTGTTATTTTATTGTTATTGATCTGAGAATTAGCAGATTTTCCAATTTGTATACCAATACTACAATCTGTAATAATATTTCCTGTTACATCAGTATCGTTTCCATTTGTACCAATAGCAAGGTCATAACCTGATATAGTGTTTCCGGATATTTCATTATTAAAAGCTGTCTCCCCACCATCTGAAGCAAAAATAGCGAAGCGATCTGCTGCTTCGGGTGTTAAAGCTTTAAAAGTGTTATTAATAACCTTTGTGCCGTTAGTATATGCCAATACAAGCTGTGTTTCAAAATTATTATTTTCTATAGTCACTTTTTGTCCAATAGTTACAGCAACACATCCACCTCTACTACCCATTTCTGTATTACCTCTAATAGTAATATCAAAAGCTTTTTCATATTCTTGGATTTCATTTGTATCAGGATGTCTTCTTCTGGTTGCTTCAATATTGATAGCATATCCAACGCCTCCACCATTAGAGTTTGTAGATGCATTTCCGCTATTAATAAAAGTATTATTTTCAATAATAACATCTCTACCATCAGTAAGAGCAATGCTCATTCGTCTAATGTCCTTAAACGTACAGTTTTTTATAGTAATTCCTGTTGTTGGGTTATATGTATCAGGATTAAAAGAAAATCCAATAGAACTTATTGCAATACCACCTTTTGATCCTTCAAAATATTTAACACCATCAATAACAATATTTCTACCTGAACGTATTTGCGTTAGATGGCTTCCTTCTTGTTCGTCATTAGAAGAATATACACGAACGTCTCTATCTCCATGTAGATTTCCACCTTTTATAGTTACATTTTCGGCATCATGAATAGCTAAAATCGTACCGTTAACTTGATCAACTTTGCCTGGAAAAATTCTCAAATGAGTATTATCAGACATTATCAGATTAAAATTAGAAGGAACGTTTACAGCTTCAATAGATGGATGAAAAACAAAACTAAATGGTGGAGTAGGATTGTGAACTTGAAAATAAGCATCAAGCTTTCCGATTTGAAATGTTTTAGCTCCTAATTCTTTAGTATACTCCATTAATCGTTCTAATTCATCATTATTGTTTTGGGCAATGTCAGAGGTAGTGGATCCTTCAACAATACCATCCCATCTAGATGCAAAGAATTGAAAAGTAGGCTTTTCCAGCTGTACATCTCCTTCGATTTCTAAATTAGAACTCAAAAGTTCTCCGGCTATAGTTCCGCCAGTAAATATTAATTTACCATTTTTAATATCACCTCCTTCAAATTCGAATCTTACGTTAGAGGGTAAAGTAATAGTTTCTCCTTTTAGATCTAAAACACAGTTTAATATAATTGTAGCGTTAGCAACAACACTCGATAGATCAAAATCGCAAGGCGTTGTAATTATATTTGGTGGTAAGTCGGGTATGATTTCTTCAGGTGGAATTTCTACTCCAGCTTCTGGATCATTATCAGCAACATCTTCTTTACTACAAGAAGTAGTAATACAGGTCATGAAAATAAGTAGGTAGTGAAATATTTTTTTCATTTTGGGAGGGATTATTTTTTAAAATTATTTAACGAAAAATTATCAAATTTATTGCTTAAATTTTTCATAAAAATGTTAAATTTTACTTAACCGTTGTAAATATGTGGTTTTTTTAATTTGAACCTTACTTTTTTTAAGGGATAACAATAAAGATGTAAGCAATTTTGTTTTCTCTTTATATTTGCTAATATAGGTAATAAAAAGAAAGCTATTTTAAAGTATCTAAAAACAGGTTATACTTATATTTGTATGAAAAGTATTTATAGAATATATTTTTAAGTTTGGGAGAATGCAAAAAATAATTAGGGTTACTACAGTACCTATTTCTTTAGGGAAATTGTTACAGGGACAATTAAAATTCATGTCACAATATTACGATGTTATCGGAATATCGGGTAGAGAAGGAGAAACATTAGATCAAGTGTCAAAACAAGAAGAAATTCGTGTTATACCAATAGAGATGACTCGCAAAATCACTCCTGTTAAAGATCTAAAAGCAGTGTATGCTTTATATAAAGTTTTTAAAAAAGAAAAGCCAGATATAGTGCATAGTCATACTCCAAAGGCAGGAACACTTTCTATGTTAGCTGCAAAATTGGCGGGTGTCCCACATAGATTACATACTATTGCGGGTCTTCCTTTATTAGAAGCTACAGGAGCAAAAAGAAAATTATTAGATACTGTAGAAAAAGCTACCTACAGGTGTGCTACCAAAATTTATCCAAATTCATCTGGTCTTTATCAAATAATCCTTAAAAATAAATACACATCACCACAAAAACTAAAAGTTTTAGCAAATGGAAGCTCTAACGGAATAGATACCTCTTTTTTTGATCCAGAGTTATATTCTGAATCCGATAATTTGAAATTATCAAATAGTTTAGGTATTACTAATGCTGATAAAGTAATAGTATATGTGGGTAGGTTAGTAAAAGATAAAGGTATAGAAGAACTTATAAATGCTTTTAAAAAGATTAGTGATATTAGAAATGATGTTAAACTTCTTTTAGTAGGAACTTATGAAAAAGAGCTAGATCCATTATCTAAAGAAACAGAAGAAGAAATTAATACTAATCCAAATATTATTACAGTAGGTTGGAGGGATGATGTAAGACCTTATTTTGCAATATCAGATGTTTTGGCTTTTCCGAGTTATCGAGAGGGGTTTCCTAATGTAGTTATGCAAGCGGCATCTATGGGAGTAGCTAGTATTGTTACAGATATTAATGGATGTAATGAAATTATAACAGATGGGGTAAATGGTAAAATAATTCCTGTGAAGGATACAGAGAAATTATTTGAAAACATAAAAATATTAGTCGAAGATGATGATTTAAGAATTGTAATGGCTTCTAAAGCCAGAGATTCTATAACGAGTAGGTATGAGAGAAAAGTAGTGTGGAAATCGATTTTAGAGGAATATTGTAGTTTATAATCAAGGTAATTTTTTATCAAAAAAGTTAGATTATAGAATTAAAAACTCAATTATAGGTTGTATATTTACACTCAATTCTAAGTGCAGAATTATAGATAATATATTAGCTATATTCCCTAATAGCATAAACGATATTTGTCTATTTATCCCCTATTTTTTTGAGACTAAAGTTATCGTTGTTATATCTTTAGGGCTATTTAATGTTTTTTAATATTAATGATTGTAAAGAAGGTTATAATTCTTTTATTTTACTATTCAATAAATCGTTTATACATTTGTTGTGTAAAATAATAGATTCTTTTATTACAATCCAAACTTTTAAAATAAGGTGTACAAAATTTTTATAAAAAGAGTCTTAGATTTTTGCATATCGTTAATTCTATTACTATTCATTTCGCCTTTATTTTTATTTTTAATTGTTTTTTTAGTAATAACAAATAATGGTAAACCATTTTTTGTGCAAAAACGACCTGGTAAAAAAGAAAGGATTTTTAGCATTCTTAAGTTTAAAACGATGAATGATAAAAAGGATTCAGAAGGAAATTTATTACCAGATAAGGATAGGATAACCAGAGTAGGAACATTTATAAGAAAAACTTCTTTAGATGAAATACCACAATTAATAAATGTTATTAAAGGAGAAATGTCTTTAATTGGTCCTAGACCATTAATTATTGAATATTTGCCAATATATAATGAAATCCAGAAAAAACGCCATGACACTAAACCAGGAATAACCGGATGGGCACAAGTTAATGGAAGAAATTCTATAACATGGAAAAAAAAGTTTGAATACGATGTCTGGTATGTAGAAAATATGAGTTTTTTACTAGATGTAAAAATACTTGGTCTAACGTTTAAAAAAGTAATTCAGAAAAAAGATGTAAACCTATCTGAAGAACAAACATCGGAATATTTTAATGGAAGCAACTAGTTTATAGAAGTAAAAATAGATGAGTAAAGATTTACAGGTAATTGGTATAACCAAAAAAATGCTTAGAGATGCGGTTGCCAAAAATTCTTATTGGAATGGTAACCTTACCCCATTACCTAAAAGTAAAGCATTATGGTTATTATCCAACTCTAGGATAGAAGAAAAAGATTATTGCGGAGTTATCGGTTATGAAGGAGAAAAAATGATTTCTTTTATTTTTATGTTTCCAGACCTGCTTAATAATAAGGATTTGGAGCCAACCAAAGTGTATTGGATGATATCTTGGTGGGTAGATAAACAATTTAAAAATACCGTTTTAGGAACTTATATATATAATGAAGCAGTAAACCTTACAGGAAAACAAATTTTAATTAAATCGTATGCAGAAAATGTAAATAGTTTTTATGAAAAACAGCCTTTTACAGTAATTGTATCAAGACTAAGACATACCATTTTTTTTAGTCTGGATGCGTCTATGCTTATTGGGAAATTTAAATTCTTAAAAAAGTTTAAATTTATTTTAGATAAAATCGACGCTACTACTGCTGCAATTATAAGATTATTAAACAAACCTAAAGCTAAAAATAAAACGAGAGAATTATCATATGAATATATAAATCAATTAGAAGATATAACTTGGGATTTTATAGAACCTTTATGTAAAAATGATTTAATATATAAAACAAAAGATTATGTGAATTGGCAATTATATAATATGCAATACACTCAAACTCCCATATCAAAAAAACATCCTTATAAATCCTTACAGACAGGAACTAGCAATAATATTTATATCCATAATCTTAAGATTATGAAACAAGATACAATTATTGGCTTTTTATCTTATGTAATTAATTATAACGAATTAAACATTAAATACTTTTTGGTAGGAGAAGAGTCTAATTATAATTTATGCGTAGATGCGTTAATAGAAAACTTAATTCAAAAGAAAGCTAAATTTATTTTTACAGACGATACAAAGCTATCGGATACTATTACAAAAAGATACAAGACTATTTTTACGCACAGAGTAACCAAAAAAGGATTAGCGCATAAAGAGACTAAATTAGGTTCTGAAAAATTAGAAATGTTAAATAGAGATGGTCATTTTTATTAAAAAAAGTAGATGGAATTTGTAAAAAAACTACAAGAATCAATAGAGAAACATACAGATCATAATGCTTTATGTATAAATAATGAATTGTATACTTACAAGCAATTTGCTATAGAAATATCTAAGATAAGATTAGAAATAGCTAATAATATAAAAGATTCAGAAAAACTAGTAGGTTTAGTAACAAATGATGATCTACAAACATATGCAAGTATTTTGGCACTTTGGTTAGAAGGAAAAGCTTATGTGCCAGTAAATCCCACAACACCTTTAGAACGAAATATTAAAATTTTTGAGTTAACAGAGACTAAGTATATAATAGATTCATCAGAAGATTCTATTTATAAAAAGGATTATAAAGTATTAAATTCTGCATCATTATCAGAAACAGAAGTGAGTCTTACTCCAAAATTTGTAAAAGGAGATCAAATAGCATATATTTTATTTACATCTGGTACAACTGGACTTCCAAAAGGGGTTCCTATTACTTTTAATAATATAAATGCATTGGTAAACGCAATTGATGAGGAACCAGAGTTTAATTTAGTCCCTTCAGACAGGTGTTTACAGATGTTTGAACTTACTTTCGATTTCTCTGTAGTAACGTATCTATTCCCATTTTTATCAGGATCATGCATTTACACCATACCCAAAGGAGCGATAAAGTACTTTTATATCTTTAAACTTATTAAAGAACAAAAGCTTACCGTACTTACTATGGTGCCATCTATTATAAATTATTTACGCCCTTATTTTTCCGAAATTAATGCTCCAGATGTACGCTATTGTAGTTTTGGAGGAGGAGCTTTGCATAGTGATATAGCAAAAGAATGGAGCGATTGTTTACCAAATTGTAAGATATTTAATTACTATGGCCCAACAGAGTTTACTGTGTATAGCGGGTTTTATCCCTATAATAAAAAAACTCATGTAAAAAACCATAACGGAATAGTAGCTATAGGAACTCCGCAAAAAGATACAGTATATCTTATTGTAAATGAAAATAATGAAGAAGTTGATAAAAATGTAACAGGCGAATTATGCCTTGGAGGTCCCCAAATCACTCCCGGATACTGGAAAAATATTAAACGTAATGCCCAAAGTTTTTTTACCCAAACAGATAAAAATGGTAAAAAGATACGATTTTATAAAACAGGAGATCTTTGTTTTAAAGATGAAGAAGGAGATTTTTTGTACGTTGGTAGAGCAGATTTTCAAGTAAAAATTAGAGGGTATCGAGTAGAGTTGGCTGAAATAGAGTTTCATGCCAAAACAAAATCAGAAAAAAAAGTAAATATGGTAGCTTTGGATATCACCAATTCATTAGGAAACGCAGAATTAGGTTTAGCTATTGAATCCGAAGTTTTTGATACCGAAGAAATATTTAATTATATGAAAACTAAAATGCCAGGGTATATGATCCCAATGCATGTCAGGTTTATAAAAGAATTTCCGCATAGTATAAACGGAAAAATAGATAGAAAAGAATTAAGAACATATTTTGAGATTAAATAATTAAAAATGAATAAAGAAGAAATTTTTTCAAAAATAAAAGAAGCCTTTATTACGGTATTAGAACATGATAATTTTCAACTTAAAGAAGAAACCACAGCTGAAGATGTTGATGGATGGGAGTCTATTACACATATGATGATTATTACAGAAATAGAGAAATCTTTTGGAATAAAATTTAAACTAATGGATTTAATGAACATGAATAATGTGGGGGATTTGGTTAGAACTATAGAAGCTGAATTGTAGATTATAAAATTCATTTTTTAATAATTTAGAAGAGCTTTTGAAAATGTTTTTTAGGAGCTTACTGTGGATTGCTAAAAGTGAAGGAAATAGAAGTTTACTATAAATAAGTAATTAAAATAAGTGATATTTTTAAAGTATGTATAATCCATTTATAAAACGAATCTTAGATTTTATACTTTCATTTTTTGGTATATTACTACTAGGACCAATTATAATAGTATTAGTTGTCCTATTGCTTGTAGTAAATAAAGGAAAGCCTTTCTTTTTTCAATCAAGACCAGGAAAAAATGGGGAACTTTTTAAAATCATTAAATTTAAAACCATGTCTGATTTAAAATCAGAAGATAAAGATAATGTGCATAATGTTTCTCGTATAACCAAAGCTGGTGCTTTTATTAGAAAATATTCCTTGGATGAAATTTTACAACTAATTAATGTCCTAAAAGGAGATATGAGTCTGATAGGACCCAGACCGCTTTTAGTGGAGTACTTGCCATTGTATAATAAAGAACAGCAAAAACGACATAATGTTAGACCAGGTATAACAGGGTGGGCGCAAGTAAAAGGAAGAAATACAATATCCTGGAGTCAGAAATTTGAGTACGATGTGTGGTATGTGAAAAATGTAAGTTTCTCCTTAGACATTAAAATATTATTATTAACCATAAAGAAAGTAATCCGAAAAGAAGGGGTAAATGTAGATCAGAATATAACAATGTCCGCTTGGAAAGGAAATAATTAAAACTGAAAGTCTTTATATAGGTTAATAGAAACCAATTATAATTTACGTAACCACACAAGTCAACCTAAATATTGTAATGAGAAAAATGGAAATAAATAAAGCATCTAAAAAAATAAGGATTTATGGAGCTGGAGGACATTCTCAAGTTATACGAGAAGTATTAGAAAATATTGGTTATGAAGTAACTGAAACTTTTGATGATAAGCCCTCTGGTCGTCATTATGCTTCTAAAAATGTAACTACAGGTGCTAGAGACAATTTAAAAGACTTTCCCCATGATGGATATCCAGTAATAATTGCTGTAGGAATAAATGCAGAAAGAGCAGAGATTGCAGGTTTTTTAAAAAGTGATTTTGACAAAGCTATACATCCGTCTGCTATTATTGCTCCTACTGCAAAAATAGGGGATGGTACAGTTGTTTTTGCAGGAGCTATAATTCAACCTAATACTGTTATAGGAGAGCACGTTATTATTAATACAGGAGCAAGTATTGATCATGATAATATAATAGGAGATTTCGCCCATATTTCGCCCAAAGCAGCTTTATGTGGTCATGTAGAAGTAGGAGAAGGATCACATGTAGGAGTAGGAGCTGTGGTAATACCAAAGGTAAAGATAGGTAAATGGTGTACTATTGGTGCGGGAACTGTAGTTTTAAACGATGTTCCAGATTACTCTACGGTAGTTGGTAACCCTGGTAAAGTAATAAAAATAAAAACTCCAGAAGAACAACTTAATACTAAACCAAAACAATCAGATATTACCTTTGTAGGCTCTGGTATTTCTTCTTCTTTCACCATCTTACATTTTCTAGATCTTCTTGAAAAGACAAATACAAGAAAAAAAATACATATAAGTATAATAGATAAATATCAAGAATTTCATTCAGGAATCCCATACGGATCAAGATCTGGTTTTTCAGTACATTTAATAACATCGCTAAAAAACTTTTTGCCAGAGCCAGAACTTGGCAAATTTATAAAATGGCTGAATAACAACAAAAATTGGTTATTAGATGAATTGAAAAAGGATGGGGGAGTATTGTCTTTAGATTGGATTGCAACACATGCTAAGGAAATAGAAAATAATGAATGGGAAGACCTTTTCATTCCTCGTCGTTTTTTTGGATGGTATATTAATGAAAAAGTAAAAAACAGATTAGAATTTTTTAAGATAAAAGGATTAATAGATATTAATTATATCAATACAGAAGTTATTGATATAGATAAAAAAGAAAATAATTATACATTAATATTAGAAAATAAAACAACAGTATCTTCAGAAAAAGTGATATTGTCTGTAGGATCTTTACCAGTTAATACGTTGTGGAAAAATGAAAGTTTGATTGAAAAAGAAAATCTATTCTTTATAAATAATCCTTATAAGCCTGAATTAACAAAAATATTAGAAAAAATAAAGTTATTTTTAAAGAAAACCCCAAATAAAAAAGTAAATGTTCTTATTGTAGGAGCTAATGCAAGTGGTCTTGAAATGCTTTATAAACTAAATGATATAGAAGATATAGGCAATCAAATAAATAAATTCACAATTCTTTCTACACAAGGTCTGTTACCGGATGCAGTAGTAGATGAAAAACGCCAAAAAGAATATATTCCTTTTAATTTACAGGCATTAACAAAAGAAAAAAATATTACAGCAAAAATAATAGCTGAAGCTACATTTAAGGATTTAGATCATGCAGATCAAATGGATCTTGGAGCAGCTTCTACCGTTGATATTATATCTAGAGCTTTTGGAAATTTATTAAGTAAGCTTAATCCAAAAGAATTAGAAAAATTTGCTTGTCATTATGGTAATGAAATAGGACGACGACAAAGATGTGCAGGTTTTCATTATTCAAAAACAGTAGATCAATTAAAAGAAGAAAATCGATTTGAGCATATTGCGGGAAGATTTACGAATATCGAAAAAAATAGTTCTGGAGAATATTCTTTAGAATATTTAGATACAGAGTCTGGAATAAATAAAATCTATGAAACTCCAGTACATATAATAATAAACTGTATTGGTGGTATAAATTTTGATAATCAAAATATCCCAGAACTATTAAGAAATGCAATAAAAAAAGAATATTGTAAACCTAATGATTCTAAAATTGGCTTTGAAGTAAATAATGATTTAGAGACTTCCGAAAATTTACATGTTGTAGGGCCACTACTTGCTGGAAATGTATTTGACGGTAAAGCCGTTTGGCATGTAGAACATTGCGGAAGAATTATTTGGTTATCCCAGGTATTATCTGAAAAAATTAAAAATTACTTTTTTAAAAGCAGTGAATTAAAAGAACACCAATAAAGCAGACTAATAAACAACCACACCCAACTAATCTTTTAACAATTGAAGCAAAACTACAAACTATTTACTAAAAACCTTGATGATAACTCAGATGTTATAGAATATAAGACGCTTCTTCATAGTGAATGGGATAATAACGTATATTATTCAGCGGAACACTTGCAGCATTTTGAGAAGAATTTTGAAAAACTGAAGTATTTTTTGTTTACAAAAAATGATAAACCAGTTATTCTAATGCCCTTTGTGTTTAGAGAAATAAATCTTAAAGGGCATAAATTTCCATATTTTGATGTAATAAGTCCTTATGGATATAGCGGTCCATTATTTAATAATGATATATTAGAAGAAGATATTGTTTCTTTTTGGAGTCATGTAGATCAGTGGTATAAAGAAAATAATGTAGTTGCAGAGTTTATTCGTTTTAGTTTAAATGATAATCATAATAAATACTCAGGTTGTCTTACCAAAACACTTTCAAATGTAAGAGGACATTTTATGGATAGTTTTGAAGAACAGTGGAAAGGATTTTTGCCAAAAGTTAGAAATAATTATAGAAAAGCAGTTAATTATAATTTGAGATTTAAAATTTTTCATAAAAAAGAAATAACAAAAGATACCATTAAAATATTTAATGATATATATGTAGATACTATGAATCGAAATAACGCAGATAGTGTCTATTTCTTTTCCAGTTCTTATTTTGAAAACCTAATATTTTCTAACATAAATAATTTTTCTATAGCAATTGCATATTATGAGAATATACCAATTTCAATTGAACTTATAATAGGGTATAAAAGTACAATTTTTGCATTTTTGGGTGGTACTAATGCCGAATACTTTAGTTATAGGCCTAATGATTTTCTAAGAGTAAAAATTATAGAATGGGCAATTGAAAAAGGAATTGAATATTATGTTTTGGGAGGAGGAATGAAAGATGGAGACGGTTTATATAAGCATAAGAAATCTCTTTTTCCAAAAGATAAAGATGTTGTTTTTTACACTGGTAGAAAAATAGTTAATGAACAAGTTTATGATGAATTGTGTAAGTTTTCTAATGCAGAATATTCATGTACTCATAAACAAAATGTAAAAGATTATTTTTTTCCATTTTATAGATTTAGCGTATGAAAAAAGTTCGAATAGATTATTTTTTTGAACTTTTTGAGAAAAGTGTAATTCCAAAAATATTTTCAAGAGTAGAGTGTTTTGAAAAAGAAGAATCTATAGTTAATCCAGATTATAAAGACGATTTTGATAACGCATCTAATACTATTTATTCGGTCTTTTTTATACCAAATTATTTGAAACCAATTTTTGGTAAGGATACCTTTAAAATAAAAAAAATAACACAGTTTTTTAAAGGGTATGCTATTTTTTTAGAAGGATTTGTTTCTGCCAATGCGTATATAAAATATCGTTTTAGAAGTAACGCCAAAGGAATAAGAAGAAAAATTAATAGACTAGAGTCGTGCTTTAATATATCTTATAAAACATATTATGGAGAAATAAAGCAAGAGGAATATAATTTTTTAATGAATACTCTAGAAGAGATGCTTGTGAAAAGATTTGAACAACGCAATGATGTAAGTCAAAGTCTTTTGAGTTGGGATCATTATAAAAATATATATTTTTCTTTAATAAATGAAAAAAGAGCTTCTATGTTTGTTGTTTACGATAGGAATAAACCAATTGTAGTATCTCTTAATCATCATTTTTATAAGCGGCTTTTTAGTGCGATATCTTCTTATGATATAGATTATTCTAAATTTAGTTTAGGAAGTTTAGAAATTTATAAAAAACTAGATTGGTGTATTACTAATGATTATAAATCTTATGAGATGGGAATGGGGGATCTTACGTATAAGAGAGAATGGAGTAATCATATATATAATTTTGAACATCAAATTATGTATCCAAAAAATAACAGTATAGCAACACTTTACGCGAACTTAGAGTATATGAAAGCTTTTGCGAAAGAAATGATTTTTAAAATAGCTTATGTTAGATATAAAGAGTACAAAACAAAGCGCAAAAAAAATGATAATACTATAGATGTAAAGTATGAAGCGTTTCCTATAGAAAAAGTACACTACAGTAAAGAACACCCTGTTGTAGATTTTAATAATGATGATTATGTTTTTTTAAGGAATATAGTTTTTGATTTTTTATATAGTAGTATAGAAAATGTCTCAGATGTAAAAGTTTTGGAGGTTTCTGAAAAGCAAAAAACATATATAATAGCAGGAAAATCTAAAATGCAAAAAATTGTTTTTATGTAAATACATAAAAAGCGCTCTATTTTTTAATAAAGCCCTTGTTTATTAAATAATCGGTTATGCTTTTCGCTATAAGATTTCTACCATTATTGTTCCAATGTCTATCGTAAATAAGAGTTGTAGGGTGATCAGAGCTTTTAAATAAAGAAGAAAAATCAATATAATTGTACTTATTTTCTTCTAAATAAGATATAAATGCAGAGCTTGTTATCTGAGAATCCAACAAAAGAGTAAAACGTTCTTTATCATACCCGTATTTTGAAACCAGATTTTTAAAATTTGTTAAATACATTTTATCCTTTTCTTCTTTTAATTTCTGTATTTCAATATCATTTTTTGGAATTATTTTTTTCTTAGGTTTAAGGATGTTGGTTATACGATAGATTAACTCTTGAGGGGGATCTAGAACTCCTATGCTTTTGCAGTAAACCAAAAGCTTACTTTTTTTTAATATTTTATGTATAGGAGACTCTAAAGCCAGTCTGCTTTTAACAACCTTATATTCTCCTCGGGTTAGATCATTAGAAAATTTTATCCCTAAAACAACATGATCGATTAAATCAAATTGTTCTTTATACGAATATACTAGATGTAGTTGATCTGCAAAATCATATCCAGCGTAGCCGTATTCATATACTTCTATATTAGGTATTTTTTGTTCTATTTTTTTACCGATAGAATTATAATAATTTTGATGGAACCCTTCGATAAAAGAATCTCCCACAAGTGCAATTTCTATTTTCTTTTTTGTGGGTGTAAATTCTCGGTACGAATTATAGCCAGATGCATTAATATGATATTCAGAAAAGTTTTGCCTTCGATTTCCTGTAACAGAATATCCATTTTGATTAGGCTTCCATTTTTCTACTTCGTAGGTATCTAGAAATCGAGTAGGAGTGTCTTTTCCTAAATAAAACACACGAACTAAACCTTCTAATAATATGATTATTAAGAAAACATACAATATACTTTTTAGAATAAGTTTTTTCATTTTGTTTTAAAGTATTATTATTTAAACCTAACCAGACTAGAATTGAAAATAAATAAAAGATCTATCTATGCTATCATCAAAAAATAATAACATTCCTAGTATAACCAAAACATAGATTAAAAATCGTGTTGATTTGGATGTGAATTTAAAAGGAGCTCTTTCATCTTTTCTAATCCTATATTCATACAGTACAAAAATCCCAAGTAAAATAAAATAATCTATCATGCGATATCCAAGAGGATGTTGGTAAGTCTCATAATAAAAATTAGAATATATCTGTTCTAAAAAACCTAACGCATCTGTAATAGATTGTGATCTAAAAAATACTCTCGAAAATGTAACAAGAAAAAAAGTAAGTAATATTTGTGTAATCTCTGTTAAAGATGGTAACCAACGATTTTCTGCTACAACAGTATTCATATACATTCTATTTCTACCCATTAAAAAAACAGGAATGTATAAGATAGCATGAATACCACCCCAAACAATGAAAGTCCAATTTGCACCATGCCAAAAACCACTAACCAAGAAAATAATAATAATATTTCTGATAGATTTAAGTTTACTAACCCGGCTTCCTCCAAGAGGAATATATACATAATGTCGAAACCAAGTAGATAAAGACACGTGCCATCTTTGCCAGTATTCGGCAACATTTCTTGAAAAATTAGGGAATTTAAAGTTAGACATTAACTCTATACCAAATAGCTTGGCTGTTCCTATTGCTATGTCAGAATAACCGCTAAAATCACCATATACCTGAAAACTAAATAAAGAAACACCCATTATAAGGGTGGAAGCAGGATAATCATTATAATTAGCAAAAATATCATCAACAATAGGAGCGATTGAATCTGCTATAACCACTTTTTTGAATAGCCCCCATAAGATTAACTTTAAACCATCGGTACATTGCGTATAATTAAAAGCCCTTTTAGTAGAAATTTGAGATAAAAGGTTAGAGGCTCTTTCAATTGGGCCAGCAACTAATTGAGGAAAAAAACTTACAAACGTAGCAAAGGAAATAAAATTTTTAGTGGGACTTAGCCTTTTATAGTATATGTCTAAAGAATATGACATGGTTTGAAAGGTGTAAAAAGAGATTCCAACTGGTAGAATAATTTGTAGAGTCCAGGTACTTTTAACATCATTTCCAAAAACAGAAAGAAAATCTATCCATGAATCTATAAAGAAATTATAATATTTAAAAAAACCTAAAAGACTAATATTAAAAATTACACTTACCCATAACCATCTTTTTCTTTCTTTTTTAGATTTACTAGTATAAATAGTTTGACCAACAAAGAAATCAACTAAGGTACTTGCTAAAATTAGCAAAAGAAATCTCCAATCCCATAGTCCGTAAAACACATAACTAGCAAAAAGAAGAAAGAAATTTTGAACCTGAATTTTTTTATAAAAAACAAGCCAGTAGAGTATAAAAACTACAGGTAAAAAAATAAAGAAATCTAATGAATTAAATAACATCTACAATATTACAGTTATTAAGGTTTTTGGGAAAGGAATTTGTAATTAAAATTTTATACAAAAAAACTCTAAATCTTTTTAAAACATTATAAATTTTGTTTATTTTTTATATAAATCAAATTATTTATTGATTTTTTCGAGAATACAGAATCTGTTACTAAAGAAGAATAGAAAATTTAGGGGATAAAAACCCCTTTGTAAATAGGTTTTTTCCTTCCTCTTTTTAAGGTTATAATAGTATAATTGTATGACTAAAAAATTTACACATAATTAATATAAAACAATGACTTTAATATTAATAATGGTTAATTTTGTATCGAGTTTTAGTAATCATATTTGTTTATACAAGTAATTTTGTTTTAAAAGTTATAATACTTTTCTTACGGTATTTCTGTAAAGCAAAGTGATATCTAGTTTAAGGTTGTTCATTGAACGTTTTTTTTAGTATCCTGTCTAAAAAACTAGGATTTAGATTGTTAATTGATTTAACTGAGTTATTTTAGCTTCGGAAAAATAATTAAAAAGTAAATTCAAAAAAAGGAAGTTCTACCCCCCTTTCTTCCATTGTTTATTAGATTGTCATGAAAAAGATTATCGATTATCCATAACATGCCGTTATGATTTAATCGATAAGATATTATTGTTCATTATTAATGGGAAAATTATGAATATAATTGATTCAAAAAAAATATGGCTTTCTTCACCACACATGGGTGGAACAGAGCAGAAATTTGTAAAAGAAGCATTTGATACTAATTGGGTAGCACCACTTGGTCCAAATGTTAATGGATTCGAAAAAGACATTCAAGCATATCTTCATAAAAATGTTCATGTAGCTGCTTTAAGTTCAGGAACAGCATCGTTGCATCTAGGCTTGAAATTACTAGGTGTTACAGTGGGAGATGAGGTGTTATGCCAAAGTATGACATTTGCAGCTTCTGCTAATCCAATAGTATACCTTGGTGCAAAACCAGTGTTTATAGATAGTGAAAGATCTACTTGGAATATCTGTCCAAAACAGCTAGAGATCGCAATAAAAGATAAAATATCTAAAGGCAAAAAACCAAAAGCTATTATAGCAGTTCATTTATATGGCATGCCATATAATATAGAAGCAATCCATCAAATTTCAGAAAAGTATAAAATCCCTATACTTGAAGATAGTGCAGAAGCTTTGGGAAGCTCTTACCAAGGAATTAAATGCGGGACTTTTGGAGATATTGCAATTCTCTCTTTTAATGGAAATAAAATTATCACAACATCAGGAGGAGGAGCTCTAGTTTCTAAAAAACAAGAGCATAAAGAGAAAGCTATTTTTTGGGCGACTCAGTCCAGAGATCAAGCTCCTCACTATGAACATTCTGAAGTAGGTTATAATTATAGGATGAGTAATATCATAGCAGGGATTGGAAGAGGCCAAATGGAAGTTCTGGAAGACCATGTAAATAAAAGACGTAGTAATTTTGAATTTTATAAAAAAAACTTGCAAGGTTTTTTAGAAATAAATTTTTTAGAAGAACCTATCGGGTATGTGTCTAATAGGTGGTTAACCTGTATAGAAACTACTTCTTATGAATTGAGAGAAAAAATAAGATTATCATTAGCAGAAGAAAATATAGAATCAAGACCATTATGGAAACCGATGCACCAACAGGCCGTTTTTGCAGATTGTGATGCTTATCTAAATGGAGTTTCTGATGATTTATTTGATAGAGGTCTTTGTTTACCCAGTGGATCTAATTTGGAAGAAGAAGATTTACATAGAATAGTGTCCGTAATTAAAAATGTATTGAGATGATAAAAAACTACCTAATCA
Organism: Aquimarina muelleri DSM 19832; assembly: GCF_000430665.1. Classification (GTDB taxonomy): domain Bacteria; phylum Bacteroidota; class Bacteroidia; order Flavobacteriales; family Flavobacteriaceae; genus Aquimarina; species Aquimarina muelleri. The sequence goes on along the minus strand of NZ_AUML01000024.1, from coordinate 18,325 downwards.
ATAATTCGCATAAGCACGCTTCAAAATGGCTTATTTTATTTATCGATGTACTGATTACTATTTTTAATTTTCTTTTAGCATATATAATTAGATTTGGAATTGGATTAAATTTTGAAAGTACTAATTTAGTATATCAATTGCCAATAGTAGCAGTTTTGGCTACGTTGAGCTTTTTGTTGATAGGTTCTTATAAAGGAGTGGTTAGGCACACAGGAATGAGAGATGCTTATAATCTATTTCTAGCAGTAACCGTTTTAATAAGTTTAACAGGGTTTTTAATGGCTTCTAGCAGATTATCCTTGATTCCTGAACTTTTAAATATTCCAGTTTCTATAATTAGTATACATTATTTGTTAAATATTATTACACTTACTACAAGTCGTTTAATATTTAAGTACTGTTATTATTATATCAAATCTCAAATAGGAGAAACTTCAAGAGTATTAATTTATGGAGCAGGGGATTCTGGTTTAATAACTCTGGCAGCTATAACTAACGATTCTAACAGATCCTCTTTATCTGTTGTAGGATTTGTAGATGATAATTCTCAAAAAATAGGTAAAACTATTAATGGCATCAAGGTATATGCTTCGATCTCTATTGACAAAAAATTTATTATAAAAAATAATATAAAAGAAATCGTAGTTTCTATACCACATATTAGTAAAAAAAGATTATCTGAAATTTCAGATAATCTTCTTAAGTTACCAGTTACTGTGAAAATAGTACCAGCTGTTAATGATTGGATTGATGGAAAGTTAAACGTTTCGCAGATTAAAGAAATTCAAATTGAAGACTTGTTAGAAAGAGCTCCTATTTGCATGGATAACCAAAACATTACCAAAGAGCTTAATGATAAGGTTATTATGATTACAGGAGCAGCAGGTTCTATTGGAAGTGAAATAGTAAGGCAAGCATCTTATTATAATTATAAACATCTTGTTTTAGTAGATCAAGCAGAATCTCCTTTATATGATTTACAACAAGAGCTTTTAAGTAAAGATGTAATTAATTTTACACCTATAATTGCAGATATAAGAGATCATCAAAGAATTGAGACTATTTTTCGCAAATATAGACCAAATATGGTTTTTCATGCAGCGGCTTATAAGCATGTTCCTCTTATGGAAAATAACCCATGTGAAGCTATTAAAATTAATGTACTAGGTACTAGGAGATTAGCGGATTTATCCTCTGATTTTGGTGTAGATAAATTTGTTTTTGTATCTACAGATAAAGCTGTTAATCCTACTAATGTAATGGGAGCAACCAAAAGAGCAGCAGAAATGTATATAAAGTGTATTAATGGGACTAGTAATACAAAATTTATAACTACTAGATTTGGTAATGTACTTGGGTCTAATGGATCTGTAATACCTTTATTTAAAAAACAAATTCAAAAAGGAGGTCCATTAACAGTGACAGATAAAGATGTAACTCGTTTTTTTATGACTATACCAGAAGCTTCTCAATTAGTAATTGAAGCAGGAACAATGGGGAATGGTGGAGAAATTTTTATTTTCGATATGGGAGAATCTGTAAAGATTTTTGATCTTGCTAAAAAAATGATAAGATTATCAGGATTAAAATACCCAGACGATATAGATATAAAAATCACAGGACTTAGACCTGGTGAAAAATTATATGAAGAACTTCTGGCGGATACAGAAAATACTTTACCTACATATCATAAAAAAATTATGATAAGTAAATTCGATGATAATAATTGTGTTATGATAAAAGATAAGATAGACGATCTTTGCATAATGAATTTACTTAGTCAAGATCATCAAATTGTTAGTAAATTAAAAGAGATTGTTCCAGAATTTATTTCTAAGAACTCTACTTTTGAAAGTATAGATAAAGTTAACGAAAAAAAAATTAAAAATAAACAAGAGGTTTTCGTTTAATTGTTTTTATAAAATTAAAAAGTAAGTAAAAGAGTATATAATTTGGGAAAAGTATACTAGAAGAATTACTTTTTAAAATAAAAACTAGTTTGTTTTTGGGATACAAACTTGCCTAATGTTTTTCATAACATTTCTGAAAAATCTTAAAAAAAGAATCCGTAAAATAATAGATGGGATAAAATCTCATTGCTGAATTAAATAAAGTTATATTTTTGTGATTCATTATAGGGGTATTCAAAGTATTAAAAATATGGGGAGTAGAATTTTGTTTTTGTTTTTAGGATTGATTTTTATTTTTTCTTGTAAAACGCCTAAAAAGGTTGTGTATTTTCAAGATTCTTCGAATTTGGAAAAAATTTCTTCTACAAATGCATTTACACCAGTTTTTAAAGTAGATGATATAGTTACTATTTTTATATCTGCAGCAGACATGGATGCAACTATACCTTTTAATCTTATGCAAGGAACCTCTATAAATGATGGTCTAGGAGGAGGAGTGAATTCTAATAATCCACCAGAACCTACTTATTTAATAGATGAAGAAGGAAATATAGATTTTCCTATCTTAGGGAGTTTAAAAATAGCTGGGTTAACTAGGGTTCAGGTAAAAGATATGATTAAAGAAAAACTAAAAATCTATATTAATGACCCTATAGTAAATGTAAGACTTAAAAATTTTAAGATTACTGTATTGGGAGAGGTTGAAAGACCAGGGTCATATAGTATACCTAATGAGAGAGTTACTATCATAGAAGCTCTAGGTTTAGCAGGAGATATGACAATTAAAGGAAAAAGAGAAAATGTAATGGTAATAAGAGAAAATGATGGCGAGAATACTTATCATCGTTTAGATCTTACATCCAAAACTATTTTTGAATCACCTGTTTATTATTTAGCTCAAAATGATGTGCTATATGTAGAGCCAAATGTGTCTAGAATAAAAGAATCTAAATCTCGTAATAACACTGTAGGTATTATTATAAGTATAGTGGGTGTCATTTTATCTGTGGTAACTTTGATTGTAAGATAATAGATAATATAAGGTATGATTTCTAATAATAATTCACCTGCAAAAAAAGCAGCAATTGATTCTTCTGGATTTAGTATAAACCTTAGAGACCAGATAATAAAATATATTAAGCGGTGGTATTGGTTTGCCTTAAGTGTTTTTGTTTTTATGACAGGAGCGTACCTTAAAGTAAGATATACAATTCCACAGTATAATGTGTTTTCTTCCATAATGATATCTCAAGATCAAAATATTAGTGAATCTGAGCTATCTGCTTTTAAAGACCTTGGTTTACTCGATGATACGAAAAACTCAATCGAAAATGAGATTCAAATAATAAAATCCAGAACATTATTAACTAATGTAGTTAATAATTTAAAATTAAATGTTCGGTATTTTAGCGAAGGAAGAATTTTAGAAGCAGAAAATTATCCAAAATCATTAATCGAGATTAATTTTTTATCCCATGATACAGTTGTAAAAACAAAATCAAAAATATTTCATGTACAGATTGATTCTGGAACTTCTTTTTCTTTTTTGGATAAAAAAGGAAACAAGTCAAGTAGCCATTCTTTTGGTAAAACAATCAGTAGTAGTATTGGAGATATAGTAATTACACCAAGTGTAGATACTATAGAGTCGCATACAGGTAAAAAGATAAAAATAGTAATATCTCCTGTAAAATTAGTAGCAGAATCCTACAGAGGAAAATTATCTGTTCTACCCATGAAGAATTCATCTATTGTTAGAATTTCTTTAAATGATCCTGTAAAAACAAAAGCACAAGATATTATTAATAACCTTGTAGATGAGTATAATAAAGCGACTATAGAAAATAAAAAACAAGCATCTGCCAGAACTGCAGACTTTATAAATGATCGCTTAAATCTTATTTCTGGAGATTTGACAGAAGTAGATGATGAAGCTGCAGGATATCTTTCAAAATATGGATTAACTAATGATATAGGAGCTCAAACACAAAGAGTAGCTGATATAGATTCAAGAAATGTACAAGAAATAGAATCGTTAAATACACAAAATAGACTTATAGAGTCTATGCGTAGATTTGTATTAAGTCAAGAAGGTAAATATGATCTTGTTCCAGCAAATTTAGGATTTGAAGACCCGACAATTACTACTACAGTATCTAGGTACAATGTATTAATACTTCAAAGACAGCGTTTACTTAAATCCTCTAGTGAGCAAAACCCTGTTGTTGTAAATATAGATCAGCAAATTGATGGATTACGACAAGTATTAATTGGAAGTTTAAATAGTTTAAAAAACTCTATAGATATTCGTTTGAAAAGTCTAAAAACACAGGATCAGTATTTTAGTGGTAAGTTGTATAATGCCCCTATTCGACAAAAAGACCTTAGAGTGATTGAGCGAGAGCAATCAATTAAGGAACAATTATATCTTTATTTATTACAAAAAAGAGAAGAGGCAGAGATAAAGAGTCACATTACTCTTTCTAATGCCCGAGTAATAGACAGAGCCTCTACTTTAAACTCTTATCCAATATCACCCAATAAAAAAACAATTTATGCAGGAGCTTTTTTTCTTGGTTTGATACTACCTTTTTTAATTATTTATACATCTGATTTATTAAATGTTAAGGTAAGTTCTCGTGAAGATTTAGAAAAAGCACTTTCTATGCCTATAATTGGATCTATTCCAAAAGTGAAATCTAAAGAGAAAATCATGATTTCACAAAATGACAGATCTTCTGTAGCAGAAGCGTTTAGAATTTTAAGAACAAATCTAGATTTCCTCATGGCAGGAATAGATAAAACCGAAGGGAAAGTTATTTTTGTGACATCTACTATTTCTGGAGAGGGAAAAACTTTGGTGTCTTCAAACTTAGCTAAAACATTAGCTATTTCTGGTAAAAAGGTAGCATATTTAGGAACAGATTTAAGAGATCCTAAGGTGCATAAATTTTTTGATCTTCCGTATGGAAAAAATACTAAGGGGCTTACTAATTATATCATGAATAAAGAGCTGAACCCCGAAGATATTATTTTTAAAGATAAAGAAGAAGATTCTTTTGATATTATACCTTCTGGAGCAATTCCTCCTAACCCAGCAGAGCTTTTGATGCAAGATAGAGTAGAAACTATATTTAAATATCTTCAAACAAATTATGATTATCTAATTGTAGACACTGCTCCTGTTAGTTTAGTTACAGATACGTTATTAATTGCAAAATATGCAGATTTGAGTATCTATATTGTACGAGAAAATTTTTCTGATAAAAGAGTATTACAGGTTCCTGAAAATTTTTATGCAGAAAAACGTTTGCCAAACATAGCTGTACTACTAAATGCAACAAATACTAAAGCTGGTTATAATTATGGGTATGGGTATAATAAAAAGAATTAAGAGAAAATTAAATTATTTTTCATAATTGGCGTAATTTTTTTTGCAATCTTACTATTAAACCCTTTCTTTAAAATCTCTAATTGATGATAGTTATGTACATCTGTGCCAGCAAAGTCAAAATAATTAAGGTTTATTAATTTTTTAGAAAAAGATTTAATTTTTCCTCCATAATATCCAGATAAGGATAAAAGATTGAGTTGAAATAAAAAACCTAAATTTTTTAATTCATCGTATTCCTCTAAATTATTTTCATAAAAAGAATATCTTTCAGGATGTGCTAAAATAGGAATATATCCAGCCAGTTTAATTTCAAATACTATTTCTTTAAGATTTATAGGAGGACTAAATGTTGACATTTCTACAAGAATATAGTCTTGGTGTAAAGGTAAAATATCATTGTTTTTTAATCTTGTAAAAAATAAATCATCCATCATATATTCTGCACTAGCATGTAATTTAATTTTAGAAACCCCTAATGGAGAAAGAACGGCTTTAAGTTCTTTAAGATTTTTTAGTATAGTTTCTGATGAATTAGGCCAAATATCTTTTAAAACATGAGGAGTCGTAATTACTTTTCGCATACCTAATTTTTCAAATTGCTCTAAAATATAAGTAGATTGATATATGGTTTTTGTACCATCATCAATACCAGGTAGTAAATGAGAATGTATATCTACATATCCTTGTGGGATGATTTGATGAAAAGGAACATCTTTATTTGATAATAATAACAATATAAATTTGTTTTGGGGTGATTTGTAAAATAGTGAATTATAACGTAAAAATAGAAGTTTATTATATGTAAAAAACTGTTTAAGATTATCTAATCTCAAACAGTCATGTATTTATGATAAATATAAATGTTATCTTTTCGTAATATCTCCGGATCCAGATATTTTTTTATCCTCTTTTAGAGGATTTCCTTTATAAAATATATCTCCAGATCCAGATACCCTAGCTTTTAAAAAAGAGGTAGCCATAACTTCAATATCTCCAGATCCAGTAACAGTAGCCGTTACATTTTTTGCGGTAAGATCAAAAGCGGCAAGATCTCCAGAACCAGATACGCTTCCGTTAAAGTTTTCTGTAGAACCTTTTAGATCTAAATCCCCACTACCTGTAACTTGTCCCCACACATTTTTTGCAGAAATAGCTAATCTAACATCTCCAGATCCAGAAACGCCAGTTTTGAAATCGGTAGTAGTAATGATATCAGAACTATAAATATCCCCAGATCCTGATAAAGTAACTTGAGAAATATCTTTAAAAGGAACTGTAATGATTAATTTCTTATTTCGGGATAGTTCTATATTATACCCCTTTTTTACATAAACTCTCAATATATCACTTTCTACTTCAGTCACAATATATTCTATCAAATTGCTTTCTCCTTCAATAATAATTTGTCCTTCAGTTCCTAATATTAAGGATACATCTAGACTTCCTTTTACTTTTATTTGATCATAGTCAGATGTCGTTCTGTTTTTGGTAACTATATTACCATCTCCTTTTATCTTTTTGCCATTTCCCCACCATTGTGCTTGTAACGAATTTATACTGCAAATAGTAAGACCTAGAATAAATAATACTGTTTTCATTTTTATAGATTGATTTATTGAATTTGTACGTTTTTAGTTTCGTATAAGTTTAATTCCGCCATAACTAGAGGTTACATCTATGATATTTCCGCTATTAGATGTGCCGTAATGTCCTTGGTACTCTTTTTTAGAATCTTTAATATATTTTTTTTGTACTTGTATACTTTCATCTAGTTTAACACCTCCATAAGAGGTATGGATTGAAAAATCATAGGTACATTGATTTTCATAACCGATAGAGACACTGGTATAATCTGTTGTTATTTTTACATTTTTAAAGGATGGTTGTAGAGAACGAACTTCGATAGATCCATAATCAGAATTAATACGTAATTCTGTTGATATTGTACCAATTTTAGTACTAACATAATCAGAGTCTCCAACGATCTTGCTTCCATTTTCTATACGAATCCCTCCATAATCACAGTCGTAAGTTAAGTTTTTAATAGATTTAAACTTGGATTGGGTATAATCGGCATTTAAGTTGATATAACCGCCTTTTTCTATTTCAAAATCAGAGTAATCTGCATTTATTGTACCATTTTTTATGTACCCTATAGAGCTGTTGTTTGTATAGTCTATATTAATATCATTATTTTCTCCAAGTAATTCTCCAAGAATAATTTGCCCATAATCACAATTAATTTTTGTATCCCCTTTTATTTTATCTAAAGTAATACTTCCATAATCATTATCAAGGTCAACACTATTTGTCATTGGGACTTTTATGGTGTAGTTGATTTTCATATTCAAATTATTATTCCAACCGCTAGTCCATTTATCCCACCAAGAGTTATCTTGCTTGTTAAAAGTGGTTTTAGCGCTTACTATTCGTGAGGATGAATCAAACTCTACATCGATAGATTGTAGTTTTTTAATAACTTTTTCTTCGTCGTTTCCGCTAACTTTAATACTTATCTCCATAACAATTCGATTTTCGTTCCATGAAGTTATATCCAAATTGCCGTAATCGTTACTAATTTTCAATAAAGCATTAGCGTTAACAGTAAAATCTTTTTTTAATGTTTTTTCTTTAGAGTATTTTCCTTTTAGATCTCCATTGTTTGCTAGAACCAATGTTGGAGTTAGTAACAAAAATAATATATTATAGTATAGAGTTTTCATTGTTTATTTTTTTAAATTCGTTAATGTCATTAATTTTTTGAAGCACCTCTTCTAATAAATTTGCACGTTTTTGAAAGTTTTTTATCATAGCACTAATAACACGTTTATCATTTCCGCTTTGAAAAAGATCTTTTTTTAAGAAATTATAATCAGTTTCTAATTTTTTTAGCTGTTTCATTGCATCTATAACTAATATTCTGTTTTCTTTAGAAGAGACTTTATTAATCTCGTCAAGTTGTACTTGAATAGCAGAAGTAAAAAAGCTTTGTGTTTCTTTCATTTGTGGAGACACGTAAGCCAAATCTATTTCTTGTTTAGGATTAGTAATAAATGCCGTTGCTGTAATTCCAAATATTATAGTTAAAGAAGCAGCTATCATCAAAGGTTTATGCCAAGATGTTTTTTTAGGATGCAATTGTACAACTTTGTTTTGTTGCATTAATTTTTCTAAAAACTTTACTTTATGATTCGTAGAAGGTTCATGGATATCTAATTTTTCTTTTACACCTTCAAATAACTTTTCTATTTCATTATTCTTCATATAAATTGTAATTTTTTTCGTAAGCTTTCTTTGGCGCGTGAAATAAGCGTACGGCAATTAGAATAGGATATATTCATAATTATACAGATTTCTTCATAATCATATCCTTCTATTAAGTGTAAGGATAAAGCAGTGCTATAACTATCTTTAAGTTGCATAAGTGTATTTAAGATAGTATCTGTTTTTATAGATGTTAAATTTTCTTCAGGAATCCCATCATTATCTATAAGAGTATATTCTACAGTTTCAAAAGCAACTTCGTTATGTGTATTTTTTTTGCGAGAGGCTGTCAAACACATATTAATAACTATTCTTTTTAACCAAGCTCCAAACAAAGCATTGTTCTCTAACATAGAAAGTTTAGTAAAAGCAGTCAAAAAAGATTCTTGCATGATATCTTCAGCTTCTGCAGTATTCTTTAAAATTCTATATGCCGTATTATACATCGCTTTATAATAACGATTATAAGTTTCGAGCTGCGCATTTTGATCTTGCTCTCGACATTTTGCAATTAATTGCTCTGTATTTAGTTGGGTTAGTGACAAAAAATAATTTACTTTAACATAAAGATATATAACGAAGTGCTTTGTTACAGTTTTTTAATTTTATTTTTAAAAACTTATGGCACAACAATTGAATTATATATGAAAAATCTATAATAAATACCTTGTTTTATAAGATGTTATAGGTAGTTTAATCCGTTAAAACTAATTTTAAAAAAGAATATAGTTTTGTTGTAATGACAAAATGACTTTGATATATACATATGGCAAAAACCAAATTTACAACACTTGACAGTTTGTCATTTCAGGGAATAGAAGAAGATGCAGAATTAATCCCTTTAATGACACCAGAGGATGAAGAAGAAATAGATAAAGAAGATTTACCTGAAATATTATCTATCTTACCATTAAGAAATACGGTATTGTTTCCGGGGGTAGTAATACCAATTACTGCAGGAAGGGACAAATCCATTCAGCTTCTCAACGATGCAAATAATGGAAGTAAAACAATAGGCGTTGTTTCGCAGAAAGAAGAAGGAATAGAAAACCCTTCTTTAAAAGACATTAATACTGTAGGAGTAGTTGCTCGTATTTTAAGAGTATTAAAAATGCCAGACGGTAATACTACAGTGATTCTACAAGGAAAAAAACGTTTTCATATAGATGAAGTTGTAGAAGAGATACCATATATTAAGGCAAAGGTAAAAGATGTTCCAGAAGCTAGGCCGGCAAAAGAAAATAAAGAATTTAGCGCTATAATTGATTCTATAAAAGATCTAGCTTTAGAAATAATAAAAGAGAGTCCTACAATTCCGTCTGAGGCTTCTTTTGCTATTAAAAATATTGAAAGTAATTCTTTTCTGATAAATTTTGTTTCTTCAAATCTAAACCTTCCGGTAGAAGAAAAACAAAAACTTTTAGAGGTAAATGACCTTAAAGAAAGAGCATTAGCTACTCTTAAGTATATGAATGTTGAGTTTCAGAAATTAGAGCTCAAAAATGATATTCAAAATAAGGTTCAACATGATATGAGCCAGCAACAACGAGAGTATTTTTTACATCAACAAATGAAAACTATCCAAGAAGAACTAGGAGGGGTTTCTCATGAAGATGAAATTGAAGAAATGCGTGTGCGGAGTAAAGATAAAAAGTGGGATGAAAAGGTGAAAAAACATTTTGACAAGGAACTTGCCAAAATGCAGCGTATGAATCCACAGGTAGCAGAATATTCTATACAGCGTAATTATTTAGATTTATTTTTAGACCTGCCATGGAATGAGTTTAGCATCGATAAATTTGATCTAAAACGAGCTATGAAAGTTTTAGATAAAGATCACTATGGTTTAGATGAAGTAAAACGTCGTATCATAGAATATCTCGCGGTGTTAAAACTCCGTAATGATATGAAGTCCCCTATATTATGTTTATATGGACCTCCAGGAGTAGGGAAAACATCTTTAGGAAAGTCTATAGCAGAAGCGCTTGGTAGAGAGTATGTTAGGATATCATTGGGAGGACTTCGTGATGAAGCAGAAATACGGGGGCATAGAAAAACATATATTGGAGCTATGCCTGGTAGAATAATACAAAGTCTTAAAAAAGCAGGTACTAGTAATCCAGTTTTTGTTTTAGATGAAATAGATAAATTATCTGTAGGTAATCAAGGAGACCCATCCTCTGCGCTTTTAGAAGTTTTGGATCCAGAACAAAATTCTGAATTTCATGACAACTTTCTAGAAATGGGATTTGATCTTTCTAAAGTAATGTTTATAGCCACATCTAATAGTTTAGGAACAATTCAACCAGCACTTCGTGATCGTATGGAAATCATTAATGTAACTGGATATACTATTGAAGAAAAGGTAGAGATTGCAAAACAACACCTATTGCCAAAACAATTAGAGGAGCATGGGTTAGATAAATCTCATATCAAAATAGGAAAAGCACAATTAGAAAAAATAATTGAAGGTTATACCAGAGAGTCCGGAGTAAGAGGTCTGGAAAAACAAATAGCTAAAATGGTTCGTTATGCAGCCAAGAATATAGCAATGGAGGAGAAGTATAATGTGAAAATTAGTAATGAAGATGTTATAGAGGTTTTAGGAGCACCAAGATTAGAAAGAGATAAGTACGAAAATAATGATGTAGCTGGGGTAGTAACTGGATTAGCCTGGACTAGCGTAGGAGGAGACATATTATTTATAGAATCGATCCTTTCTAAGGGTAAAGGAACTCTTACCATTACAGGAAATCTAGGTAAAGTAATGAAAGAATCTGCTACCATAGCTATGGAATATATTAAGGCAAATGCGACAGATTTAGGGATTAATCCAGATATTTTCGATACTTATAATGTGCATATACATGTTCCAGAAGGAGCAACACCAAAAGATGGACCTAGTGCAGGAATAACAATGCTTACTTCACTTGTATCGTTATTTACACAACGTAAAGTAAAGAAAAGTCTAGCAATGACAGGAGAAATTACTTTAAGAGGAAAAGTATTACCAGTGGGAGGAATTAAAGAAAAAATCCTAGCAGCAAAGAGAGCGCATATTAAAGAAATTTTACTTTGTGAAGATAATAAGCGAGATATTCAAGAAATTAAATCTGATTATTTAAAAGGACTCACATTTCATTATGTTAAGGAAATGAGTGATGTTCTTAAATTAGCTTTAACAAGTACTAAAGTTAAAAATGCTAAAAAATTATAAATAGAATTAATAACCTCGGAGAATTAAACTCCACAGTGTAGATTAAAATAATAAGGTTGACAAAATAACTTTTCTGTAAAAAAAAACTTATTTTACAGAAAAGTTATTTTTTATTTTAACAAAAATTATTTTCTTTTTGTACTAGAACAGTTGTATATAAGTTTAGGTTTTTTAAAACAATTTCACTCCCTTTAACTACTGTTTTTAATGGTTGGTCACCAAGATGAACTGGTAATTCTGTACTTTTAGATAATCTTTCGTCAAGCCCTCTTAATAAAGATCCTCCACCAGTCAAAAAAATACCCGAATTATATATGTCTGCCGAAATCTCAGGAGGGATTTCAGATAGAGTTTCCATAATAGCATTTTCTATTTGAGTAATAGACTTGTCTAAGCATTTTTCAATTTCGGTATAAGATAATTGTATTTGTTTAGGTTTTCCTGTAAGAAGATCTCTTCCTTCAGCATACATATTATCAGGCGGAAACTCTAACTTGTCTACAGCTGCTCCAATTTTTATTTTTATTTTTTCAGCCATCGATTCGCCTATATGAAGATTGTGTGATTCTCGAACATAATAAATAATATCTTCATTAAAAACATTACCTGCTATTTTTACAGATTGTCCACTTATTATCCTACCTAAAGATATAACTGCAATTTCTGTGGTTCCCCCACCAATATCGATAACCATATTTCCTTTAGGCTTTAATATATCTATTCCACCACCAATTGCAGCTGCTATGGGCTCATGAATTAAAAATATTTTTTTTGCATTCAAGCGTTTTGCAGACTCTTTTACAGCTCTCATTTCTACTTCAGTACTGCCACAAGGAATAGATATTATCATATTATATGAAGAAGAAAATATGCTAGAATTAAATGTAGATAATCTTTTAATATAAGTAGTGAGCATTTTTTCTCCAGCATCAAAATTAGAAATGACACCATTTTTAAAAGGAGAAATCGTTTTTATGTTTTTATTAATTTTTCCCCGCATCATACCAGCCTCTGTACCTACTGCAATAATTTTCCCAGTAATTTGATGTATGCTAATTATAGAGGGATTGTCTATTACTATTTTTCCTTTGTAAGTAATAAGCGTGTTTGAAGTGCCTAAATCTATTGCAATTTTTTCGTTTAAAAAATCAAAAAAGCTCATAACTGCTTGTTTTGGTTAGTAAAAGTGATTCAAGATGTATAAGAGTACTTTATTGCCATGTAATAAAATAGGGGATTAATGGTAGGATAACTCGGTTTAATAATAATTATTGTGTTTTGATGCTTTATACTAGTATTATTTGATGTTATGTTATGTTTTGATTTAAAATTTGTTTGTAGGAAGCGACTTAGGCCTATTGTCAATTAGTATAATCTTGCTAGTTAGAGTAAATATATTTATTCTGTTTTATTTTTTTGACTATCTGAGATATTCCAGATCTTTACTTTATTTTTGATTTTTAATAAACATATTAGTATTTTAAAATTTGGAAGATAAAAAAATTATTATAGCTATTGATGGACACTCTTCAACAGGAAAAAGTACAGTAGCAAAACAATTAGCTAAAGCATTAGGGTATATTTATGTAGATACAGGTGCAATGTATCGTGCTGTTTCACTTTATGCTATGAGAAATGGATATATAGATGAATCTCATTTTGATGAAGAAGCACTAGAAAAAAGTCTTCCTGGGATAGATCTTCAGTTTGAAATTAATCCTAAAACAGGGTTAGCAGAAGTTTTACTTAATGACGAAAATATAGAGCAAGAGATAAGAACATTAAGAGTGTCTAAACATGTTAGTAAAATTGCTGCAGTTTCTAAGGTTCGAAAAAAACTAGTAGAACAACAACAAAAAATGGGTGTAGAGAAAGGTGTTGTAATGGATGGTAGAGATATTGGTACTGTGGTTTTTCCTAATGCAGAACTTAAATTATTTATGACGGCTACGGCTAAAGATCGAGCTGAACGAAGATATATAGAGCTTAAAGAAAAAGGAGAAAACGTAACATATGAAGATGTTTTGAAAAATGTAGTAAACAGAGATCATATAGATAGTACAAGAAAAGACTCACCTCTCAAAAAAGCAAAAGATGCTATTAAAATAGATAATTCTAATCTTACCTTAGATGAACAATTTAAACAAATTTTAAAACTAGCAAAAGCTACTATTATAGCTAGTTAATTACTAGGGGAAACTAAAGAATCATACATGGGGTTCTCCATAAAGTTATAATTTATAGGTTTTCTGGATTGGTATATTTTCATGTTCTCTTTTACCCATTCGATCAGTTCAATATAGGTATTTTCATTTTTTAAAATAAGAACCCGATTTAAACGAAAAACATGATCGGTGATTTGCTTGTGTTTTTGGATGGTAGAATCAGAGACAGAATAAAAAGGTTTGTTTACTATGATTTCATAATGTTTTCCATCATTCATTACAATTTTATTTTTACGTTCATATAAAATTCTTGTTTTAGATAAAGTTTGAGCGTAATTCTGTAATGAGAAAAAAAGAAAAAGTAATGGTAGTAATTTTTTCATGAAAGTATGGTATAAATTGAAGGTGTAAAAATACGTTAAAACCATAATTTATTAACGGCTTCATTGATAATACCATGGGTTTTTCGATGAAAAGTAACGTTTGTAGGTTGTTTGACAATTAGCAATAAGACAAAAGCCATTAAAAATATTTTTAATGGCTTTTGTTATTGATTTTTATTAAAATGTTAGAACAATTAATTAATTAACAATTAGTTTGCTAATTAATGTCTTGGTATCTATTTTGAGTTTTATAAGGTAAGTTCCTTTAGCAAGATTACCAGGACTAAAAGATTTGTTATTTATATTATCGTTTTTATAAACACTTCTTCCGAATAAGTCGTAAATGATTACAGAAGTATTATTTGAAGGAGCTGTAATCTTAAGCAAAGCATTAGCACCATTTACAGGATTTGGATATATAGATATTAAAGGGGCTTTTGTAGTATTAAAACTGTTAACAACGGCACCTCTTGATGTACTACCACCAATAGTAAACTGGGTAGCTTCAGAGCTACCAAAAGATCCGCCAGAAGCAAGAGAGGTACCACCAGAGGTTAGTGTGTAAGCTCCATTACCATATTGACAGCAAATACCATCACCGTAACCATCTTTAATTGTAAATGTATAGGTGTCAGGATTTAAGCACTCTGTAATATTGATTGTAGAACCATTAGTTTGAGAATCATAAGTACCTCCAGATGCTACTACTACATTATTACTATTTGTAATCTCCCAGCTTGTTTCTTCTGGGTATTTGTCAAAAGTAATAGATAGGTTTACATCTGTACAATTAGGAGGATTTACAGTTCCT
Organism: Aquimarina muelleri DSM 19832; assembly: GCF_000430665.1. Taxonomy (GTDB): domain Bacteria; phylum Bacteroidota; class Bacteroidia; order Flavobacteriales; family Flavobacteriaceae; genus Aquimarina; species Aquimarina muelleri. The sequence continues at coordinate 3,181 of NZ_AUML01000024.1, read as the reverse complement.
GTAGTTAAGTTAATGTCATCAATAGCCATATCTCCACTCCAAGATGTGTTTGTAATACCATTAAATCTTAATGTAAGTGATGCCCCTGTATAAGCAGCTAAATCTATATTGGCAGATGCCCATGAGTTTCCTTGATTACCAGACTTTGTCCAAAGCGAAGTCCAATTAGTTCCATTATCTGTACTTGCTTCTAAAATTAATGTTCCCATACTGGTTCCATACATATGATATTGGAAAGAAAAAGTTGCTTGTGATGCAGCAGTAAGATCAATACAAGGAGAGTTTAGTATAGCTCTTTTATTTGGAAAACCAGATCCGTTTCCAGAAGCTTCAATATAAGCATAATAAGTACCTTGAGCAGCATTAGATGGTCCTGTGTTGTTTGAAGGAGTTCCGCTAGATTTTAAAGTCCAGTTAATATCATCATTAGTTGCTTGTGTCCATGCACCAACTGTGTTTTCTAGTCCTTCAGTATAAGGAAAAGAACTAATACCACCAGAACATCCACCACCAGTGTTTCCTGGTAGAGTAGTGGCACTAGTAGTATTACTAAAACCAGATTGATTTCCAGCTGCGTCTTTCGCTTTTACTCTAAAAGTGTAGGCTGTATCAGGAGATAATCCTGTTGCTTGATATGTTGTGGTTGCTACAGAACCAATAACAGTATTACCTTGATAGACATCATATCCACTAACTCCAACATTATCTGTTGCGGCTCCCCAAGAAAGGTTTATAGTATTTTGCGTTACATTAGACGTAGTTAGATTTGCAGGGGTAGAAGGAGCTTGTGTATCTGTTCCGCCTCCACCAGTGATTTCAAAATTTGCGTTAGAGATATCAAAGAATATATTTCCTGATCCTTTTACCATAATTCTGTTTTGCGTTCCTTGAGAACTTGGTACTGTTATGCTATGAGAACCATCATTTGGTACAGCTGTAGCAATAGTAACAGGATATGTATTTCCTCCATCTGTAGATAATAAAATATCTACGTTTGCTGCATTAATCCCATTTCCTGTTGTGCCAGCAACATTCCAGGTTACAGTTTGTGTAGAACCAGCTGGCCAGCTAACATTGGTATTAGGAGAATTAACTACAAATGGCCCTGCAGAAGCTGTAACATTAACTTTCATGTTATCACTATTGTTTGCACCACCACCAACTTTATTATCTCTAACCGTTAATCTAAAGTTTAATGCTCTTGTTACATCAGGAACAGCTTCCCATTTCCAAGAAGTTGCCCCGGTTTTGATAGTTTCTAATCTCGGAAAATATCTTTGATTAGAGACGGTTGGAGTATAAGACCTAAAAGCAACACCTGAAGTTACATTAGGACCAGGGTAGGTTCCTACACGATTATCCATTTGTTCCCAACAATAGGTTAAAGCATCAGCGCTATTTGTATCAGAACCTTGGCCAGTTAATACAAAAGGAGTTCCTTTTGGAATGGTGTAATCAGCTCCTGCGTTTGCAGTAGGTATTGCATTACCTGTATTTGTATTGGTTTGACAACTTGTAGATTTTACATAATTTGTAATTTGTTGAATAGTTGCAGCATGAAAATAAGGATCACTATTTGGTTGTACATCCGTAGCACCAGTTATTCCTGCATATCCCATTATAGTAGTACCACTTCCTGGTTCCATTTGAACGCTTGTCCCTTCACTTCTAAATGTGTATGTGTGATTACCTCCAAATTGATGTCCCATTTCATGAGCTACATAATCCACATCATAAATATCTCCTTGAGGATTGTTTCTAGAAGAAAATCCACTTCCTTTTTTTCCATTTACACATACGCACCCTATGCATCCTGCATTACCATTTTTTGGAGCAAGAACAAATACGTGACCAATATCATAATTAGATTCTCCTATAACGCTTGTTAATGTAGACTGTAATTGACTATTGTAGCTACCAGTATAAGGGTCTGTATTAGCATTGGTATACACTACAGCATCATTATTAGCAATTAAAACCATAGTAACACCAAAATCAGTTTCATAAATCCCATTAACGCGGGTCATAGTAGCATTAATTGCAGCCATAGCTCCTGCTTTTGTTCCTCCATGAAATTGTGTGTATTCTCCCGTCGTAGAAACAGCTAATCTATAGGATCTTAAAACACCATCATCTGCATTTTTTTGCGAAACAGTATGTGTATCTGAAAAATCAGGAGTTTTTTCATCTACAGAACAGCTTATCCTATCTACAGCTCCTGATCTTTGATCTCTAGAGTATATCGTATAAATAGATTCGTTCGTAGTGTATGGCTCTATAAATACAGTTTTAGAAACCCCAGAGATTCGTATACTTTGTAATCCAGAAGGAGCAATACTAAATCTAATAGTTGCACTAGGGTCTTCTATGCCTTGACCAGCATAAGATTTAATATTTGGATATTTAATAGCTAAATCCGGATGCATTACAGGAGCTTCAAATACAGTAAAGGATTCCATATTCCCTTCAGCATTCGGAAAATTCATGATAGTAGCAGATACAGATGATTTTCCTCTTAACGGAGTATTATTAAGCGCTGCTTTCATCGCTTGAATATCTAATGTAAAGAGATTATTATTTGGTAGATCTTTTTTTGTCTCAATGATGTTAAGACTTTTTACAGAACTGGTTCTTTGCCAAGGATTACTACCTTGACCAAAAACATGGCTTATTATAAATAAGCCCACGAATAATGATAATCGCGTTTTCATATTATAGTTGAGTTTGAGTTAGGGAGTAAAAGTAGATATATTATCTAAAATTTTAATAAAATATTATCAATAAATCAACAATAATATTAATTTTATGGTTTTTGCGTAAATAAATTCTGGTTTTATTACGTAAATTTCTTTATGGCCGAAGTTTCAAAAAACTGAACCACTATGGACTTAAAGTCCATAGGTTCGGGCTCGTGACTTAAAGTCACCCAATGGTCATTTCTCGATTATGAAATTCGTTGCATTACCATCATCTGGTCTTCGATGATGCTCCAAATACTCATTTACCATTTCATCAGTAATATTACCAGTACTCCAACAACCATATCCAATACCCCAAAAATGTCTGCCCCAATATTTATGCTTCAATTCAGGAAATTCCTCTTGAAGCTTTCTAGAACTTCTGCCTTTTAATTTCTTAACTAAATCACTTACTTTTTGAGATGGACGATACTCTAAATGCA
>NZ_AUML01000023.1 GCF_000430665.1 Aquimarina muelleri DSM 19832 | reverse complement strand
CTGGTCCCATCCAAAAATGGAATGAAGTGTCTTATCATAACGCAACCAATCACAATGAATATAACGAGAAGCTCCTGTCCAAATACCTAACCAAAAAGATTCTATAATATGCTCCGGTGAATAGCCACGATTAGAACCGGGTTCAGGTAAATCTAATTCAGACATATACTCCCGAATCCCTGTTTGATCTATAAATCTTTTCATCAAACTCATACCGCCAAAAGGAGTGACTTGCTTATCTGAATACTCAATAGGAAGGTTAACCATATGGGTGAAATTTAAAATATAACCTAAAGCTAGTAATAATCAATAGGAATAGCAATAATTTAAACCCTATTGCATAATTCAGGTTAAACTACTTAAGCGTAATTAAGTTAAAAAAATTATTCAAAAAGTTTTCTTAACCCAACGAAATCAACCTCTTTCTGATCTCCTGATACCATATCCTTAACTGTAAATGTATTATTTTCCATTTCTGAAGTTCCTACTAATACTACAAATGGAATATTTCTTTTATTTGCATAATTCATTTGCTTTTTCATTTTAGCATCATCAGGATATATCTCGGCTGTTACCCCTTCTTTTCTTAAAAGATCTACAACTTTTAGAGAATATAATGCTTCTTTATTACCAAAATTTATAAATAATACTTTTGTTGCTGGTATTACCGCATCAGGAAATAGTCCTAATTCTTCTATTACTAAATAAATCCTATCTAAGCCAAAAGAAATTCCTACACCACTTACATCTTTTAACCCAAAGATCCCTGTTAAATCATCATATCTACCTCCTCCTCCAATAGATCCCATACTAACAGTATCTGGAGCGGAAACTTCAAAAATTGCACCTGTATAATAATTTAATCCTCTAGCCAAAGTAACATCTAAGTCTAACGTTGCTGTTTCTAAAGGCATTTCTTGAATTGCATTTACTATAAATTGTAGCTCTTCTACACCTTTCAATCCTTCTTCAGAAGAAGATAACATACCGCGCAGATTTTCTATCTTTTCTGATGTTGTTCCTGCAAAATTAAAAAGAGGCTTTACTTTTTCAATAGCTTTTTCAGAAATCCCTTTACTTAACATTTCTTTTTTCACACCATCTTCTCCTATTTTATCTAATTTATCTAATGCAACTGTAAAGTCTATTAATTTATCACTGGCTCCTATAACTTCAGCTATACCAGAAAGTATTTTACGATTATTCATCTTAATCGTTACTCCTTTAAGATCTAACTTTGTAAAAACCCTGTCATACAGCTTAATAAAATCAAATTCTTGAAAAAGAGATTTACTGCCTACTACATCTGCATCACATTGAAAGAACTCTCTAAACCTTCCTTTTTGAGGTCTATCCGCCCGCCAAACTGGTTGAATTTGAAATCGTTTAAAAGGAAAATCAATTTCATTTTGATGTTGTACGACGTAACGAGCAAAAGGCACGGTAAGATCATAACGAAGTGCTTTCTCACTAATTTTAGAGATTATTTTGTTACTATCTTTAGTAGCATATAATGCTTCATCTATTTTATTAAGATAGTCTCCACTATTTAATATTTTAAAGATTAACCTATCTCCTTCTTCTCCATATTTCCCCATTAAAGTTTCACTATTCTCAAAACTTGGAGTCTCAATTGGCTGAAAACCAAATAATCGAAATTGCTCCCTAATGGTATCTATAATATAGTTTCTCTTCGCTACTTCTATTGGAGAAAAATCTCTCGTTCCTTTTGGTATTGATGGTTTTTGTGCCATTATCTAGTTTTAAGTAAGTTCATATAGATTATTTGTATCTTAATGTTTCTATTTTTTGAAGCAAAAACATATACAATATCCTAATATTTACTTATAAATCGTTTTAGTTCTTCTTGAAAAACATATAGTAGACTAATAATCAAAAGTATACCTACACATTCTTAATCAACATCTAATATCTACTGAATATTTTAAGTTGCAAATATCTGAAAAAGTATATAGGCTTTTAGTAATAGAAGTAAAAAATTCTAATTTTTTAGTAACTTTAATTGCATTTTGTAGTCCTATAATAAAGAACAAATTATCATAAACCATTATGTTTTCACTTTTTAGAGAAAATATCAGAATCGCAATGGATTCTATAAAAGGGCAAATTTTACGAACTATTCTCACAATACTAATTATTGCAATTGGTATTACTTCTTTAGTAGGGGTACTTACCTTAGTTGGCGCTTTAGAAAATACGATTTCTGGAGATTTTACATCTATGGGTGCTAATACCTTTAATATCCAACGTTACGAATTTGAAACTATAAATAATAACGAAAAAGAAAAAATAAACCCTATTATCAGCTATCGCAATGTAAAAGAATTTAACAATCGATTTCGATACCCTTTTTCAAAAACCTCTATTTACTTTACAGGAACAAGGAATGCAGAGGTTAAATATGAAAATAAAAAAACAGATCCTGAAGTATCTGTTGTAGGTATAAATGAAAATTATCTGGGAAATACAGGTACAAAAATTGACAAAGGAAGGAACTTTACTTTTTTTGATATAGAAAACAATAACCATGTTTGCCTTATTGGTTCTGATTTTAAAAAGAATCTTTTTAAAAACGAAACCCCATTAGGAAAAACAATTAGTGTTAGAGGTGTTAAATTTAAAATAATTGGTCTTTTAGAAAGCAAAGGTGCTACTTTTAAAAACAACCAAGATTTACGTGTCCTCATCCCTTTGCAACTTGCTAGATCTATTTTTACAATTCCAAATATTAATTATGGTATTAGCATTATGGTAGATGACAAACAGTTTCTTGAAGGAGCTCAGGACGAAGCCATTACAACTTTTAGGAATATTCGAAGATTAAATCCTTTGGAAGAAAATAATTTTGGTTTGGAACGGAGTGATGACTTATTAAACAAAATTGCTAGCATTACTGTTTACTTATACTATGCCGCATGGATTATAAGTATTATAACCATTCTGGGTTCTTCTATTGCCTTAATGAACATTATGTTGGTATCTGTAACCGAAAGAACCCGAGAAATCGGTGTTAGAAAAGCTCTTGGTGCAAAAAAACACACCATAGCTGGTCAATTTTTCATGGAAACAATCATTATTGGCCAAATTGGAGGATTTACTGGTATTATTTTAGGAATAGCTATTGGCGCAGGAATTTCGATGTTAGCCAACTTCTCTTTTTCGACACCATGGCTAGCAATCATAGCAGCAGCAACCATATCCTTTGTTATCGCTGTTGTTTCTGGATTATACCCTGCTTTAAAAGCTGCAAAACAAGACCCTATAGAGTCTTTACGATATGAGTGATTCTGTAACCTTAAAATATATATTTCCAAAGAAACATTCTGTTTTTCCAAGGCAAGACCTCGAGAATTAGGCTTCTTTATCCTGAATCCATTTTGCAAAATAGCGATATAGCTCTCCATTAGTAATATTTGCTCCTTGCTGGATTAAAGCAAATTTATCACCATTTTTATCCTCACTATACTCCTTAGATGCATTGTAAAAAACAACTTCATCATTCAACAAATTATCTTGTAACCATTGATATCCTTCTTTAGTCGTAATATCAATCGATTTATTATTCACCTTTATTGCAATAAGTTGCATTTGGTCTTCTGCTAATGTAAATAAATGTATTTGATCTTTTGAAAAATGCTCTACATATTTCGCATTGGTAAGCACTTTCTCCCAAACCAGATCGCTAAAAATATCTATTTCTTCTTCAGCTACCTCTGGTTTATTTAATTTAAGATCATCCCACTCTTCCGCAGTAATTGTTTGTGTAGATAAAAAATTGATAAACTCTACATGCAACTCCTCTAATTGCTCTTTACTTAATCGTTGATATTTCATTTTAAAAAAATTGATTGCAAAAATAAGTATAAATAAGAAAACCGCCCTTATATCTAAGAACGGTTTTTACTTCTTTATAATTTTGTTTTCTTATAATTAATTAAATATATATCGTAATCCAACCTGAGCTTGCCATCTGGATTGGAGACTAGAATCATATCCAAAAGTTTTTACTAAATCAGAATTAAAGGAATACGTTGGAGTATTTGTATTATCCACATTAACCCCTAAAACCTGTACATTATTAGGCTGTTGTACTAACCCCCAATCTGAATGGATTAAATTACCTATGTTTAAAACATCTAAACTAAATTGGATTGTATTTACTCTTTCTCCTACATTAATATTAAAATCCTGTATTAATTTAAAATCTATTTTATTTCTCCAAGGAGCAATAGCCCCGTATCGTTCTGCATACCTTCCTCTATTTTCACGAAGATAATCATCTTGTTGAATATACGCTTCAAAAGCAGCTCGTTGTGCTTCTCTGCTATTAAAATCAGGACCGCTAAAATTATAGGTTGCTAATTGATCCTGTGTAGGAATATAAATTAAATCATTTAATCCAGATCCATCTCCATTAATATCTCCTGCATAGGTATAATTAAATCTACCACCCTGAGCAAACTCTGCGAAAGCAGAAATAGTAGTAGCATATTTATCATTACCGTACTTCCATTTTTTAGAAACAACTGCAATAACTCTATGTCTATCTCCATATTTTGAATAGGACTGAACATCGTTATTTACATTCCCTAAAGCAGGGTTACCAGCAAAGGCATCCCCTGTTATTTCTGCTTCTATAGAGTTAACATCTTTAGAATCTAAATAACTATATGCAACACTGGCATACAAGTTATTTTTAAAATTCTTAGCGGCTTTAAACGAAGCGTTTATAACTCTTCCTTTATTAGAATTAGTTAGAACAAAGGCATTATTAGCTCCTTTATCTAAATTACTATAAATATCTCTATTATCTATTCCTGATAATGCTCCTGTAGGTGTTTTTAATCCCCAATTCTGCACATGTACTCCATTTATATCATTAGTGTATGCAAAATCACCAGTAAGAATCACTCCATTCTTTAATCTATAATCCACTCCAAAACTAGATCTCCACACTTGTGGAAATTGAAAATCAGGATCTACCATCTGAAAAAATCCATCATCTGCACCACTTACCTGGTTTCCTATCCATACAAATGGTAGTCTACCTGTAAATATACCTGTGCCCCCACGTACCTGAAAAGTTTTATCTCCTTTTACATCATAGTTAAAACCTAATCTAGGAGATACCAATAATTTATTAGAAGGCAAGGTAGTAGAATCCAGATTTACTGCTTCTCCTGTAGATGGATCATAATACACGGTACTATTATCTCGGCTTGCACCGTTATCTGTATCTATATATTTTTGAATAAGATCTGTAGTATTAAAATACAATGGTTTATCAAATCTAATCCCATAGGTAAACTTAAACTGTTCTGTTATATTCCATTCTTCCTGAATATAAAAAGCTAATTGTCCTACATTTAACTCTGCTAATTTCCAACCTCCATCATTACCTTGCCCTGCAGCATTTAAAGCAGTAAAACGATCTTGCGCAAATTGTAAGTTTTCTTGTAATATCCCATTTGGGTTTGAAGCGTCGTTCAGGAAATCTTGAACAGATAGATAAGGACCTCCAAATCCAGGAATATTGAGAGTTCCATAATATTGACTAGTTTCAAAATTATCATAAGCAAATAAATTAAATGAATTTTTAAATCTAAACATTTCAAAAGAAACCCCAGCAGTTATAGTATGGTCTCCTAAAAACACATTTAGATTGTTTGTTGCTTGAATTACTTTTTGGTCTAACTTGTTATTTATCGAAAATGGTTCATGCCCTGCTATGATATAATTAGAACCTGCTCCATCCTGAATGGTTATTGAAGGTGCCGGAGCCGACAATGGATTTCTAAAATCATCAAAATGAGTATAACCAGCTTGAAATTTATTTGAAAAAGTATTAGAGAACCTAGAATTGACTTCTAATTGAAAAGAATTAATGTTATTATTTATTTCATATCCAGAATTCTTGAACTGTAACGTTGCAGCACTTGGTCCTCTTGGTGTAATCGCAGTAGGATGTGCAGGTGTTTCTTTTGATGCTCTTAAAAAGTTATAAATGATAGCTGCTCGGTGTTTGTCATTTATATTCCAATCTAACTTAAAAATACCTTTCGTAGATCCAGAGTCATAAGTAAACCCTTTATATGCCCCTGTATCATAGCCAAGGTTTGAAAGTCCATTACTGACTGCTATTAGATCTGATTCTGCTACTCTGGACTCATTTATTCCTCCACTACCAGTATTAGGAAGCCAAGGAGCTCCTAAATCTGTACGCTGATCTCTTTCTGCATTTACAAAAAAGAATAGTTTATTTTCTATAATTGGTCCACCAATACTAAAACCATATTGCCCTTGCTCTAAATCAGATTTAAACACATCTTCTCCTTTTATTTTACCACCTGTTAGATCTTCATTTCTAAAAAAACCATAAACAGTTCCCTTAAACATATTAGTTCCACTTTTCGTAACAGCATTAACAGATGCCCCTGTAAATCCTGATAATGTTACATCATACGGTGCTGTAGCTACTTGTATTTGTTCAATTGCATCTAAAGAAATTGGTTGAGCATTGGTTTGACCACCAGGAGTAGCCGCATCTAATCCAAATGGGTTGTTAAAAACAGCTCCATCCAAACTAAAATTATTAAATTGATCATTTCTTCCTCCAAAAGAATTTCCACTCGCTGTAGGTTCTAATCTGGTAAAATCAGCTGCAGATCTAGAAATAGTTGGCAAAGTACTTAATTCTCTTCGTCCAACACTGGTTTCGGCTCCAGTTCGTTCACTACTAAAAGTATTACTTTTAGTAGTGGTAATTACTACTTCTGCCAGTTCATTATCATCTTCTACCAAAACAGTGTTAAGATTAAATGTTTGTCCTAATTGCAAAAAAACTTCATCTAAAAGATATTTTTTAAAACCAACATAACTTATTGTTATCCTGTACGGACCTCCTACTCTTAAATTATTCAAATTAAAACGTCCATCAAAATCAGTAACACCTCCATAAGAAGTCCCTGTAGGCGTATGCACAGCAGTAACATTAGCCCCTGGTAGTAATTGACTGGCATTATCTCTTACTATTCCAGAAATATTAGAAGTAGTTATCTGGGCATTGGATGCGAATCCCAACAATACGAAAACTATTAGAATATTTTTTTTCATTTAAAAATAACTTTTAATTAATTGTAGAATAAAAATAAAGCAAAAAAATCGCTCAAAAGAGCGATTTTTTTAATCTTATAAAACAGTTATTAACCGTTTTTCCTTATTTAGCTTGAGGAATTACCTCAAAAGAAACAGGAGCAATAACTTCTCTATGAAGACGAACAGAAGCTTCGTACTGTCCAAGACGTTTTATAGTTCCGCCTGGTACTGTAATAAACTTCTTTTCTATTTCTACTCCTTGTTTTGTAAATGCTTGTGCAACATCTGAATTAGAAATAGAACCAAATAATTTGTCTCCACTTCCAACTTTTGCAGAGATCTTTATTTCTAAAGCTCCAAGTTTGTCTGCAATTTTTTGCGCATCTTCTATCTCTTTCTTTTCTTTAAAAGCACGTTGTTTTAAAGTTTCTGCTAATACTTTTCTAGCTGAAGGAGTAGCTAATACCGCTAAACCTACAGGTATCAAATAGTTACGCCCATAACCACTTTTAACTTGTACTATATCGTCTACGAATCCTAGATTCTCAACATCTTTTTTTAATATAAGTTCCATAATGTTATGACCAATTTTATTTTAATAAATCACCAACGTATGGCATTAAAGCTAAATGTCTTGCTCTTTTTACTGCAACACTAACTTTACGTTGATATTTTAATGAAGTTCCTGTAAGACGACGAGGTAATAATTTACCTTGCTCATTTACAAATGCCATTAAGAAATCAGGGTCTTTATAATCAATATATTTAATACCTGATTTTTTGAAACGACAATACTTCTTAGTTTTTGTCGTATCTATATTAAGAGGAGTAAGATACCTGATCTCTCCATCTTTTTTTCCTTTAGCTTGTTGTTCTATAGATGACATAATTAAGCTTTTTGTTTGTTTCTATTTCTTCTTTTCTCTGCCCAAGCAATTGCATACTTGTCCAAACGTACAGTAAGATAACGCATTACACGCTCATCTCTTCTATACTCTATTTCTAAAGCGTTGATTGCCTCGCCAGGTACCTGATACTCAAACAAGTGATAAAATCCACTTTTTTTGTGTTGGATTGCATAAGCAAGCTTTTTAAGCCCCCAATCCTCTTTTGATATCATCTTTGCACCGTTAGAAACAAGAATATCTTCATATTTCTTTACTGTTTCCTTTATCTGATCATCAGATAAAACGGGATTCAAGATGAAAACAGTTTCGTATTGATTCATAATAAATCTATATTAAATTAAAATTGGCTGCAAAAGTAACACTATTTTTTGAATTTTCAAATCTTATTTTCATTTCGATGAAACACTATTTTTATCGACAAAAAGCCTGAATTGTTTGTAGAAACAATTTATATTCATTAATATTGTGCTTAGAAAATAACACTATACAAGTGGAGCAATCTCAATTAAAATGTGCGGTAGTAGATGATTCCCGCCTTCAACGACTAGCTATTGTTAAGCTAATAGACGAACATTCTTCACTAGAACTAGTGGCTGAATGGAATAATGCTATTGAAACTAAAAACGGTTTGCTCGATATTCAAGTGGACTTATTATTTTTGGATATCGAAATGCCAATCCTAACTGGATTTGATCTTTTGGATGACTTAGAAAATAAACCTCATATTATTTTTGTTACAGGAAAGACTAAATACGCCTTTAAAGCTTTTGACTACGATGCTGTAGATTATTTAAGAAAACCTCTTAAAAAAGATCGTTTTAATGCTGCTGTAGAAAAGGCTCTTAGCATGTCTCGCATAGGTGGTGAAAATGCAATAATTGAAGACGATGACTATATTTTCGTAAAAAGTAATTTAAAAAAGAGAAAGATATTTCTTAATCAATTAAAATATGTTGAAGCTTTAGGTGATTATGTAAAGCTTATCATGGAAGAAGGTGACCCTATTGTTGTTTTAGCAACTATGAAATCTTTTGAGGCACAACTTCCTGAAGAGCGTTTTTTAAGAATTCACAAATCTTATATAGTCAACCTAGACAAGGTAGAGCGCTATAATAGTCGTAATATAGAAATAGCTGATGAAAAAATACCGCTTAGCCGACATAAAAAGCATTCTCTAATCGAAGCTTTAAATAACGGTCAATAATTATCTACATTAATCACAATCCTTACTCCTGAAAAATCTTTTATAGCTTTAAAAGAAGTATTTATTTTTTTAATTATTTCTTTTGTCTTATTCAAAGATTGTCCCTGTGGTATTTTTATTATTATATTTTTATGATATTGATTTCTAATCCTTGATACAGGAGGAAACTCTGGCCCTAAAACATTTTTTTTAAATACATTCTTAAGGGATTTAGCTAACCAATCTGTAGCTTCGTTGACTTTATTATAGTCCTTATGCCTACTTGTGATTTTTATTAATTTATAAAAAGGCGGATATTTATACTGATACCTTTCTTCTATTTGATCTCCATACATACCTAAGTAATCATTAACAGATACTTGCTGTAAAATTTGATGATAAGGGTTATATGTTTGAATTAAAACCTTGCCTCTTTTTTTTGTTCTACCAGCTCTACCCGATACTTGTTGCATTAATTGATAACTACGCTCATGAGCTCTAAAATCAGGAAAATTCAGTAAATTATCCGCATTCATCACCCCTACCAAACTTACATTTCTAAAATCTAAACCTTTAGAAAGCATTTGCGTACCTACAAGAATATCAATCTCCCCTTCTTCAAAACGATTTATAATTTTTTCATACCCATGTTTTCCTTTAGTTGTATCTTGATCCATCCTTCCTATTTTATAATCAGGAAATAGTGTTTCTAATTCTTTTTCTATTTGCTCTGTACCAAAACCTTTAGTACTTAAATCCACACTATCGCAAGCCATACACTTTTGAGGCATAGCTATATTATGTCCACAATAATGGCACCTTAATTGATTTTTATAGCTATGAAATGTAAGACTTACATCACAATTAGAGCATTGTGGTGAATGACCACAGGTATTACATTCTACAACAGGAGAATACCCTCTTCTGTTCTGAAAAAGAATCACTTGCTCTTCTTCTTTTAAAGCATCTTGAATAGCTAACAATAAAGTATCACTAAAATGCCCAGTCATTTCTTTTTTCTTATATTTTGTTTTTATATCTACAAGATTAATTTCAGGCATTAAAACATCACCATATCTTCTTGTTAGTTGCACAAATCCATATTTTCCTTGTTGTGCATTATAGTAGGTTTCAATTGAAGGTGTTGCAGAACCCAGAATTACCTTAGCCCCAAACATCTTTGCTAAAACAACAGCTGAATCTCTAGCATGATACCTTGGTGCTGGATCATACTGCTTAAAAGTATTTTCATGCTCCTCATCTACTATTATTAATCCTAAATCTATAAATGGCAAAAATATTGCTGATCTGGCTCCTATTATTATTTGTGCTTTTGATTTTTTATCTTTAACATTATTCCACACTTCTACCCTTTCATTAACCGAATACTTAGAATGATAGACTGAGAGTTGCTCACCAAAATACTCTTGTAACCTCGCTATAAGCTGTGTAGTAAGAGCTATTTCTGGCAATAAATACAAAACCTGCTTTCCTTCCTTTACAGCTTCTTCTATAAGCTTAACATACACTTCGGTTTTACCAGAAGAAGTAACCCCGTGAAAAAGACACACATCTGTATCTTCAAAATATTTTTTAATTTCAACTAAAGCTTTTAACTGATACTCATTAAGCTGTTTTGTTTCTCCAACCTTTTCTCCCAAATACTGAACCCTATCTGCTTGTAAACGGTATTCTTCTAGTATTTTTTTATCAATTAATGATCGTACTACTGCTGCAGAACTATTTGAAGCCTTTAGAAGCTCATCAATTTTTATTGGTTTTTTAGTTTTGGCTTGTATTGTAAACAGATGAAACAAAACCTCTCGTTGTTTAGGAGCCCTTGTCATCGAATCCAACAAAACTCTTAATGAATCCTCTTTAATATACTCTTTACTCAATCTTATATACCTAACCATTTTAGGCTTATATTGCTCATAAATCTCTTCCTGAACTGTAATTACTTTTTTTTCTAACAAACGTTTTATTACAGGAAGCACGCTTTTCTTACCCACTATATCCATTACCTCTTGTATACGAAGCAGACTTTGGTACTGAAGAGCTTCATAAATCAAAAATTCATCATCTTTTAAAAGAGATTCATCAAAAACTGAAGATTCATTTTTAAGAATGATCGTCTCGCTTTCTAACAAAAAAGCTCCAGGCAAAGCAGCTCGCATCACTTCTCCTTTTGTGCTTAAATAATAATCAGAAATCCATGACCATAATCGCAACTGGTCTAATGTTACTATTGGAGACTCATCAAGTATATGCTCTATTTCTTTTGCTTCATAAGCCAAAGGAGAGGTTTGATGTATTTTAGTCACTAAAGCGGCATATACCTTACTTTTCCCAAATTGAACAGCTACACGCATCCCTGGTTTTAAAAAACCAGCTTCATCTTTGTTTATAGCATAAGTAAACTCTTTATCAAGAGGTATAGGAAGAATTACATTTATAAAATACGACATCATTAATTATAACAAAAAGCTAAAGAATTACAAAGCATTATTATAACAAAAATACAAGTTTAACCAATAGAATAAAGTTTAATTATAGGAATAAAAAAAGTCTGATTTATATTTAAGTCAGACTTTACAAATAATTTGAATATATATACTATTTACCTACCCCAAGCATTCCTCCTTTTATGATCTGACAAGCTGGTTCATTTCCTAACCATATTTTAAACAAAGCATACTTAAAATCTCGTCCTTCTATAAAACCAAGTTCTTTCCCGTTTTTATATGTTTTCACGCCTTTTCCTTTTAAATAGACCAGATCATAAAAATCATTAATCTGCATTGAAGAATCAAATAATTTAAGAAAATCCTCTATCCTTGCATCTAAACTTTGTGTATTTCCAAACATCGCATCATCAAATCCTTTTTTGAACACCTTAATCATTCTTTCATTCGTAACTTTATTGGAAGCTATATTTAATCGAATAGCCATAGTTTCATCTGAATCTAACACTTTTCTATCGTCTGTATATTGTGTTTTAGTATAAAGCGTTCCTGTATACGTTTTAAAAGACAACACTCTTCGCATTGCCCCACCATTATATATTAATTCTTCTCCTTCAAAATTAACCTTATCAGGAACCACAATACTACCTATTCTAACTTGCGCTATAGCAGATACAGTAAAAATACTTGCAATAGCTAGAGTAATTATTTTTTTCATCATTTAGTTTTTTATTTATTCTCTTGATTAATTTGGTCATAAACATTTGAAAAAACTAACATAAAAAAATGTTAAAGTTAAATCTAAATAAAAAACTGATTAACTTTTATTCAGATTTATTACTGGAACTCTATATAAAAACATGATATCTCTAACAATCCATAACCTTGAAGTAAGCTCACGCGGTATGTCTCTGAAAATCTATTTTGTTTTTGAGGTAAGCTTCGGAGAATTAAATTCCAGAATGTGGATTAAAAGCATTTTGGTTTCTTCGCGTATTAAAATAATTCAAAAATAAAGAATTCATGTTTAGAATTCATATAAAAAAGAATAAAACACTTAAAGAAAATTCTAATCATTATCAAAACTATATTTAGGTATTTTGCCTTTTACTCCTTTAAAAAAAGAATACATAAAATCAAAATCTTTTTCAATATCTCCAGTAGGATAAAATGGTTCTGATATTTTATTTTGTTTTTTTCCAAAATCAAATGTAACCATAATAATAGGCACATTAGCAGCCACAGAAATATGATAAAATCCTGTTTTCCAATTTTTCACCTTTTTCCTAGTTCCTTCTGGCGCTATAGATAAGCGCAATTCCTCTCTTTGCTTAAATAATTCTGCAATTGCCTCTACCTTATTTTGACCTGGAGTTCTATCTAAAGGTATTCCTCCCACCTTTCGGAAGTACCACCCTAAAGGCCACTTAAAAAGTTCTTTTTTTCCTAAAAAACTAATCTTCACACTCTCTAACTGCCTTATTAAAAGACCTATATAAAAATCATGCCAACTAGTATGAGGAACAACTACTATAACACATTTACGTATAGTTTCAGCTTTAAAACTTCCTATGATTTGCCAGCCTAAAACTTTATGATATACAAAAGAAGAAAAACTTTTCATTGATTACTGTTTTGTATTTAAACAATTAAGATAGAATTTGTGAGCAAATTCTATCTTAATTGTTACTTCTAAAATTGAAAAAAAACTATAATGAACGATAAATTTCTTTCAAAATCTCTGCGTTTATTTTAGTTTTCCAGTCACCTCCTAATGCATTTTCCCAAAGAGGCTCTAGACTTAAAGCTACTGAGGTCATTATATTTAACTGGTCTTCAGTTATGTTAGCACAAACACCTGTAGGTAAATTAATATTGTGATGTTCTTTCATTTTTTTAAACAGTGCTACACCATCTGGATAATATCGCTCAAGCTTATCAAACACTATACAGTTACCTATTCCATGCTTAGTCCCTAAAACATATGCCAATCCATAACTCATCGCATGAGCAACACCTACTTGAGAATACGCTATACTCATGCCCCCATGCCATGAAGCCATCATTAGTTTTGCATCTGCTTCTTCTTTATCTAAATCAGACCCTAAAAATATTTCTTTACAAAGATCTAATGCTTTTTCTCCATAACTTTGACTAAATGCATTCAAATATGTTCCGTCGAGAGATTCAACACAATGAATATAACAATCCATACCTGTATAAAACCATTGATCTTTAGGTACATCGCATATCAATTCTGGATCCAATACAACTTGATCAAAAGGCGTAAAATCTGAATTTATCCCCAGTTTACGTTCTGGTCCTGTGAGCACTGTTGTTCGGGACACTTCTGCTCCTGTGCCTGAAATTGTAGGAATTCCTACATGATAAACTGCTTTATTATTTACCAAATCCCATCCTTGATAATCTGCAGCACTACCAGAGTTGGATAACATAATCGCTACAGCCTTTGATAAATCTAATATAGATCCCCCTCCAATCCCTATAATTCCACTAGGTATATATTGATGAACTTTTTTAATCTCAGTTACTATAGCATCTACTTGAGATGTTTTAGGTTCTTCTGCTGTTGATATATATATAATTTGATCTGTATAAGACAATGAAATTCTATCTTCAATAAATGAAGTATTGTTCTGAAAAACATCATCTATTAAATAAATAAATGGAGCAACTCCATTTCGTTCTGGTGAAATAATATCGCTAACTTGATTAAAAGCCCCTTTTCCAAATACTACTTTTGGCACCATAGGGAAATTCTTATGTTTAGAAGCTACTACCTCTTCTGAGGTTGTTATAGATTTTGGATTCAATAGATTTTCTTTATTTATTATTCTTTTTGCTCTTTCTAAATCTTCCGGGGTATCAATTTCGACGCCTTCGTGTTGAGTTTCTACCATTTTTATATTTTTACCATATTCTAGATACCTTATACATTCTATTTTTTCTGATGCTTCTAAAGAGCGCATAGGCAACATATAGAAATCTAAAATAGCTTGTTTTCTAAATGCATAAACCCCTTTATGTTTATGGTATACATGGTTTATTTCTTTGTCTCTTGGATAAGGAATAGGTGCTCGTGAAAAATATAACGCATAATTATTTTCATCTACTATAACTTTAACACTATTAGGATTCATAATATCTTCCCAATCCTTCATGGGAGTCATAAGACTAGCCAGATCTATACGTTCTGAATCTTCCTGATAGAATACGCTAAGTACTTTTTCTAAACTTTCTTTGTCTGTAAAAGGTTCATCTCCTTGGACATTTACGACAATATCAACATCCATATCTTTGACAGCTTCTGCTATTCGATCACTCCCACAAGAATGTTCTTTATTACTCATAATTGCAGCACCGCCATTAGAAATAATTTCTTGATATATAATATCGCTATCTGTTACCACAAATACAGATTCAAATAATCCAGAGTCAAGAGTTGCTTCATATGTTCTTCTTATGACGCTTTTCCCCCCAAGGTCTTGCATTAATTTACCAGGAAATCGCGTGGCCGCGTATCTCGCAGGAATCATTGCGATGGTTTTTAGAGTATTTTTATTCAAAATTTATTGCTTTTCTTCAATTGCAAAAATAACTTTTTAAATTAATTTTTTAATATTACTAGTTATTTAGTTTTATTATTATTTCTTAAAAACATTAAAGTATCTATTTTTAAACTCTTACGCTTATTAATTTTCATAAAAAAAATCATCCTTAAATCCTATTAAGTATAATTTTTTCTTAGCTCTAGTAACAGCAGTATACAACCACCTTAAATAATCTTTATTTATTCCATCAGCAAGGTAAGGTTGTTCTATAAAAACATTATCCCATTGTCCTCCTTGCGATTTATGACAAGTTATTGCATAAGAAAATTTAACCTGTAAGCTATTAAAAAACTTATTATTTTTAACTCCTATAAATTTTTTATATTTAGACGCCTCATTTTCAAAATCTTTCATCACTTCTTGATATAATTTATTAGACTCTTCATACGTTAGAGATGGAGTTTCTGAGGTTAAAGTATCTAATAACAATACTGTTTCAAAAGGTTTTTGATTAGGGTAATCGACCATTTCAATGTTAACAATAGCAAATCTAAATCCATAAAGTTCTTTTATGGAATAAATTTCCAAAACCTTAATTATATCTCCATTTGCTATAAAACCTGCTTCACTTTTATTATCTAACCAAAAATAGTTATTTTTAACTACCATTAAGTAATCACCAGAAGAGAGTTCTTCTTCCTGAAAAAGTATTCTTGATCTAATTTGTTGGTTATAAATATTTGCTCTTTTATTAGATCGTAATATAATTACTGACTCTTCATGTCCTGAGCTTGAATACGCCTCATTTAAGGCTTCCATTATTTCATGACCGTCAAAAAATCTTACCACATCTGGATATCCGTTTATTTGAAATTGAAATGAATCATAAAATCCATCATTCAAAATTTCTCTTAACCGAGTAGCATTCATTAATATCCCACTATTTTCTGCTTGCCGAACAACTTCATCCAACTCTATTTGAGTAACATCTTTATTAAACCCTATCGAAAGGTTATTAGCATCTAAAGCTGGACTAACTTCTAATCTCACAGGAGGTAACTGTGCGGTATCTCCTATAAATAATATCTTACAATTATATCCTGAATACACATACAACATTAAATCATCTAACAACGAACCATTCTCAAACAATTTACTATCACTTGGCGTATCCGGAATCATTGAAGCTTCATCTACAATAAAAATCGTATTACGATTTTTATTTTGTTTTAACTGAAAAGCCAACCCTCCACTTTTATTTTTTTTAGGGTAATAAATATTTCTGTGAATAGTTTGAGCTTGTTTACCCGAAAAATTACTAATTACTTTGGCTGCCCTTCCTGTAGGTGCTAAAAGAACTGCATTTAATTTTGCCTTCCATAGATTTTTAACCAAAACTCCTATTAAAGTAGTTTTTCCGGTACCTGCATACCCTTTTAATAAAAAAAGTGATTCTTTTGATCCTGATAACATAAAATGAGATAGTTTTTGAAGAACAATATCTTGTTTTATAGTAGGTTCAAAAGGAAAATCTTTTTTTAGTATTTCATAAAACTCTTTTTCCTTCATTAAAAAAAAATATCTGTACGATTCATATCTCTGCTAATAATTCAAAGATAAGGATGATTTTTTGGCAATAAACTTTTACGATTAAAAAAAAATTGTAGATTTGCGTATACACTAATGTTTAAAGCTAAATCATAAAATGAAAATTGTTGTTCAATTAGTTCTGTGGATAGTTATAGGATTCTTAGGATACTTAGTATTCAATTCTGTTAACGGTCCTGTTAAGTTCAATAAAATAAAGCAAGTTCGATATGCTAAAGCTGTTGAGAATTTGAGGGATATCCGTACTGCACAATTAGCATATAGATCGATAACTGGAAAATTCGCAAAAGATCCAGCCCAATTAATTACATTTATCGATACTGCTAAATTTACTTTAACCCAAAGAAGAGACTCTAGTTTTATTAGATTCAACAAAATACTTAAAATTGATGAACCAAGAGATACTGTTGTTATTGATACTCTTGGATACGCATCTGTAAAAGATTCTTTATTTAAAACAGGGAATCACAAAAAGATGATGAAGATACCAATTGAAGGTCTTGATGCTAATTTTGAAATGGATGCTGGTTTCATTAATAAAAATGATCTAAGGATTCCTGTTTTTGAAGTTAAAGTCTCTAAAGACATACTTTTACATGATCAAGATAAAGATCTTTTATCTCAGGAAAAAGAAGTACAATCTGTAGATGGAGTAAATGGACCTTTTCTATCGGCAGGATCAATGACCGAAGTTAAAACTTCTGGAAACTGGCCTATGACTTATGGTGCAAACGACCAATAAAACCGATACTAAATTAAATACATTGTCCATTCAAGTAAGCTTGAATGGACTTTCTTTTTGTATTTTAGATAATTCAAAGAGTCAGGTTATGTCTTTAAGTCATGAAAATTTTGGCATACAGCTAACCCCTAAACAGGCCCTTGAAAAAGTAAAATACGCTTTTGACCATAACGATCAATTAAAAAAATCATTTGACACGATAGAAGTAATATATCAAAATGATTTATATACTGTTGTTCCAAAATCTTTATTTAAACAAGAATTATTAAGCGACTATCTTAAATTTAATATAAAGGTACTCGAAAATGATTTTATTGCTTATGACGAATTAGATCAACATGATATTGTATCTGTATATATACCCTATACTAATATTAATAATTTCTTTTTTGAATCTTTTGGATCATTTACATATAAACATGCTAGTAGCATATTGATTAATTCTTTACTTATACAAGAAAAGAACAATAAATCTACTACTGTTTTTGCTAACATAAATGAAATTTCTTTTGACATAGTAGTTATTAGCAAAGGCAATCTTATTTTAAGTAACACTTTCCCTTATCAAACTAAAGAAGATTTTCTATACTACTTAATGTATACCACAGAGCAATTAAAATTGAACCCAGAAGAGTTTAAGTTAGTTTTTCTAGGTAATCTTTTAAAGGATAGTGATTTTTTTAAAATAGCACATAAATACATTCGGAATATTAGTTTTGGTAATCTTCTTCGAAACTTTAAATTAGCACCTAATGTAGGCTTTTTTGAGCCTCATCAACATTTTGTTTTATTAAGCCACTTCTAATATGCGTATTATTTCAGGAAAATATAAAGGACAAAGACTAACTGCTCCAAAAAAGCTACCAGTTCGCCCAACTACTGATATGGCCAAAGAGGCTTTATTTAATATATTAGCAAATAACTACAGTTTCTCTAATATTACTGTTCTAGATCTTTTCACAGGAACAGGAAATATTAGTTATGAATTTATATCTAGGGGCACTCAAGATATAACTGCTGTAGATTCTCATTATGCATGTTTAGGATATATTAAAAGTGTAGCAAAAGAGTTAGATTTTTCTATAGAAACAATCAAAAGTGATGTTTATAGCTATCTAGAAAAAGTGAAACGTAAAACAGATATAATTTTTGCAGATCCACCTTATAATTTTACAGATGATCAATTTTCTAAAATCCCATCTTTAGTCTTTGAAAATGATTTATTAAACAAAGATGGTGTTTTAATTATCGAACACTCTAAACATACCTCTCTGGAAAAGTCTCCTTATTTCAGTAATGCAAGAAAATATGGAGGATCTGTTTTTAGCTTTTTTGAAAAATAATTTACCTTATATCACACATCCTGCGCCCATCACTGATGCTCGAATAATGTTTTCATCAATAACAGTAAGGCTACTTAGCGAATTAATCTGACGTGTTGTATTATCTATGATTTCTTCATAAAAGCTAAGATTTCCGAATCAAATCCAAGAGTTTCTTCTGCTGTCATTTTAAATATATTCATTTGATAAATAAAGTTATTTAATATATGATGGCTTGAAGATAGCATTGCTTTATAAATTTTCAATTTAACATTTTCTATATGTACTTTTTTACTATTTCGCTTTGTATCTATAAAAAGAAATACAAAAAAAAGTGCTGCTGGTATTATTAATTCATCAAAGTCATATTTTTCAAGTCTTGCTAACAGACTTACTAATTACGCAAATAAATCTAATTCAAAAGCAATAGATACTACATAAAGAAAAATAGCAAAAAATAATCCTATAAGTGTTATTTTACAATTATTCATTTGATACATGACAGGGTTAGAGGGTTCATTTTTATATAGTTTTTATTACTACATATTTGTTTACGTATATAAATATATCTAAAAAACATATTTTACAAGTATATAAACCAATTTATAAGTTTTTAAACCCAAGAGTTCTTATCTTTTTCAAATACTAGTTGATCAAACAAATAATATACTTAAGGAACTTGTTTACCTGTAGATGCTTCCCAAATCATAAACCATTCTTCATCGCTAACTTCAATTCTTAAAGCTTTTACAGCAGATTGGATACGATTACTTTTGGTAGAACCAATAATTGGTAAAATACCAGATGGATGTTTCAATATCCAAGATATTAAAATCTGATCTGAAGTAGTATTATATTTTTCTGCCAATCGGCTAACTACTTTATTAATTCGTACACCCCTATCATCTGGGTTTTTAGAAAATAATTTTCCTCCTGCAAGCACTGAATATGCCATAGGCTTAATCTTTTCAGTAATACATTGATCCAGAGTACCGTCTAAAAAAGGATCTAATTGTAATACAGAAGCCTCTATTTGATTAGTTACTAAAGGTATAAAGGTATTCATCATTTCAAATTGTGTTCTAGTA
This sequence comes from Aquimarina muelleri DSM 19832, assembly GCF_000430665.1. GTDB lineage: Bacteria > Bacteroidota > Bacteroidia > Flavobacteriales > Flavobacteriaceae > Aquimarina > Aquimarina muelleri. Next base: position 72,157 of record NZ_AUML01000023.1, on the reverse strand, counting down.
AAGTTAGAAACTCCAAAGTGCAGTACTTTTCCATCCTTCTTAAGTTTTATAATGGCTTCGGCAATCTCTTCTGGATTCATTAAAGGACTTGGTCTATGAATTAAAAGAAGGTCTATATAACTTGTTTGCAGATTTATTAAAGATTGTTCTACAGAATTTATAATATATTCTTTACTGGTATTATATGATGTTATAACATTATCTGATCGATTAGGGGTCACCAGTTTAATTCCGCATTTGGTTACAAGTTGTATTTTTTCACGCAGCGCATTTTTTTTCTTAATGGCATTACCAAATAATGTTTCTGTTGTATAATGTCCGTAGATATCTGCATGATCAAAGGTGGTAACATCACTATCCAGACAATCCATTATCAATTTTTGTGCCTGATCTACGGTTAAATTAACTCCCCATTCTCCCCAATTCATGCATCCTGCCACTATTTTTGAAAAAACAGGACCTTGATCCGAAATCTTAACTTTCATATTCTAAAGGCTTTAAAAATGATACTCTGTAGATTAAAATATTAATAATCTATAGCTTCATAAATTATTTTTTGTATTTCTGAACGTATATCACTAGATATGAGTTTTCGGTTTGCTGCATTAGGAAAAGTACGGTTACTTAGAAAAACATATATAATTTCATGTTCTGGATCTGCCCAAGCAAAAGTACCTGTAAATCCACTATGTCCAAAACTCGTCATAGAAATACAACCACATGTTGGTCCTACATTTCCTAGTTGAGGCTTGTCAAAGCCTATACCTCTACGAACATTTCTGTGACAATAATAACAGGTATTAAACTCTTCTAATGTTTGTTTACTAAAATACTGTTTACCTCCATAACTTCCTCCATTAAGGTACATTTGCATTATTTTGGTTACATCATTAGCATTTGAAAACAATCCTGCATGCCCTCCAATTCCTCCTAGCATAGCAGCACCTTGATCGTGAACATATCCGTGTACAATCTCATCTCTAAAGATCCTGTCATATTCCGTAGGAACTATTTCTTTTTTCTTGAATTTTGTTAAGGGTAAGTATGTAGCATGGTTTGCTCCAAGAGATTTATAAAAATGTTGTTGTGTTAGATTATGTAATGTATTTTTATAATGACTTTCAATATATGATTTTAAAAGATAAAATGGCAAGTCACTATATTTATAACTCAGTCTGCTACGCAAATCACTATCTCTAATTTTCAAAAGAAGTGAATCTTTCATATCACTTCTAAAATAAAGATTATTTGTTACCTCTATGTTAAAATCGTTTGAGCGAGTATTTCTATAATACTTTTTATCTGGTCTTTTTGTTATAGAATCCATTGTATAAACATAAAATGGGATCCATGCTCTTAGTTTTGCATAATGTGATAACATAGATCTAATTGTGATATGTTCTTTATTAGAATCTTTAAAAGAAGGCAACATCTCTCCTACTCTTGTATTTAAAGATATTATTCCTTTATCTTTTAATTCTATAACCAGCGGTAATGTTGCTAATATTTTAGTCAGAGAAGCCAAATCATATACATCACTCCCTTTTACTTTTCTAAATTTATCGTAAGTATGATATCCATAGTTTTTGTTGAATATTACTTTCCCTTTTCTAGCTACGATAAGTTGAACTCCTGGTGCCATTTTTTCTTTCAAAGCAATATTAACTATAGAGTCTATTTTTGCTAATTTATAGGAGTTCATACCTACACTTTCTGGCAGACCATAAGTCAATCTTTGTAACGCTTTGGTTTTATACCCTGTCCCTACAGGAAATTCTTCACCTATACTTATTGGAAGCTTTCCTTTTGCATCTATTCCTCCAAAAAGTAATTGTGCTGATTTTTCTTGTGCAATTTCGCTATTTTGATATGCCATTACTATGCCTTCTAAATTAGTAGTGGTTAACATATCGAGCATTGCATAAGGTTTGGCAAAGACGTTAAGAACTGTAGTATTTGCTCTTGCTATCTCATACAGCCAAACTAATTCTTTATCTTTAAATTTATATTCTTCCCAAGGAGAATTATCGGATTTATGAAAACCAACAATAACATAATTATAATTACGCAATTGCTCCATTATTTCTCCTAATTGATTACCTTTTACCCAATCTACCTTAGCATATTTACTTAACTCTTCGTAAAAAACATCTCCAGAAGCGTCTCCTAAAGAAACGTAAGCTATTTTTTTTATATCTAAATTTTTAATGGGTAGTATTTCTCTATCATTTTTAATAATTGTCAGAGAGTTTTCTACCAATTCATGATATAAGACCTCGTTTTTTTTACTGTTTAATTGTTGAAAAAGAAAATCTGTTTTAATTGGCGCATATTTATTAAGCCCTGCTTTATATTTAGCTAACAAAATTTTTCTTACAGAATATGACAAACGTTCTTCTGTTATGGTACCTGAATAGTAAGCTGAAACTATTTTTTGTGATGCTAGCGGCACATCTTCTGACATTAAAAGAATATCATTACCCGCCAAAAAAGCTTTTAGATCAATATCTCCTGGTTCTTCAGAGCCTGACACTGCTTTCATATCAAGGGCATCTGTAATAATTAACCCTTGAAATTGCAGACTATCCTTTAATAAATTAGTAACTACTTTTTTAGAAATCGATGAAGGATAATTTGACCTATATTCTATACTTGGAACATTAAGGTGAGCAATCATGATACTTGACAAACCTCTTTTTATTAGTTTTCTATATGGATACAACTCAACACTATCAATTCTATTTGCGTCAAAATTAATAGTTGGTAATGTTTTATGAGAATCACTATCTGCATCTCCATGACCTGGAAAATGTTTTGCGCTAGCCATGACTCCTTCAAGCTGCATCCCTTTCATAAATGCTAATGCCTTTTGGGTTACTTTCTCTTTATCTTCTCCAAAAGATCGGTTGCCTATGATTGGATTTTCAGGATTTGTATTAATATCTACAACAGGTGCAAAATTAATATGAACTCCTATTCGCTTGCAATGTTTTGCTATTTGTTTTCCTGTTTCTTCTATTAACTTATCATCTTCTATAGCTCCAAGAGCCATGTTCCAAGGAAAAATTTGGGTAGAATCTAATCGCATCCCTAAACCCCACTCAGCATCCATACCTATTAGCAATGGTATTTTGGATAATTGTTGGTATTCATTATTTAACTTTACTTGTTCTACGGGGCCTCCTTTTGAAAAAATAACTCCTCCAATTTGAAAACCTTCTATCAATGATTTTATTTCATCTTTTTTCTTTTGCGTATCTGAAGAGGATACACTTACCATAAATAACTGACCAACTTTTTCTTTTAAAGTCATCCTATTATATATACTATCTACCCACTTTTTTTGAGCTTCAAAATCCTTTACTATTAAAGGGTTTTCTGATTGAGCGTAAACACTATACGTTATAAGAAATAATAAAAAAGAAATATACTTTATAATTATATGCTGCACAAAAATATTAGTTTAAAAAACGGTTATGCCAACTATCTTTTGCAGGAACTTCCCAATTGGTTCTATATTCGGCAATATTAGTTACCAAGTTATTAAAAACAATAGTATTTGGAGATACTGATTTATTTTTTGCCATTTTTTTAAAATCGTTAAGTGCTTTATAGGCAACGAATTCTCCTTGTTTAAAAGATACATTCATTCTATCTATTAAATCTACAGCGTATAATTTTTCTAATTCCTGAATAAAATGAACTGAAGCATCTATAGAACATCCTGTTGCAGCATTTGTACCCTGATCTAAACCAATGACGATAAAACGTTTATATTTAATCTCATAACCAGATTTTAAATCTGCTCCATGAGCTGTCCATTGTTCTAAAAAATTATTTATTTTTTTCTCAATATCCTCCAACTCATCTGAAGAGAAGGATCGGTTTGCTTGATAGATCCACACCTTGGATGTATCAGGAAGAGTATTAAAATCTACTAACATGACTATTTTTTACTAAAGTAACAAAAAGTATTACTATTTGTGTTTATAAAAAAGAGTTAATATGAATACACATACTAACTCTAACAAAATTTTATATAATAGGGATAGTTTTATAAATCCTGAGCATTGGCTATAAGTTCTGCCACGTCTAATACTTGTACACTATCTTCTTTTTCTTTGCTCTTTACACCATCTGTCATCATTGTATTACAAAATGGGCAACCAGCAGCTATAATATCTGGTTTTATTTCTAGAGCATCTTCTGTACGTTCCACATTAATATCTTTATTACCTGGCTCTGGTTCTTTAAACATTTGTGCTCCACCTGCACCACAACATAAACCGTTTTTCTTACATCGTTTCATTTCTATTAGCTCTACCTCTAATTTTCTAAGTAGATCTCTTGGCGCCTCATATACATTATTTGCTCTACCAAGATAACATGGGTCATGAAAAGTAATTCGTTTTCCTTTAAATTTACCTCCTTCAACCTTTAGTCTGCCTTCGTCTAGCAAAGATTTAAGAAACTGTGTATGGTGCATTACTTCATAATCACCTCCTAAGGCTGGGTATTCATTCTTTAATGTATTAAAGCAATGAGGACATGCGGTAACTACTTTTTTAATTTCATATGCATTCATTACTTCAATATTAGTAACTGCCTGCATCTGAAATAAAAATTCATTACCTGCTCTTTTGGCTGGGTCTCCTGTACAACTTTCTTCTGTACCCAATACAGCAAAGTCTACATTAGCATTATGAAGTAATTTCACAAAAGCTTTAGTTATTTTTTTAGCTCTATCATCAAAACTACCTGCACACCCTACCCAAAATAAAACTTCTGGCTTTTTACCCTCAGCCATGTATTCTGCCATTGTTGGCACCTTTACTGTCTCGCTCATATTATCCTTATTTAAAGTTTATGATTTTTTGCTTCATATTTAAAATCATAAATACTCTTATCTTAATCGTGTTTTCCGTCATCAAAAACTTCAATAGCAACTACTCTTTCTACTAATTCGGTAAATTTACCGGTATATCTGGTTGCTTTCACTAAGTGGTTATCTATCCAGTGATAATTTCCTCCTCTGGGTTTCCCCATTAAAAGACTATGATATTTAAAACCATGTGTTTGTAACCACGTTTCTGTTACTCCTCTATGGTCTTCTGTTCTTGAAGTAAAAAAACATATAATATGCCCTTCATCAAACCATTTGTTTAGTGTTTTTAAAGCATCTGGAAACGGTGAACATGTAGCCATTCTTTCTGGTTCTTCATTTGGTACATCTTCAGTAATAGTTCCATCTATGTCTATAAGATAGTTTTTAATACCTTCGGGTAATACTGGACTAATATGCTCTCCTTCTTCTATCTTATCATTCAATAATCTATCTACTTCTTCCTTCTTCATAATTTTTAATAATTTGTGGTTTAATTGGTTTAAAAAAGTGGTTAATCTATAGTACTAATTTTTTATATCATTCGTTGTTCCAATTTAATCTATCCATCTGGTTAAATGGCCATGGAGCTCCGTTGTTTTCTATGTTAGACATCATATTATTTAAATCAGAAGGAGCTGCACTTTGCTCCATTACAAGATATCGTCTCATATCTATAATAATTGATAAAGGGCTTATACTAACTGGACAGGCTTCAACACAGGCATTACAACTGGTACAGGCCCATAATTCTTCTGGGGTAATATAATCATTTAATAATTGTTTGCCATCCTCTATAAAACTACCATTCTTGTCTATGTTATCCCCTACTTCTTTTAGGCGATCTCTGGTATCCATCATTATTTTACGAGGGGAGAGTTTTTTTCCTGTTTGACTTGCAGGGCACTCACTAGTACAACGTCCACACTCTGTACAGGTATAAGAATTAAGTAATTGAACCCAGTTTAGATCCATCACATCTGAGGCTCCAAATTTTTCTGGCTCTCCTTCTTCCTGATTTCCATCAGGAGTTGCAAATGGGTCTGCATCGGGATCCATCATCATCTTCACTTCATTAGTAACTGCTTTTAAATTATCCAATTCTCCTTTTGGATTTAAGTCTCCATAATATGTATTCGGAAAAGCCAACATTATATGTAAATGTTTGGAGAAATATAAGTAATTTAAAAAAACAAGAATTCCTAAAATATGTAGCCACCAAGATGTTCTTTCTATAATTAAAAGTGATGTTTCTGACATACCATTAAATAGTGGGGAGATATATTGACTTATAGGATAGGATCCTGCTTTTATATAATGATCTGCTCCCAAAGCTTGTAATTGAAGATCTGTTGCATTCATTACTAAAAAAAGTGTCATTAGCACCATTTCAAAATACAAAATAAGATTTCCGTCATTCTTTGGCCATCCTTTCATTTCTGGATTCCAGAAACGTTTTAACTTGATCACATTACGTCTAATCCAAAAAACTATTACTCCAATTAACACTAATAGTGCTAAAATCTCGAAAGAGCCAATTAAAAAATCATATAAGCCTCCTAAAAAGGCAAAGATTCTGTGTGTTCCAAAAACACCATCTATTATGATTTCAAGCACTTCAATATTGATAATAATAAACCCTATATATACTACAATATGCAATATTCCTGCTACTGGCCTACGTACCATTTTAGACTGCCCTAATGCAATCCTTGCCATGTTTTTAAATCTTTCTCCTTTATTATCAGAACGTTCTACATCTTTCCCTAATCGTATATTACGAATTACTTTTCGGATATTCTTAATGAAATATCCAACACCACCAGCTAAAGCAAGTATAAAAAGAATGTTAGGTATATATTGCATAATGATTAATTTATTGAGTCTGTTGGTTTTTCGTAAGGAGTGTTTTTCTTTCCAAAAACAGAAATATGAACATATCGTTTAGGATTTAATCGTAAATCTTGTAACAATAACTCTAATTGTTTACTTGTTTCTTCTAAATTATTATATAATTTATCATCTTTCAACAATTTTCCTGCAGTTCCTTTTCCTGAATTAAGATCTTTTGAAATTTTATCAAAATTAGCTAGTACAGTTTCTAAATTATTTGCTAATTTGGATATATCCATTTGAGCTAAAGAACCAGAAACCTGATTAAGGTTTGTGGACATTTTATTCAAATTATCCAGCGTGTTATTTAGTTTACCTTCGTTACCAGAAAGTATAGAATTTAAAGACCCTGAAGCTGCATTAAAGTTTTTTACCGTACTACTCAAATCTCTAAATATAGAATTCAAGTTATTTTTATTGTCTACATTCAGTATTCCATTAACAGAATTCAAAAGAGTATCTGCTTCAATTATTGCGGCTTCTAACTTTTCTTGTAAAGGTTCTAGCTTATCATTTACTAATTCTAGCAAGCCTGATTCTATTTTACCAGGCAGAGTATCTCCGTCTTTTGCTTCCAATCCTTTTTCATAAACAGGAACTATTGCCATAGATTTTCCGCTAATTAATCCAGCACTATATACTTTGGCAATACTATTTCTGGAGAATGAAAAATCACTGTCAACACTAAACTCAACGACAAGTTTTCCTTTAGTACCAACAAAACCTATAGACACCACTTGCCCTATTACTTTACCATTTATGGTAACGGGGGAAGAAGGTATTAAACCTTCTACATTATCATAAACCGAATAAAAGGTTCTATTGTTTTCAAGGAGATTTTTTCCTTTTAGGAAGCTATAGCCAAAAATTAAGAGTGCTATTGCGCAGATTGCTAATATTCCAGTTTTGACTTCTCTAGTAAATTTCAAAATAGATTATATTTTAGGACACAAATTTAGAATAAAAATACTTTTCTATAGATAATTTTTCAAGTAATTATCAGTATTTATTTAGATTAATTCGGAGATGTGCTTGCTTTTAATGCTTCTGTTAATGGAATTGATTCATTATTGCGAAATGCAACAACAAAACTAGAATCGAATCCTTTTCCTACTGCTATATCTTTAAGTTCCTGTGCTAATGTATAGTTAGATGTACTTCCAAAGTAATATTTATAAAGCTCTCCTGTTTTATTTTTTGACAATTGATCCAACCCATTAAAATTAAACGATTTTAGCTCTATATCTCCAGAACCAGCTGCTATTTGTACTTTAAAAGTTATATTGTCATATACTTTATCCCCTTCCATTTTCGCAGTAACCTTTGTTACCTCTAATGCCTTAGGCTTATTAACTTTATAAATAGCATCTAAGCTTTCTTTGTAATCTATAATTGAAGTTGTTATAGATTTAGCCATTTGTTCTTGTCCTTTTTTAGAGTTCAGATATTTCCCTTCGGTATTATTAGTAAGAAAGCCTAATTCTATAAGTACACTTGGCATATATGTTTGATGAAGCACAACAAAACCTGCTTGTTTCACTCCTCTACTTTTTCTATCCAAAATCTTTTTAAATCGATTTTGCACAAAACTAGCTAAAGTTAAGCTTTGATCCAGATATTCCTCTTGCATTAAAGTAAGACCTATAATAGACTCGGGAGAATTAGGATCAAACCCATCATAATTTGCTTCATAATTATCTTCTAAAAGGATAACCGAGTTCTCGTTCTTGGCTACATTAAAATTATCATCATTTGCATGTAACCCTAAAACAAAAGTCTCTGTTCCTGAAGCCTGAGATCTATGCGAATTACAATGCACAGAAACAAAAAGATCTGCTCCTGCTTTATTAGCTATACTACCTCGTTCATGTAGTTCTATAAACTCGTCTGTTTTTCTGGTATACACGACTTTAAACCTTCCGTCTTTTTCTAAAGCAGATCCTACTGCTAAAACTACATTTAAGGCTATTTCTTTTTCTTTATAACCATTACCTCTATTTCCTGGGTCATGCCCCCCATGCCCTGCATCTAAAACAACAACAAACTTATCTTTTTCTTGTGCAGAAACAGAAAATCTAAAAGTAGATTCTATAAAAATAAAGGCTACTAGAAAAATACTATGTACTATACTTCGTTTCATTAATTATAAATAATTTAATCGGTTTTGAAACATTTTGATATTGTTTCAGTTTTTAATATAATAAGTTAAAAATCAAAGATTGTGATCTACAAAATAAACTTAAATCTCTATCTGTTTATATGGCTTAAAAAACATGTATTTGATATAATTTTTTATTTTTTTATGAATTACAATCTAAGCATAAAAAATATATGTAATTTTGACACTTCAAAAACTAAGCCATAGTTATACAAAAATAGGATTTAAACCATTGCAAACAAAGGTACGTTACATACTTTATTCACTAAGTTTTTCACTGTTTTGTTTTTGTCAAATTACAGCACAAGAAACAAACAAGACTGAGGAAATACGGATTCCTGCATCTCAAGATACAATTACCAATTCACAAAAAGGTATAGAGATTAATGCAGAGGAGCTACTTAATGAAAAAGAACTAGATACTATAAAACAAGATTCTACCACTACAGAATCACAATTACTAACAGATAAAGTAGTCTATAAGGCTGTTGACTATATGCGACTAAGTCATAAAGAAAACAAAATGTACCTTTATGACAAAGCTGAAATCGTTTATGGAGATATGCAAATTAATGCTGGTTTTATTGTTGTAGATAATAAAAAAAATGAAGTATATGCATATGGCATTAAAGATTCTTTAGGCGAATATACACAAACACCTGTTTTTAAACAGTCCCAAAATGTGGTAGAACCAGATTCTATTCGTTTTAATTTTGACACTGAAAAAGCACTTATTTATAATTCTAGAACAGAACAAAACGGGTTTAAGATTAAAAACGAGATTTCTAAAAGAGAAAATGATTCTGTAGTTTATATGAAGAATGTAAAATTTACTACTTCAGATAATATTGATGATCCTGAATATTATTTTTATGCTCGAAGGATTAAGTTTGTTCCTAAAAAGAAAATTGTAACTGGATTAGTTAATATGTTTATTGCAGATGTTCCAACACCATTGGGACTACCTTTTGGGTATTTTCCGCTTACTGAGGATAGGACATCTGGATTTATACTTCCTAGCCCAGGAGAGGAAAATAATCGCGGATATTTTTTGCAAAATGGAGGATACTATTTTGCTATTAGTGATTATGTTGACTTAACATTAACAGGGGATTACTATACTAATGGCAGTTATACTTTAGCTACAGAATCGGCTTATGCTATGCGTTATAAATTTAGAGGTAATCTAAGGTTTCGATACGAGAACAATTTACAAAGCGAACGAGGCTTTCCTGATTTTTCTAAGACCACAACATATAATATACAATGGACGCATAGCCAAGATGCAAAATCTAATCCAAATTCCAGATTCTCTGCCTCTGTAAACTTTGGTAGTAGTGATTTCTTTCAACAATCCACTAATCAATTAAACACTGGTAACTTCTTAAACAATCAATTAAGTTCCTCTATATCCTATTCTAAAACATTTCAAGGAGAGCCACAAGTAAATGCTAATATTGCTGCAACACATAATTCTAACACCAGAACAGAAGTAGTAAACTTGTCTCTACCCAATACAAGTGTTAGTGTTTCAAGAGTATTTCCTTTTGCTCCAAAAATTGGAGTTAAAAAAGGAATTATACACAATATAAATACACAATATAATTTTAGAGGAGAAAACAGGATTACCACCAGAGACAGTCTCTTATTTAAAGCCAAAATGTTTAATGATGCTCAACTTGGCATGCAACACACTATACCTCTTAGTACAAATTTTAAAATATTTAAATACTTAAGTGCTTCCGCAGGAACAAATTTTCAAGAAAACTGGGTTTTTGAAACTATTAAACAAAGTTACGATCCTGATGCAAAAGATGGCGCAGGAGAAATAGTACGAGATACTATAAAAGGTTTTGATTCCTTTAGAACTTATAATTTTTCTACTAGTATAGGAACTACAATATATGGTACTTTTAATTTCAAGAAAGGGAATAAAGTAGAAGCTATACGACATACCATGAGACCATCTGTAAGCTATAACATTAATCCTGCTTTTAGTGAGTTTTATGATTCTTATACAGTCACAGACAATCCTAATACCACTAATGTTGATGAAACTAAAGTAGTAGAATATTCTAGATTTGAAGGAGGATATTTTGGAGCTCCGAGCAATGTGTTTTCTAGCAGTATTGGTTTTTCTTTGAGTAATAATCTAGAAATGAAAGTAAAAAGCAAAGACTCTACTGCTACAGAGTCTAAAAAAATTACTTTGCTAAATAATCTTAATTTAAGTACTTCATATAATATTGCTGGAGATTCTTTAAAGCTTAGTCCATTATCTATTACTGGTAATATACCTATTATCCAAAATAAACTGGACATTAACTTTAATACACAATTAGATCCGTATGCATTAGACAATAATAATCGTAAAATTGATGTTTGGAATATAGATAATGGTGGTAGCCTTTTTCGTTTAACCAGAGCTAGTGCTAATTTTGGATATTCTTTTTCTAGTAAAGATTTTGATAAAGGAAAGTCTAATGAAGATCCTTACGAAAATCAAACTTTTAGAAACGAAGGAAGGCCTGATAACCTTTTTGGAGGAGGTACAAATTTTGGAGACTCACAATCCTATGATAAGTCTAAGGATAAAGAATCTGATAAAGACGTAAAGAACTATAATTATAAAATACCCTGGTCATTGCGATTGTCTTATAATGTAAATTATAGTAATAGTGCACGACAAAATGAAATATCCTCACATTCTATAATGTTTTCTGGAGATGTCGAGCTTGCCCCAAAATGGTCTGTTGGTATATCCTCTGGATATGATCTTAAAAACCCTGGGTTTACTTATACAAATTTAAGATTTCAAAGAGATTTAGAAAGTTGGATCATGAATTTTAACTGGATTCCTTTTAGTAATAGAACATCTTGGAATTTCTTTATTGGTATCAAATCTTCTGTACTTAGTGATATTAAATGGGATAAAAGACGAGAGCCAGATAGACAGTTGTAGGTTTGAAAAAAATATTAAATAAAATTAAAACTATATACTCTTCTTATGAAAAAAATTATAACTACACCCAAAGCTCCTGCTCCTATTGGTCCCTATAATCAAGCTATTTTAAGCGGAAATACATTATATACTTCTGGACAAATTGCTATTAATCCAGAAACAGGAGAATTAGTATTAGATACTATTACTAAAGAAGCTGAACAAGTAATGCAAAACTTAAAAGCTGTATTAGATGAAGCTGGAATGACATTTGAAAATGTGATTAAAACCACTATTTTTTTAAACGACATGAATAATTTTTCTGAAGTAAACGCTGTTTATGGTGCTTATTTTAGTGATGATACTGCTCCTGCTAGAGAAACTGTTGCCGTTGCTGCTCTACCAAAATTTGTAAATGTAGAAATATCTGTAATCGCAGTAAAATAATCTGTAATCACATTTTATAAAAATATTTGTTATAAAAATAACCTCACAGATCTTCATCGATCGTGGGGTTATTTTTTTGACAAAAAAATAGAATGATTACGTTTTATGAATACAATTTTATATAGTCTATAATTGAATAGTTCAATTTTTAGATTTTAAACCTTTAGGGATGATTACGAAAATTGCTCCTTACCTTTTGGATATAATCAAACAATTTTATGCGCTCTTTTTTATAAAAAGCGTTCACAAATGTTCCTGTAGAAGTGTATCCAAGCTCTTTAGCCATTGCTTTTAAGGTATAATTCCTAAATTCTTCATCAACTATTATTCTTTTCTTAAAATAAGCAATCCTTAGATCATTAACATATTGAGTAAATGATTTTCCTTTATGTGTATTGACTATATGCGATAGATATTTGGAATTGGTCTTCCATTTTTTTGCCAGCAACCCTAAAGTTACTTTTCCTTTCAAGTATCTCTCTTCTTTTTCAAATTTTTCAAATTTTATAAGAATATTTTCAATAATCTCTTTAGCAATTTGTATTTGAATATTGTCTTGTTTAACATGAAGTTGTGCTAACACGAAAGCCTCTTCTCTTCTTTGCACAATAAACTCATGAATATGTGTAGCTATAACAGCAGTTAAACCAAAATTCATAGTAGATTGTTCTATTGCTTGATAATCTCCCAAAATAGCTGTGATAGTCATAGCTAGTACGGAGAGTAAACCCAAAAACCCTGCTAGAATTCTATTTCTAATATATTTTGACTCTTCATTTTTCTTTTTTGTATAGCGTTTTAAAAAAAAAGCTCCTATATGAATAGAAAAGATAGAAGAAAGAAGTATCGGTACACCTAAAAATAGTTTTTTGGAAAATTGTAAATCGTTTGAAAAATAATATGGAACAATGAAAAGAGTAAAAAAAGAAATACACATTATTTGTATTAATGATTTAATTTTAAGGAATTTAAAATAGAATATTTTAAATTCCTTGTAGATGTAATAAATCAAATATATCGCAGCCGTAATCCCTCCTGCATAGGTAAGGATGTTTTGAAAAAATATAGACAATGGTATGTTTGGATCTGGTAATAATCCTGCCAACAAATTATGTATTACAAAAACAGTAATAAGAATAAGAAAACGTATCCTGGATGGATCATTCGGCCTAGCAAAATAAAATAAGATTTGCGCGAATAAAACCAATATTTGAAAGATGAGAATTACAAAAGTAATCCAATGCATTTGTGTGCCGAACATTTCGTGTTTTTTTTAGAAATAAAATCTATAGATATAGAATTATATTATGATTTAAAAAAAATGTTATAGAACAAATTTATTAAGATAAAGTAATGTATTATTAGTCAATTAAGGCTTTTCTATAATTCTTAAGAGGTATGCATCTCAAAGAACTCCTTTTTTATACAATACTGAGGAAAGAGAATTATAGATGCTTTAGGGAGAAATCCCAGAAATATAAGATAAGTAAACAATTCCATATTATTTTTGATTCTATATTTTTTGTTCAGAGAATTGATAGATTTCATTTAGTAGTCTTGATTTATTAGTAAAAGTGAATATTCTTTAGTATTACTTGTAAAAAACAGGTTTTAATTACCCTAAAAGAACAACCTTATACATTTATTGTGTCAAGTATTAACTAATATTAACAAAATATTTATAGAAATTATAATTTCTCTAAATATTCTGTTAATTAACTATAATTAATTAAAAATCAGTTTTTTTACAAAAAAACCCCTGTAAACACCTTTAGTTTTTAGCGCATTTTAATAACAAAGAATACTGTCATTTTCATTTTAAGTAAGAAAGAGATAAAATAGGAATAAAATGTTAGTTAATATGGTGATCATGACAAATATTATTGGATAGAACCTGTTTGGAGTCATGAGCGTAAATCCCACAAAAACCGTACTTCATTATGGAGTAGTAGTTCTAATCTTTCATTTATAATTAAGTACCATACTATATGAATTATACTTAAACGAATTCGTTTATGAACCAAATCAAAATGTTTTGAAGAAAAATTATTCGATAAACTAGTAATTGTATTACGAAACAGAGCGGGCATTCAAAAACCCTCTTTGCTATTCAATAAATATTTTTAAGGTGTGGAACTTAAAGCTTTAAAACTCTTATCTAATTTTTCTGTATATTATGAATTTATGTATTTCGTCTTTTTTTATCCACAATGCGTCATTTTTATCTTCCTTTAGAAACTAATTTTGCTAACACTATTATTTAGATAAAATATAAATAACAAAAGTATAATGCATAATTATACTTAAATTTGATTTTTTTTTATTTAGTACCTCTTTCCTTTTTTTTAGGAGAAATGAGTAAAATAACCTATTTAAGAAGAGCTTAGATTATAACAAAAAAATAATTACATCTATAAATGATAAAAAACACCTTTAGAAAAACAATACAAAGAATACATTTATGGTTAGGGTTAACCACTGGGGTTATTGTCTTTATCGTATGTATTACAGGTTCGATTTATACGTTTCAAAAAGAGCTAAAAACTTTGATACATTCTCATTATAGTGTAGACATACCTACGGAATCGATCAAGTTACCCTTAGAAAACATAGTAAACTCTTATAAAAAGCATTCAAATCATGTTATACGAAGGTTATACGATTTTAAGAAGCCTTCTCGATCTATTATATTATTGACTGTAAAAGATAAAGAATATTATTATTCTTATATGAATCCATACACAGGAGAGTTACTAAAAGAAACACCTCTATCAAAAGATTTTTTTACTGTTATCTTATACTTACACAGGAACTTATTATTGGGAAAAATAGGTACTCAAATTATAGGTTATTCTATTATCATATTTATTATATCCTTGATTAGTGGTTTGATTCTTTGGTTTCCTAAGAACAAGAAAATTTTTAAAAATGCAAAAGGCAGAAAATCACAGTTTAGTATCAAAACTAATGCTCCTAAAAAAAAATTAACATACGATCTACACAAGGTCTTAGGGTTTTATGGAGCTTCAATTCTTATAGTTTTGGCTATAACTGGTATCACATGGACATTTAACTGGGTAGATAATATGCTGTACATGGCGGTCACTTTTGAAAAAAAACAAGTAGAAAAAAAGATAACAATTTTAGAAACTCCTTTTAAAGAACAAGCACTAGATGTATTAAAAAAAGAAATAATTCATCAAAGAGTAAATAAAGATTTATTTATTTATTATTTCCCAAATACAAACAAAGCACCACTACGAGTATTGAATTCTTCAGATGTAGATGAGTATGGAGATTCAGATATATATTATGCAAATCCTGATAACGGTGCAATTATAGGATCAAAACTTGATGAAGAAAAAAATGCAGGTCAAAAGCTTAAAAGTCTTTATTATGATATCCATACAGGTAGTTTACTGGGATTAGGAGGTAAAACATTGGTATTTCTTGCTGGTCTTATAGGAGCTTCTTTACCAATAACAGGTTTTTTTCTTTATCTTAATCGAAGAAAAAAGAGTCGCTATATAAAATAAATAATATAGTATTAAGGTCTTTCTCTTGCTTCTTTTAAGAAAAGATCTTTCTATACCTAGCAATTTGGTAGGGTAAAAACATAAAAACGGATAGCAAATTATTAAAACCAATGATCCAAAAAAACTGTTATCACCTAAAACACTAAACCTTTGATTTTCAAATAATTTAATAATCACTCTACTAATATCATTAAGTATTATTTATTAGTAAGTACCCAAAGCTGTACTTCTTCAGAAGAACGCCAATATTGATCTCGCTTTGTTTTTTCAGAAGCTGTCTTCACTTTCTTTTTTAAACATTTTTCTAATTGAAATCGACCTCCTTCGGATAGTTCCTTTTCTATGGGATGTTCTTTTGTTATATTTATTATCTGTGCTAAATTCGAAAATAAGAGTACTAGTTTTCCTTCTGGTAAAAGTCGTTGTTTTGCTTCTGCAAAAAAAACAGAAAACAGATTTTTATCATAATAAATAGCTTTATCCATACTATCCAGATCATAAGATTCTGGCAACCAAGGTGGATTAAAAACAATTAGCTCAGTTTGTTTTCTAAACTTCCCAAAAAGATCTCCAAAATCTAATTCTATTTTTCTGGACAACTTCGTATCTTTCATAAAATCTGTTAATCCAACAACCGCATTAGGATTGGTATCTGTGCCACAAATCTTTTGAAAACCATGTTTTATCATTTGAAAAGAAAGTACACCACTCCCAAAACCAATATCTATTGCAGATTTTTTAGGTCCCTGGTATCGTTTTAACCAATTATCAAAAAGTTCTAAATGTTCAAAACGTGTAGGGAAATAAGTGCCATAATAAGGATGTACTTTATTTCGTAATACAGGAATAGAAATCCCATTTTGATACCATTGCCAAGCACTATTTAATCCTTGTATTTGAGGAAATGTTAGTAAGAAATTATTATTATATGGATAAAATTTTTCTAACCAACCAATAAAAGGAGCTTTTTTTACTATCAATTTATGATCTACGATTGCTATTAAAATAAGATTGGTCAACTTACGGTATTCTGACCGATACTCACGTTGCTCTTTAAAAGACCTACAAGTCATTTTTTTGTTAAGGTGTATCTTTAATGCCTTAAGTAATAATAATCCATTGCTATAAAACTCTGTTATTAATACTAATTTACCAGCTTCTAATGCTTTTATCGTAAGCATAACATCTGTAGTATGGTTAAACAATTCTAATTGTTTTTCAGGAACGATAGGTACTGGTTTGTTTACTTCTATATCTGTAATCATTGCTTTACTTTCTATAAAATAAATTTGTCGAGATCTATTCTATATTAGCTCATTTACTTTATGTGGATAGTTGATATCACGATTTTGAAACCTAAGAATGGAATCTTTTACAATAACACCTCTATCAATATTTATAGCATTCTTAATAGTCATATTTTCATTCCAGCTTTCACGACCAGATATCACAGATGGCAGATGCACAATTAATGCGGCAGAAATGGATCTGGAAGCACTTTCCCAAAAATAACTTGGCGTATGATCCACTGCATAATAATCAATTTTATCAATTGCTATTATTGGGTTTTTAAAAGTGGTAGGTTTAGCAAAATAAAATCCCATCCCTTCATCACAACTAACATCTATTATTAGTGTACCAGGTTTAAGCATAGATTTTTCATCTTCTTTTATATAATCAATGGGATCATCTGTATCTTGATATGTACCATTAATTATTATTTCAGATTCATGTATCAGATCTAATAATGGTCGTTCTGAGCCATCATGCTCTACAACAATCAATCTAGCTTCGTTCTCATTCCCTTTTCTAAGTCTTGTGTAATGTACATCCAACACCTCTTCTCTAACCTCATGGTCTGGTCTTTGAATACAGATCGTTATATCTCTAAAACCATGTGCTTTTAAAGCATAAATGGCACCTCTACTTACGGCACCAAAACTAAAAATAATTACTTTTCGTTGATTCCCATAATGGCCATCTATACCTTTTAATTGAAGTGCATGTATAACTGCACTATATCCAGCCATTTCATTGTTTTTATAAAAAGTATGTCTTCCCATTTGTCCATTAGGGTTCCATACATACATATCTTCAAAAGCAATCAAAGTTAATTTTTTATCTATAGCTGTTTGTGTTATTTGCATTTGTTGGGCACAATGAGGATACCCCCAAATAATACCTTGATCTTTAAGCTCTTCTAAATCAGATAAAATAGGTTTGGCTATAATAACAGAACCAATATCAGATAATATTTCACTTCTTGTTGCTACTCCGCCTGTTAAATCGCTGATTTCTTCATCCTCGATATGAAAAGGCGCTCCATAACCTTTTTCAAAAATAAGTTGTTTGCGAATATGTTCTGGAAGTCTTTTTAAATGTTCCGGATGAATAGGCACACGCCTTTCGTCTTCTTTTTTTGAAGTTCCAATAACACCCATTTTTAATAAAGCCATGTATTTTAAAATTGAAAACGAATTGCAGAGTAATCAAATTAGCAAGACGTAAGATTAAATTTACTCTTAGATAGTTAATTTCTAGCAATCAGGCATTAAGTGGCCACTAGAGTTTTATTAATCAAAATGAGGGTTTAAAAAAACCTCAGCAATTCGCTGAAGTAGTGCGAAGAGATGATTAATATCAACAGATAAATAATACTTTGTTAAAGATACTCTATTAAAAATACATTCTTGGTATAATAGTGACTTAATATCTACTATAAGATAAAGGATCAAAAAAATATAACATACGTACTAAAAAACATGTTGTATTTAGCAAAAAACATGCTCTTTGTAGAAAAAAATTGAAAAGCTTACTTTTTTTAAGTAATTCTGATGCACTCTATCAAAATTAATGTAATGAAAAAAATATTTTCGATTCTTGTATTTGTTTTTTTAATCGCTTCTTGTAAAAAAGAAGTAAAAAAAGTAATGGTTTCTTCTCCTTATAAAATCCCTCTTTATGCTTGGGCACAATTACCACAAGATGCCACTGATGAAGAACTAAAAAAGGAATATCAAGATTTAAAAAATAAAGGAGTAGATGGTTTAATGTATTCTGCGGGACATGATCCTCTTACCTATAAAAGGGTAGGAAAAATTGTAAAGCAAGTAGGAATGGAATTTCATGCATGGATTCCTACTATGGTACAAAACAATAACCCCGCATTAAAACCAGAATGGTATGCTATAAATAGAAAAGGTGAATCTGCTTTTGATAAACCTGCCTATGTATCTCATTATCAATTTTTATGTCCTAATAGAGAAGAGGTATATGATTTTTTAGAGAATTTATATAGTAGTATTGCTGATATAGAAGAAATAGACGGAATTCATTTAGATTATATTCGTTTTCCTGATGTAATATTAGCCGAAGGGCTGTGGGAAAAATATGAACTAGTAATGGATAAAGAATATCCTCAGTTTGATTATTGTTATTGCGATACCTGTACTAACGACTTCAAATCAAAATCTGGTATTGACATTAAAGAAATTGAAGATCCATCGCAAGTAGAAGAATGGAAACAATTCCGTTATGATTTAATAACAAATATAGTAAACAAATTAGCAGATGTAGTACATCGTAAAAATAAAGTAATTAATGCTGCTGTTTTTCCTGGACCAAACTCTGTAGCAAAAAAATTGGTCAGACAAGAGTGGAACAAATGGAATTTGGATGCATTTTATCCTATGAATTATAATGATTTTTACTTAGAGGACACTAAATGGATTGGAGAACTTACTAAAGAAGAGGTATCCTCTGTATCTGATAAAAAACCTGTATATAGTGGGTTATTTATTTGCCCAAAACCCGATACTAAAGCTAAAGAAGCAGATCCAGAAAATCATGGATTATTACCCGAAGAGTTAGAAAACGCTATTAAGGAATCTATGAAAAATGGTGCAACAGGAGTTTGCCTATTTACACCAAATAGAATGACAGATGCACACTGGAAAGTTTTACAAAACGTGATTCATACTGATTTTACTAAAAATTAAGTTTTATATATGAGAATAGCATCTATAGATATCTTTAGAGCCTTAACAATGGTTTTAATGATTTGGGTAAACGATTTTTGGACACTTAAAAACATCCCTAAATGGCTTACTCATGCTAAAGCTAGCGAGGATTATATGGGATTTTCAGATATTATATTTCCTCTATTTCTATTTATTGTTGGGCTTAGCATCCCTTATGCTATCAAAAACAGGGTTTTAAAAAATGAAAAAAAAGAACTAATTGCAAAACATATAATCATACGTGCTTTTTCTCTTTTACTCATAGGTTTCTTTATGGTTAATTATGAGTCTATTCATGAAGAAAGTATGCCAATAAGCAAATACACATGGTGTTTATTTATGGCTTTTGCTGTGGGATTAATTTGGATGAATTGGAAAAAAAGCCCTGTTTCTAAAAGATGGCATATCTATTTTCAAGTTTTTGGTTTTGCAATACTTCTCTTTTTGGCTGTCATATACAAAGGTGGTTCTTTAGGGGAAAGTTGGATGAAATCCCATTGGTGGGGAATTCTGGGTTTAATTGGTTGGGCATATGGTGTTAATGCACTAGTATATCTATACAGCAAAAGGAGTTTGCCTATAATGATTGTACTATGGTTTATTTTCAATATTTTATGTGTTGTTAATTCAATAAATGGAATTACTTCTGAAAATGAATTTATACGTGCCTTCTCTCCTATTTATACAGGTACCATTCCTGCTTTTACGACTGCGGGTATTATCGTTATATTACTATTTCAAAAACTATCTGGTAGTGTAATAAAATGGCGATATATATCCCTAATTACACTAGGTATAGTACAAATCATTTATGGATTAGCAACCAGACCGTATTGGGGAATTTCAAAAATACAGGGAACCCCATCATGGCTTGCTATATGTACAGGTATAGGTATCCTTTTATTTGTTTTACTATATTATATTGCAGATGTAAAAAAGCAAGTAAATTGGGCAAAAATAATTGCTCCGGCAGGCACTGCAACACTAACTTGTTATATGATCCCTTATTTTATATATCCTATACGTAATATGATCGATATTAGATTACCTGATTATTTAAACACTTCTATAATCGGGTTACTTGTATCTTTTGCATTTGCGTTACTAGTAGTTATTTTTACTGGTTGGTTACAGCAAAAAAGATTTTCTTTAAAATTGTAGATAGTGTAGCTGTTATTCCAATACCAAATAACCAAAATGCTCTGGAGCATGAAATTTTGGTTTTGCCGTATTAGGACTGTTCCAACAGGCAAAAGTTGCATTTTCTGCATTAGCACTCCAATCTTCATTTGTATGATCTATATTAGAAATAATCCTAAACATATTTAACCTAAAAACAGTTTCTGATTTTTTATTTGGATATTGTAACAAGGCAATTGGTAGTTTTAAATATCCTTTCCAAGTCTCATTTTTAATATCTTTTTCTACACTATGTTGTACACCTGATGTCGATATATCTATAAGCTCTAATGCATAAGAGTTATCACTTTTATATTTATTGGTTACCTTACCTAAAAACAAGGCGTTATTAGGGTTTAACTGAATTTCTAAATAGTTTTCCTTTGCTTCCTTTCCATTACTTATAAAAAGCTCAAATACTTCCTGATGAAATAAGTATGAGTTATCTTGGGTATAATAGTTTTGATCTATCCTTGGATTATTTCTACATTCAAATTTTATTTCTAAAAAATCCTTATCGTATTTCATCTCTACCAAAGTTTCTTCTTTTATCGGCTTTCCTCCTACCGAGTGATAAAAATGCAAACTTTGTAGTGCTGCAAAATTCTCTTTATTGATTTTAAAAACAGGAACCTCAATACTTTTATATTTGGATTCTATTTGCTTTTTATCGCTATTATCTTTTTCTATACAGGATAACGATATGAAAATTACTAGGATTAATAATATTGATTTTTTCATTATACTTTTTTATAAGAAACGTATATAGAGAATATTTTAATAAATATACATTGTAGCTTTTTCAATTTAAAAGAATTTAATAACCAAAAAACCTCACAGGCTTTTTTTAAGACCTGTGAGGTTTTTCTTCTTTTATTTAATCCCTATTGCTTCATAGCTTGATCTAGATCTTTACTTACTATCCACTCTCCTACTAATTCTTCTAAAATAGTAAGTGGGACTGCTCCATTAGTTAATACTACATCATGAAACTCTCTAATATCAAATTTATCACCAAGTTTTTTCTTTGCATTTTCCCGTAGTTCCAAAATTTTATTCATCCCTATCTTATATGCAGTTGCCTGACCTGGCATTACAATATGGCGTTCTACCATTTTTATTGCATCACTTTCTGCATTTGGTGTATTATCTTTATAGTACTTTATACCTTCTTCTCTTGTCCATTTTTTATGATGAATCCCAGTATCTACTACTAATCGACAAGCTCTCCATAACTCCATAGCTAGTCTTCCAAAGTCAGAATATGGGTCACTATACATACCTATTTCTTTTGGTAATAGTTCTGTATACAATCCCCATCCTTCTGAATACGCGGTATATCCTCCAAATTTTCTAAATTTAGGAACATCTTCCAATTCCTGTGCAATAGATATTTGCATATGGTGCCCTGGTATACCTTCGTGATATGCCAATGCTTCCATCTGGTACTTTGGCATTGCTTTCATATCGTATAGGTTTGCATAATATGTTCCTGGTCTGGATCCATCTGGTGTTCCATTTTGATAAAAGGCTTTTCCAGCACTTTTTTCTCTAAAAGACTCTACTGCTTTTACAATGATATCTGCTTTGGGTTTTGTGATAAAAAGTTCATCTAACTTGGATTTCATAGTATCAATAAGCTCAACTGCTTGTGTAAGGTATGCTTTTTTTCCTTCCTCAGTATTTGTGAAATAAAACTTTTCATCTTCTTTCATATAGCTAAAAAAGTCTTGTAATGTACCTTTATATTTAACTTGTTTCATAATGTCACGCATCTCTTTATGGATACGTTCTACCTCTTTTAACCCAAGTTTATGTATTTGCTCTGCGGTCATATCTGTAGTAGTGATGCGCTGTAATGCTATATTATAAAAAGCATCTCCTTTAGGAAATTTCCATGCACCATCCTCTGTAGTTGCTCTTTTTTGCTGATCTTCTAACAATGTAATAAGGTTTTTAAAAGCTGGCATCACATTTTCTATCATAGCTTTTTCTGATTTGGAGATTAAATCTTTTTGCTCTTCATCTGTCAACTCTATTTTTTCTATCTTACTTTTAAAATCCGCAAATAAGGTACTTTCTTTATTAGACTTATCGAATGGATGTCCTATAATAATATTACGACTATCACTTAAAACCTTTTCAAAAACAAACTTAGGAGGAAGAATACCATTTTTTTCTCTCATTTTTATATTTTCTATAGCTTGGGCAAACAGTGCGTTCATTCCGTTTAATCTAGAAATATAAGCCTCTGCATCGCTCTTATTTTCAATTCTATGCATATTGATCATAAAAGCAGGTATTTCTGCTTGCATTCCATGCATTTGATTTACCGGGTAATTATAAAATCTATAGTCAAAATGTTTTATTTCATCTTCTAGCTTTTGTTTCATTAGTTTATAACTAAGAGATGCTGCTTTATTTAGTTTAGAGACATCAATCGAATCTATCAAATATGCTAATCTTTCTTTTGTCCGTTTTAGATCTTCAGCTTCTCTTTTAGGAGAGATATCATCCCACTTACCATAATCTTCTGTTTTTATTCCTAAATAGGTTTGCCACTTAGGAGACCTAGCTACTTCTTTTTCAAATTGAGATTCAAACCAATCATTTAATTTTTTAGAATGCTCCTCTATTTCTTGCGAAGCATGGCTTAATTGATTATCAGGTTGTTTTTTTTGTTCTTTGCAACTAATTACCGTAAAGAAAAATAACAAAGGTAGTATGCTTGTTTTTATTTTATTCATAATACTAGTTTTGGGTTATTTAGTTATTTAAAATGGAAACTTCTATTACTGAATCATAATATACTTTGTGTGTTTGCTTTTTAAAATCGGATGCATCTGCCTTAAAAATATTAGGCACATATTTCTGTGGGTTTAAATCTATAAAAGGAAACCATGTGCTTTGTACCTGAACCTGTATTTTATGTCCTTTTTTAAAAGTATGATGTATATCCTGTAATTTTATATTTACATCTGTTTTTTGGTTTGCAATAAAAGGTTCTGGTTTACTAAAATTATTTCTAAAACGCCCTCTCATTACTTCGCTACGCACCATCATATGGTAATTTGCCATTTTTAAATACGCTTGCGTTTCTTCTGTGTCTTTGGCGTCATTTGGATATACATCTATTAATTTCACTATCCAATCTGCATCTGTACCTGTAGTTGCTACTTTCAATTTTGCTAAAACCTCACCGGATAAGGTCATATCTTCAGTAAGTATTGGTGTTTCAAAAACTAACACATCTGGACGACGTGCTGCAAATCTTTGGTCATCTGTCATATATTTTCGAGGTGTAAATACCATTTTAATATCTTCAGAATATGGTACTGGTTTTTTGGGATCGCTTATAAATTCTGAAAAGCCTTCCTTATTTTTATCCGACAATACTTCATTATCTGAAAGGTAAAACGTTTTTTTCTTTACATTTTTTGGAGGCCAGATTTCATAAGAATTCCATTCTTTTTTTCCGGTATCAAAAATTTGAATTTCTGGCAAGCCTGTTTTTCCATTTGCTTCCCCTTTTAAAAAGTGATTAAAAAATGGGGTCTCTATATTTTTTTGATAATTTAAAGAAATATCATCTCCAAAATATACATTACCTATTGCCTGTCGTTTTTTCGTTCTTGCCCAATCTCCATGACTCCATGGACCGAATACCATTATATTATAATTTTCACTTTTATTTTCGATATTTTCGTAGGTTTCAAAAGGGCCATATAAATCTTCTGCATCAAACAGACCTCCTACTACCATAACAGCTGGTTTAACGTCTTTTAAGTGTTGAATGATTCCTCTTTTTTTCCAGAAATCATCATAATTTGGATGCTCTTTTAATTGTGTCCAAAATACATTATCTTCTTTATAATATGTATCCAAATTAGTTAATGGACCTGCATCCAAAAAAAACTGATATTGATCCTCTGTTGGTAATTCTGCAAATTTGTACCAAGGCTCTGAGGTTGGCTTCGTTTTTTCGAGACCAAATAAAGGTGTTACTCTCCAATAACTCAATAAATATGCTCCATTATGATGAAAATCATCAAAAAAGAAATCTCCTATACACGCTTGTGGAGACACTGCTTTTAAAGCAGGATGCGAATCTAACAGGGAATAAGTTGCATAAAAACCAGGGTAAGAAATACCCCAAATCCCAACTTTACCATTGTTATTGGCTACATTTTTAACTAACCAATCTATAGTATCATAAGTATCACTAGCTTCATCAAACTGTTTATCTGTTTTATTAGGAATATAAGCACGCATATTATCATACACCCCTTCACTCATCCAGCGCCCACGAACATCCTGATAAACAATAATGTTACCTTCTTTCATCAGAAACTCATTTGGTCCTATTTTAGAAGGAAACTGATTCTCACCGTAAGGTCTTGAACTATACGGAGTTCTTTGCATCAAAATAGGATGTTTTTTCGAAGTATCTTTTGGGGTATAAATTGTGGTGTGCAGTTTAACACCGTCTCTCATAACGATATCTACCTCTTGTTTTGTGTATTGCTCTTTTATATCAAAAGAGGCTAATTCTTGAGAGAATGTAGTAATAGTGTATAGAAGGACTATACTGTTTAAAATAATTAATCTGACCGATCGCATTGGTATAAATTTAGTTTATCGATGAAGATAAAAAAATGGCGTTGCGACCAGTACAGCTTTAAGGAGATTTTAACACCTTATCATCCATATGCGTATATTAAGGAATAACACAAACCTGCATAATCCCATTATATAAAGTCTATTATTTTTTTATGTTAGGTCTTCCTGTAACTTTTTCGAATGCTATAACTTTTGCTATGCTATAATCTCCAAAAAACATTTTTTTTAGTTTGAATTTTGCTTTTATATAGTAATTTTTCTCTACCATTTTAAAAGGGCTTTCAGGCCATAGCCTATCGAAATCCGCTTTATTTACATATAGCCATTTAATAGTACCAGAAGAATCATCGAGCCATACTCTTTTATTTTTATTTAATGATTCAAAACTATATCTTAAATAATCTTTCTGCTCTATATCTACTATTTTATATTGTATAGAAGAATCAATTATTATAACTGTATTTGAAGACAAAACTCGATACTTAAAAAATAAAACTAAAAAAAACAGAAACAACATACCACATATACTTATAAAAATATTCATTAGTGGTTTTTAATTTAAAGGTTTTATTTCTTATAGTTTTTTAGGCCTGTTTTTAACCACTTTAAATATTCGTCAGTATCTGGTGTATATGCTGTAGTATGGTTCAATAAATTAATATCTGTATCTAAAAGCACATAATAAGGTTGCGAATTGTTTTTGAAATTAAGAGTTTGAAAAGTTGCCCACTTATCCCCTATCGTTCTAATATCTTTTACTCTTCCTTCGGATTTCAAATATTTAAATTGATCTTTTTCTGATAATTCTTTTCGATCATCCACATACAAAGATATTAAGATATACTCGTTTTTAAGTATATCCATAATTTCTGGATGACTCCACACCTGCTCTTCCATTTTACGACAGTTTACACATGCCCATCCTGTAAAATCTAATATAATGGGTTTATTCTGTATTTTGGCTGCTTTAAGTCCTTCTTCAAAATCGGTATATGCATTAAGCCCTAATGGCCCATGTGCTTCTTTTTCATAAATACTATAAAATAAAGGAGGAGGAAAACCACTTAACAATTTTAAATTTGCATACGTGGTATTGGTTAGCCCAGGGATTAAGTAAATTACAAATGCTAAAATTAATACTCCTAATGTTTTTCTACCAATACTTAGTTTTTGTATAGGGCTATCATGTGGAAAACGTATTTTTCCAAAAAGATATAAAACCATTACTACACCTATTACAATCCAAATTCCTATAAATATTTCTCGTTTTAAAATACCCCAGTGTTCTACAAGGTCTGCATTGGATAAAAACTTAAACGCCAATGCTAATTCTACAAAACCTAATACTACTTTTACAGTATTTAACCAACCTCCGCTTTTTGGTAAAGAATTCAACCAATTAGGAAACAGAGCAAATAACCCAAATGGTAAAGCCAAAGCCAAACCAAATCCTCCCATACCAAAGCTTAACTGCATTGCTCCACCATCACTACTTAACGACCCTCCTAACAAAGATCCTAGGATTGGCCCTGTGCATGAAAAGGAAACTAATGCCAATGTTAATGCCATAAAAAAGATACCTATAACACCTCCTATACTATTTGCTTTACTATCCAGTTTATTACTCCAAGATGCTGGCAATGTTATTTCGAAATATCCAAAAAAGGATATAGCAAACACTATAAAAATAACAAAGAACACAATATTAAGAGTGACATTTGTAGAAATGTTGTTTAATATTTCTGGATCTAAAGAGTCTAACAAATGAAATGGTAAGCTTAATAAAATATAGATTATAAATATAAAAAACGCATATAAAATGGCGTTAAACAATCCTTTTTTACGATCCTTATTTCCTTTGGTAAAAAAGGAAACCGTAAGTGGTATCATAGGAAAAACACATGGGGTTAATAATGCTATTAATCCTCCTAAAAAGCCTAAAATAAATATGGTGAAATAACTTTTCTCTTCCGTATCTTCTGAAGGGTAAACATCCCATCCTTTTACGTTTATATCTAATCCTTTTGATTTTTCTTGATCCTTTGCTGTAATACTTGAAAGATCTCCTTTATTTTCAACTGCTGCACCATCAAGATTTATATTAAATTGTACTATTTCTGGTGCAAGACATCTTTCGTCATCACATACCGAAAAGAACACCTCTGCGTTTATTTGTTTTATATTTTTATCTACAAGCTTTATTTTTTGAAAAAAGACAGCTTTATCTTCAAAATACTTAACATCCATTTCGAAGATGTTATCATATTTTTCAATTCCATTTGGCTCATTAGTTTCTCCTACAAGGGTATATGTTTGCGGTGTATTATCAAAAGTGAATTCTGTAGGTGTAGGTGCTATTTCATCGCCTTCTGCCTCATTTTGTGAATATAAATGCCAGCCTTTATCTAATGTAGCCTTAAAATGTAATACATAAGTATCTTCTGTTTCTTTTTCTACACTTGCTTTCCATTTAATAGGATCTAATGTTTGCGAAAAAAGTATTGTAGAAAATAGTAAAGTGATTAGTAATATTAGATTTCGCATTAGATCAAGGTTATTTTAAGTATTTGTTTTGTTTGAGGGCTTATTTTATATCTATTATCTGCTCTGTAATTTATAATCCATATAATTTCTTTTCCAGAGCATAATAACCATACTCTCTCTTTAGCTAAAAGAGATAATTTTTCGTCTTTAAAATATTTACTAAGTTTTTTCTTTCCTTTCATCCCTAAAGGGTAAAAATAATCTCCTTCTTTCCATTTTCTTACAATTAAAGGGTACTTTAACTTTTCTTTATCAACATAAACCGTATTCAGGTTTGTATCTGAAATTCCTACTACTACTTTAAATTTAAGTGCTCCAGAAGGAATCATTATCATACTTTCTTCTTCAGGTATACTATATTCCCGATATGATATCTCTTCAGGTATATCAGTTAATAATAAATAACCTCTGTCTTTAACTAATCTATGGGATTCTGAAAACACTTGCTTGCCAGATTGAGCTGTTATTATCTGCTCAATATCCCCCCAAGCTTTAAATCCATAATCTTTTAATAAAAAATATAAATTGGTTCGTGGATTTCCAAACTCACCCAATTTACATATTGATATCTTAATGTACCCTTTATCGGAAGTTTCAAATAATTCTTTTTTAAGATAAGATATTTGCCCTTGAATAAACTCGTTACTTTGTTTAAGATACTCTATAGTGGTATTAAAATTGGATAAAAACCTCGGGTTTACCAATTTTAAATTGGGAACTACTTCGTGCCTAAGATTATTCCGAAGATATTTTATACTACTATTACTACTGTCTTCTCTCCAATCCAATACATTATCCTTGGCAAATTTTAGAATTTCAGTTCTGGAAAAAGGAAGAAGAGGACGAATAAAAATTTCATTAATTTCTGGTATTCCTGTTAAACCTTCTATTCCTGTACCTCTAGATAAATTAATCAAAAAAGTCTCTAAGTTATCATCTGCATGATGTGCTGTTAAAATATAATCAAAACCATGTTCTGTTGCTAGTTTTTTAAACCAATCATATCGCAAATCTCTAGCTGCCATCTGTATAGACAACTTATGTTCTTTTGCATATTTTTTGGTATCAAAATCTATTCTAAAAAAAGGGATATGGAGTTTTTCTGCTAGCTTTATTATAAATTTCTCGTCTCCATCACTTTCTTTTCCTCGTAATTTAAAATTACAGTGTGCTACACTAAAATCAATTTCTAACGTATCTAAAAGTTTTACTAAGACAATACTATCTAATCCTCCACTACAAGCAATTAATAATTTGCTTCCTGAAAGAAAAGGAAAATTGGTTATAATATGATTTCTAAATTCTTGTAACAACAAATTTAATATTATCTATTTTTTAGCTTTTTCAAATATACGATTTTGAATGGCTATCACAATCCTAAATAAAACCACAGTTAAAAACTGATTATCAGGTTTTTAACATTAAATTTAATTTGTTTTCCTTATTTTTAGAAAACAACTCTTAAATCAAGTACCTATGAATACCACTAATGAATTACAAAAATATAAAAGGACTGATGATAAAAAGGAATTTAGTAAAAAGTTATTATCCATCGTACCCCACTTACATCCATATGTAAAACACAGACTTTATATAGCAGAAAGCACAGGTATTTTACCTCAAAACATGTATTGTTCTAATGGTATTATTGATGATGCAATCGTTAAATTACACCAAGATAATCTAGATACAGAAATAGATACTTTATCTCTAGAGCTTCAACTTTTTAAAATAGCAGATGAGCTTATGGATGAACTACATCAACGCGAAGGGTGGCATCAAAAAAATATTAGTACTAGTTATTTTTTAAAAAAAGAACTAAAGGAACTTGAAGAAAATTATACCGTAGAAGGTGATAATGAACTTATAATGAAAGAAGAGTTAGATGATATTTGTTATCGTCAAAATTCCGAAGACAAGCTAAATTTTATTTATGATGACCAAGATTCTGCTATCCTTAGAGTTATAGATTCTAAATCTTCTTCTGCCTATAAAAAACAGAAATTATTAGGTAAATTTTATAGTTGGTTACCTATGGAAACCTCTAAAGTTATTGACCTTTTCGTTTTTGGCAAATTAAATTTTGAAGAAATAGCAATTATCAAAGACATGACTGCCAAAGAGGTTAAAGAAATTATTATTGATGTAAGAAAGAGTTTTAGAAGAAATCTTATTTAATTAAATAAGTCATTTAGTTTTTGAGTTTGAAGGTTTGAGACAAGACAAGTCATATACTCAAAAACTAGTCCCCTCTAATGCCTCGCGCATAGCCTTTGCCTTCAGTAAACATTCTTCATATTCTTTATCTGGATCTGATTTAGCAGTTATTGCTCCTCCAACAGTATAAGAAACATATTGTTTTTCTTTATTATATAATATACTTCTAATAACCACATTAAAATCAAAATTTCCTTCTGGCGAAAAATATCCTACTGCGCCACTATACAATCCTCTTTTAGATTCTTCCAGATTTTCTATAATTTGCATAGCAGATATTTTAGGAGCTCCTGTCATACTTCCCATTGGGAAAGTGGTTTTAATAACATCTACAGGAGAGGTATTACTACCGATTTCAGAAACCACTGTCGAGATCATTTGATGCACTTGATCAAAAGAGTATACTTTACACAGCTCTTCAACTTTAACCGATCCTTTTGTTGCTGTTTTGGATAAATCATTTCGTACCAGATCTACAATCATAATATTTTCTGATCGTTCTTTAAGGTCTTTTTCTAAATCGGATATCATTTTTTTATCCTCCTTAATATCCAAAGATCTCTTTGCTGTACCTTTTATAGGCTGAGAGATTATTTTTTTGCCTTCCTTTCTTAAATATCGTTCTGGCGATGCAGATAATAAATAACAATGATTCATCTTAAAAAAGGTAGCAAAAGGAGGTTTCGAAATAGAATTTAAATGATAATAGGTCTGTAAAGGATGTATACAACTATTTTTTGCATAAAACTCTTGGCAAAAATTAGCTTCGTATATATCTCCCCGATGAATATGAGCAAGCATTTGATTTACTTTTTCTTTATATACATCTTTTGTTATCCTAAGGCTTATTTTTATTTTTTCGCATGGTTGTCCCATGTCTTTATCAAAAACACCTGTTTCTATACTGATAGCAGTTATATATTCAAAATCTTCTTCTATTTCATCATCCACCATTCTTAAATACTGAATCTCTAGAGTATTACCTTTAAGCAGAAAAAGTTTTTTAGGCTGAAAAAAACACAAATCAGGAAAACCAAGATCATCTTGGTTTTTGGAAACCAGATTTTCTACATCATTTTTAAGATCATAAGAAAGGTAACCAAAAATCCAATCCTGAGTTTGTTCCTGATACTCCTTTAATTTATCAAAACCATTATAATAATCTGTTTTAATACCAGTAAAAGCATCTACCGCAAGTACTGCATCATAACTAGAATATTGTTGTTTATAATCGTTAGAATCCAACCATATAACCTCTTCAAACTGTTGCGCCCATTGCAATAATTTAGCTTTAAATTCTAAAGGGTTTTCTAAAACGTATTCTTTACTACTTCGCACTTGCTCATTCAATTTGATGTGCAAAAGTACTTAGAACTTCGTTTAATCCCAATAAAAGAGTCTCATCTATTACCGTATTAGATTCTACCGAAAAATTTTCGTAAAAAGAAGGGAAACTAAAACTATCTGTAATCTCTGCTCCAAATCTTGGTAATACTTCCTTGGCAAACTCTAAAGCACTTACTGCCCCTCTTTTTCCAGGAGAAGTACTCATTAATAAAATTTTCTTGTTTTCTAAAAAATTACGATCTATTCTGGACAACCAATCTATTACGTTTTTAAAAAAGGCACTCCAACCACCATTATGCTCATTTACAGAAATAATCAAAGCATCTACTTCAGAAATCTCTTGTCTTAGTCCCATAATCATTCCTGGAAAACCATTATTCTTTTCTTCATCTTCACTATACATCGGCATTGGGTAATTAATAAGGCTTATAACCCTGGTTTCATGTCCTTTTATTTGTGAAACTACAAAACCCACCAATTTATGATTGATAGAAGTACTGCTATTAGAACCTGCAAAGGCAAGAATTTTCTTCATTAGTATTGTATTTAGAAATCAAAAGTAACCAAAATGCATACAGTCCCAAAATAAGGCTACCTTTGTAACATCAAAAAAAATATATTCAAATTGACTTTTCGAGATTTAAATTTAAGCACCCAACTTATTAATGCCCTTGATGATTTAGGGTTTGATACCCCAACACCAATACAAGAGCAGGCATTTGCACCAGTAATGTCTGGTAAAGATGTAGTTGGTATTGCACAAACTGGTACTGGTAAAACGTATGCCTATATGCTTCCTATTTTAAGGATGTTAAAATATTCTGTACAAGACAATCCAAGAGTATTAGTACTGGTTCCTACTCGTGAACTTGTTGTACAGGTAGTAGATGAAATCGAAAAATTATCTACCTATCTTAACATGCGTATTACAGGAGTTTATGGTGGTACCAATATAAACACCCAAAAACAAGCAGTTGCAAAAGGATTAGATATTATTGTTGCTACCCCAGGTCGTTTATACGATCTTGCAGTAAGTAGAGTTTTACAACTTAAATCTATACAAAAATTGGTAATAGATGAAGTAGATGTAATGCTAGATCTAGGATTTAGACATCAATTAATGAATATTTTTGATATCCTTCCGCAGCAGCGACAAAATATTATGTTTTCTGCGACTATGACAGAAGAGGTAGACAAAATGATTTCTGAAATATTTGTTACCCCACAAAGAATATCTGTTGCCAAAAGTGGAACACCTTTAGAGAACATTAAACAATATGGTTATAAAGTACCTAACTTTTATACAAAAGTAAATCTGTTAGAGCATTTACTTGCCGATACCGAGACTTTTCATAAAACCTTAATTTTTGTTGGATATAAAAAGATTGCAGATCGTTTGTTTGAGCAATTAGAAAAAAATTACAAAGAAGAAATTTGTATTATACACTCTAATAAAACTCAAAACTACAGATTGCGAAGTATCGAGCAATTTAGAAAAGGAGAAAATAGAATTTTGATAGCTACCGATGTAATGGCTAGAGGATTGGATATAGAAAATGTAAGTCAGGTAATTAATCTGGATACCCCAGAATATCCTGAAAATTATATGCACCGTATCGGTAGAACCGGGCGTGCAGAAAAAGAAGGTGTTTCGTTTGTGCTTACCACAGAAAAAGAACAAGAACATCTAGATGCTATCGAAAGTTTAATGGAAATGGAAATCGAGCAATTGGATATTCCTAGTAGTGTCGAAATCTCGGAGCAACTTACTCCAGAAGAACAGCCAAAAATTCTGGAAATCAACAATCCTCATAAACGCCCTAATGATGAGGTTGGAGCTTCGTTTCATGAAAAAAAAGAAAAAAACAAAAAAGTAAATTTGGGTGGCTCCTACCAACGAGAAATTAAAAAGAAATACAAAAAACCAAAAACCAAAGGAGACAAAACCTATAACTTAAAAAATAAAAATAAGAAGCGATAATAGAATTGCCTTTTTGCTTTTATCAAAATAGTATAAATACCTTTTATCATTAAATTACTAAAAAACATATAATTCTTTCTTATGGATTTAAATCTTGCTGTATTAATCGATGGAGATAATATCCCATCTACTTATATAAAAGAAATGATGGAAGAAATTGCAAAATATGGCAATCCAACTATTAAAAGAATTTATGGAGACTGGACAAAACCAGATCTCGCAAAGTGGAAAAAGATCCTTTTAGAAAACGCTATTACCCCTATCCAACAATATGGATATACAAGAGGTAAAAACGCTACCGATTCTGCAATGATTATAGATGCCATGGATATTT
Source organism: Aquimarina muelleri DSM 19832 (assembly GCF_000430665.1). Taxonomy (GTDB): domain Bacteria; phylum Bacteroidota; class Bacteroidia; order Flavobacteriales; family Flavobacteriaceae; genus Aquimarina; species Aquimarina muelleri. The sequence continues at coordinate 38,059 of NZ_AUML01000023.1, read as the reverse complement.
TATATTCTGAAAAAGTAAATGGTTTTTGTTTGGTATCCAGCGATAGTGATTTTACCCGTTTAGCGACAAGGCTTAGAGAGGCTGGAATGAAAGTTTTTGGAATTGGAGAAAAAAAGACTCCAAACCCTTTTATTGTAGCTTGCGATAAATTTATTTATCTCGAAATCCTTAAATACGAAGCAGAAGAAAATGAATCCGAATCTACAGACAGTAAACCCCTTCCTAAAAATAATGTAGATAAAATTACCCCAAAAGACATTAAATTAATTTCGCATACCATATCTGATGTAGCAGATGACGATGGCTGGGCTTTTTTGGGAGATGTTGGTAGTTTGTTACAAAAAAAACAACCTAATTTTGATTCCAGAAACTATGGTTTCCAAAAGCTAACCCCTTTAATACAATCTATTAAACATTTTGAAATAGAGCAACGAGAAGCTGCAAAAGGACGGTCTAAACTAATCTATGTTAGAAATAAAAAACAAAGTAGAACCTCTTCAAAAAAATAAATTACAAAACCACCTCCTGAAACCTTGATTTTATAACTGTTTTCTGAATTTTGCGTTGTCAGCAATATTTGTGTTTGGTCTTTTTTGTGATCAAATCGTAAAACAATAACTTTAAAAAACACTACTGCACTCGAAAAATATTTGGATAACTCAAACATTCATCGTAATATTGCTATAAACAAATAAAACAACAAATGGGATTAGCCAAAACCGAAATGTTTACCGACCAACAAAATGAAATTGCTCTTTTTGCAAAAGTTTTTGGTCATCCTGCCAGAGTTTCTATTTTACAATACTTATTTAAAATAAACTCTTGTATTTGTGGAGATTTAGTAAATCAAATTGGACTTGCCCAACCAACAATATCACAGCATTTAAAAGAACTAAAACATTTAGGACTAATCAAAGGAAACGTAGAAGGAACAAGTGTTTGCTATTGTATTCACACAGAAAATTGGATAAAAATGAAAGAGACAATGTTACAGTTTCTAAATCAAGATATTTCTAAAATAGAAGATTGTTGCTAAAAAATTTTAAATCAATTAATCGTATAATCGCAATAAACAAATAAATAAAATGAAGCTAACAGAAGTTAAAAACAAGCTAAACGAATTGGAAAAAATCTCCTTTCAGCTACCAAACGGAGAATTAGTCCCAAATCACTTTCATGTTACAGAAATTGGAAAAATCACAAAAAAATTTATTGATTGTGGTGGAACTATACGAAATGAAGAAGTTGTAAACTTTCAGCTTTGGAACGCAAATGACTATGATCACAGATTACATCCAGAAAAATTATTAAACATAATTGAACTTTCAGAAAAAGTTTTGGAAATAGGTGATTTAGAAATTGAAGTAGAATACCAAGCAGAAACTATTGGTAAATTTGGACTTGATTTTGACGGGACAAACTTTCTTTTAACTACAAAACAAACCGATTGTTTAGCAAAAGATCAATGCGGTATTCCTGCAGAAAAAAGTAAAATAAAATTATCTGAATTGAATAATGAACCTTGTTGCTCTCCAGATGGTAATTGTTGCTAAACACTCTAAAGTTAAAGAAAATGATAACAACACAATCAATGCTTTTTCAAAAAATAGAAAATTCAATCCAGAATCTAAAACCTAAAACTATTTCAGATGAACGTAAAGCAGTTTTACAACCACTAATTAAATATATTCAATCAAAAGTTTCCAATCACCAAGAAATTCGTATTAACTTTATATGTACTCATAATTCAAGAAGAAGTCATTTATCACAAGTTTGGGCACAAACTTTAGCCTATTATTTCAATGTCAAAAATATATTCTGTTATTCAGGTGGCACAGAAAATACTGCACTTTTTCCAATGGTTGTTGAAACCTTACAAAATTCAGGCTTTGAAATAAAAGCACTTTCAGAAGGTAATAATCCTATTTACAGTATTAAATATTCAGAGAACGAGCATCCAATCATTGGTTTTTCTAAAAAAATAGAGGATAAATTTAATCCAAAATCTGAATTTGCAGCGATTATGACTTGCTCACAAGCTGATGGGGGTTGTCCTTTTATTGCAGGTGCAGAAGAACGTATACCTATAACTTTTGAAGACCCTAAAGTATTTGATAACACAACACAACAGGTTAAAAAATACAATGAAAGAAGTTTACAAATTGCAACTGAACTATTTTACGTTTTCTCTCAAATCAATTCATAAAAATGGCTACAAAAAAATTAAGTTTTCTCGACAGAAATTTGACTTTATGGATTTTTATTGCAATGGCTATCGGGGTTGGACTTGGATATTTTATCCCTACATTTCCTAACATCATAAATTCATTTAGTAGTGGAACAACTAATATTCCGATTGCAATTGGTTTGATTTTAATGATGTATCCACCTTTAGCAAAAGTCAATTATTCTCTCTTACCAAAAGTGTTCCGGAATACAAAAATACTTTCTATTTCACTAATCCTTAATTGGATAATTGGTCCTGTTTTAATGTTTGTTTTGGCAATCACTTTCTTACGTGATTATCCCGAATATATGGTCGGGTTAATCTTGATTGGTTTGGCTCGTTGTATTGCTATGGTACTAGTTTGGAACGACCTTGCTGAAGGAAGTAACGAATATGGTGCTGGTTTGGTTGCATTAAATAGTATTTTTCAAGTTTTTGCATACAGCTTTTATGCTTGGATTTTTATAACTGTTCTTCCACCCTATTTCGGCTTTGAAGGTGCAATCGTTGATATATCAATCAGAACGATTGCTGAAAGTGTAGTTATTTATTTAGGTATTCCCTTTATAATGGGAATTTTAAGCCGACTGATTTTAGTTAAATTAAAAGGCGAAGAATGGTACACAAAAAAATTCATTCCAACTATTTCACCAATAACATTAATTGCACTCTTATTTACCATTGTAATTATGTTTTCGTTAAAAGGCGAGTTGATTGTAGAAATTCCAATGGACGTTTTAATCATCGCTGTTCCATTACTTATCTATTTTAGTTTAATGTTTATCATTGGTTTTTTCTTTACCAAAGCAATGGGAGCAGAATACGATAAGACCGCAGCAGTTGCATTTACAGCAGCAGGAAATAATTTTGAATTAGCAATTGCAGTTGCTATTGCTGTTTTCGGACTGAATTCAGGTCAAGCATTTACAGGTGTCATTGGACCTTTGGTAGAGGTTCCCGCCTTAATTTTATTGGTTCGAGTTTCTTTTTGGCTTCGGAAAAAGTATTACAAAAAAGTCAATTAAAGTTATGCCCATTCATAATTTACACCAACCAACCATGCAAATAATTAGAATGTAAAAAACACTATCCACTCACAGTCAAGTAGCAGCAAAGGGTCTTACTCCCTAAACCTATCCTAGTATTATATAATCTAAAAGAATCGTATGTAAACTCATACGATTCTTCAAATTCGTATAACCAATTAATAATCGTGGAGAATTAAACTCCACAATGTAGATTAAAGGGTTTAAAAAATATAATCCTTTAAAACAAGTTACTTAACAGCTACTTCAAAATGACAGTAATTATATGCTAAACTTCTTGAAAAAATTAACATAGATTAACACTAAATATATGATCATAGTCACTAAATGATAAATAAAGGTTCTTGTATATTTGCAGGGGTGTAAATATTTTATGTTAAGAAAATGACTCAGGCTAACTTAAAATTATTTATAAAAAGATATAATATTCCCCAAGACAAATACTCATAACTTTATCTTATATAAAATTAAATTCAGAACAATGAAAATTTTATTTAAATTTATATTATTAATTTTTACAACTAGTGCATTAGCTCAAGAATTAGATACTTTACATACTACTATAGGAGAAACCTTTGATTTTGGAATTGAAGTACAAAATAATTGGAAAAAACGAGACCAATTATTGGCTGATTTAGAAAGTGGAAAAAAGAACTGGGATAATTTAACAAAAGAAGAGGGTAAACTCTTTGAAAAATATGATGAAACATATGGAAGTATGTGGGATATTGAAGGTGGTGGTTGTAGTTGGTATTGTGGTGCTGGAGGCTACACCGTAAAGACTTCATCTCAACTTTCACCAAATGGAGTATTAAACTATAAATCTGAAAATTTAACCGATTTTAGTTATCAAACTGCTTGGGTAGAGGGAAAAAGTGGAGATGGAATTGGTGAATCTATAGAGTTTAGTTTTCCCCCAGTTCATCCAAGAGTTTCTACAATAATAATTGCAAACGGGTATATTAAAAGTAAAAAACATTGGAAAGACAACTCGCGGGTTCATAAATTAAAAATGTATATCAACAACAAACCTTATGCTATTATTGAGTTAAAGGACGTCTATGCCAAACAGTTAATAACACTCAAAAAAAACCTAGGATACTCTGAAAGAGATGACCTTGACATTCTTAAAGAAAAAGAAAATTGGAACGTAAAATTAGAAATAATATCAGTTTATAAAGGAAATAAGTATGATGATACAGCAATCACAGAAATATACTTTGATGGTTTAGATGTTCATTGTTTAGCAAAAGGCACCCTTGTTACAATGGGAGACAATAGTCTAAAAGAAATAGAATTATTAAATATTGGAGATGAAATTTTATCCTTTAATACAGAAACTAAAAAAAATGAAATTTCCGTAATTACAGAATTAGCAAACCCAATCCATAAAGACCTGATAAAAATTGATTTTTCTAATAACACAAGTATCACTTGTACCAAAGACCACCCTTTTTTATCTATAAAATCTCAATGGACTTCCAATGACCCAAAAAAAACAGAAAGAGACTACGAAATCTCTAATGTAACTCTACTAAAACTAGGGAGTAAAATCAAAACTCTACATGAGATAATTGAAGTTGTAAAAATTACCGAAATTAAATCTGAGCAAAAAACATATACTATAGTAAATTTGAATAAGAACAAAACATTTATTGCTAACGGAATAATAACAGGAATCGAAAAATTACGTATCCAAAAAAGATGTACAAAGCACAGTTTGTGATATCTTTTTTAACTTTGAAATAGTTCGAATAGAAATTCAATTTATAATACTATTTCCAAAAATCAATAACCTGGGGGCAAACTCCGAGGTATGCTTCCGAAAAATATATTTTGTTTTCGAGGCAAGCCTAAGATAATTAAACTCCACAATGTGGATTAAAATGGTATAATTTCTAAATCTTAAATATTAAGGTTTGTTATTATTTTTAAACAAAAAAGATCATCTTGAAAAATCTTTATCAAAACAATCATTATTTCTTTGTCTTCCTTTTATTAGTAACCAGTTTTTTTTCTTGCAAAAAAGAGAAAGACAATCCTGATATTATGGTTTCTAAAGAGCTTACCATTAAAAAACTTAGTGATCATAGTTATATACATATTTCTAAACTTGTATTAGAAAACGGAGCTCAATATGACTGCAACGGTTTTATATACGTAAATAATAAAGAAGCATATATATTTGATACTCCTGCAAATGATAATGCCACTACAGATTTAATACAATGGCTTCAAAAAAATAAGAAAACAACTATAAAAGGAGTAATTTTTAATCACTTTCATGCAGATTGTAACGAGGGAATGGATGTTTTTAAAAAAGAAGGAATACCAACAATTGCCAGCAAAAAAACTGCTGAATTAATGGCACTACATAAATACCCTGAACCCAATTTATTATTTAAAGAACAACTTACACTCACTTTAGGAAATAAAACCATTATAAATACTTTTATGGGTGAAGCCCATACCGTAGATAATATCGTTTCTTATTTCCCTGATGAAGAACTTATTTTTGGTGGATGTATGATTAAAAGTATCGATGCAAAAAAAGGAAATCTGGCAGACGCCAATATAAAAGAGTGGTCTGCCACAGTATCCAAAATAAAAAACGCATATCCTAAAATAAAAACAGTTATTCCCGGGCATGGAGAACATGGAAATACCAAACTATTAGATTACACTATTTCTTTATTTAAAGCAGAAAAGTAAACATGAGAGAATTTCAAAATAACTCTACCCAAAAAGATAAAAAAAAATCCAAAGTTAGCATTGGTCAGGCGTTCAAAACCATTATTTGGCCAAGAAAAAACCTTGTTTTGATTGGGTTATTATTAATTGTACTTAGCAGATTAGCTAGTCTAGTACTACCTATGGCTACTAAATACTTAATGGATGATGTTATTGCTAAAAAAGATTTTAAAATGTTACAGTTATTATTAATTAGTGTAGCTGCTGCTATTTTAATACAATCTATAACCTCCTATCTTTTAACGCGAATACTTAGTGTACAAGCACAATTTTTAATTTCAGAATTACGGGCACAGGTACAAAAAAAAGTACTCTCTTTACCTATTAGTTTTTTTGACAACACAAAATCAGGAGCTTTGGTATCTCGTATCATGAATGATGTAGAAGGGGTACGAAATTTAATCGGTACAGGATTAGTACAATTAGTAGGTGGCACTATTACCGCTATTATCTCATTAATTTTATTAATTCGTATTAGCCCGTCAATGACCTTATTTGTATTGGTACCTGTTTCTATATTTGGTGTGATAGCATTAAAAGCTTTTAAATTTATTCGACCTATTTTTAGAAAAAGAGGAGTTATTAATTCCGAGGTAACAGGTAGACTAACCGAAACACTTGCTGGAGTTAGAGTAATAAAAGGCTTTAATGCAGAAGAACAAGAAAACAAAATATTTGAAGAAGGAGTAGATCGTTTATTTCAAAATGTAAAAAAGAGCTTAACCACAACCGCATTAATGACTAGTTCTGCTACTTTTTTATTAGGTATTGCTTCTACAGGCATTATGGGGATTGGTGGTTACAAAATTATTATAGGCGAACTAACTATTGGTGATTTTCTTTCTTTTACGTTATTACTTGGATTTATGATCGCCCCTATCGTGCAAATGAGTAATATCGGAAGCCAATTAACCGAAGCATTGGCAGGTCTAGATCGTACAGAAGAGTTAATGAATATGACTCCTGAAGAAGAAATACAGGATCGAACTATAGAGCTTAAGGATATAAAAGGAAATATTATTTTTGACAATGTTTCGTTTGCCTATCAAGAAGAAAAAAACGTTATACATAACATCAGTTTTAATGCTCCATCAGGTACTGTAACTGCGTTGGTGGGTAGTTCTGGATCTGGAAAATCTACAATTGCAGGCTTGTCTGCTACTTTTTTGAATCCAAAATCAGGACTTATTACTGTAGATGGCAACGATATCTCTAAAGTAAAACTGCATAGCTATCGTCGTAACCTTGGAGTTGTTTTACAAGACGAATTTTTATTTGAAGGTACTATACTACAAAATATAATGTTCCCAAAACCAAATGCAACAGAAGAACAAGTACAAAAAGCGGTTAATGCAGCTTATGTAAACGAGTTTACAGATCGTTTTGAAGATGGATTAAATACTTTAATAGGAGAACGAGGAGTAAAACTATCTGGAGGGCAAAGACAACGAATTGCTATTGCAAGAGCTATTTTGGCAGATCCAAAAATTATCATATTAGATGAAGCAACCTCTAATCTGGATACAGAAAGTGAAGCTTTAATACAAAAAAGTTTAAATCAATTAATGAAAGGCAGAACTACTTTTGTTATTGCACATAGATTAAGTACGATCAAAAAAGCCGATCAAATTTTAGTTATAGAATCGGGCAAAATAGCCGAAAGAGGCACTCATGAAGAATTAATCTCTTCAGAAGGCAGGTACTTTGATTTGTATACCTATCAAGCAAGGATTTAGAATGAATCTTGTAAACAAACTAGTAATCCCCATATTGCGATGGGTCGCATAAAAACTAGATAAAAGAAAAATTCCCGATTAAAATATTTTAATCGGGAATTTTTCTTTTATCTAAATTTTCTTTTAGACATGTAATGCTCTATTATCTGTAGCAGCTAAAGCAGCCTCTTTTACAGCTTCTGTAAAGGTTGGATGTGCATGTGACATTCGAGAAATATCCTCGGCAGATGCTCTAAACTCCATTGCAGTAACTGCTTCGGCAATAAGATCGGCACAACGTGCTCCAATCATATGTACCCCTAATACCTCATCTGTAGTTTCGTCTGCTAGGATTTTTACAAACCCATCTAAATCTCCACTAGCCCTAGATCTACCCAATGCTCTAAATGGAAATTGCCCTGATTTATACTTTACCCCTGCTTCTATTAACTCTTCTTCTGTTTTACCTACAGCAGCAACTTCTGGCCAAGTATATACTACTCCTGGGATTAAGTTATAATCAATATGTGGTTTTTGTCCCGCTAAAGTTTCTGCAACAAAAGTTCCTTCTTCTTCGGCTTTATGTGCTAACATAGCACCTTTTATTACATCTCCAATAGCATAAATGTTGGATGCACTTGTTTGTAAGTGATCATTAACCTCAACTTGTCCTCTATCGTTAAGTTTTACTCCTGCTGCTTCTGCATTTAATCCATCGGTATATGGTCTACGACCAACAGATACTAAACAATAGTCTCCTTTAAACTCTACCGGATTTCCTTTTTTATCATCCGCAGTAATAGTAACCTCTTTTGCAGTCGCTTTTACTCCTGTAACTTTATGAGAAGTATAAAACTTTACTCCTTGCTTTTTCATTACTTTCTGTAACTCTTTAGATAGCGCTTTATCCATTCCTGGGATAATTCTATCCATATATTCTACTACAGAAACTTGTGCTCCTAAACGGCGGTATACTTGTCCAAGTTCCAAACCTATAACTCCTCCTCCAATAATCACAAGATGTTTAGGCACTTCTTTAAGAGTTAGCATCTCTGTAGAAGTAATTACTCGTTTTTTATCTATTTTAATAAACGGCAGAGTTGATGGTTTAGAACCTGTAGCAATAATAGTGTTTTTTGCTTCGATAGTTTCTACAGCTCCATCAGTCTTTGTTATATTAATATGCGTAGCATCTTTAAAAGCTCCAATGCCTTCAAAAACATCTATCTTATTTTTTTTCATCAAAAAACTAACGCCATCACAAGTCTGGTCTACTACAGCTTGTTTACGAGCAATCATTTTTTCAAGGTTAATCTTTACCTCTCCTGGTATTTCGATTCCATGATCTGCAAAGTGTTTTACAGCATGCTCATAATGATGAGAAGAGTCTAACAATGCTTTACTTGGGATACACCCAACATTAAGACAAGTCCCACCTAGAGTGGTATATTTTTCGATTATTGCGGTTTTCATTCCTAGTTGTGCGCATCGAATAGCGGCCACATATCCACCAGGTCCAGAGCCAATAATGGCTACATCATATGTACTCATAATAGATTATTATGTTGTGCGTATTAATTATGTAAAGCAAATGTACAAATGTTTTACTTCTTACAGAAGCGCGAATCTTGCCAAATTTATAATAAAAAACAATATTCAGAAAAACCAAAAGTTATACTTAGATAAATAGAGAGAATAAAATAGACGAAAGATTGAAACCATAAAGTTGTAAAAACAAAAATCTTTACTAATTTGCAATTTAAATACTTTATCTATTTTATTACTAAACTATTAAGACCTTTACCAACAAATATGCGTTATTTATCTTCTTTTTTATTACTTGCACTATTAATCTTATGGAGCTCTTGTCGTAATGATTTCGAATCTGCTCCCAGCATAGGAAACCTACATTTTTCTAAAGACACTCTATTTTTGGATACTGTTTTTACTAATATAGGCTCTAGTACATATCGATTTAAAGTTTATAACCGAACTGGTGAAGATTTAACTATACCTACAATTACTTTAGAACGTGGAGAAACTTCTAATTATAGACTTAACGTAGATGGAATTTCTGGAAAATCTTTTAATAACATACAAATATTAGCTAAGGATAGCATATTTGTTTTTGTAGAAACCACTACTAATATAACTGATCAAACTACAGATACCGAGTTTTTATACACAGATCGAATACTATTTGATACTGCAGGAAATCAACAAGATGTAGATTTGGTTACCTTAGTTAAAGACGCTACATTTTTGTTCCCTTCCAGAAATACAATGACAGGAGAGATTGAAACCTTACCTCTGGGAACGGACAATGAAGTTAAGATTGAGGGGTTTTCTCTACAAGACAATCAACTTAAGTTTACTAACGAAAAACCTTATGTTATTTATGGATATGCAGCAGTACCAAGCGGCAAAACATTAACAATAGACGCTGGTGCAAGAATATATTTTCATGCAAATTCAGGTATCATAGTTGCTAATGGAGGCACATTACATAGTAATGGAAAACCTAGTACAGATACTGAATTGTTAGAAAATGAAGTTATTTTTAAAGGAGATCGTTTAGAATCTGGTTTTAGTGATATCCCAGGACAATGGGGCACTATTTGGCTTACTGCAGGAAGCACTAACCACTCTATAAATCATACAACTATAAAAAATGCTACTGTAGGAATACTTATGGACTCTAATGATGGTGGTACTGATCCAACATTAATTATTAAAAACACGCAAATATATAATAGCTCTAATGTAGGACTTCTTGCGCGTACAGGAAATATATTAGGAGATAATTTGGTAATTAATAATGCTGGGCAAGTATCTCTTAACTGTTCTTTGGGCGGAACCTATAATTTTAATCATTGTACCTTTACCAATTATTCTAGCATAGGAACTGGATTTAGAGAGCTCCCTACAGTACTTATAGATAATAATTTAAAAGTTAATGAAACAGATATTGTTATAGCTGATTTGCTTGCTGCCAATTTTACAAATTGTATTATTTATGGTAATCAGGATCTGGAAATACTTTTTAGCAAAGTAGATGGCACTGCTTTTAATTACAATTTCAAAAATTGTCTACTTAAGTTTAAGGATACTGGAGATCAATTTAGCAGTAACCCTTTATATGATTTTACAAATACTGCTTTATTTGAAAATAATATATTTAATGAAGATCCTGCTTTTAAAAAACCTTTTAAAAACATGCTTAATATTAACAGAAATTCTGCTGCAAACGGAAAAGCTTCTACTCCAACAATGGGATCTGATATCTTAGGTGTTCCCAGAAATGCTACATCTCCTGATATTGGAGCCTATGAAAGTACTGATTTTGATGTATCTCTAGAATCTAATTAAAGTAAATCCATAGTAAAAACATAAATAACCTTTATTCCATAAAAGGGGTAAATACCTATAGAAAACAAATAGTATAAATAGTATATTTGAGTAACTAACCAATATTAATTTACGCAAATGAATACTAAATTTACCTATCCCGTAAGCTATCTATTAGCAATTTTCTCTCTTTTTCTTATTGTTATTTCATGTAATACCAATAAAAAAGAAAAGACGGATCCTCAACCTCCTGTTGCTTATGAAAACACAAAAGAAAATAAGGACGATTGTAATTGTAGTTCTAGCTGGTTTCCACACGCACAAACACCTCCTCCAGAAGAAGGTAAAGGAAGCCCTTTTGATACTACCAGTACTACCAATTGTATTTTTCAACAATGGGCATGGCAAAAGTTTTTATGGCTAACCAAACCTGAAGGTAAAAAAACAGTTTTTGAGAATAAGCTTATACAAGTTAGCAGCTTAATGATCCCTGTACAACCACAATTAGGGCAATCTTTGGTTCTTGGAGATATACATCAAGCTGGTTCTAGTGGGATTTTAAAAACCAACTCTCAGTTTAATTCCAGTATCCAAAAATCAGATACGGTGTACTACTCTATCCATATAGATGATACCTTAAAAATAGCAGCAGATTATTTTAAAAATGCAATTCTCGAAGAAATTATACCTCGCAATAATTCTGAAACATTTCCTGTAGGATCCTTAGAATTAAAAGTATCTTGGGTAAAGACAAGCGCAATCCCAGCAGATAAGCTTTCTGAATACTACCAAACTAAAGCGGCTATTTATGAAAATAACAAATACACTGTTCAGGATGTTGCTCTGTTAGGAATGCATGTGGTAGGAGTAGTTATAAATCATCCAGAATTTATATGGGCAACTTTTGAGCATAATGATATGGCTCCAAACTATGATTGGAAAACCAATACCGTATCCTCTACTGATGAAAAATTAATATTTGGTAAAGGGAATACGTCTTCTATAAATGGAATAATATGGAGTGGTAATCAACCTAAAGAGCTAAATAAAGCTTTTACTCTTTTTGAACTAGGAGTACCCAGAACACAAGGTAATGACTTTATGGAAACCAGTCAGAAAGAACCTGAAAATTATGATAATATAACAAAAATTAATTCCTGTGTGCACTCAAAGCTTGAGGACGTTTGGAAAAACTATTTTTATAACGGAGGGCTTTGGATTAACACCGATGGATTATCGCCTAAAAAACAAGCAGACACTATACGAAATCTAGCCGACACAATCTCTCATGCTACAAAAGGATCTATTGCCAGAGGGTCTTTAAATCTTGCTAATCTTACTATGGAAACGTATACGCAAACTTTTCAAAGTGATGTACACAAGATCAACGCAGGTAACTTAGTAAATTGTTTTGTATGTCACAATTCTGAAAATTTTAATGAGGATAATGCTAAGTCTCCTTTATATCTTAGTCATATATTTAATGGATACTTAGAACATAGTACAGGAAAAACTTTAGAAGAAGTAAATACATTAAAAACAAAAGAATTTAATGAATTATTTATACAAAAAGAGTAGAATATACTAAACCACAACCACAGAAGAAGAAGCTCACGCGAGGTATGTTTCAATATATTTTGTTTTCGAAGCTAGTTTCGGAGAATTAAACTCCACAATGTGGATTAAATTCTACAATATAAATTAAAAAATAAAGAGAAACCTGTTCCTGTTTTTATGTAGTAAAACAAGAACAGGCTTTTCTTTTAAAGAGGTTATACTATATTTACTTTTTTATGTTTTGAATTGTATAATACTATCTAAATAATGACTCCTTATCTTTTTAAATCTAAACGTTTGGGTTTTCGTAATTGGAAATCCAATGATCTAGAAATATTAACCCAAATTAATAGCGATGAGGATGTAATGGAATTTTTTTCTTTTAAGCCAACTAAAGAAGACTCTAAGGCATTTATTATTAGAATGCAAAACATGTATATAGAAAAAGGATTCTGTTACTTTGCAGTGGATTTATTAGGTACAGGCGAACTTATCGGGTTTATAGGTTTAGCAGAACAAACTTATTTAGATGATATGGGAGTTTTTATCGATATTGGTTGGCGGCTTAAAAAAAGTATTTGGAATAAAGGATACGCAACTGAAGGCGCTATAGCGTGTTTAAATTTTGGCTTTAACAATATTGGGCTAAAAAAGATATACTCTACTGCTCCTCAAATAAATAAAAAATCAGAATTGATTATGAAAAAAATAGGAATGCAACAAACAAAAACTTTTGAACACCCTAGGTTACTCGATAATGAACGGCTGAAAAAATGCGTTCTTTATAAGATTTTAACACCTAGAGATTAATATACTTTAATCGACCTCATCGCCAGTATTTAACCAATCATCTATTTACCCTATTAACTTGTATAATTTACCGTTCAAAAAACTATCTTCTTCTAAAATATAAAAACAACAGACTACTTATCATCTGGCTAGTTTATATTACATTTGAAAAGAAACAACATTAATTTTTTAGTGAAAATGAAAATAACCAAAAAAATAAGAGTGATACTGATTCTTTCCTTAATTTTCTTAAATATAGGTTGTGATCAGATTTCAAAAAATGTAGTAAGAAAAACCATTGAGCCGTATGAACGTATTGAAGTCTTTAAGGACAGTTTTGTATTAACTAAAGTAGAAAACACAGGTGCAGCTTACAGCTTAGGATCTGATTTAGGGCCGATTTTAAAGATACTCCTATTGCAAATACTTCCTATAATTGTACTTTTATTTTTGTTAAGACAAATACTAATAAAAACCGATTACTCAAAAGAAACTAATATTGGTTTTGCATTTATTATTGGTGGTGGCATAGGGAATCTCTTTGATAGAATTATGTATGGCTCTGTAACCGATTTTATGATTTTAGATTTAGTAGTCATAAAAACAGAAATATTTAATTTAGCAGATGTTTCCATAATGATAGGAGCTATTTTGGTATTGTATAGTAGTTTTTTTGGTAAAAAAGAAGCTTTGGAAACAATAAAATAACTAAGCTACATTATCATAATCAACAAATAATGTTTTCAAGTTGCATTAATCGATTTTTTAAGTATTTTTCTTTATTTTCAATAATGCATTTAGGGTTAAATTCTACTTTTTAGTAGCCATTTTATAATAAATAGCAACTAATTTTCTAGCGGTTGCAACTACTGCCTTTTTTATTTAAGGGATCAAAAATTATCTGATAGAAACACAATTAATAACCTCAGAGCAAGCTCACGCGAGGTATGCTTCTGTAAATATATTTTGTTTTCGAGGCGAGCCTCGGAGAATTAAACTCCACAATGTGGATTAAAAATTAGCGAAATAATTAATTCTTTTTATTGTGTTAATAAAACTTGTTGTTTGTTCAGGAGCTACTACCTATAAACATAATATTATTGGGTATTCATCAAACAATAGCGATGATTCTAAAAACCGGAATCTTTCTTAAAAAATAAAACCGTATGATTTTAAAATCATACGGTTTTATTTTTGTTTTTATAGAATGAATACTATTATTGTATCCCCAACATACCTAGTTTTATTTCTTCACTAGCTGGTTGGTCTCCTAGCCAAATCTTAAATAATGCATATTTAAAATCACGTCCTTCTATATCTCCTAGTTCTTTCTTGTTTTTAAAAGCTTTTATTCCTTTATCTTTTATATAAACTAAATCAAAAATATCATTTTTAACAATAGGCTCTGAAAAAAAACCCACAAACTTGTTTATTCTTTCATCTAAAGCTTTTGTATTACCAAATGTTGCATTAACAAAACCATCTTGTACCGCTTTAATCATTTTTTTTTGCGTTACAAAACCAGACACAACGTTTAGTTTTATTGCCATGGTTTCATTAGCATCCAAAATTTCTTTTGGATCATTGCTTTTATTTGCCATATACAGACCTCCTGCATACATATCAATCCAAAGTACTTTTCTCATTCCGGCACCATTCAATTTTAAATCAGTACCAGCAAAATTTTCTTCATAAGGTAAAATAGCTTTACCAACTCTAATTTGTGCAGTAGCATTAGATAGAGAAATAATAGCTACTAACATTAAAGTAATTTTTTTCATTATATCATAAAGTTGTTTGGGGTGGTTAATACTTAATTTTCTTATTTACATCTTTTTAAGACGGGGCAAATATATAAAAAAATACTATGCACGCACAACAAATATTGGTTTTTACATATTTGTTTTAACAAAAATACGATTTTATTTCATTGACTTCTAGTTTCCTAGCATTTCATTTTTTAGTCCTTTATCTACAGGGTCATTGCCTAGCCATATATTAAATAAAGCTTTTTTGAAATCTAAACCTTCAACAAATCCTTTTTCTACTCCATTTTTATATAACACATTTCCTTTTCCTTTTTCATATACCATATCGAATATCTGTCCTGATTCTATTTCTTCAGAAACAAATCCTATAAATTTTTCTATACGGTCTTGCAATGGTGCTGTTTTATTATTTGTAGATTTCACAAATCCGTTTCTAAGAGCAGCTTCCATTTTTTTTCTAGACATCATTCCTGATAAGACATGTACTCTTACTGCCATTGTTTCGTCTAAGCCTGCTACCGAAGCTTTATTACTTTTTTGTTTAAGGTACAACGCCCCTGCATAAATATCAAAAAATAATTTTTCTCTAAGCCCTGCTCCATTAATAGTTAGGTTTTCTCCATTAAATTTTATGGTATTAGGCAAAATTGCATCCCCTACTTTTGTTTGAGCTTGTGCAGATAACATTGTAATTAGGACAATAAGTAATATACTGATTTTCTTCATGTTTTTAAATTGTTTTAGGGTTCATAAATTAAGTTCTAAAATTTTTCCTCAATTGATTTAAGGATGCGTTAAGTTCAAAACCAAGCAATACTAAATTAGCATTAAGCCATATATATATCATTAATATCAACATTGCCCCTATAGATCCATATAATTGATTATAGTTTGAAAAATTATCTATATAAATCCCAAATAGGTATGTTGTTATTATAATTAATAAGGTCGTCATAAACGCACCTGGCGAAAAAAATGTATTTTGTTTTCCTTCTGAAGTTCCAAAATAAAATAAAGTGGCAATAATTACAAATATCATAAAAACAAATAATGCATATTTACCAAACGTTAACCAAAAAACAGTATCGTCTACAACACCAATTTTATTTAAATCATCAACCAGATATGAAAAATATAGAGTACCTATAACTGTAATTAACAATAAAGATGCCACTATTATAGATACCCCTAATGCTACTAGATACTGTCTTACAAAATGTCTATTAAGTGTAACATGGTAAGAGTATTCAAAGCCAGAAAAAACAGCATTAACCCCATTAGTCATAAAAAGAATAGATAGCACAAAAACAGTAGACAGCAGACCTCCTCTTGGGTTAGATGCTATATCCTTAAATATTTCTGAAAAAAAATTGGAAGATTGTGCTGGTAATGCTCCATTTATAAACTCGAAAAAATTCTCTTCAAACCCATCTATTGGTACGTAGGGAATTAAATTTAAAAGAAATAACAAAAAGGGAAATAAAGAAAGGAAAAAGCTCCAAGATATGGCACTTGCTCTGGCAGAAAAAGTTCCTTTTATTATACCTATTACATAAATTTCAACGAGGTCATATATCGATAGTCCTTCAAATCCTGGAAGAATAAGTTTCTTACCTATTAGTAACAAAACATTGATTCCTGGGATTTTATTTAACTTATCTTCTATTGGTTTCGACATACATTATACTGCTTTCAAGCTCAAATCTAAATTATAAACAGAATGTGTTAAGGCTCCACTACTAATATAATCTACGCCACACTCTGCATATTTGCGTACCGTTTCTTCATTAATACCTCCGCTAGACTCGGTAAGGCATGTGTTTCCTATTAATTTTACAGCCTTTTTGGTATCTTCATAATTAAAATTATCAATTAATATACGATAAACCCCAGAGGTTTTAAGTATTTCTTTAATTTCATTAAGATCACGAGCTTCCACAATAATTTTTAGATCTAAATTATGATCGGATAAATATTGTTTTGTTTTCTCAATAGCTTTTGTAATTCCGCCAGCAAAATCAATGTGGTTATCTTTTAGCATTACCATATCATACAATGCAAATCTATGGTTTTCTCCTCCTCCTATTTTTACTGCCCATTTTTCTAGTGCGCGTATTCCTGGGGTAGTTTTACGAGTGTCTAGTATTTTGGTTTTTGTTCCTTCTAAAAGCGTAACAAAATGTTTTGTTTTGGTAGCAATCGCACTCATACGCTGCATGGCATTAAGTACCAATCGCTCTGCTTTAAGAATAGATTGAGAACTTCCTGAAACATAAAAAGCAATATCACCATGTGTAACAGAGGTTCCATCTTTTAATAGTATTTCAACTTCTAAATTGGGATCTACATATGTAAATACTTGTATTGCAAAATCTACTCCTGCAAGAATTCCTGTATCCTTAACCAAAAGTTTTGCTTTTCCGGTTGCTGATTCTGGAATACAAGCTAATGAGCTATGATCGCCATCTCCAACATCTTCGCGTATTGCATTGGCTATTATCAAATCAATTTCTTTATCGAATTGGGTTTTACTAATCATATCGAATGGTTATTTTTGCTAATGTAAAAAAAGAAGTCGGAAGTACGAAGTACAATCCATAAGGTATTTTATTTACTTTATATTCTTTTTAAAAATCATATAATTGGTCTTTAACTATACTGAATAATGAATATTAAACTGATTGCTATAGGAAAAACAGATGATAAGCAACTTAATAGTCTTATTGATAATTACATAAATAGATTAAAGTTTTATATTAAATTTAATTTTGAAATAATTCCTGATCTTAAGAATGTTAAAAACCTTAGTGAATCGCAACAAAAAGAAAAAGAAGGTAAGTTAATTTTAAATCAGGTCGATACCTCTGATATTTTGTTGCTATTGGATGAAAAAGGAAAACAATATGATTCTGTTGCTTTTTCTGAAGTATTACAAAAACATATGAATAGCGGAGCTAAACAATTGATTTTTGTTATAGGTGGCCCTTATGGTTTTAGTCCAGAAGTTTATGATCGGGCAAATGGCAAATTATCGTTATCTAAAATGACATTTTCGCACCAGATGATTCGTTTATTTTTTGTAGAACAACTATATCGTGGATTTACCATTTTAAAAAACGAACCCTATCATCATCGATAAAAAATCAAGATACCGAATCTTTGTCTTTTTTATCTGTAGTAGCAATACTGTCTTGATCTATAAGTTCTTTTATATTTTTTATTACAGTACCCATTCTAATTCTTTCTTCTGCTGTTTTTCTGTCGGTCCACGACCAAACTAAAGAGCCTGCCCATTGGTGTTGTACCAGACTTACCCCAAGGTTTTCTGCAATTATTGGTAGTAAAGTATGATCCATATCTTTACTTTTTTCATCAAAAATTAAGTCCTCTGGATAATATTCTCCTATAATTGCTTTTTTATCTATTTTAGATGAATCATAGCTATTATGAAATGGAGAGCCTTTATGGCGAGCCCAATCATAATAGTGTATATTATAAAAATCTAGATATCCATCTTTATCTCCTCCTTGTTCTATAAGGTTTGCATCGGTATAAAAATTCTTAAACCCATTTGATGGGTCCTCTACATTTGTTAAAAACCCCAAAGCTCCATTCGTTATTTTAACATAAGGTTGCACTCTTCGAATCGCTCCTGCAATTTTATTAATAAATCGCTGTATATCGGTCATCTCTACCCTTTCTTTAAATCCGCCCCAATGTTTTGCATAGGTATTTGTCATTCCTTCTGGTTCATTAAAAATCTCCCATGCAAAAAGAGCTGAGTGTTCTCCTATAAAAGAAACCAAAGGTACTAGTGCATTATAAATATAAGCCTCGGTAAACTCCTGCTGCGTAAGTAGTTTTTTATTTGTTTCGGTATCCACTCCCCATTGATCTTTTAGCATATCAAAAGACCATAAGCAAATTTGTACTTTAAGATTTTTACTTTGTGCCAGATCTAATATAGCCTTAACGTCTTCATGAAAAAATAATGGATTTGGTTTTGTTTTTTGGTCACTATCAAAAATCGGATTGGTAGAACCATTGGTATGATACCACCACCGTATAACATTTGCTCCTTGGCTATTTGCAAAATCCATTGCTTCGCTAAATTTATCCAGATCTGGGCGATATTCTTTATTTGCAGAAAAAGGATCTACGCCAATGTCTTTTCCGTAATATATCCAAGCTATATTTAACCCGTTAACAAATAAATAATCTTGTATGAATTGCGATTTGCACATATAAATCAATAACCTCGAAGAATTAAACTCCACAATGTGGATTAAATATTTAAAATTCTAAATATAGCTCTTATAATCCTACATAAAGAGATAAGAATGGATTATATAAATACATTAAGCTTATTGTTCTATTTTTGATTTATATTTTTTCTTCTTTTGAGGTAATCATTTTTAACTCTTCACCTACTTTTTTTATTTTTTTTATAAGTTTTTGTGATGCAAGTTCTTTATCTACATTAATTCGTAATCTATTTTCTTTAAGTTGTACTGTATAGACTTCATCATTATCGACCTCTTGTTTCCAT
The DNA here is from genome assembly GCF_000430665.1 of Aquimarina muelleri DSM 19832. Taxonomy (GTDB): domain Bacteria; phylum Bacteroidota; class Bacteroidia; order Flavobacteriales; family Flavobacteriaceae; genus Aquimarina; species Aquimarina muelleri. The sequence goes on along the minus strand of NZ_AUML01000023.1, from coordinate 18,308 downwards.
AAATATGTATCACTACTTATTATTATATTTTCTTTTCCAAACTGATCGATTAAGTATAATTTCACTTTTTCTTTCATCGATTCCATAAACCTAACCTTTACTCTATAATTTCTTTCGGTATCTATCACTACAAAAGATCGGGAGTAGCTTTTATCTTCATCATCGTCTGTAATAGTTACAGTTACCGATGATGAATTGGTGGTTATTGTTTGGGCTTTTGTAGTTAATAAACCTAGAATAAGGTATACTAAAATGCTAATTAAGGTTTTCATAATTGTTCGTTTTTTGATTAATGATTGATTGATGATTGATATGCGTTTATTGTATAGTAAAAGTGAGCCCTACTCCTCTCACACTTTCTATAGTTATATTGGTGTCTTGTTTAAAATATTTACGTAATCGACTTATAAATACATCCATACTCCTACCTGAGAAAAAATCATCACTACCCCACACTTCTGTAAGTAGATCTTCTCTTTTAATCATTCTATTTTTATGTGTCCACAAGTATTGTATTAATATGGTTTCCTTTTCTGTTAATCGTTGCGACTCTCCTTCTATTTTTAGTTTATGGTTTATCATATCAAATTCATAGTTTCCTATGCTAATAACTTCTTCTTTAGGAAGAATTACTTTTCTACTTCGTTTTAAAATGTTCTCTAATTTTAATACCAATATATCTGCTTCAAAAGGTTTGGATATATAATCATCTGCTCCTAATTTTAGTCCTCTTATCTTGTCTTCTTTCATCTTTTTGGCAGTAAGAAATATAAAAGGAACTTCGGGATCCAGGTCTATTATTTTTTCGGCTAATGTAAAACCATCCATTTTTGGCATCATAACATCTAACACACAGATATCGAACTGCTCGTTAGTAAATATTTCTAAAGCTTCTTTACCATCTTTTGCCCAGGTTACGGTGTAGTTATGAATTTCCAGATATTGTTTTAATATGCTTCCAAAATCAAAATCATCTTCTGCTAGTAGTATATGTTTCATCCGTATTAAATTACAGGTATGGTTATTATAAATTTTGTTCCTTCTTCGAGTTTACTTTCGATTCTAATTTTTCCGTGATGTGCTTTAATGATCTGATTGGTATAAAACAATCCTAATCCCAATCCTTTTACATCATGAATATTACCAGTGGCTACTCTATAAAATTTTTCGAAAATTTTAGCGTATTCTTTTTCTGAAATCCCAATGCCATTATCCTGAATAGAAATTTCGTATCCATCTTTTTTAAGTTCTGTTCTAAATGTTATCGCAACCTTTTCTTTTCCATACTTAACTGCATTTTCTAAAATATTGAATATTGCTGTAGTAAATAAAAACCTATCTATTTGCAGATACACCTTTCTAACCTCTATTTTAGTATTTACTTCGACTTCTTTATGGTGAACTGACACCTGAAAATCCTCTAGGATTTCTCTAAAATATTGGGTATCCAAAAACTTTTCTTTCTTTAAAACAATTTCTTCTGATCCTAGAGTATTATTCATTACCTGATCAATTAGTTTTTGTAATCGATTATTTTGTCGATCCAAAATATCCAACGCATTTGAGAATATCTTAGGGGAGTTTTGTGTTTCTTTATTTCTCAAACTTTTAGAAGCAATCCCCAAAGTTGCTAAGGGAGTTTTAAGCTCATGAGTGATGTTATTAATAAAATCATCCCGCACATCGGCTATTTTTTTTTGCTGTATCACTGTTTTTATAGAGTAAAAAAGTAATCCTACTACAAATACTAACAGTAAGAGGGAGAACATAAACAAACTTGCCATTTGCCCAAAAACAATTCTCTTCCATCCAATAATACTAATTGCATCCTCGGTCTTAATTTCTATAGTAAGTTCTGTTTTTATAATACTGCCACTACTATCATCTTCTACATCATGTTCTGTAAACCATCTTCCTTTACTAATCACATTTCCTTCCTTATCCGGAAAACTTTCTCCGAACAAAAAATAACTTTCTCCGTTTTTATTCAAAAAAATAGTATCCAAAGTATCATTATCGTATAGGATTATACTTTTAATCGTTTTCTTATATTTTAATGCATATCCTAAATTGGCTTTATCTATCTCTTTATTATAATACTCTCTAAAAATAGTATTTAAGGAATCTGTAAAAGGTTTGAACAACTCTATCGTTTCTTTTTTAAGGAGTTTATTCTTTTTATATTCTCCTAGATTTTTTGTTAACTGATTATACCAAAGTTCTGATATAGAATCCATTTCTTTGGTATTATCTATACTAGAAACCGATTTTTTGGTTTCTTTTATAAATACATCTTTTTTTAATTGGTATGTATTGTAAATCAAATACCCTTGAATCCCAGAAAGCGCTAGTAATGTGATGATAGAAATAATAATGAGTATGTTTATTTTTTGTTTCATCATAAGTATAGATTTCTATCTTTAAAATTTATAAAACCTTTAGTATATAATTTTTGGTGTTCTTTCCAAAATTAAAACAAACACTAGTAGTATCGGCAAAAACTAAAGCTATTAACCCCTCATTAACGTTAATAGAAACAGTAATCATGCATAAAATAGGGATTTGAAGTATCTATGTTAATAGATTAAAAATTAGTATTAATTATTACATTTGCGAACCAACTAACTAATCAATTCTATGCAATCCTATTTAAAGCTTATAAAATTTGATAACCTATTACTAATTGCCTTTGCTCAGTTATGTATAAAGTACGGTCTTTTTGAACCTTTTAATATTGCAATTACTTTAAATGGTTTAGGTATTGCTCTTTTAATACTTGCTACTGTTTGTATTGCTGCGGCAGGAAATATAATTATATATATTTATAATCAGGAAGGTTCTACTGCAAAAGGTTTGTTGCAAGGAAAAATAACCGAAAAAACCGCTAATCGATTATTCATAATTTTTAATGTTATTGGAGTTCTAATAGGGTTCTACCTTTCTAATCTTATCGGTAAATCTGGTTTTGCAGCCTTGTTTATTATAACATCGGGTATCTTTTATATCTATGCTTCTTATTTAAAAGAAATTATTATTCTTAAAAATGTAATCCCTGCTTTACTGATAGCATTAAGTTTGATCGTAGTAGGTATTTTTGATCTTCTTCCTGCTATAACCGAAAAAAACAGAGAATCCCAAACTGTTATCTTTTCTATCATACTAGATTATTCGGTATTTGCATTTATGATTGTTTTACTTAGAGAAATAGTAAAAGATGGTTTGCATATAGACAGAGACCACCGTTTAGGAATTAAAACCATCCCAATGGCTTTAGGAAAAGAACGAACAACAAAACTTGTTGGTATACTAACTATTGTTCCTATTGCTATGGTTATTTATTATATCTATACCTATCTTTTTTCTAACAGTACTGCCGTCATTATGGTTTTACTTTTACTCATTGCCCCTCTACTTTATTTTATGATTAAAAGTTTTAGTGCAGAATCGGATAAACAACTCACTCGGTTATCTTTACTTCTAAAGATAATTTTAATAATAGCATCTATCTCCTTATTATTTTATCAATTTATTCTATTATAAAAATATGCTAAAAGATATTTTAAAAAATCACCGTATAATTCTGGCATCTGGCTCTCCCAGACGGCAACAGTTTTTTAAAGATTTAGGATTAGATTTTACGATACAACTAAAAGAGATCGAAGAAATATATCCGGATCATCTTAAAGCACAAGAAATTTCGGATTATTTGGCACAGCTTAAAGCAAATGCTTTTACTGATCTAAAACTGAATGATATTTTAATTACCAGTGATACCATCGTTTGGCATAACAACAAAGCTTTGGGCAAACCTAAAGATCTAAAAGATGCAATCCAGATGATACACTCCTTATCAGGCGACACGCACGAGGTCATTACTTCTGTTTGTTTTAAAACCTCTACAGGAACAAAAGTTGTACACGATAGTACCAAAGTAACTTTTAAGGATCTTACTACAGAAGAAATAGAATATTATGTAACTACCTACAAACCTTTGGATAAAGCCGGAGCATACGGAATACAAGAATGGATAGGTTTTATAGGAATATCGAATATTGAAGGTAGCTATTTTAATGTCATGGGGCTCCCTACCCATCTGGTGTATGATATGCTAACCAAGCTTGCATGAAAAAGATGGTTTTGCTTTAAAGAAGTATTTATTTACGGATCTCTATATTTCAATTTTTTCAAGCTATTCTCTTCTGGATATCTCTAAAAACAAAAGTTACCAAAACGTTAACAACATATATTAAACCCAAGCTTTATTGTAATTTGCTATATAAAAGCATTATCATGAAAAAGCCTATATTATTATTTGCAATACTAAGTATATTAGCGATTATTGCTTGTAGTAACGTGCAAACAGATGCATCTGCTAAAACAGTAGAAAAAGACATTGTAGAAAACACAAAACCTGCAAAATCCCTTTCTGAAGAATTTAAAAAGTACTGGTATGCTGGTCAAGCCGAAATATCATCTTACCAATTAGAACAAGCCAGATATGGCGAAATACGAAAAGGAACTGCGGTACTTATTTATGTTACCGAAGATTTTCTACCTAAAGAACAAGTTAAAGCAGATACTAACAGCCCTAACAATATACCGGTATTAAAATTAAATGCTACCAAAAATTTTAATACAGGAATATACCCCTATTCTATTATGCAAAGTACATTTTATCCTGTAGCCGATAACCAACATGCTATTAAAGTATCTAATTCTATACAAGAATGGTGTGGGCATGTATATGCACAATTAAACAACAGAACACTATTTGAAGTAACATCACACTCCTATTTTGAAAAGGAAGCAGATCAAAACCTACTACTAGACAAAGCAATTTTAGAAAATGAATTGTGGGCAAAAATCAGGATAGATCCAGAAGATCTGCCACTGGGCAATATACAAGTTATTCCTTCTTTTGAGTTTTGCAGGTTACGACACCAACAAATAAAAGCATATACTGCCAAGGCAAGCCTACAAAAAGAAGATGCTACCAGTACATATACTATAGAGTATCCAGAGCTGGATCGAAGTATTAGCATTACCTTTACCAATTCTTTTCCGTATACCATAGAACACTGGGAAGAAACATATATAAGCGGATTTGGTGCTAATGCAAAAAAGATGACCACAAAGGCAACCAAAATTAAAAGTATTAAATCTGCCTATTGGGGTAAAAACAGCAATACAGACGAGTCCTTGCGAGAGGAATTAGGACTTAACTAAAACAAGTATAACTAACAAATTATAATAATGGCAAAATTATCAGAATCAGAGATTACAGAAAGATTAAAAAATGTAGATGGTTGGGAATATCATGAAAATGCAATACATACTACTTTTGAGTTTAATGATTTTAAAGATGCATTCTCGGTAATGACCAGAATTGCTTTTGAAGCCGAAGCACAACAACACCATCCCGATTGGTCTAATGTGTATAATAAATTGCAGATAAGTCTTTCTACACACGATGCAGGTGGTATTACCGAAAAAGACTTTACTCTGGCAAAAACTATAGATGCTATTATTGAAGGAGAGTAAGAAATAATATACCTAATCAAGTCTTTGCATTAGCAGCAAGTTCTGCAGCTCTACAAGAGCTGCAGAATCATCCACAGTAACTTTTGATATTCCACTAGAACCCCAGAATCATCCACAGTAACTTTTGATGATCCACTAGAACCCCAGAATCATCCACAGTAACTTTTGATGATCCACTAGAAGCCCAGAATCATTCACAGTAACTTTTGATGATCCACTAGAGCCCCAGAATCATCCACAGCAACTTTTGATGATCCACTAGAGCCCCAAAATCATCCACAGCAACTTTTGATGATCCACTAGAGCCCCAAAATCATCCACAGTAACTTTTGATGTTCCACTAGAACCCCAGAATCATTCACAGTAACTTTTGATGTTCCACTAGAACCCCAGAATCATCCACAGTAACTTTACACATACAATTGCTTGTTATCTAAAACAGTATAGAACCATTTAAAAATCTAGGCTCTAGTTTATATGCAATGAAAACCTAAACGCAAGTAGCAACAAATAATTTGAGATCTATCAAAAAAATCTGCTAGATTTGTAAGAAATATAATGGATATATGTGTACTAGTACACATACTCTATTGTTAGGACACATTTGGACTAAAAATTGAGAAATGCTTTATTCGTATTAATTACACTTGCTTCCTTTTTTAAAATCTCTGATAAATCTATATAATCACCTTTCTGATATAATCTATTGGTTTCCACTTGCGTTATTGTAATTTCATTAAACTTATGTACAGCCCTTTTAAATTTAATTACAGGGTTTTTAGTCTTATAAAAACCTTTCTCATTCATATGACTACATATTGTTGAATATGATTGAATTGAATTCTTTTCAAACTGACTATGTAATTCTTTTAAATTTGTGAAATATCCTATAACACTATGTAAACGATTATACTCTTTTACATCAGTTTCAAAATCAATTGAAATTCCTTTTAATAAAAAGATTTTAACATTTTTGCTCATTTGGTAGTATATATGATTATATTCTAATTGCAAAATACTAATTTACAGGTAATTACTCATATAATAATATATATTTTAATAATATATCAATTATATTCTTATTTTTAGTTAACAACTCTTTATATATAGGTCTGATTAACAATAAGTTAGTCTGTATATTTGTGAAACGATTATTTGTAATGAATGGCAAAGAAAAACGAAATAACTAAAAACACTAAATTCTATAAAAAAGAAATGAGGAAATGGGAATCAAGAATTCTTATTTCACTTATTATAATTATTATTGGAATAGTCTGTTTTTATTTACTTCATTTAAGTATAAATAATTGGGAATTTTCAAATCTTTCACTTAATGCTTATGATTTTTCTAAATTTAGTTTTTTATCGCCTTTTGTTTTTTACTTGACTTTTTCAGTTAGACAATTTAATCATTACAAAAAGCAATTGGATTTATATAAACTTAAAGCCACGGATTTTGAATTTATATCTCAAAATAGAATACTTGAAAGAATTGATAGTGAGTTGAATTTAAAATATAAAAACGTGTCCTGATCGAGTAGCCCGACGCGGTAATTAATTACCGCGTTGAGGCTCTCACAGCTCTACTGAGTTTATCGAAGTACCACCTGCCATACGGGTCTCGTAACAGGCGGTTCACCAAATCGAAGTTTGCTCCTTATTTATGTAGTCAATCATAGGAACGTATCCTTTTCTTTTACCTCTGGATATTGAGCTTACTAATGGCTTAACAAGCCTGTCCTGAGCAATAGTCAAAAAGGCACTTCCGCCCATAAGAGTCTTGCGTACTATATATGAATTATTTATCTTCGATACATAAACAATGCCCATGTTGGACACACACTATGTAAGATTGCATTGCTCAAATAGTTTGTCTTCGCTATCGCTGCGCAAACGATTTAATCAAAGACGCTATCGCTCATCTTACACTTAGTGTTCTAAACCATTGGACAAAAATAATGGCTAGCTCTTAAAACCTAAAAAACTAACCAATGATCAAAGCCAAATTATTCGTTTTGGGAACTATTCGAGAATTGTTATGGACAGATTTAGAATATAATAGATTTTTAAATCATAAAACAGGTCGCTGTGGTGAAATCCCACAGGGAGGACTTGTTACTCTAGCCTTTGCTTCTGGTTATGATGATGACAGACTACTTCGTTGGATGACTCACAGTCCAAAAGATGAATTCTGTACATTAACAGAATGCAAAATCGTTTTTTATGAAGGTGATTTTGATGGTACCATCCTTTTTGAATACAAATTTAATGATACTGCTTTAATCTATTGGGAAGAAAAATTTACTGCTATAGGAGAAGAACCGATGACAGTAACAATGACAATCTCTGCGGCTATACAAGAAGTAAAAGGTGTTACCCTAGTAAAACCTTGGCAAGAGAGTTGGGTTTTTCCAAGTGAGAAAATGCCTTATCAGGCTGTAGGTAATGAAGAAAAAAAACAATACTTTGTAGAAAAAATTGAAGTTATAGAACTTGATGAAGGGTCAACTAATGGTAATACTAATAATAAAATGGGGTTTATTTATGGAAAAGAGTATACTCTGAAAGTTACCAAATTTAGAAATGACGAAATCCCTAGTAACCTTAACCAAATAAAATGGGGCTATACCTATGAACCCGATGATGGAAGTACTTTTGTAGGAGCATGTAAAGAAACAGGAGAAAAAGTAACTTTTAAAGCAAATGATTTAGAATTATGTGGTAAAACCATAACCTTTTATGCTTACATAGAGAAAAAAGAAAATGAGGCTGAATTAGGGGTATTTCATCACAACCGTTTTAGATGGTTTGATAGAAAAAAAATTAAAAATGAACTTAATAAAAGGGAAAAATATCCTGAATTAGCAAATCAAAGTCGAACTCCAACTTGTGGGATGGCTTCTATATTCTACATTTTAGCAAAAAAAGATTTCAACACTTACAAGAACTTTATACTTGACTTACACCAAACTGGAGTTGCAAAATGTAACTCATACAATGTAGACGTTAGCAATAGTGAGCATTTGTTAAAAATGAATCCTGTTACTAATTCTCAATACCCTCAATCTTATAGCAAGATGCCTTATATAGATTGGATTCCTTTTTCTTGTGTTAGAGATCAAGAAAATGACTTACTTATTAATTATAATGGAGAAATGAGTAAATCATCTTTAGATGAATTTTCAGGTGCAACATTACCTCATGAAATAAAAAAACTCATGAAGGAGATTTTAGGATTTAAAAATATAATTAATGATACAAATTTAATTTTCAACAAAGACAGTCAAGATTTTGGTGAAATATCTGCCAAAGAATTGAAAAAACTACAAGATTTATATTTAGAAGGATACGATATATGTTTATTTATTAACACAAACATGATAAATAATATAAAATCTGGGGTTTTTACAACAATTGAACATTGGGTTGTTTTCGAGGGTATTGTTGGAGGGACGCTTAGTTGGGATGAATACGAATTCAAAGTTTTTACTTGGGGAGGCTTTGAAAATATTATAAATAACCCCGAATCATTTAGATCTAATTATTATGGGTATGTTGCAGGTAAATAAAACACGAATATTTATTGGGTTTATAGCTATATTTAGCTTGTTAATTTCTTGTGATGAAGAGAAGAAAGATTGCAAAATTAGTACGACTATACTCAGTAGACTCATTTTAAAAAAATTTGAAAAAATAGAATTACAAAGCCTATACATTAATAAAATTAAAAGTGACCATTTATTACATGTAAATTCTAAAGGGAGATATATTAAAATTACTCCTTTTGTATTTAACGAATTAGAAAAAGGAACAACTATATTTACTATAAATGATTCATTACATTATTCTATATCAGATATAAAAAAGGAATCTATTCAAAGACAAACTATGACTCGTAAAATATGGGACTGTAATTTGGTTTCTTATAAGGTTAATGATTCATTACAATATCACCATCAAATTTTAACGATTTATCGAAAATAAATAAAATAAACGTTTTGTAGTCGAGTAGGAAAAGGGGGATTTCACCCCTAAACCTCCAATGTCGTTTAGTTAAGAAATCAAGTGTATTTAAAAATATTTTATTCTTCTCTTTTTTTCTAATTCATAGGTATTTTTAACTTACACTCCCTTACGGAATTCTATCATAATGACAAGTTTAACAAGTCATAAAAGTATGGCATAGCTGTTCTATTACCGATCTTTTGATAAGCTTAATAATAAGGTTAATATGGATTTATTTCAGTTTCTTTAGAAAGCGTTTTTATAAGACATTGGATATATGCGTTTACTTTTCCTGAAATTTCTATCAAAAGACCTATCGTCTCTTACCATTTCAAGATTAGACGCAAATAAACCCTCTAGTTCTTTTAAATACCCCATCACTATATCTTGTTGTATGCAAAACAATAAAACAATACTGTTTTTCATACGGTTAAGTGCCTCTGTGAAGTTTGGTTTGTACTTTCTTTTTCGTTTTTCACATATTTCCTTTACGGTTTGATAAGATTGTAGTAAGGTTGTAGTTTAGCCCCTTATAAGTCCGGACAATTCTTTTAAATTTCAAATAATACCTTTGATAAATGAAATACAAGAAATGGAGTTTAGAAGAAAAGTTAGAAATTCTGGCCTCATCAGAAGAAATAGGAATCGTAGAGGCTATTATGTATCTTAGAAAATATGATGAAGGACTAAATTTAATGTATTCTTTTCAAAGAAATTTTAAAAAAATTGTGGGTAATAATATATATGATTCAGTAGTAAAACATCACGACAATAAATATGGACATATTAAATTTGACAAAATACCAGATGCAAGTACAAAGAACACAGAATATTAAAATAACGATTTTACTAATATTACCATTTTGTTTTCTAAACTGTAAGGATGAGGGAGATAATAAAGATGATGTAAGGGCTATTATTGAAATTATGGATAACTACACATATAATAATACGAAGCCTAATGTTATTGCTGATAAAATTGGTGTTTTAATATTAGGTAATGCGTATTCCAAAGAATCAATAGAAATGCTCACAGATCTTGATTCAGAACCGGTTTTTCGAGTCGAAGATTTGGATTATATTAATAAATAATTAAAAAAAGCAAGTGAAGAAAACCCTATTGGTCTAAAGGAGATATAACTATTAAAGGAAAGTTGATAGACGTCTTTGAAGTTTCAAAAGAAAATAGAATTTATTCTAGAAATTGGTGGATTGATTTTAAATCAGAATCTGGTTTTGACGAAGTAAAAATATATTCATACCCTGTATTTAATCTAAAACATAATTCAGCTTTTATAACTTATAGAATCTTTACTTATAATATAACACAAAATTCAGGTTTTATAACTTGTTCGTTTGATAAACAACCTGATGGCAGCTGGATAAAAACTTCCTGTAGTCCCGTAATGTAAAGAATACACAAAAAGTGCAACCATTAAAAAATCATAACAATTACCATATTGGTAACTTTTTTTATTATATTTGCGTCAAACAATTATAATGTGAGAGTAATCGCAAAACGAGCTTTACGCGATTTTTGGGAAAAACACGCTGATTGTGAAGAACAATTAAAATCGTGGTATAGAGAAACCGAGAAATCCGAATGGAATAATTTAAACGAATTAAAAAGTGAATATCCTAGCGCAAGTATTTTAAAGGACAACAAAATTGTCTACAATATTAAGGGAAATAACTATCGATTAATTGTGAAGTTCAATTTCGAATTTCAAATTTGTTGGATAAGATTTATTGGTACTCACGCTGAATATGACAAAATTGACGCAAATAATATCTGATTATGAATATTGTACCTATTAGAAACGAAAAAGATTATCAAAATGCACTCGAAAGACTTGAGGAAATTTTTGATTCAAAAAAAGGAACTGAACAAGGAGACGAACTTGAAATACTTTCAATCTTGATTGACCGATTTGAAAACGAAAATTTCCCAATTGGAATGCCTGATCCAATTGAGGCTATTAAATTCCGAATGGAACAAATGGGAATGAAACAAAAAGACTTAGCTGAAGTTGTTGGCTTTAAAAGTAGAGTTAGTGAGATTTTGAATAAAAAACGTAAACTGACTTTAAATATGATTAGAAAATTGAATACTACTCTTCATATTCCAACGGAAGTATTAATTCAAGATTATTAACTAAGAGAAGAGCCAGTGGCTAGTCGAGTAAAAAAAGGGGGATTTCACCCCTAAACCTCTCACAGCTCTACTGAGTTTATCGAAGTACCGCCGTATTCTTCGTCAAGCTCAGGACAGGCTATACCAATCTCTTATACAGCTTTTATTATGTAGCCAATCGTTAAGTTAACTGATAACCTAACTTCCAATGATAAAACATATTTGGATAATCTCTTGTAATACGCCTTAGCTATTTTACGGCTAAAACCCGACTTCCTTTGAAGCGTTTATACTTGTTCAAAATCCATTTAATGATTCGATGATGGAGGTAATAAAAGACAGGTTTTAGGGAGTTACGCTTTATCTTCCCATAGTAATGTATCCAACTTGCACCCTCTAGATTAATTATTTATCTTCGATAAATAATAGATACCCATTCTGGATACACACACTATATATGTGTTCATAGCTTATTAGTGATTAATCGATTGGTTCTTGTATATTTATGATGGCGCAGTGATTTTAAAGCTAAAAAAAAGAATAAAATCTGCGCAGAGAATGTCGCAGGCTAGGTAACATTTTGCCCCGCTACAATACATATATTAAGCAATTGCTCACAATTTATGAAAACCGTCAATTACATTATAATTCTGCTTTTAATTGCGACTTCTTGCAAAGAAAAAGTCGAAGAAAAAAATCGGACTGAAAAACCGAAATCTGAAATTATAAAGAATGACGAATTTAAATTAATAAAAGCCGAAAATCAAAAAGGATTATTGATTTTATTTCCTTGTTTCCCTTGTGACGCCGAAAATACATTGTCCGAATTTAAAATTACAGAAATAAGTATAAAAAACGACTTTTCAGTTTTAGCAATGAACTTAAATCAACTTTTATATTTGAACCAAAAAGAAAAACAAGAATTAGCGGAACATTTAAAAAGAATAATTGAGGAACAAAATCTGTCTAAAAAAAATATTTTTATTGGCGGATTTTCAAGTGGTGGAAATGTCAGTTTATTAATTAGTGATTATCTTGTGAAAAGCAATAACAAAATTCAACCAAAAGGTGTTTTTATAGTAGATTCACCAATTGACCTTCTTGGGCTTTATCGAACTGCTGAGAAGAACTTAAAACTCAATTTTTCAGAATCATCTATGCAAGAATCTACTTGGATTAAAAATATGTTTGATGAAGAATTTGGAAATCCATCGAAAGGTATTAAGGCTTACGAACAAAATTCACCTTATACATTAGTTACGGAAAATATTGGTAATTTAAAAGGATTAGAAAAACTAAAAATCAGACTTTATACAGAGCCTGACCTGAAATGGTGGAAAGAATACGCTAAAAATGATTATGAAGATTTAAATGCATTTTATATTCAAAAATTATCAGACAAATTAAAAAACGAATTTGGACAAAAAAATGTTGAGTTGATAAACACAGAAAATCGAGGTTACCGAGCAAACAGAGAAAGACATCCACATTCTTGGTCAATAGTAAATGAAAAAGAATTAGTAAATTGGATGTTGGAATAAAAACTGCTGGTAGTCGAGTAGGAAAAGGGGAATTTCACCCCTAAACCTCTCACAGCTCTACTGAGTTTATCGAAGTACCTCCGTATCTGGACTACCTATCTACTCCTGCACTACCTTTGTTACTCCTTACCAATTTGTACGCTTCCCATACCATCATCTTTGTGTTTCATGTAAAAAAATCTATAATTATACAAGAATCAAATTTAATGACGTATTTTTATCTCATAATATGATATTTAATGAATAGAATTAAAGAGATACTTGAATCTAAAGGAATAAAACAAACTTGGCTTTCTGACAAACTTGACAAAAGCTATAATATGATTAATTCTTATGTTCAAAATAGAAGACAACCAAGTATTGAAGATTTATACAAAATATCCGAAATATTAGAGGTTGATGTAAAAGACCTACTCGTTTCTAACAAAAACATACCTAAGAATGAATTATAACACCCAAAATATACAAACAATAGATAAGCTAAAGTCGGAACTTGACCAACTTATTCCCTTTTCTGAAGAAAATCAGAAAAAACTTCAAAAAAAAGTCAGGCTTGAATTTAATTATAACTCAAATCATCTTGAAGGAAACACTTTGACTTACGGTCAAACTCAACTTTTACTTTTTTTTGACAAAAGTTCTGGAGATGTTCCTGTAAGTGATATTGAAGAAATGAAAGCTCACGATGTTGCTCTTTCTCAAATTGTAGAAATGGCAAAGGACAATGAACGCCCATTGTCTGAATTATTCATAAAAGAGTTAAATAAAACCATTCTTGTAAAACCATTTTGGAAAGATGCTATTTCTCCAAACGGAACTCCAACTCGAAAAAAAATTGAAATTGGGCAGTACAAAACTTCACCAAATAGTGTTCAATTAAAAAATGGAGAAATACATGAATATGCTTCTCCAGAAGAAACTCCTGCTTTAATTAGAGACTTATTAAACTGGTATCAAGAAAAAAATGACGTGCTTCATCCAGTTCAATTAGCTGCGGAATTTCATTACAAATTCGTTTGTATCCATCCTTTTGATGATGGAAATGGTCGCGTTTCAAGATTACTAATGAACTATATTTTATTAAAGCATAATTATCCTATAGTAATTATAAAATCAGAAGACAAAGAAACTTATTTAACAGCTCTGCAAAAAGCAGACACAGGAGATTTAGTTTCCCTAATTGAATACGTAGAAGAACAAGCTATTGCCTCTTTAAAACTTAACATCAAAGCAGGAAAAGGAGAAGATATTGATGAGTTAGGAGATATAGAAAAACAAATAGAAATTTTAAAAAGAGAAAAACTTACGCAAACAAAGATATTCAATACTCCTAAAGTCAGTTATGACTTAATTAATCACATTGATAATGATTTATGGTCTCCACTAAATAAGCTATTAAATAAATTCAGTGATTTTTTTGCCGAAACTTCTAATGAAATTCATATTGACCATTTCAAATACCGAAAAACAAAAACTGTAAATAACTCAATAATGGGAGCAGCGAGAATGTTTGCAGACAAAGAAGTAGAAATAAAACCATATGAAATATTCGGTAAAGATTTAGAAGAAGAAGAAATTAATAATATAACATGGGCTAAAAAAATGTTGTCATTAAAATCTGCCACAAAGAAAAAGGATTATAAGATTTCTTGTTCATTGGATTTGAAAGAATCTGGTTATGAATTAAAAATTTTAGAATCCAATGCAAATGGAGACGGTATTATGAAAAATAAAACTATTCTTTTTGAAATAGAAAATGAATACAAATCATATTTTATGAATGAAATAATTGAAGGAATCCAAAAGGGAATTTCAAAACATTTAATATCAATAATACAGACAGACAAATAGCACGAAAACACAGTCGAGTAAGAAAAGGGGTATTTCACCCCTAAACCTCTCTCAGCTCTACTGAGTTTATCGAAGTACCACCGTATCCTTCGTCAAGCTCAGGACAGGCTACACCAATCTCTTATACGGCTTTTATTATATAGTCAATCGTTACGTTAATTGATAACCTAACTCCCAATAATAAAACATATTAAGTTCTGAAACTCTACTAGAGCCATATTCCCTAAGGATGCTAATTAATCTAAAATCCCTAGATTTATGAGTATATAAATATATCTGTAAAGATACACGTACATCTATTGTTGGCTACAAGCAAAAACATAAATAATAGAAAAATGAATTATTTAGAATCTACATATTATTTTGACTATGAAAGTGATGAAATTCAACAACTCATATCTGACTTTAAAATAGAATCATTATCTACAAAAGAAAAAACTATACGTTTGTATTTAAAAGTCCGTGACTCTTGGAGATATGACCCATATAATCTTAGCTTTTCAAAAGAGAATTTTAAAGCAAGTATTATTGCTAAAAAGTCAAAAGGACATTGCGTTGAAAAATCTATAATATTGATTGCTTGTCTTCGAGCTTTAGGAATTCCAGCTAGACTTCATTTAGGGAAAGTTAAAAACCATATCGGAGTAGAAAGATTGACGGAAAAATTTGGAACGAATGTGCTAACACCACACGGAATGGTAAATGTCTTTTTAAATGATAAATGGCTTAAACTATCTCCAGCTTTTAATAAATCTATGTGTAGAATATGCCATGTTTCTCCTTTAGAATTTGATGGAGAAAATAATTCTTTTTTACAACAATTTAATGACGAAGGAAATCTTTTTATGGAATACCTTGATGATTATGGGCATTTCAAAGATGTTCCTTTAGAGTTTATGATAAAAAATGCGAAAGAACATTACCCTCATATCTTTGATACTAAAAAAAATATCACTGAATTCAAATTATAGTAAAACAAAAATCGCAACTAATCAAATAACCCAACCGCGTAATTAGTACCACATCGAAGCTCTAACAGTTCTGCTAAGTTTACCTAAATCCCCCCTTAGTAAGAATATCCAAACAACAACCTCAAAAAATTGAAACACAAATTTTACATAAAAAGTAAGAAAAAACAAATCGAATTTTAGCAATAATAGCTGTTTGTACAATTACATTAATAGTTCTATCAATTATCATATCCATAAAACTTAATTTTTATCCAATTGGATTTTTAGCCTTTACAATAACTGTATCTATAATCGCACCTTTTTTTGATATGCCATCTCTAAAAAAAAACGAAAACTATTTAGTTTTCGTCTTCAGGTTTCATAAATTCTGACTGATATTTTTCTAAAAACTTCTTTTGTTTTACTATCATTTGTTGTCGTATTTTATCTATATCCATAAAGTCTTTTCCAAAACTACTTCCAAAAAAATCGTCATTAAAAAAACGCTCGCTAAAAAGGGAGTCTTGAGAAAAAACATCTTCAAATCCTTCATCTTCAAATTTTTCAAAATTTGTAAAAAACCTTGATTTAAAAGATTGTATCAAACTATCTCTATCTATAGATGATAGATTATCAAACTTATTATCGGATGACCAAGAATAAATACTGTCATATCTTATTAAATTTCCGTTTTCGTCAAATTCTTTATCAACCTTCCAAGTACCTTTAGGCTCTTCGTCTATATTAGTTTTGTTTTCTTGTCCTTTACAACTAACACTTAATAAAGCTAACATTAATATATATATTTTCATCATTTTAAGTTTTAAGTTTAATAAATAAGATTTATTAAAAGCTATACTTTAAACAAACCACCAGTTTTAATCATTTTTATTAACCTATCTTGATGGAAAACTTCTAATTTTCTCTCCCCATTTTTATACCAAACACATTTCAAATAAGTATCATTATCAACCAAACCAAAAAGTAAATTCTTTTTTGGAATATAGTTAAGCACTTCCATTTTTGGAGTAGAAGTTTTCCCTTTTAATTTTACCCAATCACCAGGTTTAAACTTTCTTGGCATAACAATATCTATGTAAATAATTAATATAAGAGTAATGATGAGGCTGAGAAATCAACCTCATCATCAATACTTTAATAAAATTTTAGTGATACAATTATGAAACCTTAATGCTTCTGGCTGGCTTTTGTTTTGCTTCTTCTTTTTTTGGTAAAAGAATACTTAAAATTCCATCTTTATAATTTGCATTAATCTTTTCATCATTTACACTTTCTGGTAAATTAAAGGTTCTTTTGAACGAAGAGTAGCCAAACTCCCTACGAGTATAATTCTCTTCTTTGTGTTCATTTTCTTCCTTTGTTTCTGTCGAAATAGATAATACCTGATTATCAAGTTCTAGATGAAAATCTGACTTTTTAAAACCTGGAATAGCCATTTCTACCATAAAAGTATCAGCAGTTTCTTTAATATTGACTTTTGGTAAAGAAATTCCAGTATTAAAATTTGAGGTAAATACTGATGGTAAATCTCTATTAAAGATATCATCTAACCAATTAGACATAGATGGGAAATTTGCATTTGAATTAGTGTTTGACAAACTTCCGTTTTTAAGAACACTTACTAAATTGCTCATAATTACAAAATTTTAAATTAAACATTATTTCAAAATTGAAATCTTTATTGATTCCGATGTTATATTTACAAATAAAATACCAAAATAGGTATATGACATTTTTACACATAAAATTTACTGAAATAGCAACAAACATTTCCAAATAAACATAATTATTGTCATTTTTTATCTAAAAAAAATGACAAATTGACATTCAAGTTTATCCATTTATCTAAAAGAAACAAGAACTAATTAATAGAATTGAAAAGAGAAGTTTTTTTTACCAATGAAGATTGACTTAACTAAAAATAAAGAAGTTCGAAAAACTATTCAACCCAGTTTATGCGTTAGAATATACAAAAGGAGGGTTCAGATTTTTAATTTGACTAAATAATCCGTCCATCCAAGGTCTCTTTTTAGCAGGTAAAGCAATCTTCAACACCTTTTTATTAGCGTGTTTAACCTGCCAAGCTCCTAATGCAAAGCAATAGACTTTTAAGGTTTTTAATGTTGCCCGATTATGATGGTTTAGTGCAAAATGTCGGAACAAACTCATCAGATTATAAGCCATCATTATACATCTAAATGAAGCTTCAGTAGCCCAAAAATCTTGGAGACAAAAGTTATCTAGTCCAAAATCTTGTTTGAGTTC
>NZ_AUML01000022.1 GCF_000430665.1 Aquimarina muelleri DSM 19832 | reverse complement strand
ATTTGAAAGACATGTCATAGCGTGAACGCTCCACTACATCTACATCTGAAATGGTATAAATTACTTTTAGCAGAAGATATTTGAATAGTCTTATGGGACTTTCTGCTTTTCTGCCTTGAGTTTGAGAATATTTTGATTGAAGTTCTTCATAGATGAAATTAAAATCTATTAAATCATTTATACGCCTTAACAAGTTGGTGTGAGGAACAATTAAATCATATAAAGAACTGTACTCGCTTAATCGAAGAGATTCCTGTTGAACTATCATGAATACAAAATACAAAAAACGGCAAGTATCTAAAATACTTACCGCTTTTATTTAAGTTCGTGACTTTTTCAGTAGCCTCTTTAACAGGAGGGTGTTTTTTACTTTTCTACTATTCAATATATATACCCTGTTTAAGCGTCTACGATAGTTCTGAATTGTTGGTATTCATTATAAAAAGTGGTATTTGTAAACTGGTATCGTATCATAATTAAAAAAGAGGCTATCTTTTCAGATAGCCTCTTTTTTAATATATTTTTTTAAAAAAAATATGTTTACTTTTTGTTTGCTTCTTTAATATATTTTTGAAGTGCCATAGTCATAGATGGCGTTTCTGGGGTGGGTGCTTGGATATTAACAACTAAATTGTGATCTTCTGCTGCTTGAATAGTAGAATTTCCAAAAACAGCAATTCTGGTATTATTTTGTTTAAAATCTGGAAAATTTTCAAATAAAGATTGTATCCCAGATGGACTAAAAAACACCAAGATGTCATAAAACACATCTCTTAATTCAGAAAGATCACTTACTACTGTTTTATAAAACACAGCTTGTTTCCATTCTACTTTTAACTCATTTAGTGTTTCAGGAATTTCAGGTTTTAGTTTATCTGAAGATGGTAATAGGAATTTTTCGGCCTTATATTTTTTAATTAAAGGAGACAATTCCTGAAAAGTACGTTTCCCTACGTATATCTTTCTCTTTCGATATACTACATATTTTTGTAAATAATATGCTACAGCTTCACTTTGACAAAAGTACTTAAGCGTATCAGGTACTTTAAAACGCATCTCTTCTGCTATTCTAAAAAAATGATCAACAGAGTTACGGCTAGTAAGAATAATAGCAGTATAGTGGGATAAATCCACTTTTTGTAACCTCACCTCTTTGGCATCAACTCCCTCTACATGAATGAAGGGGATAAAGTCAATTTTTACTTTTTCCTTTTCTTCTAAATCAAAATAAGGTGAATTTTCCACTTTAGGCTCTGGCTGTGAAACTAAAATTGTTTTCACTTTCATATATTCTTTCTTTTTTGCAAAGGTATTACGAATTAACTTATAAGCTTATATAGTATAAAATAAGGTGCAATTTCAAGTGCGCAAAGATACAAAATAAAATAAAACATATGGTTTAAAATGATATTTTGATTTTTTCGGTAAAAAGAAAATAGTGTCATTAGATTTATAATAATCAAAAAAAATAGCAAGACTATAAATGTAATTCGGGATCCTTGTAACCCATATATAAATAAAATATTAACAGGCAAGAGCAAGACACCTATAAAGTTGCGGTAAGATACCTTATGAAACAGATAAATGTCGATTATAGAATCTATAGAGAATATAGTTGCTATAATTTTTTCTATAAGTAATTTACAAACAACAATTACAGTATATAAAATAATAATTTTAACATATAAAGTAATTTCATTGGGAGTAACTTGCCATTTAAAGACCTTAAAACATAGATAGATAAATATAGAAACAGATATTATTTGAAACAATAACAAAATTACATTAAACAAAGAAGAGAGTCTATTAACTTTTTGAGAAGACAAAATATACTTATTGTTAGTCAAGAGCATCATAAAGTCAGAAAACCTAACTGTATTTACGGTCTTGGCTGCGGCTAATAAAAGAAGCCCGACCATAATTAATATAGTGAGCCAATTAGTAGGTGTTATTTCTCTTAAAATAAATTCCATATTCTGCGATGGGGTAAAATTACAATCAATTAACTAATAAAAACAAAAAAATAACTAGCAATTATTTAGCTATATTTGCCTGAAAAATTGCCCTGATGGTGGATGCCTTAGTCATAATCCCTACCTATAACGAAATTGAAAATGTAGAGCGTATTATTAGAAATGTGCTCTCGCTTCAACGCGATTTTCATATTCTTATTGTAGATGATAACTCTCCGGATGCTACTGCTAGTTTGATAAAAAAAATACAAACAGAGTATCCAGAAAGTCTTTTTTTAATAGAACGAGAAGGAAAATTAGGTTTGGGAACAGCATATATTTCGGGTTTTGAATGGGCCCTAGAACGTTCTTATCAATATATTTTTGAGATGGATGCAGATTTCTCTCATAATCCTAATGATCTTATACGATTGTATAATGCTTGTGCAAAAGGTTCTTCGCAAGTAGCAATAGGATCTAGGTATGTAACTGGGGTAAATGTAGTAAACTGGCCAATGAGTAGAGTATTACTGTCTTGGGGAGCATCTAAATACGTTAGCTGGATAACAGGTATGGATATTCATGACACAACCGCAGGATTTATCTGTTATAAAAGAGAGGTTTTGGAAAATATAAACCTAAAAAAAATACGATTTGTAGGATATGCTTTTCAAATAGAAATGAAATTTAAAGCATACTTATTGGGCTTTAAAATAAAAGAAATACCGGTAATCTTTACCGATAGAACACAAGGAACTTCAAAAATGAGTAAAGGCATCATAGCCGAAGCAGTTTTTGGAGTTATAAAAATGAAATTTAGAAGTTTATTTAAACATTACGACATATGATTATGGATAGGGTGCTTATTAAGAATGCTAATATTGTTAATGAAGGAAAAATTTTTAATGGAGATGTATATATAGAAGACGGTATTTTTAAAGAAATAGCGCCACAAATAAGCGCAAAATCATCAGAGGTACATATTTTTGATGCAGAAGGAAAGTATTTATTACCTGGTGTAATAGATGATCAAGTACATTTTAGAGAGCCTGGACTAACCCATAAAGCAACTATAGAAACAGAATCTAGAGCAGCTATAGCAGGAGGGATAACCTCTTTTATAGAAATGCCTAATACAGTGCCACAGGCAACTACCATAGAAAAATTAGAAGAAAAATTTGAAATAGCAGCAAAAACAAGTTACGCAAATTATTCTTTTATGTTTGGAGGGACTAATGATAACTTAGAAGAAATTCTTAAAGTAGATCCTAAAAAAGTAGCAGCTCTTAAATTGTTTTTAGGGTCTTCTACAGGAGATATGCTAGTGGATAATCCAGAAGTTTTAGAAAAGATTTTTTCTTCTACAGACTTGCTAATAGCAGTACATTGCGAAGATGAAGCTACTATTAAAAAGAATACTGCAAAATATATTGAAAAATATGGCGAAGACATTCCTATGGCATTTCATCCGGTTATTAGAAGTGAAGAAGCGTGTTACTTGTCGTCCTCAAGAGCCATCGAATTAGCTAAAAAAACAGGAGCAAGATTGCATGTTTTTCATTTGTCTACAGCAAAAGAACTAAAGCTATTTACAAATAAAATTCCGCTAAAAGAAAAAAAGATAACTTCAGAAGTTTGTATACATCACTTGTGGTTTTCAGACGAGGATTATACAGAAAAAGGAACTTTAATAAAATGGAACCCTGCGGTAAAAACAAAAAAGGATAAAGATGCACTGTTTAAAGCTTTATTAGATGATAAAATAGATGTAATAGCTACCGATCATGCACCGCACACGCTAGAAGAAAAAAACAATGTGTACACCAAAGCGCCATCTGGGGGTCCATTAGTACAACATGCTCTTCCTGCAATGTTAGAGTTTTATCATCGAGATAAAATATCTTTAGAAAAAATTGTAGAGAAAATGTGTCATAACCCTGCAATACTATTTCAGATAGAAAAAAGAGGGTTTATAAAAGAAGGATATCATGCGGATGCAGTGTTAGTAGATTTAAACGCGCCATGGGCAGTTAATAAAGATAATATTGCATATAAATGTGGATGGTCTCCTTTTGAAGGAACTACTTTTAGATCCCGAATTACACATACTTTTGTAAATGGTAGTTTAGTATATAAGAATTTTAAATTCTATGATGTGCGACGCGCACAACGATTAACTTTTGAAAGATGATTAAAAACATAAGATATTTTGTGCTCTTTTTGATGTTTCTTGCTTGCCAGAGTTTAGAAAAAGCACCTGTTCCAAAGATATTAATAGCAGAAGATCGTATGGTTGAAATATTAACCGATATTGCTTTTATAAAAACAGCAAAAAACTCACACAGATCTATTTTTGAAGAGGAAAACATAAACCCAGAAAGGTTTATTCTAAATAAACACAAGATTGATAGTGTTGTTTTTACAGAAAATAACGCTTGGTATTCTGATCAGATTGGAAAATATGAAGCTATAATTAACCGAGTAAAAGAAAATCTCGATAAAGAGATGATTAGATACGAAAAGATAAAAAAAGAAGAGGATTCTATTCAAAAAATACAAGACTCGATAAAAAAGGCAAATGATACTTTACGAAGTGTAAAACAAAAAAATGTTTCTGAATTATAAAAAAGCAAATTTAAAAGTTATTAAAAAGTCTGTTCGTTAAGAAAATAAGTAGCAGTTTCTTGTATGCTTTTTTCTATTGGGTAAAAAGTATGCATTAGCTCTTTTTTTACTTTATCATTTTCATAATGCGTAATCGAAAAAGCACTTCTTATAGAAGATTTAAATATAGATCTATTTGTTCTAAAAAAAATATAGCTAATACCTTGTGCATAATAGGCTATCTTCATTAAAAAAGGAGAGGCCTTCTTTTTGGGAGGAGTCTTATGCAAAGCTTCAGCAATTTTGGTAAAAGCATTTTTATAACTTAAATTCTCGCCAACCAGAATGTAGCGTTGATTAGTGTAATTGCCATTCATGAGTTGGTGTATTATAGCAATAACATCTTGTATCGCCACAAACCCAGTAATTCCAGTAGTATAATAGGACATCCCTGCATGGATTCGTTTAAATAAATATCCACTTCCGGTATTAAAAAAACCTGGGCCGATTATGATTCCGGGATTTACGATAACAGCATTTAGACCTTCTTGTACTCCTCTCCAAACTTCCATTTCTGCACCATATTTAGTTATAGCATATACCGAGTTGGTTGTTTCTGGATTCCATTCTGCTTTTTCATCAATAGGAGTATTTAAAAGGTTTTCTCCCAAAGTCGCAATCGAACTTATATAGCAAAGTTTCTTTACCTTTTTGATAATACAAAGATTTACAATGTTTGCAGTACCTTCAATATTTACTTTTCTTAATTCTTTATAATGAGAAGGGTTAAAACTGATTTTTGCTGCACAATGATACACATGGGTTACTCCTTCAAAAGCTTCGGTTAGTTTTGGGATATCATTAAGATCTGCCTGAACCCAGTCTATTTGATCAAAGAGATATTTTTTTTCTTCAGGAAAATAAAAAGAAAATACTTTTTTGGCAGACTCCTTTTTGGTGTTACTTCTATATAACGCACGAACGGTATCGTTTTGTTTTATAAGTTTTACCAATAAATGTGTTCCTACCAATCCTGTTGCTCCAGTAACTAATATCATATTATCTATTCTGCGATACTAAAATAAACAAAAACTGTGTCCAGAACAGTTTTAATTCCTGGTTCTTAAAAATTTTTAATATAAAATGAGACATGACAAAAGTTGACGAAATAAAAAACGTATGATTTATAATATTTTATTTAATGTTTATTTTGTACCCCTCACAGGTTTTTGAAAAACCTGTGAGGGGTACAAAATATCCTACTTTATAAAAAATTTATACTGCTCTAATCACAAAATAGTTTTTCTTACCACGTTGTAATAGTACAAACTGATTGTTAATCAAATCTTGTTCAGATATAGAATATGTGTCGGTAATTTTTTCTCTGTTTACGGATATTGAATTTTCTTTTAAAGCTCTTCTGGCTTCACCATTAGATTTTAAAAAACCTGTATGCTCTGCCAAAGCTCCTATAATATCTAATCCATCAGTAATTTTGTCTTTTGCAACTTCGGCTTGTGGCACTCCATCAAAAACATCTAAAAAAGTAGCTTCATCCAATTCCTTCAAATCTGCAGATGTAGATTTTCCAAAAAGGATATTAGATGCTTTAATCGCATTGTCCAAATCTTCTTGAGAATGTACTATAACAGTAACCTCATCTGCCAATCTTTTTTGTAATATTCGCTCGTGTGGGGCCTCTTTGTGTTTTGCTACTAGAGTTTTTATTTCTTCTTCTGTTAAAAAGGTAAAAATCTTGATATACTTTTCTGCATCTTCATCACTGGTATTTAACCAATATTGATAAAACTTATACGGCGAAGTACGTTTGGCATCTAACCACACATTTCCACCTTCAGATTTTCCAAATTTAGACCCATCAGATTTTGTAATTAACGGGCAAGTTAATGCATATCCTTTTCCTCCTGCTACTCTTCTGATTAATTCGGTACCAGTAGTTATATTGCCCCATTGGTCACTTCCACCCATCTGTAGTGTACAATTATGACCTCTATACAAGTGTAAAAAATCATATCCTTGTACCAATTGGTATGTAAATTCTGTAAAGGACATCCCTTCTGAAGATTCTGAGGAAAGTCGATTTTTAACCGAATCTTTTGCCATCATATAGTTAACCGTAATATGTTTTCCTACATCTCTAATAAATTCCAAGAACGAAAATTCTTTCATCCAATCGTAATTGTTAACCAATACCGCAGCATTGGAAGCATCACTTTCAAAATCTAAAAATCTACTTAATTGGGATTTGATTGCTTCTTGATTACGGCGCAGTGTTTTTTCATCCAACAGATTCCGCTCGGCAGATTTGCCAGATGGATCTCCTATCATTCCTGTGGCTCCTCCTACCAGTGCAAAAGGTTTATGTCCTGTTCTTTGATAATGAGCCAATAACATTATAGGAACCAGATTGCCAATATGTAAGGAATCTGCAGTAGGATCAAACCCTACATAAGCAGCTCGCATTTGTTCCATTAAGTATTCTTCGGTACCAGGCATTGCGTCGTGCAACATCCCTCTCCATCGTAACTCTTCTATAAAATTTTTGGTCATTGTACTATAATTCAATTAAGAGCCACAAAGATAAAAATATGAATACTATTCTACTATGAATATAAGAGAAATCAACAAATCATTGTTTTTTACTCTATACTTTATTTTAACAAAAAACTTTAAATCAAGTGTTACATTTTTTCTTAATAATCGAAAAGCAAGACAATATTTTCGTTTTCTTTGTTGTTAATTGCTAAGTATATAGCTTATCTATTATGAAGAAAACACATTCTTTTTCTCTGTTTTTTATAATATATTTTTCTTTCTTGATGTCATACTCTATCCGTGCACAAGTAGAAAAAGATACCATATTAGCGTCACAATATTTCAAGAAAGCAGATTCTTTGTTGACATCGGCAGATTATAATAATTCTATCCAACTATTCAAAAAGGCAATACCTATATATCAAAAAGCTAAAATATGGGAGCGAGTATCCAGATGTTATAATAAAATATCAGAAAATCAGTGGCGTAACCTTAAACTAAAAGAATCTTTAGAATCTTCTAAAAAAGCACTGGCTATTTGCGATACGTATTTGACAGAAAATCATAAAGAAAAAGCATCAGGATATGATAACGTAGGACATTATCATAGATTATCCCAAAACTACGACGAGGCTTTATTATACTATAACAAAGCACTTGCTGTACGAGATAAACTTTTGCCTGAAAATCATGTTGATCTTATAGTGTCTAATACAAACCTCGGAATTATTTATTCATATAAAACTAAATATAAAATTGCAATACAGTATTTTGAAAAAGCAATAGATATCCGATTAAAATCCTTAGAACCATATCATTATAATCTTGGGAGTCTTTATAGCAATCTTGGGATTCTTTATGATGATCTTGGTGTGTATAATAAATCATTAGAGTATTACAAAAAAAGTTTACAAATAAAGATTAAAAAGTTTGGAAAAAAACATAATAGCCTTATAAGTACTTATAATAATATAGGTGTAACTTATGTTAATCTTAAACAATTTCACACAGCTTTAAATTATTATAAAAAAGCTTTAGAAATTAGTGTTAAAAAAAACAATATAGGAGGTCTGATCAAAACCTATCTTAATATAGGTAACGTTTTAAATAACATGGGGGAGTATGATAAAGCGATAGATTATGCAAAGAAAAGCTTGGGGATAACGATTAAAAATTTTGGAGAACATTATCATACAATTGGAAATATTTATAATAATTTAGGTATTTATAAAATGAATCAAGAGGAGTTTAAGACGGCATTACTTTATTATAATAAGGCATTGCAAAATTTAAAATCTATTTTTGGAGAGAATGATTATAGAGTTTTTAAAACATTAATTAATATAGGTAATTTATATGGTAAGCAAAAGGAATATGATCTGGCATTGAAATACCTAAAAAGAGGATTAAGGATACATAAAAATATATTTGAGGGGGATAATATTTACATTACAAAAATTTATGAAAGTATTGGAGATGTGTATTTTGAAACGAGAAGGTATAATGAGGCATTACTAAATTATAATAAAGCATTAACCGTAATACAAGATGTGTATGGAGAAAATCATGTTCTTACTTCTGATCCGTATAATTATATTGCACGTGCCTACGACAAACAACAAGAGTATACAAAAGCATTAAGTTATTTTGATAAAGCCTTATCCAGTAATGCCAAAAATACAAATGTAACAGATAACAAAAATAATTTTGATTTAGAGGACTATTATCATTATGATTTTTTATTAGAAAGTTTATTCGGGAAAGCAAAAACATTACGCTTAAGATATTTACATGATAATAATATATTAGATTTAAAGAAAAGTCTTGCTATTTATAAGAATATAGATACCCTAATACAGGCTATCCGTCAGTCTTTTACCAACTACCAAGATAAAGTTGTCTTTGCCAAACAAGCAAAAGAAATCTATCAGGAAGCTATAGAAACTGTTTTGCTACAAAAAGACCCACAAGCCTTAGAACAAGCATTTTATTATGCAGAGAAAAGCAAAGCCAATACCTTAAAAGAATTGCTTAACGATGCTGATGCCAAAAATTATTCTGGGTTACCTGCAGATTTGGTGGTTTTAGAAAAAGAACTAAGAATTAATCGTTCTTTTTATCAATCTAAAATCACAGAGGAGCTGTCTAATAAAGAGGTGGATACTTCAAAAATTCGTGATTTTGAAAATGAATTATTTGTAACCAACAGGCGGCAAGATTCCTTAACCGAAATCTTAGAAAAAAACTACCCAAAATACTATCAACTTAAGTATCGTAATGATATTGTTTCTGTTACCGATATACAACAAAAGCTCGACGATAAAACTACTCTTGTGTCCTTTTTTACAGGAGATAGTGTTACCTATGCTTTTATCGTTTCTAAAAAAGGTATCTCAGTACAAGGACTCCCCACGCCAAAACTAACTGAACAGATTCAAGAGTTTCGTAAAAGTATTATTGCCAAAGATGTACAAAAACATAAAAAACAAGCGTATGCATTATATGCCAAGCTTATTGCCCCTATACAAGACAAATTGTTAGGAGAGGAACTGATTATGATACCCGATGGTCCTTTATGGCATCTTAATTTTGAGGTATTAGTAAGTCAAAAAGACGATTCTAACAATCCTGCACTTTTATCCTATTTGTTAAAAGACTATGCCATCTCCTATACTAATTCTGCCACCTTATTGTTTACCCCTTTTAAAGAGTCTGTCCAATCTAAAACACTACAGGAATGTTTGGCATTCTCTTTTTCGGATAGTACTAACATCGCACAAGCAAATACAATGCGCCTTGCAGCATTAAGAGATACTGGGGATGACCTGCCTGGTACGCGAAAGGAAATAAGAGCCATATCCAATATTATAGACGGAGAATATTATTATGGATCCCAGGCAATAGAATCTAATTTTAAAAAGAATGCAGGAAAGTATAACATTTTGCATCTGGCGCTACATGGGGATGTAGATAACGAAAGACCAGAAAACTCTAAATTGTATTTTACTAAAAGTAAGGACACTCTGGAGGATAATTTGCTGTACGGTCACGAATTATTTGCGTTGGATATCCCAGCAGAACTTACCGTACTTAGTGCCTGTAATACAGGATCAGGTAAGATTGCCAAAGGAGAAGGGATTATGAGTTTAGGTACTGCTTTTCAATATGCAGGAACCAAAAGTTTGCTATTAACCAGCTGGGAGGTATCGGATCAAACCACCCCCGAGGTAATGAAATATTTTTACACCAACCTAAAAGCAGGAATGAACAAGGCAAAAGCTTTGCAACAAGCAAAATTGCAATATCTAACTACGGCAAATATCAACAGAACCGATCCATTTTACTGGGGAGCATTTTATCTGGTGGGAGATTCCGCCCCGATTCCTTTCCAGAACAACACATTACTATATTGGGCTGTAGCAGTCTTAACACTAGTATTATTAGGTGGTTTGCTTTGGTATCGAAGGAAAATGAAAAATACATAATATTTGCTTTTTTATAACTAGCATTAACAATTAAAAGTAGATGTTGCTTTACTATACTGATGGTTTTAGTAAATTTGCGGTCTTAATTTTAGATGATGAGCTACGATTTTAATACTATTGAAGCCAAATGGCAAAAACATTGGGCAGAGGAACAAACTTTCAAAGCAGAAAACAATAGCGATAAAAAAAAGTATTATGTATTAGATATGTTTCCTTATCCTTCGGGAGCAGGATTGCATGTCGGGCATCCGCTTGGATATATAGCCAGTGATATTTATACACGATACAAACGTCATAAAGGATTTAATGTATTACATCCGCAAGGATATGATTCTTTTGGATTACCAGCAGAGCAATACGCAATTCAAACCGGGCAACATCCTGCCATCACCACCAAAGAAAACATCGCTCGTTATCGGGAACAATTAGATAAAAT
The DNA here is from genome assembly GCF_000430665.1 of Aquimarina muelleri DSM 19832. GTDB lineage: Bacteria > Bacteroidota > Bacteroidia > Flavobacteriales > Flavobacteriaceae > Aquimarina > Aquimarina muelleri. The sequence goes on along the minus strand of NZ_AUML01000022.1, from coordinate 82,765 downwards.
AGGATTCTCTTTTGATTGGAGCCGTGAGGTACGCACCAGTAATCCTGATTTTTATAAATGGACACAATGGATTTTTATCGAGTTGTTTAACTCCTGGTATGATAAAAATGCAGATAAAGCAAGAGATATAAAAGATCTGGAAGCTATTTTTGCTTCTACAGGAAATACAGAAGTACATGCAGTTTGTGACGAAAATATAGCTTCGTTTACCTCACAAGAATGGAATGATTTTACATCTAAAGAAAAGCAAGAAGTATTGCTTAAATACAGGTTAACCTATTTAGCAGAAACCGAGGTAAACTGGTGCCCACAGTTAGGAACCGTATTAGCAAATGATGAAATTGTAAACGGAGTTTCAGAGCGTGGCGGATACCCAGTGATTCGTAAAAAAATGACCCAGTGGAGTATGCGAATTTCTGCCTATGCAGAGCGGTTACTACAAGGTTTAGAAACTATAGATTGGACAGACTCCTTAAAAGAATCACAACGTAACTGGATTGGTAAATCGGTTGGAGCAAGTGTAACTTTTAATGTAAAAGAGCATGATGCAGTAATCGAAGTTTTTACCACTCGACCCGATACTATTTTTGGAGTTACTTTTATGACTTTGGCTCCAGAGCATGATTTAGTACAAAAAATAACTACTGCAGAGCAAAAAGCACAGGTGAATGCCTATATAGAAGCTACTGCCAAACGTAGTGAGCGGGAACGTATGGCAGATGTAAAAACCATAAGTGGCGTATTTACAGGGGCGTATGCAGAGCACCCGTTTACCAAAGAACCAGTACCCATCTGGATCGGGGATTATGTGTTGGCAGGATATGGTACCGGAGCCGTAATGGCAGTACCATGTGGAGATCAACGGGATTATGACTTTGCAAAACATTTTAATATCCCCATTACTAACATTTTTGAAAGTGTAGATATTTCTGAAGAAGCTTTTTCCGATAAAGAAAAGACCGTAATTGCTAATTCAGATTTTTTAAATGGGTTAAACTATAAAAAAGCGACCAAAACTGCCATTTATGAGTTAGAAAAACTAGGACAAGGACAGGGGAAGACCAATTATAGACTTCGGGATGCTGTATTTAGTCGTCAGCGATATTGGGGAGAGCCGTTCCCAGTATATTATGTAGACGGGATGCCGCAAATGATCGCTACAGAACATTTGCCAATAGCATTGCCAGAAGTAGAAAAATATTTGCCAACTGAAACAGGGGAGCCACCATTAGGTCGTGCAGATGTATGGGCGTGGAACGCTAAAAATAATACAGTTGTTTCTAAGGATTTAATCGATCACTCTAGTGTATTTCCTTTAGAGTTAAATACGATGCCAGGTTGGGCAGGGAGTTCTTGGTATCCGTTTCGATATATGGATGCCGATAATGATACCGAATTCGCTTCCGCGGAAGCGTTACAATATTGGGAAAATGTAGATTTATATATTGGTGGTAGCGAACACGCAACCGGACATTTATTATATTCTCGTTTTTGGACAAAATTTTTAAAAGATAGAGAATATCTTACCGTAGATGAGCCGTTTAAAAAGCTGATCAATCAAGGGATGATTTTGGGAACTAGTGCTATAATTTATAGAATTAGTGGCTCTAATAAGTATGTTTCTAAAGGATTGAAAGATCAATATGAAACGGAAGAGTTACGAGTAGATGTGGGTTTGATTAATAATTCTGATGAATTAAATATAGATGATTTAAGAGAATGGCAACCACAATTTAACAATGCTGAATTTGAGCTTGAAGATAATAAGTATATTGTTGGGAGGGAAGTAGAAAAGATGTCAAAACGTTGGTTTAACGTAGTAAATCCAGATGGTATTTGTGAGCAATATGGTGCCGACAGTTTACGATTATACGAGATGTTTCTTGGGCCATTAGAACAAGCCAAGCCCTGGAACACTGCTGGGATCACAGGAGTACATTCGTTTCTTAAAAGATTATGGAAACTGTATCATTCGGGACCAGAAGCAACATTTTATGTATCTGATTCTTCTATTTCTGAAGAGCCAGAAGCAGCTAAAACATTGCATAAAACCATTAAAAAAGTAGAAGAAGATATCGAAAACTTTTCTTTTAATACCTCTGTAAGCACGTTTATGATTGCAGTAAATGAGCTAACTGCACAAAAATGTACCTCCAAAGAAATTTTAGAACCGTTAGCAGTATTAATTTCGCCATATGCACCACATATTGCAGAAGAACTATGGCAAAAACTTGGGAAAGGGGAGTCTATTTCTACAGCAGCATTTCCTGTTTTTGAAGAAAAATATTTGGTAGAAAGCACAAAAAAGTATCCAATATCCTTTAACGGTAAAATGCGTTTTACACTAGAATTGCCTTTAGATTTAAGTAAAGATCAGATCGAAGCAGCAGTTATGGCAAATGAAAAAACGCAACAACAATTAGCAGGACGTGAACCTAAAAAAATAATTGTAGTACCAGGTAAAATTGTAAATATTGTAGGGTAGTATTAAGTAATTAATAAGCCAGTAGAGAGTTTATAGGCTATGCTTATAAAATTGTTTTGTTTTCATAAGCATAGTCTCAGGAGATTAAAAACCCTCAATGAGGGTTTAAATCTTTAAACAAGGTTTTAAAAATAAGTATATGGTAGATTTGGTGGAAATAATTGGGTTTGTAGCAGCAACTTTAACTACAATTGCGTTTTTGCCACAAGTATATAAAACCTGGAAAACAAAATCTACCGAAGGCTTATCTTCATCTATGCTATTTGCTTTGTTATTTGGAATGCTTGGGTGGCTTATTTACGGGCTTTTAATCTATAGTTTACCGATAATTTTTGCAAATACCATTACCTTAGTGTCAATGTTTGTACTAGTTTATTTTAAATATCGGTACAAAAAATAATATGTTTTGTCATAACCACAGATTTTTAAGGAATTAACAAGAATTATTAATAACAGATTTTTACGCGTCTTTTATTGTTTTATTTCTTAAAAACATATATTTTCGACACAAAAATTATAGATATGATAATTGGTGTTCCCAAAGAAATCAAAAATAACGAGAACAGAGTGGGGGTAACCCCTGCTGGAACAATGGAACTCGTTAAGCATGGTCATACTGTTTTTATACAGCAAGATGCAGGTCTTCAAAGTGGTTTTGAAGATGAAGAGTATATCAAAGCTGGTGCTAAGATTTTACCTACTATCGAAAAGGTATATAGTACTGCCGAAATGATTATCAAGGTTAAGGAACCTATTGAACCAGAATATAAATTGATCAAAAAAGACCAGTTAGTATTTACATATTTTCACTTTGCATCAGGAGAAGAGTTAACTAATGCAATGATTGCAAGTGGCTCTGTATGTGTTTCTTATGAAACAGTAGAAGATCCAGATCGTAGTTTACCTTTACTAACACCAATGAGTGAAGTAGCTGGTCGTATGTCTATACAACAAGGAGCTAAATTTTTAGAAAAACCATTAAAAGGAAGAGGGATTCTTCTTGGTGGTGTTCCGGGAGTTGCGCCAGCAAAAGTATTAGTACTTGGTGGTGGTGTTGTAGGTACACAAGCAGCTAAAATGGCAGCAGGTATGGGAGCAGATGTAACTATTCTGGATATTAGTGTAAAACGTTTACGATATTTAGATGATGTAATGCCAGCTAATGTAAAAACAGAATTTTCTAATGAATACAGTATTCGTAAACATATAAAAGATTCGGATCTAATTATTGGGGGGGTATTGATTCCTGGGGCTAAGGCACCAAAATTAATTACTCGCGATATGCTTAAAGATATGCGTGCAGGAACAGTAATAGTAGATGTAGCTGTAGATCAGGGAGGATGTTTTGAAACGACAAAACCTACCACGCATCAAGACCCTGTATATATTATAGATGATGTAGTACATTATTCTGTAGCCAATATGCCTGGGGCAGTACCTTATACGTCAACTTTGGCATTAACTAATGTCACTTTGCCATACGCTATTCAATTAGCAAATAAAGGCTGGAAAAAAGCATGTAGTGATAATGAACCTCTTAAAAAAGGATTAAATGTAATAAATGGGGATGTTGTATATCCAGCAATATCAGAGGCTTTTGACCTTCCGTTAAGAGATGTTAACGAATATTTGAATTAAACTCGATTTATTGGCTAACTCAAGTTTATTTGATCAAAAACCTCGCTATTATGGCGAGGTTTTTGCATTTTAATAGTAACTTTAATGTGTTTTAAGTGTCATAATAGATTTATGATAGGTGTAAAACAGGTATAACAAAGTAAAAAAAGTATATAGTTATGATGGGATATTATATTATTGCGGGGGTCATATTCTTGGTGAGCTCCTTTGTTAGCAATAAACTTAAAAGTAAATTCAAGAAATATTCTAATGTCCGTTTACAAAACGGAATGAGTGGAGCGGAGATTGCAAATAAGATGTTGCAAGATAATGGTATAAAGGACGTGCAAGTAGTTTCTACACCTGGTATGCTTACAGATCATTATAACCCTGCAAATAAAACAGTAAACCTTAGTGAAGGGGTGTATGGTCAAAGAAACGCTGCGGCTGCGGCGGTAGCAGCGCACGAGTGTGGTCATGCGGTACAGCATGCTACAGCATATAGTTGGTTAACTATGAGGTCTAAAATTGTGCCAGCTGTGGGTATTGCTAGTAAGTTGTCTAATATTGTAATTATGGGAGGGCTTGTTCTTTCTGCATCAGGAATGATTTTAGGGAATACTCTTTTTCTAGTTGGGATTGTTTTATTTGGAATCACTACATTATTTGCGTTTATAACATTGCCAGTAGAGTATGATGCCAGTAACAGAGCGTTGGCATGGTTAGAGAATAAAAATATGCTTACAACAGAGGAACATGCAGGGGCTAAAGATGCTTTGAAATGGGCTGCGCGTACTTATGTGGTAGCTGCTTTAGGCTCTTTGGCAACATTATTGTATTTTATTTCTATGTTTATGGGAAGAAGGGATTAAAAAATAAATGAATATTTTTCTTGAAACCCAAGGGAAATAATATTATAAAAAACGGTTTACAATAAAATGTAAACCGTTTTTATTTGTAAATTTTTTAGATATGAAAAGCTAGGGTTATATTTTAATTTGCCTGTCTATTTGTTGATCCAAAGAGATAAAAGTTTCTGTTCGGGACACTCCTTCAATTGCTTGAATACCTTTGTTTAAAACATTCATTAAATGTTCGTTGTCTTTGCAAAGTATTTTAATAAAGATAGACCAGTTTCCTGTAGTGTAATGGCATTCTATTACTTCGGGGATATCTTTTAGTTGTTTTACTGCCATAGGATTACTTACTGCTTTGTCTAAATACACTCCCACAAATGCCATTGTTTTATATCCTAATGCTTTTGGGTCAATAATAAACTTAGATCCTGCAATAAGCCCAGAAGATTCTAGCTTACGAAGTCTTTGGTGAATAGCAGCGCCTGATATTCCAATATTTCTGGCAATCTCTAAAATAGGTCTTCTGGCATCTTCCATGAGATTACGTAAGATCTCTTTGTCAATACCATCAATTTTTATATTATTACTTTGCCCTTTCATGAAAATTATAATTAATAATTAAAAATACAATTAATGGTTTAGGACTGAAATAAAAAAGAAATTTATTATTAAAAATATTTTTTTATCCTTTTACACCATCTGGATTGTAACCTAGGTAGTTACATTCTTTTTCATGAAATAAAATGCCATACTCTTCAAGCTCTTTAAGTATAGGGGTATATACTTTTGCTTTAATTGGTATTTGTACTCCTGGATCTGTAATTTGCTTGTTTAGGATACGCAAAGCTGCTATTGCTACTGGTAATCCAACGGTTCTTGCCATAGCAGTATAGGTTTGATTTTCGCCAATACTAACCATAGTAGCATCAATTTGCTTACGCTTACCATCAAGTTCATACCCAAACTTATGGTACATTACGATCATGTCTTTGTCTTCTTTATCCAGAGTCCATTTATCCATTAAAATTTTCTGAAGAATTTGTGCAGGTGTAGCATTAGGAATACCTATTTTTTTGTTTGGATTAAAAAGGTCTAGTTCTAATAGTTTATCCCACATAATATCATCTTGGTCAATCCTAAGATAATGGCGAAGTTTGAGTTCTACAGAGTCTGATGGGGAGTAGGCTAAAAATGAATTAGTGAAATCGCGGTAACTCATGTTTTCAGAATTCATCAAAGTGTAATCATCTGCAGTCATGCCTAATTGAACAAAAGTATTCCATGCTCTAGAGAATCCTACTCTTCTAATTGTTCCTCGATATAGGGTTAAAATATCATCTAAACCATATATTTTTTTATACTTTAAAGAATTTCGATTTGCATAAGCCTCAAAACGACCATATCCTTCAACTTCCAAAAACTCTGTCCTTCTAAATAGCTTATGATAAGGGATATATTTATATGCGCCTTCTTGTAAGAATTCTGCGGCGGCACCCTGTCCTGCTATTACAACATTACGTGGATTCCAAGTAAATTTATAGTTCCATAGATTAGTGTCGCTTTCTGGAGCAACTAAACCACCAGTAAAAGATTCAAATAAAATTATTTTTCCTCCTTGATTTCTTATTCGGTCAATAACGTGCATAGCACTCATGTGATCAATGCCAGGATCTACACCTATCTCATTCATAAACACAAGACCTTTTTTACGAACTTCTGCATCCAGTTCTTGCATTTCTTGACTAACATATGAAGCGGTAACCATACATTTTTCATACCTTAGGCAGTCTTTAGCTACTTCGATATGAAAACTAGCTGGAAGCATAGAAACAACAATGTCAGCAGCTTGAATGGCTTTTTCTCTCGAGTTTTTATCAAAAACATCTAATGCTATTGCTTCAGTATTAGGATGATCACCAGTCAGTTTTTTAGCACTTTCTATAGAAATATCACCAATAGTGATATGTAAATTCTCGGAAATAGATTTATCCTGAAAATATTTAATTAATACGGCGGTAGATTTTCCTGCACCAATAACTAAGATCTTTCGCATACCTTGTAATATTTTGATAACTTTGATACGAATGTAATAAATACCATAAAGATTTGGTTCTCTATTTTATGAGATTAATTATAATTCTTTTAAAAATTTGTCTAAATATTAAAATTTAATACCCTATATAGTCAATTATGAATAAAATATCAATAAATAAAACAATTTTGATTACAGGTGCTGTTATGGCTTTATTGGCAGTTATTTTAGGTGCTTTTGGAGCTCATGGACTAAAAAAACTTGTAGACCCAGAGGGGGTTGATTCTTTTACTACAGGAGTACGATACCAAATGTATCACGCTATTGTGCTTGTTATTTTAGGAAACATGTCTGTTTTACAAGATGTTGTTAAAAAACGTATATTTTACTTTTTTATAGGGGGAATAACCCTTTTTTCAGGGTCAATATACCTTTTGGTAATTGATGAGGTTTTAGGTGTTTCATTGTCAAGTATAGGTTTTATAACTCCTTTAGGAGGGCTTCTGCTAATAATAGGATGGGTATTATTTGTAATTTCATTAGTTAAGATTAAGTGAATTTTTTGTCGGTTAGTGTAATTATTATTTATAATTTTGCACATACATAACAAACACAACATATTTTATGAAACCACTGTATCCAATTACGAAAACGTTTTCGTTAAAGCACTACGGTATTGAAAATGCTACAATGCACTACCAATTATCCTCTGAGGATCTTCAGGAAGATGTATTGCGAAAAAAACAAGGGAAAATTACAAAATCGGGTGCGTTGGCAATTAACACTGGTGAATTTACTGGTCGTTCTCCTCTGGATCGTTTTATTGTAAAAGACTCTATCACCGAAGATAAGGTGTGGTGGGGTAAAGTTAATATTCCTTTTGATCAAAAAGCATTTGATGCATTATATGATAAAGTAACTAAGTACCTTTCTGGAAAAGAGATTTTTGTAAGAGATAGTTATGCATGTGCTGATCCCGAATATAAATTAAATATACGGGTAATTAATGAGCACCCTTGGTCTAACATCTTTGCTTATAATATGTTTTTAAGACCAGAAGCAAGCGAATTAGAGTCTTTTAGTCCGGATTGGCTGATTGTTAATGCCCCTGGTTTTATGGCAGATCCAGAAGTGGATGGCACAAGACAACATAACTTTGCTATTCTTAATTTTTCAAAAAAGATAGCTCTAATTGGAGGAACAGGATATACAGGAGAAATCAAGAAAGGTATTTTTTCAGCATTAAACTTTATCCTTCCTACCGAACGTAACTGTTTACCTATGCATTGCTCTGCAAATGAAGGAGAAGATGGTAATACGGCTTTGTTTTTTGGATTGTCAGGAACAGGAAAAACTACATTATCTACAGATCCTAAAAGGAAATTAATAGGAGATGATGAACATGCATGGACCGAGGCAAATACAGTATTTAATTTTGAGGGAGGGTGCTATGCTAAAGTAATCGATCTTTCTTCAGAAAAAGAGCCAGAAATCTATAATGCTATAAAAAAAGGAGCATTGTTAGAGAATGTGGTTTTGGATAAGGACGGTGTTGTAGATTATACAGATTCTAGTATTACTCAAAACACAAGGGTTAGTTATCCAATTGATTATATCGATAACATTAAAGTGCCAAGCAAAGGAAAAACTGTTACCAATATATTTTTTCTTACTGCCGATGCTTTTGGTGTGTTGCCTCCTATTTCTAAATTAACAAAAGAACAGGCTTCGTATCATTTTATTAGTGGATATACAGCTAAAGTTGCAGGAACAGAAGCAGGTGTTACTAAACCGTTGCCTAATTTTTCTGCTTGTTTTGGAGCTCCTTTTATGCCATTGCATCCTAAAGAATATGGAGATATGTTAATGGATAAAATTGAAAAGACAGGAGCTAAAGTTTGGCTTATAAATACAGGTTGGACTGGTGGAGAATATGGTACGGGGAGTAGAATGAAATTGCCATACACACGAGCAATGATAAATGCAGCTCTTGATGGAAAGCTGGATGATGTATCCTATGTTGTGGATAAGCATTTTGATTTAAATATCCCTGAAAGTTGCTCTGATGTACCTTCAGAAATTCTTAATCCGAGAAATACATGGGTAGACAAAGAAGCATATGATGCTAAAGCTCAAGAGTTGGTAAACTCTTTTAAAGAAAACTTCAAAAAGTTTGAATAAGCTTTTGGCTTTTATCAACATATTTAAAGACTAAAAAAAGACTGCTTAAATATTTTTTAAGCAGTCTTTTTTGTTTTAGTAGTAGTTTTTTTGATAAAAATATTGTTAAAAAAGATGGTGTTTTGTTACGGTAAATTCAAAGTATAAATGAAATCAAACTAAAGTTAGGATTTATACGAATATGTGTAATTCTTACAATAAAAAATCCTAATGTAAAATCTCAAAATGTTCAAAATATTCCAAATCACTTTCTTTAAAACAAACAGTATCTACTTTTGAAAACTCAGGACCTTTAGCACACCAATCTAATAAGGTGTTTAGTTCATTTTCATGCCCTTCAGCCTCTATGTACACATCTCCATTATCTAGGTTTTTTACAAACCCTTTAATATTAAGTTCTTTTGTTTTGTTTAAGGTGTTTTTTCGATACCATACTCCCTGTACTTTTCCTGTTATGGTAATTTTATAATGTTTCAACATATTATTTTCTAAAATAGAAAGATACTATAAATAAAATTGTTTGGATAATAAGGCGGCTGTAAGATATGATAATTATCATTTTAAATGACGTTAAGATTTCCTAATTTTGATAGTATAAAAACAGTTAAACATGAAAAAAATTCTTGTACCAATAGATTTTTCCGAACACTCAGAATATGCATTACAAGCAGCTGCAATATTAGCTAAAAGACAAAAAGCCGAAATTATAGTATTGCATATGCTGGGGTTATCCGAAGCTGTATTAATAAAAGATGAAAGTCAAGAAGCAAATGAAGCAATGTATTATATGAGACTTGCTGAAAAAAGGTTTAATACTTTTTTGGATAAAGAATATTTAAAAGGAATTCAGGTTACCGAAACGGTACAGAACTATAAGGTTTTTAGCGAAATTAATGAGGTAGCTCATAAAAATGATGCAGATATTATTATTATGGGATCCCATGGGATTAGTGGATTAAGAGAAGAGGTATTTATAGGTTCTAATACAGAAAAAGTAGTGCGAACGTCAGATATTCCTGTGTTAGTAATAAAAAACCCAGTAGATGATTTTACGATAGATAAGGTAGTTTTTGCTAGTGATTTCAAGATTGAGAATATTAGAGCATATCACAATGCAAAACAATTATTTAACTCGTTAAATGCTAACATGCACTTATTATACGTTAATCTACCAGGAGAGCAATTTAGAAGCTCTGACCAGATAGAAGAAAGAGTAAAAGAATTTCTTTTTAAAGCAGATGAAGGAAGTCTTGAAATGTATGACAAGGTTGTCAGTTATAATGATTATAGTGTAGAAAGTGGCGTTTTTAATTATAGTAAAAAGATAAAGGCAGATTGTATAGCAATCCCTACGCATGGTCGACGAGGGTTGGCACATTTCTTTAATGGAAGTATAGGAGAGGATATTGCAAATCATGCAAATAGACCAGTGATTACATTTAAGATATAACCAGACCTGTGTTTCAAAGTTAAACAGATGTCCGTAAAACTTCACAAGGGTATTAAATTTAATACCCTTGTGAAGTTTTTAATGTTATATTATCGAAAGTGCCTTTTATACGATTTACGAATAAAAATCTCGTATATAATCGCATTCTTTTTCTACTATATTTTCTTCATAAAATGAAACAATAGCTATGGCTATTCTTTAATTTGATTCATCAATCTAGCCAAAAACCTTTGCAATTATTTATACGCAATTCTCATCCGTAAATCGTATTATAGAGTTCCTAAGGCGATTTCGATCATTGTACTAAAGGAAGATTCTCTTTCTTTTGAAGATATTTTTTCTTTTGTAACTAACGAATCTGATATGGTTAAAATAGAAAGAGCTTTAATACTATATTTTGCCGCAATAGTATATAATCCTGCGGTTTCCATTTCTACACAAAGCACACCAAATTCTGCCCATTGTTTATAGGAATAGGGATCATCTTCGTAGAATTGATCTGAAGATAAAATATTCCCAGCTTTAATAGGGATGTTATTATCTTTTGAATATTGTATTGCTTTCATAAACAGCTCAAAGTTTGCTGTAGGAGCATAATCTGAATTTAGAAACCTGGTATTATTAATGTTAGAGGTAGAAGAAGCTGCCATAGCTATAACAATATCTCTTAGATTAATATCCTTTTGATAAGATCCCGCAGAACCTACTCTAATTAAATTTTTAGCATCATAATCCTTAATAAGTTCATGACAATAAATTAGAGCAGATGGGATTCCCATTCCTGTTCCTTGTACAGATACAGGTTTACCTTTATAGCTGCCGGTATAGCCAAGCATTCCTCTAATTTTGGTATAACAAATCGGATTATCAAAAAAAGTTTCTGCAATCCATTTGGCTCGAATAGGATCCCCAGGGAGTAATACTGTTTCTGCAATCTCTCCTTTTTTAGCGGCAATATGTATACTCATTTAATCCACATTGTGGAGTTTAATTTTCCGAGGCTTGTCTCAAAAACAAAATATATTTTCGGGAGGCGTACCTGGTAAACTTGCTCCGTATTAATTTTTATTCAGAAGTAACTATGGCAATCCCAGATGAGGTACCTATTCTAGAAACCCCTAAATCGATATATTGCTTAGCGGTTTCTGAATCTCTAATTCCGCCAGAAGCTTTTATTTGCACATTATTTTTCACTTCGCCTTTCATAAGTTTTATATCCTCTAAAGTAGCACCATTGGTTCCAAAACCTGTAGATGTTTTTATAAAATCTGCGCCAGCATTTACAGATAATTGACAAGCAATTTTCTTTTCTTGATCGGTAAGGTAACAGTTTTCAAAAATTACTTTTAGAGTATTTTTTTCGATAATTTTTTTGATGTTTTTTATTTCATCTTCTACGATTTTATAATATCCAGATTTTAGTAATCCAATATTAAGAACCATATCAATTTCATCAGCACCATTTTCTATACATTGCTGGGCTTCATAAATCTTTGTTTTAGAAGACATAGCTCCTAGAGGGAACCCTATTACCGCGGCAGTTTTAATAGTGGTGTTTCTTAATTCGTTAGCTGCCAGATTTACATAATAACCATTGATACAAACCGCACAGAAGGTGTAGTATTTTGCCTCTGCACATAGTTTTTTTATATCATTAACACTTGCATTGGGTTTTAGTAGTGTATGGTCTATATATTTAGCAAAAGACATACTAATGATGCGACTTTATAATATTTATAATTTCATTTTTTTGCAATACTCCAGATTGTCTCCAAAGTTGTTCTCCTTCTTTAAATAAAATCATTGTAGGTACTCCTCGAACCTGATATTTTGCTGCCAAAGGTTGATTTTTATCTACATCTATTTTTATAACTTTAATAGAGTCTCCCAATTCGTCTTTAACTTGTTTTAAAATAGGAGCAAGCGTTTTACAAGGACCGCACCATTCTGCAAAAAAATCTACTAAAACTGGTTTTTCTGAATCGATGATATTGCTAAAACTATTTTTCATGTATATATGTTTTTAAGAATACTAGATATTATTTAGAGTACTAAATTAAGAGATTTTAATATCTATAAGTGTTATATCTATATCAAATTATTTTTCAGAAATACGATTGTGAGTTTATACTAAAGCTTTGTTTTAAATAGATTAACTTATTTTTGGTTTATCATTATGTTTTTTAATAAGGTGTGTAATGTCTTTAATAGGAATCTCAATAGAGTAGGTTCCTGTGTATGAAGGACAAATAATACAATCATCAAAATAGAACTCTACGGTATTGTCGTTTATTACAAAATTGTTTTTATAGGCTTTAAAATCTCCTTCGGATAGCTCCCAACAATCATAAAATAATTCTCCAGAGTCAATACCTTGCATTATGATAGTGTTTATGGTTGTAAATACTTCATCTTCTGATCCTGTTTCAAAGAAATCATCAAAGTAAATAAAATCATGTTTTTTAAGATCAAAATTTACACAATCAAACAAGTAAGTAGAGTGTAGCATACCCGAATAATAGTTTTCTTTGTATAATACAACACTTATAAAATCGTTCTTTGCACTATAAATTTTGTAATCAATAATTCTTTTATCTCTAAGTCTATTAATTTTTAAAGTATCACATAGTAACTCTTTATCTTCAAGAATTTGATTTTCGGTTTTTTCAATATTCAGGTAATTTTCTGTAATAAAATCATTAAAAACAGCATAATTAGAATCTATTTTTTCATTAAGATAAGGGTATCGATAATCCAGAATATATAAATCTTCATCTTTTAGAAAGCTTTTAGAAATAACTAATTCTTGCAATTGAGTTTTATGATCTTCGGCTTTTATTAATCGTTGTTTTTTGATAGACTTGGTTTTTTCTTGACTCAATTCCAGATTTTCTTCAGAAAAAAAAGAGGTGCTGTCTGTAGCTTCTTCTTTTGTAATTTGTTTGGACTCTGTTTCTTTTTGTTCTAAAGATTGTTTAGGAGAGATTTCTTTTTTACAAGAAATAAAACTTATTAATATAAAACAGGTAATTAGGGTTTTCATATATTTATTTTTAGTAGGTATAAAAATAGACTGGAAAAAAATCAAAAAATATGATAATGATCATTTAAAAAAGCGAATAGGGATTGTTTACAAGCTCTCATATAAACCTAATCTGTTTTTTAAAATATTCATTTCGTGTTGAATTTTTTGAACCCTTTCTAATAAGCGTATAATCACCTCTATACCTTCAAGATTAATTTCTAGCTCTTTATTAAAAAGTAAAATTTGCTCAAGTTTCGGTAATTCTTCGGAATTTAAAAAAATAGTGTCTTGCTCAATAATGGTTTCAATTAATCCAAATTCGTGCAAAGAATCAATAAATGAAAATTCTATTTCATGATTATTACAAAATTCTATCACTGGTATAAGATTATTTTTAGTCATTGCTTGTGTATTTAAAGTTTAGATAGTTCTCTAAATAATTCTTTTTGTTTTGAAGAAAGATTTTTAGGAATTTCAATAGTATACGTAATGTAAAGATCTCCAAAAGCTCCTTCCTTTTTATATATAGGAAATCCTTTTCCTTTTAGTTTTACTTTAGTACCATTTTGGGTTTCTGGTTTTACGTTTAGTTTTACTTTTCCATCCAGAGTATCTATAGTAATTTCTCCTCCCAAAATTGCAGTATATATATCAATGTTTTTGTTTATATATAAATTGCTTTTATCTCTTTTAAAGGGAGTATTATTATCTATAATAAAGGTAAGGTATAAATCTCCATTTGGTCCGCCTCCTAATCCGGGACCTCCATGATTTTTTATTTTTATGGTTTGTCCGTTCTCCACTCCTGCAGGAATAGTAATTCTAATGTTCTTGTTATTGATAGTAAGAGTTTTTTTGCTTGTTGTGTACACATCTAGTAGGTTTAGATGTAACTCTGCATTATAATCTTCGCCTCTATATTTTACTTGATTACTTTTATAACTCCTGCCAGAGGAACCAAACATATTTTCGAAAAAGTCTGAGAAATCACTTTCTGAGAAATCCTTATGTTGTTGTTGGTCATTAGGTCTTTTATATTGTTGTTGTGATTGTTTCGCTTTCTCAAATTCTTCGGCATGTTTCCAGTCTTTTCCGTATTGATCGTATTTTTTTCGATTTTCGGGATTACTTAAAACCTCATTAGCCTCGTTAATATCTTTAAATTTTTGTTCTGCTGTTTTATCATTAGGATTAAGATCAGGATGATATTTTCGCGCTAATTTTCGATATGCTTTTTTGATATCCTCTGGCGAAGCCTTTTTAGAAATGTCTAATACTTTATAATAATCAATAAACTCCATAATACGTATGTAGAATTCACTACTGTTTTTCAAAAATTAGTTTTAATCGTCCTAACATCATTAATTCGGATTTATTTTTTCCCGAAAAAGAATCTGCAATGGTATTGACAGTATTCCAAATTAGATTCTTTAGGCTATCTGTAAAGCTGGATGTATTTTTTTTATAATATGCTTCAAATTCCTTAAAACATTCTTCCGCATTTAACTCTTCTTCATAGTCCAACCAATCAAAAACAATTTCTATTTGGTAGGAAGCATTTACACCAAAACCGTCTTCCATAGTCCCTGTTTTTAACCATTCTGATTTCACAATTTTTCGTAAAGAATCGTATTCAGATTTCCGAACTACTTTATCCGAAGCTGCAATTGCATAAAATAACTTGCCTAGATTTTGATAAAATTCTATTTCTATATTTTTTGAAGTGCTCATCGTGCAATAATTTATAGTTTATTTAGGATAAATTTAGGTAGCTATGCCGAGGTTTTTTATGATATTTATCAGTCGTGTTAACAAATCAAAATCCTTATTTTTGGACAATGAAAGTTTTCGAAAAAGAGAATAATATTTTCAAGTTACTTTCTGAGGCCATTTCAGAAGGTATTATTGTAGTAAATGAAGATCAGGTTGTAGTTGCTACCAATGGATCTGCCAACACTATTTTTGGATATGAAAAAGATGAATTAACAGGAAAACATTTAAATATTCTTATTCCTCAAAAGTACCATCACAAGCATGAAAGCCATTTTAAGGGGTTTGTAAACCATAGCGAAAAACGAAATATGGGAAAAGGTCGTGATCTTTTTGGAATTCGAAAAGATGGAACTGTTTTTCCTGTAGAAGCTGGTTTAAATCCATTTACAATTTATGGTCATAACTATGTAATGGCTTTGGTTATTGATATTACATTTCGTAAAGAGCAAGAAAAACAAATACAGGATTTAAATGCTAGACTAGAGCAAAAAATAGAGGATCGTACAAAAAAGTTGCACCATACCATACAAGAATTAAAAGAGGAAGTAAGCCTTCGTATGGAAGCAGAAGCGAGAACAAACGAATCTTTAAAAAAAGAAAGAGACCTTAGTGAGTTAAAAACAAAATTTTTATCTCTCGTTTCGCACGAGTTTAAAACCCCTTTAAGTGGTATTCTTACCTCTGCAACACTTGCAGGGAAATATACCCAAACAGAGCAACAAGAAAAGAGAGAGAAACACCTGGGGACCATCAAAAATAAAGTCAAATATTTGGATAATATTCTTAACGATTTTTTATCTATAGAGCGTTTAGAGACTGGTAAGGTAACTTATAAGTTTAGTCAATTTCCATTAAGTAAAGTCATTAACGAGGTAGTTTATGATGCTAATATGTTACTTAAAGATGGGCAGCGTATAAATTATCCTAAAAATATAGATGATTATGTAATAGAGTTTGATGAAAAGATTTTAGAACTTGTATTATCTAATCTAATTAATAATGCAATTAAGTATTCTGCAGAACATACTACTATAGATTTGCAGGTAGATTATAAAGATAGTATTCTTACTGTAAAGATCATCGACCAAGGCAGAGGGATTCCAGAAAAAGAACAACATTTTATCTTTAAAAGATATTTTAGAGCAGAAAACGCATTGTTAGACCAAGGTACAGGTATTGGCTTAAACATAGTAAAAAGTCATTTGGAAAACCTTGGGGGGAGTATTACTTTTACAAGTAAAGAAAATAAAGGTTCTACCTTTATTGTTACAGTACCTATAACGAATACCCAAAAATAATGAAGACTATTCTTTTGATCGAAGATGATACAGCACTTAGAGAAAATACAGCAGAACTCTTAGAGCTTTCTAATTACAAGGTTATTACCTCACCAAATGGCAAATTAGGCATTTTTAAAGCAAAAGAAGAAAAACCAGATATCATTTTATGCGATATTATGATGCCCGAAATCGATGGGTATGGAGTATTAGAGGCATTATCGTGTGATATAAAGACCAATCATATTCCCTTTATATTTTTGTCTGCAAAAACAGAACATAAAGAAATTCGAAAAGGAATGGATTTGGGAGCAGATGATTATCTCACCAAACCTTTTGAAGAAGAAGAACTGTTAAGCGCTATAGAGAGTCGCCTTGCTAAAGCTACTATAATCTCAAGAATTGTTGAAAAAGAAACCTTTACAGAAAAAACGATAGAGGATAGTGGTATTCGAAGTATACATGAACTTAAGAATTTTTTTGATGATCATGGCGAAGTTTCTACATTTAAAAAAGGAGAGACAATTTATAAAGAAGGAGAACATTCTAACTGTATATATCTTATCCTAAAAGGAGTAGTTAAAAGCCATAAAATGGATGAAAGCGGTAAAGAATTAATTACCGCATTGTATAAAGCAGATGATTTTGTAGGGTTTACCTCTTTTATAGATAATACTCCGTATTTAGAGTCGGCTACCGCTGTCGAAAATGCAGAGTTAGCAGGAATATCAAAAACAAACCTTAAAGATATATTAGAAAAAAGTAAAAATATATCTTTAGAATTAATGGAGTTACTTACTCATAATCTTTCTGAGATTAAAGAACAATTATTACAAATGGCATATAGTTCGGTACGTAAAAAGACAGCTCAAACCATAATTCAGTTTGCAGAAGTACTTAATAAAAAACCAGAAGATTGCATAAAAATATCCAGAAATGATCTTGCCAGCGTAGCAGGAATTGCTACCGAAAGTTTGATACGTACTTTATCCAGTTTTAAAAAAGATGGTCTGATAGATATAGAAGGACGTAATATAAAAATTTTAGACTTATCTGGTCTTCAGGTAGTAGAATAAAGACATAAAAATATCTAAACTGATTTTTATCATACTTTTCATGAATACATCCTGATACATTTGTTGTATTAGAAAGTATTAAAGATGAAAAACATCCTGATTCCTACAGATTTTTCTGAAAATTCATGGAATGCTATTATATATGCATTGTCCTTTTTTAAAAAGGCGCATTGTAATTTTTATTTTTTACATGTCTCTCCTTTCGAAGAAATGGTTGAAGACAACTCTTTTTATGAATCTGAAGAAATAATTATAAAAAATACAGCCAATAGTACTACTAAGCAAATGCAGATCTTGCTTAAAAAAATAGAAAAATTACCCCTTAATACAAAACATCGTTTTTTTACTACTAATGAGTATATGTTTTTTGTAGATGCAGTTAGAAAACAAGTAGAACAAAAGGCAATAGATTTTATTGTAATGGGAACCAAAGGAGCCTCAGGAATCCAAGGAAAAACTATAGGTAGTAATACTGGCGATGTAATCACTAAAGTAAAATGCCCAGTATTAGTTATTCCCGAAAAAGCAAGCTATAGAAAACCAAAAGAAATAGCATTTCCTACAGACTATAACATGCTTTATAAAAGTAGAGTTCTAAATACGATTACAGATATTCTAGACTCAAACAAAGCATCCTTACGAGTACTGCATATTGCAAAAAAAGAACAAGAATTAACTGGTTCGCAAAAAAAGAATAAAGATTTTCTAGATGATTCTCTAGGCAAAATAGAACATAGTTTTCATTTTCTTTCCAACCCAAATATAGAAGAGGCAGTACAGTGTTTTGTAGAAAGTAGAAATATCGAAGTGATCACTATGGTGGCCAAAAATCTCAATTTTTTTCAGCGTATTTTATTTCATCCTATTGTAGAAAAAATAAGTTATCATACCGATATTCCTTTTCTAGTATTGCATGAGTGATATTACTGTATGAGTTTGAGTTAAGATATAGAAAAATTTAACCTTATCTATTAATTGCAGGTTTGGTAATAATGAATAGTTCAAAAAACCATTAAAAATGTACGACAATTTAATCGATAAATATAATATTCCAGGACCACGATATACAAGTTATCCTACAGTACCTTATTGGGATATAAACACATTTTCTTTAAAAAACTGGACAACCTCAGTAAAACGATCCTTTATACAAAGTAATGATGACGAAGGTATAAGCCTATATATTCATTTACCTTTTTGTGAGAGTATGTGTACTTTTTGCGGATGTAATAAACGTATTACAAAACGACATGAGGTAGAAACACCTTATATAAAAACACTCTTAAAAGAATGGCAATTATACCTTAATCTTTTTGAAACCAAGCCTAAGATAAAAGAGCTGCATCTAGGAGGAGGAACACCCACTTTTTTTTCTCCCAAAAATTTAGATTACCTAATTAATGGTATTTTTTTAGGAGTAGAACAAGCACAAGATTGTGAATTAAGTTTTGAGGGACATCCTAATAACACTACAAAAGAACATTTACAAGCTCTTTATAATGTAGGTTTTAGAAGAGTAAGTTTTGGAGTACAAGATTATGACCCTATTGTTCAAAAAGCAATTCATAGAATACAACCGTTCGAGAACGTAAAATATGTTACAAATACCGCACGAGAAATTGGATATACATCTGTTGGGCATGATATTATTTTTGGATTACCTTTTCAAACAGAAAAAGCAGTACGAGATACTATCGAAAAAACAAAAGAATTAAAACCAGATCGCCTGGCGTTTTATAGCTATGCACATGTACCATGGCAAAAAGGTAATGGGCAACGAGGTTTTTTAGATTCGGATTTGCCAACTGCAGAGCAGAAAAGAAAACAATATGAAATAGGAAAAAAACTATTATCAAAAGCAGGATATGTAGAAATTGGGATGGATCATTTTGCATTGCAAAACGATACCCTGTATCAATCTATGCAAAACCAAACCCTACATCGTAACTTTATGGGATATACAGCATCCAAAACACACATGATGATAGGGTTAGGAGTATCTGCAATTAGTGATAGCTGGTATGGTTTTGCTCAAAATGTTAAAAATATTGAAGAATACCAACACCTAGTACGAGAAGGTATTATACCTGTGTATAGAGGACATATACTGACTAAAGAAGATGAAATTATAAGGCAACATATTTTGAACTTAATGTGCCATTTTAAAACCGATTGGGAACAAGACGAATTATATTTTAAAGAATTACCAGAGGTATTACAAAATATTAAGGAGCTAGAAAAAGATGGGTTATTAATAATAAATGATAACTATATACAGGTTACAGAAAAAGGCCGTCCTTTTGTTCGAAATATTTGTATGGCTTTTGATTTAAGATTACAGCGTAATAAACCAGAAACAATGCTGTTTTCTATGACGATATAGAGCATTTAGTATGATATCGATAAAATAGAAACTTCTACACTAAATCTATATAAAACCCTTTTTTTAGCCTTTTTTCTCTATCAAAAAATTTAGATAACAAAAAAATACCCCCAAAAAGTGAAAATGATAATAGAAAAAAGGCAAGAGGGTATATAAAATCAACATAAAAACACCTCCTAAAGTGTGATGAGTCTCCAGTTAAACGGGATGACTTGCTGTATTTTACGACAGGATATCCAGTTCAACTGGAGTCGCCCCGTGTTTTACGGCACCACATCCAGTAGCACTGGAAAACGTCCCGTAAAACACGGGGCGTTTTCCAGTTTGGTATATTCATTCTAAATAATAATATTAAATATTTGAAAATCAGAAACTTAATTACAAATACTTTTGTTACTCCTACAGAGATCACTCAAAGAGATACAATAATGGGTAAAATAGATTAAAAACACCCCGAACTGAGATCAACTAAACTATGATCTCTACAATTTCGTGTAGCTTGGGGATATTAACTTCCCAGGAGTAGGTATCTTGTATTTTTACGCGCAATGCATCTGCTGCGGTTGCCTCGCCATGTATTAAGAATACTTTTTCGGGAATATTTTTAATAGTACCCATCCAATCTAATAGTTCTTGTTGATCTGCATGAGCAGACAGGCTTTCTATTTGATGTATTTTTGCTTTTACAGGATAATATTTTCCGAATAATTTTATTTCATGGGCTCCCTCTTGCAATTGCCTGCCTCTTGTTCCTTCTGCCTGATAACCTACCAGTAAAACAGATGTGTTTATAGTATCTATACATTGTTTTAAATACGTAAGAACTCTTCCTCCTGTAACCATACCACTGCCAGCAATAACAATTTTGGGATGTGGTTTATCTATTACCTCCCAAGTTTCTTTATAAGAAGTTACAATATTAATATGGTCACAGATGGCATAATATTCCTTTTGTGGTATTTTATGCCAATCCGAAAAACTCTCAAAAACAGAAAGCACATTGTTGCCCATAGGACTATCTACATAAACGGGTACATTAGGAATTTTATTTTTTTGATATAATTTCCACAATATATACATCAACGTCTGTAACCTTTCTACCGCAAACGAGGGGATAATTAATGTTCCTTTATTATATAAGGTTTCTTTGATTAGGGTAATCAATTTTTCTTCTACATCTTCTTCTGGATGTAATTTGTTACCATAGGTACTTTCTATAAAAAGAAAATCTGCCCAATCTGGTTTTTGAGGTGGATATAGAAGTACATCTTTTACTCTTCCTATATCTCCCGAGAATACTAAAATTTTTCCGTATACATTTAATTCAATAAAAGTAGCTCCTATAATATGGCCATTATATCTAAATCTAAATTGAATATCTTTGGTTAATGAAACCCAGCTATCTTTATCTTGGCTTTTAAAATATTGAAGCGTTTTTTCTACATCCTTTTTGGTATAAAAAGGTAGTGCTGGATGATGTTTAGAGTACCCTTCTTTATTAGCTCTTTCAGCCTCTTCTTCATGTATTTTCGCACTATCTTTAAGGATGATTTCAGTTATTGCCAATGTTGGAGCAGTCGCTATTATATCTCCAACAAACCCTTGTTTAACTAATCTTGGTAGGTAGCCAGTGTGATCTAAATGCCCATGTGTAAGGAGTATGCTATCAATTGCGCTAGCATCGATAGGCAAATCTTTCCAGTTTAACTCTCGCAGCTCTTTAACTCCCTGAAACATTCCACAATCGATTAGTATGTTTTTTTGTGGAGTTTCTATATAAAACTTGGATCCTGTTACGGTGCCTGCTGCGCCCAAAAAATGAATTTTAATTGTTGGCATATCTTTCTATTTTACACATTGCAAAGCATGCTTATTTCATTTAAAATTTTTTGTTTTCTTTGTTCTGAAACACCCAAATGATCCAGATAAAAAACGTCTCCCAGTAATTGCTTACAAAGCACAACATCTCTACTTAATAAAAAGTGTTTTTCTCGGTTGGTAAGAAGTGTAGAAACTGTTATTGGATAAAGTCTTAATCTATCGATCCTGTCTTTAAGACCGTTGTTTTTGGGATAATCCCAACTTAGTAAATACAACCCTATGCACGTACCGTATTGAATTGCATCTGTAGTAAAACGGGTATTGGTTACCACCCATCCTTCATTAGGTTCTTTTTCTTTATTGTTTTGATGCTGTTTTTTAATGTCCTGATATCGAGAATGAATATATAAAGGAACTTTTACATTGCAATTACGCCCTTCTTCGCTATGAAACTTACATTCTACAACCAGATAATCTCCATTTTTGCGAGCTATTACATCTACTTCATGAGAGACGCAATTCCCTTTTATAACTTGCCCTACTGTAACCTCATAACCCGAGTATTTTAATACTGCTGCTACAAAATGCTCAAAAGGAAAACCTGTTGGTCCAAGCTCATAAATTGCTTTTTTGAGTTTATATTTTGATGCAAATACGGATTTTTTCTTTTTAAGTAAAGCAAACGCCCGATTATAAATCTCTTTGGTAGAAATACCTTGATATAATTCGTCTCTAACGATATTCAAAATATACTCTATATCTTTAGTATCTGCTCCGCTACGTTGTAAAGATCCACGAAGTTTTTGAAGAGAAAATTTAACTTTTTCTCCTGTAGATTTTATAATCTCAAAATCCTGATTTTGCATGAAGTCTGTTTATAGTTCATAACCTAAGAATAAGCTCCTATAGGTATGTTTCTGAAAATATATTATGAATTTTTACAAGGGGAATTTCTGAAAAACAGAAAACAGCCTTAAAACTATTTTATACAGCATATCCAATAAGCAATCCTAACAGCGCATAGAACTACTTACTGCATATCTGTTCTCTTAGTTCGTTAAATCATGTAATGCTAATACGGGCACTTTGGATCGTTGCCCCAGACTTTTTGCCATTGGTTTTGAAAATATACTTTCTAAAAAACTATGTTTTCTATTTACAAAAGTAACCATGTCACTTTCTCTACTTTCTACAAAACTACTTACTCCTCCTTTTACATCTACATTATGAAGTGTATGAAAAGTATATTGTAAGTCCCCCAGAGATTCTTTTAATAGTTTTTTATTGTTTTCTTGTTCCTCATCTAAAGTGTCATCTTTGGCAACATAAAGAACTCGTATAGCAGCATTAGTCATTCTTGCTATTTCTATCAAATATTGAAGTTCCCTACGTTTAAAATAAGTTCTGTAATCGGTAGGAAACACGATTTCTTTAGGCTCGTTATAAGTTGCATCTTCTGGAATTGCCATTACGGGACAGTTTCTTACTTTTTCCATAATTAAGACAGTATTACTACCATAAATTAAATCATTGGTATTGGTAGTCCCCTTAGTTCCCATAATGATCATCTCGATGTCTTGTTTCTCAACAATGTCTTTTATTGCTTCTAGCATTCCATTAAACTCAGATACCATAAAAAACTTATGATTTGGGTTATCATCTCTAAAAGTTAGTCTTTCCATTATTTTACCTAACCCCATCTCTGATTTTTCTTTCGCTTCCTCATATAGCTTTTCTCCTGGCTCTGGAACCATCATACTTTCTATAGCGTAGCCTCTTGCATTAAATACATTAAGTACATAAAAATCACAGGTTTCATTTTTGTATAATTCTATTGCATATGTTATAGCATTCCACGCGTTTCTAGAAAAATCTGTGGGTAATAAAATCTTTTTTTTCATCACTTAAGTCTTTACAATTTTACAATTAATAGTATAAATATATAGGAACAACCCTCCTAAAACTATGATAATTATCAGCTCACCTCAGGAATAACCAAAAATGGAACAGTAGCTCTAAAACCTATTTTCTTGATTACTGGTTCGTGTGTAATACTCTCAATAAAACCATGTTTATACTGTGACATACATAACATATCTATATCCATTTGCTCTATAAATTCCTGTATGTGTTTTTCTTTTTTAGTAAATCCAGAAATCCAATGCAAACAATAATTAAAGTCGGTCAATTTTTCTTTAAGATTGTTAAGGTTATGTTCTTGTATTTCATTTAATTTTTCTTCTTCATGAATATGGATTATCCTTATATTACAAGCAAATGCAGTAACTATATCCAAAAGAGGTTTTAAGGATTCTGTAGTATAAAAACATTTAAAATCTGTTGCAAAAGCAATTTCGTTAAGTGTTTTAAAACCCATCTGATCTGGTACTGCCAAAATGGAACAGTTTTTTATTTTTTGAATAACCTTTACGGTATTGCTTCCCATAAAAATTTCTTTAACTCCGCTAGCACCTTTAGTCCCCATTACTACAAGATCTATTTGTAAACTATTAATGGTTTTATCAATAGTTTCTATAAGTTCTTTAGAAATTGATATGATTTCAAAAGAATGTTGCGAGTCTTTAGCGTCTCTGGTTATAGAGTGCATTGTTTTGGTAAGTTTTTCTTGAGAATCGGCACTTAATTCGCGATATATTTTATCTCCTTTACTAGTATTAAGCCTACTGGTTAGAACAGAGGTTTCTACCTTAAAAGTATTCAAAATATAGAATTTACAGGGTTGATTTTGAAACAATTGTGTTGCATAAAAAAGTGCACAATAGGCATTTGTAGAAAAATCTGTAGGAACAAGTATTCTTTTCATTGTTTTTGGTTTTAATACATTAAGCCATAAAACTATCCCCAAAATATCAAGGATACTATGATAATCCTCATGTTTCTATTCGTGTACTGTAGTAGTATCTTCTGGAATCACTAAAAACGGAATATTGGTATGATAAGCTACCTTATTAATCACTGGTGTAAATAATAGGTTTTCAAAAAAAGAATGTTTGTTATGTATCATAACCAATAAATTAATCTTATGTTGTTTTTGAAAATCTTCTACTGCCTCTAATACATCCATTCCTTCTGCTATATGAAAAACATGAGCATTATCTTTAAAATACATATCTAAATTACTCTTTGTTCTTTGTTGGTTGGCATCTAGAGCTACTCCGTAATATGCATTTAAAATATGTAGTTTGCTTATATGTTTGTCACATATCGTCTTTACTAAAGGTAAGTACTTGTTTTTCGGATTAAGATTATAATCTGTAGGAAATAAAACATCTTTGGGTTTTTCAAATTCAAAATTAGCAGGAACTGCAATAACTGGGCAGTTTACCTTTTTAATAGTATACATAGTGTGCGTTCCTATAAAAACTTCTTTAGCTCCAGTAGCCCCTTTAGTTCCCATAATTATAAGATCTATATCATATTTTTCTACTACTTCTTTTATCTCTCCAATCAAGGTGTTAAATGCAGATAATCGTACAAAACTATGTTTGGGGTTTTTAAATTTTTCTTTTACTTTTTCTTCTGTTCGTTCTATATCCCGATTCGAATTTATCATGGCTATATCCTCCATACCATAAGGCGTTGGATTTTCGATAAGATATCCTGTATGATACGAGACGGGTGTAAATGTATTCAGCAAATAAAAAGTAACTATATCTTCTTTAAAAAAATGCATTGCATATTGTATTGCATTAAATGCATTATCAGAAAAATCGGTAGGCAATAATATATGTTTCATTGTACTTTAATTTTTAAGTATTCGAAAACTCTTTTTTTTTTTTTAAGATCGTTGTAAGTTCTGCATAGCCAAAAAAGGAATCTTAATATGAAGTCCTATTTTATCTATAGTAGATTGGTATAAAATACTTTCTAAATAAGAATGTCTGGAGTTTACCATGACTAAAAAACCTATCGATTTTTTTTCAATAAACTCATTAATTGCAGTGGTAAGATCTTCAGCATCTTCTATATGAAAATTTAACTCTACATCAGGTAATGATTTTTTTAAGAAGTCTTTATTATCTTCTTGTCTAATAGATAGGTTTTTGCTACTAGAAACATAAAGAAAATGAATAACAGATCTAAAGCTTTTAGTTAATGTGCTCAGCAATTTTAATTCTCTTCGTTTAAAAGGTAATAAATAGTTGGTAGGAAACAAAACTCTTTCGGGGCGATTATAAGTGCAATCACTTGGGATAGCTAGCAAAGGGCATTTTACATACTTTAAAACCTGTAATGTATTGCTGCCAAAAGTAAGTTTTCTATTATCCGTACTTCCTCTTGTTCCCATTACCAGAATATCTATATTTTCTTTATCTACCAAATCATTAACCTCGTCAATCAAGCTTCCGAATCTGGATACTATGGTATAGGTATGTCTAGGATTTGGGGATATCTTTTGTATAGTAGAACGTATTTTCTCTAGAGCAAGGTCCGAGTTTTTATGAGTTGTTTCTTTTAGCTCTTCAAAAATACTCCTAGAAACCAAAGTATTATGATCATATACCTCATCGGCATACGCATGTACAATAAATAAATCTGCATGTTCATATTTAAATAGCTCTGCGGCATATCGTAAGGCATTCATTGCATTCTCTGAAAAATCTGTAGGAATCACTATTTTTCTCATTATTCTCTTTTTTGGATACTACTCAAAAATAAAGAACCATAAAAGCAAAAACTATGACTTATATCAGTTGCCGAAGTATGATATTTATCATAGAATATCCAGTCCTGCTTTTTAAAATTTGTAGCAAATAAATTGTATGTCAGAGTCTACTTGTTATCACTGTGGGAATGATTGTAATAAAACAGTAATCCAGTTTGATCAAAAAATATTCTGCTGTAATGGATGCAAAACTGTATATGATATTTTTTCGTCTAATGATTTATCCTGTTATTATGATCTGCAATCCTCTCCTGGGGCTATTCCTGAAGAGATTAAAGGAAAATACGAGTATCTCGATACTCCTGATATTACTAAAAAATTAATAGAGTTTGATGATGGTAATACACAAATCATCACATTATATATCCCGCATATACATTGTAGTTCTTGTATTTGGATTTTAGAAAACCTACATAAGTTACAACCAGCAATTACTGCTTCGCAAGTTAATTTTCCTAAAAAAAATATACGTATTACTTTTAATAGTAATCTTATATCCCTTAAAGAGTTAGTGATCTTACTAAATTCTATAGGTTACGAACCATATATTAGTCTGGATGATTATACAGCTGGTAAAAAACAAATTAACCGAAGTTTGATTTATAAACTCGGTATTTCAGGATTTGCATTTGGTAATGTAATGTTCTTATCCTTTCCAGAATATTTTGAAGTATCCGAGTACTGGCTAGAGCAATACAAACCTCTTTTTAGATGGTTAATGTTTGCTTTTTCATTGCCAGTGGTATTTTATGCTTCTTTAGACTATTTTATTTCTGCCTTTAAAGGATTACGATCCAAAATATTAAATATTGATGTTCCTATTGCACTAGGGATTTTGGTGCTTTTTGTAAGAAGTACTGCCGAAATCATTTTCGATTGGGGAACCGGTTTTTTTGACAGCCTTACCGGATTAGTATTCTTTCTTCTATTAGGAAAATTTTTTCAACAAAAAACCTATTCGTTTTTATCTTTTGAAAGGGATTATAAATCTTATTTTCCTATTGCAGTTACCAGAATTTCTACTGCAAAACAAAAAAACAAAAGAAAAGAAGAAAACATACAAGTATATGACATCAAAAAAGGAGATCGGTTATTAATACGAAACAATGAATTGATTCCTGTAGATGCTATCCTTATCGATGGTAATGCACAAATCGATTATAGTTTTGTAACTGGCGAGAGTGAATCGGTAACCAAACAATCTGGAGATACTCTTTTTGCAGGAGGCAAACAACTGTATGGAGCTATCGAAATTGAAGTATTAAAATCTGTGGAACAAAGTTATCTTACGCAATTATGGAGTAACGATGTGTTTAATCAAGATAAATCTGCTTCTTTTACCAATCTAACAGATAATGTTAGTAAATATTTCACTATCACCATTCTATGTATAGCAATACTTGCAACCACATTTTGGTTATTCACAGATTCTTCAAAAGCCGCTCAAGTATTTACCGCGGTACTTATTATTGCCTGTCCTTGTGCACTTGCTCTAGCAAGACCTTTTGCTCTGGGTAACATTCTTCGCATATTTGGGAAAACTAAATTCTATCTTAAAAATGCAGATGTTATAGAACAATTTGCTATGGCAGATACTATGATTTTTGATAAAACGGGGACTATTACCACTACTATTACCAATGATGTGAGCTACGAAGGAATGAAATTAACACCAGAGGAGGAATCTCTTCTTAAAAATACGTTACGTGCATCCAATCACCCTCTTAGTAGAACTCTGTATAACATACTAGATGAGCATGATATTTTAACATTAGATGAATATCAAGAATATGTAGGTAAAGGAATTGAAGGAAAACTACAAGAAACTTCTATAAAAATAGGGTCTGCAAGTTTTGCAGGAAACGACAAAGATTATGAAACCATAGATACATCTGTTTATATTAGTACAAATCAAGAATACAAAGGGCGCTACGTTTTTCATAATCAATATAGAAAAGGTGTTCAAAAAATATTTAAGCAATTATCCAAAGATCATAAACTTGCCATTTTATCAGGAGATAACGAAGGAGAAAAAAAACACTTAAAACAAATACTACCACAAAATACATCTTTACTTTTTAATCAAAAACCAGATGACAAGCTAAACTACATCTCTTCATTACAAAAAAACAATCAAAAAGTAGTGATGATTGGAGATGGATTAAATGATGCAGGAGCATTGGCACAAAGCAACGTTGGTATCGCAATTTCAGAAAATGTAAATGTGTTTTCTCCTGCTTGTGATGCCATTTTGGATGCTACAAAATTTAATATGATCCCTAAGTACCTACAAGTATCCAAGCAAGCAATAGCCATTATTAAATCAAGTTTTGTAGTGTCCTTTTTATATAACTGTATAGGATTATATTTTGCAGTTACTGGGCAACTCTCTCCTGTTATAGCCGCTATATTAATGCCCTTAAGCTCTATTACTATTGCCGCATACGTTACTATACTCACTAATTGGGCTGGTAAAAAAATAACATAAAAATGATACTAGATTCTTCTCAAGAGCATAACCCAATGCAACTTTTTCAACAATGGTTTTACGAAGTAGATAAAACATATCCTGAAATCGAAGTCAATGCAATGTTGTTTTCTACTATCGGCGTGGATGGTTTTCCTAAAAGCAGAATAGTACTATTAAAACGTTTTACCTGGGAAGGTTATATTTTTTTTACAAATTATAATAGCGAAAAAGGAAAAGCAATTGCACAAAACAATAAGGTTTCTATCTTATTTAACTGGGCTGTAGCCAAACGCGAAGTTTTAATCTCTGGAAAAGCAGAAAAGATTGCAAAAAATTTATCCGAAGGATATTTTGAGTCTCGCCCAGAAGGCAGCAAACTAAGTGCCTGGGCATCTAATCAAAGTGAAGTAGTCTCTTCGCGAAAAGTACTAGATGATCAATTAGAGCATTATGAAACCAAATTTAAAAACCAAAGTATTCCAAAACCCAGTAATTGGGGTGGATATCTAATTAGACCAGATAAAATAGAGTTTATAGAATATATTCCCTTAACAGGGCTTAAATGCACTATAACTTACGAACTTTCGTCGGATTATAATTGGAATATTAATATTCGATATAGCGTAAATTAACAATCTTTATCAAATCATTCATATCTGAATGAATCTCTATCTATAATATATAATCATTATTATGATATAACCTCGTTATAAAAAAGAAGATAAAAAACATTCTTATTTAGATCGAATCCTTATAAATGTTTTATGACAAATGTCATGTTTTATGTCTTCTTTAAGAAATAATTTTATACGTATATCAGAGTACTAAAAATAGGTTTTTCGTTCCTTTTAACAAAAGCACATGCTTTTTTCTAAACTGGATTGAAGAGTAATGATAACTGTTACATTTTATATCTTCATTTAAAATCGAATAAAAAAATATCAATAATATATATATAGTTTATCCATAATCAAATATTTACATGAAACTTATTAAAATTAGCATTCTTACTTTCTTTATATTATTTTTTACGAACATCCATGCTCAATTAAAAATTGACGCAGAAGTACGTCCTCGATTTGAGTATCGACATGGGTTTAAAACCCTTTTTCCAGACGACGCAGATCCAGCAGCATTTGTATCCCAACGTACAAGATTAAATGCTGGGTACACAATGGAGAAGTTAAACTTTTATGTAAGCATGCAAGACGTTAGAGTATGGGGGGATGTACCACAACTTAATACCACAGATAAAAATGGTTTTAGCGTTCATCAAGCTTGGGGGGAAATACTTTTCAACCCTGATATATCATTAAAATTAGGGCGTCAAGAAATTATGTATGACGACCATCGTATTTTTGGAAATGTAGGTTGGGCACAACAAGCCAGAAGCCACGATGCGGCACTTATAAAATACACGAAAGAAAGTTTTAAATTTGATCTCGGTTTTGCATTCAACCAAAATGAGGAAGCCCTAACAGGAACTACCTTAACAACACCTAATACGTATAAAAGTATTCAATATGTATGGCTACACAAAGACTGGAAAAATTTTTCAGGAAGTTTTCTTTTTCTAAATAATGGATTACAGTTTACAGATACCACTAATCCTGATAATGATGAAACCCGATATAGTCAAACTACAGGAGCACATTTAAAATATAAAAAAGAAAAATTTGACCTTATATCCAACCTCTTTTATCAATTTGGGAGTGATGTTAACAACAATGATTTGAGCGCATATTTACTAAGCTTAGAAACTAATTATAAAATATCTGAACAATGGAAAGCAACACTGGGAGGAGAATTACAAAGTGGTAATGATAATGGAGCACCTGCTAATGGAAACAATGATGCTTTTACACCTTTTTATGGTACTAACCACAAGTTTAATGGGTTAATGGATTATTTTTATGTAGGAAATCATGTTGGTAATTTAGGGCTTATAGATCTTTATATAAAAACTAATATCAAGTTTAATCCTAAATCTTCCCTAAATATAGCAGCTCATAATTTTATGGCAGCAGCAGATATGCCAAGGGATAACTCTAAACAATTAGGGACAGAGATAGATCTGGTGTATTCCTACAATTTGCAAAAAGACATAAATATCAAAGCTGGATATTCTCATCTATTTGCTTCAGATGGGATGGAAATATTGAAAAACAACTCCGACGGTAACACCAACAATTGGGGGTGGATTATGGTAACTATTAAACCAACACTATTTACAACCAATCCGTAAATCGAAAGTCATATGCCAATCAAAAGTTATTTAGCCCATCCACATAATGGTAAAAAAAATGAGCTTGTACAAGCATTATCTAGGATAGATCAATGTGAAGTGATGCCAGCTCAAAATAAAGATTTACTTATACTGATCACAGAAACAGAAAGCAATACAGAAGAAGAAATTCTGAAAGAAAAATTAGAAGCTCTAAAAAGCCTTAAACTGCTTGCTATGGTTTCTGGATTTAATACGCCACAAAAA
This sequence comes from Aquimarina muelleri DSM 19832, assembly GCF_000430665.1. Taxonomy (GTDB): domain Bacteria; phylum Bacteroidota; class Bacteroidia; order Flavobacteriales; family Flavobacteriaceae; genus Aquimarina; species Aquimarina muelleri. Next base: position 51,140 of record NZ_AUML01000022.1, on the reverse strand, counting down.
AACTAGGATTATGTACACCTCTCTCACCAATAGAAGAAAATTCATAAAAAAAATGGCTATGCTATCTGCAATGACAGCAGCTGCAACTATGTTTCCTGGGATATTGTTTGCCGATGAACAAGAAAAAGGATTACCCGATGGAGATATAAACTGGACAAAAGCACCTTGTAGATTTTGTGGTGTAGGATGTGGTGTTTTAGTTGGAACAGAAAACGGAAAAGCGGTAGCAGTAAAAGGAGATCCTAAATCTACAGTTAACAAAGGACTACTTTGTGTAAAAGGATACCATCAAATCATGTGTTTGCAAGCAAAAGATAGATTAACACATGCTTTGGTTAAAAAAAATGGCACTTATGTGCAAACACCAATACAGGAAGCCTTAGATCTGGTAGCTAGCAAGATGAAAGAAACCATTGAAAAACATGGTAAAGATGCTGTAGCAATGTACACCTCTGGACAATCTACTATTCCAGAAGGGTATGTAGCCTCCAAATTCATGAAAGGAGCTATAGGAACCAATAACTTGGATTGTAATGCACGATTATGCATGGCAAGTGCAGTAACAGGGTTTTTAACATCATTTGGAGCAGATGAACCTATGGGATGCTATGAAGATATAGATCATGCAGATGTTTTTGTTCTTTGGGGTAACAACATGGCAGAAATGCACCCTGTGTTGTTTTCCAGAATGCTAGAACAAAAAAACAGAAGAGGAGCAAAAATTATTGACTTTGCAACAAGAACAACCCGTACTAGTATGGCTGCCGATAAGTCCATCCTTTTTAAACCACAAAGTGATTTGGCAGTAGCCAATGCTATATGTTATGAGATTATAAAAAATGGATGGGTAAATACATCTTTTGTAGAAAAGCATTGTAGCTTTAACAAAGGGCTTACCAATATGGGTTATGGTTTAGAAGACAATTACAAGTTTAAAGATAAACCCGAAAAAATTGATTTTAAGGCATATAAAAAATTCTTAGAAGACTACACCCCTGAAAAAGTAGAAAAAATATCAGGAGTGTCGGTTAAAGATATAAAATATATGGCCGCATATTTTGGAGATCCAAATAAAAAAGTAGTCTCCTATTGGTGTATGGGGATCAATCAACATACCCGGGGTACATGGATGAATAATTTGGTATATAACATTCATTTATTAACAGGTAAAATATCGCAACCCGGTAACGGACCATTTTCTTTAACAGGGCAACCTTCTGCATGTGGTACCGCACGAGAGGTGGGAACGTTTACTCACAAACTTCCAAAAGGAGTAGTAACCAATGAAAAGCATAGACGTTTAGCTGCCAAAATTTGGAAAGTTCCTTACGAGCGTATCCCATCAAAACCAACATACCACGCTACAGAAATGTTTAGAGCTGTAGATCGTGGAGAAATAAAATTTATTTGGACACAAGTAACCAATCCTTTAGTTTCTTTACCTAAAACAAGTCGATACCGACCAGGAATGGAAAAGGACTCTTGTTTTGTAGTCGTATCGGATGTGTTTCCTACCCCAACATCAGATGTTGCAGATGTAATATTACCAGCTTCTTGGCACATCGAAAAATCTGGTTTGTACGGAAACTCAGAACGCAGAACACAACATTGGGATAAAATGGTGGAAGGACCTGGAGAAACGACTCCAGATGCATGGATGACTATTGAAGTTGCTAAACGAATGGGATTTGGAGATTTATTTCCATATAGTGAAGAAAATCATGTAGAAGAAATCTATAATGAATATAGACAGTTCCATGAAGGAGATAAACATGGAATGGCACCATTAGAAGTCCTGAAATCTCAGCCTGGAGCCATTTGGCCTTATGTAAATGGAAAATCAACACAATGGCGATTTAATGCCAAATACGATCCAGCATGTTCTAATAATGAAGACTTTCATTTTTATGGAAAACCTGATGGAAGAGCAGTCATCTGGCAACGTCCTTATGAACCCGCACCAGAAGAGCCAGATAACGAATATCCGTTTTGGTTAAATACGGGTCGGGTTATAGAACATTGGCATACAGGCTCTATGACTCGCAGAATTCCTGTACTACATAAAGCCATGCCAAATGCCTATGTAGAGCTACATCCAAAAGATGCAGAACGCTTACAAATAAAAAATGGAGACAAAGTAAAACTAATCACACGTCGTGGTGAAATCATAATGCCTGCTTCTGTAAATCAGCGAGGTATACCAACACCATTGCAGGTTTTTGTACCCTTTTTTGATGAGAATATGCTTATTAATGATCTTACATTAGATTCTTTTTGCCCTATATCCAAAGAACCTGATTATAAAAAATGCGCAGTTAGAGTAGAAAAAGTATAGTGATAATTATAACAAACTAAGGTCTACTAATCCAGTGGTTAGTGATTATCTCGATAAAGCTGGACAAGTATTTGTTTGATAAAATATTTTTGATTTTGTAGCAAACATTAAAATATTAGAACCTCACTTAGTGAGTAAAATTTAAATCAATAACCTCGGAGCAAGCTCACGAGGGGTGCTTCCGAAAATATATTTTGTTTTCGAGGCAAACCTCTGAAAATTAAACTCCACAATGTGGATTAAATGAAAAGATTAGGTATCATATCACTATTTGTATTGTTGTTTATAGCATTTATAACTATTTGGAATTACAGCTATCAAACAGGATTGAAAGATGCATACATCCCATTAGAAAATGAGATTTCGTCTCCAAAAATCCCTTCAGAAGCAGGAGTTTTTCAGCGATCTGAATACGCATTCGATTATGTAAATATGCCCGTCGACGAAAAGCATCAAAGAACATTAGAAACATACTATGATAATAGAGCATATCATGGAGCTCCACCTAGTATACCTCATCCTGTTAAACAAGAAATGAGCATGGGAGGGAATACATGCTTGCAATGTCATCAAAATGGAGGATTTGTACAAAAATTTAATGCATACGCACCTGTAACGCCACATCCCGAAATGATAAATTGCAGGCAGTGTCATGTAACTCAAAATACCGAGACATTCTTTACTGAAACTAGTTTTGTAAAAGTTCACGCACCAACAGCAGGTATACATAATGCCTTACCAGGAAGCCCCCCAATGATCCCGCACTCTATACAAATGCGTGAAAATTGCTTGTCTTGTCATGCAGGGCCAGCTGCTCCCAAAGAAATTAGAGTTACGCATCCAGAACGTATCAATTGCAGACAATGTCATGTACCAAACGCTATTGAATACTCTGAAAAAAGTGTTTTTTCAAGAAACAATAATTAAGAATTATGACTAACTACTGTAGCACATATATACTAAGTTATTTACTTTTATTTATGATACTGTTTGTTTCCTGTAAACAAAATGAAGATAAATACCATAGCCTTACAGATAAAATTAAGGATAAAAGTAATCCCTATCATGGCACATCTATTCATTCTGAAAAATATTTGGAAGATATGGATCTTATAGAAATTACTGAAGGGGAACATACTTTTTTAATCCCTGAACGTAAAGGAAAAATAAAATCGTATGCCTGTATTGAGTGTCATTCTAAGCCATTAGATCAAATGCAAAATAGTGTAGATAGTAAAAAAGCACATTGGGATATCAAAGTAATGCATGCCAATAGCAATACCATGAACTGTACTACTTGTCATAACGGAAAGGATATGAATACACTTACTAGTCTAACTGGAAACAAAATAGATTTTAATAGAAGTTACCAGCTATGTAGTCAATGCCATACTAACCAATTTGAAGATTGGAAAGGAGGAGCACATGGAAAAAAAATTGCCGGCTGGGTACCACCAAGAGCATCAATGACTTGTGTAAACTGCCACAACCCACATAAACCAAGTTTTGAAAAAAGATGGCCTGCAAGATTTAATACCCAAACCGTAAAAGAGAGAAAAGAAGAATTAGAGCATTAATAATATAAGGTATGAGCGATAACAAAAAGTGGTTTTCATTAAACCTGAATAGTGCAAAAAAAGAATCTTCTGGTTCGTGTAGCTGTGGAAAAACATCTGGTGGATGTGGCTCACATGCTAAAAGCCAAATTAGTGATGAAGAATTTGATAATGCGGTAGATACTGCTATTGGAGATGAACGCAAAAGAGATGGTTTTGATCAAGTTTTTGATGTACAAATGGATCGTCGAACTGCATTTAGAAAATTAACAGCTAGCTTATTAATAGGCGCTGGAGCAGTAAGTACATCTTGCAGTATAACTACAGGAGAAGAGTCTAAAGAAAAAGCACAAATCGATTGGGAAGAGCAATTTAAAGGAAACTATAAATTGATGACCAATGATGAAAAAAAAGGAACTGTAGATAGATTGGTGCGCTCCTACCAGCTTCGTACTGGAAAAACAATAAGTATGACTTCTGAAAATGCCGAAGAAGATGTGCTTTTTGGATACGCATTTAATATCTCTAAATGTCAAGGGTATATGGATTGTGTGAGTGCCTGTGTTGAAGAAAATAATCAGGACCGAAACTCGCAAATGCAATATATCCGTATTCATGAAATGAAAGATGGAGAAGGTTTTAAGTTTGATGAAGCAGACGATAATTATTATCATGAAGTACCAGCTGAAGGACATTTTTATATGGGTACACAATGTTTTCATTGTGATAATCCACCTTGTGTAGAAGTATGCCCAGTTCAAGCTACTTGGCGAGAGGATGATGGTCTTGTTGTTATTGATTATGACTGGTGCGTAGGGTGTCGATATTGTATGGCTGCTTGCCCATATGATGGTAGACGTTTTAATTGGAGTACCCCAGAAGTTCCTGAAAAGGAAATTAACAAAAACCAGCACTATTTAGGAAACCGTATGCGCAAAAAAGGCGTAATGGAAAAATGTACTTTTTGTGTGCAACGATCTAGAAAAGGTCAAAATCCTGCTTGTGTAGACGCTTGTCCTACTGGTGCTCGAATTTTCGGAAATTTATTAGATCCAAATAGTACCATAAGATGGGTATTAGAAAATAAAAAAGTGTTTAGATTAAAAGAAGATCTGGGTACAGAGCCAAAGTTCTGGTACTTTATGGATTAATACTATATAATGCGTAAGGGATTGAAGCGGCATCCTTTTTTATTTCAAAAAAGATATAGTGTAAAGCCCGACCCGAAGTTATGAGGGGAACGCCATAATACAAATAGAATAATGAGACGATTTAAAGTTTTAAAAGGCTTAATAATAGACAGCCTGGATACTATAACACAAGGGTCTAAAAAATACCATATATGGATGGGTTTTTTAACTTTAGTGATGCTCATCGGGATGTATTGCTACTCTATACAGATAGAACATGGGTTAAGTGTTACGGGTATGAGCGACAGAGTAAGTTGGGGGTTGTATATATCTAATTTTACATTTTTGGTCGGGGTTGCTGCTGCTGCTGTTATGCTGGTTATGCCAACTTATGTGCTTAAAGATATTGATTTTAAACAAGCGGTACTTATAGGCGAAGGCTTGGCTGTAGCTGCACTAATTATGTGCTTAGCATTTGTTGTAGCAGATATGGGAGGGCCATCGGTTCTTTGGCACATGATACCTGGCATCGGAGTTTTTAATTTTCCGAATTCTATGTTAACCTGGGATGTGATTGTCCTTAATGGATATCTGTTTATTAATATTAGTATTCCTTTTTATATACTTTTTAGACGTTACCAAGGAAAAGTACCAAATCCTAAAATATATGTTCCTGGTGCCATATTATCTGTTTTTTGGGCAGTAGGTATACATTTAGTAACTGCATTTTTATACCAGGGATTACAAGCTCGTCCTTTTTGGAACAATGCTTTATTGGGGCCTCGATTTTTAGCATCTGCATTTGCTGCAGGACCTGCTTTGATTATATTAGTGTTAGCAATCATTCGAGGATTTACAGAGTTTAAAATTGAAGATAAAACGATTAAAAAAATTAGTATGATCGTTACAGTAGCAGCACAAATAAACTTAATCATGCTGGTTTCTGAATTATTTAAAGAATTTTATGCTCCTACACATCATAGTGAAAGTGCCTATTATTTATTTTTTGGTTTACATGGTAAGACTGCTTTATTACCTTGGATTTGGACTGCAATACCCTTAAATGTATTAGCAACGATAATGCTTACCTTTGGCAAACTAAGAAATAATTTGAAAGTATTATATTTTTGTTGCTTTATTCTTTTTGTTGCTATTTGGATAGAAAAAGGATTTGGCTTAATAGTACCTGGATTTATCCCTGGGCCTTATGGGAAAATTGTAGAGTATATGCCTACAGGAATAGAAATAGGAGTAACCATAGGTATTTGGGCATTAGGAGCTTTTATATTTACGATACTTGCTAAAACTGCGATCAAAATAGAAACTGGAAAATTACGTTTTAAAGCTAAATAAATGAAGCCGAATTCCACTATAGAATTCGGCCTCTTAGTATATTATAAAGTTTAAGTTAATACGCGTATGGCTTAATTTTTTTAAATAAAACATCCTCATTATCATAAAAATTAGTAGTACAATCCAAAAACATGTTTTGTTTTTGTGTTACGGTTTTTAATCGTTTTCTAATATTTTGTATAGTTTTCATTATGGTTAGCTTTTAAACCTCGGTACAGAGGTGGTTAATAAATAGGTGTTATCTATAACGCCTTTTTGAATTCCATGTATATCCATTAGGTGCATTTAATTTTCTAGTGATTCGGTTATTTTCTATAGTTCTCATAATTTCTAAATTTTATTTGTCTTTAAAGTTGTTATAATGCTTTGTATAATTAATTTATTTGTAACGTCTTTTGGAGTTCCATATATATCCTTTACTACCTGTTACTTTATTTGTGATTTGGTTACTGTCTAAAGTTCTCATATTTCTGTTGTTTAATTGTTTCTATACTTACTAGACGTGCTTTGTTTAATTATGTTACAGTACTATGCATTAAAAGGTACTATTTTAACATTTGTTAACATTGATTTATTCTAAATAACGTCAAAAAACCTTCATTTTTAGCTACAACTGATCATTATTAAGAAAACCTGATAAATGTCATTCTTTAAGAAAACATTCACACATACTTTTGAGGAATAAACGTAAACCATGGGTGTTATTTATATCCTTTTAACGATTAGTATAATCGTTGCCATAGTCTTTTTTATAAGTTTCATTATCTCGGTTAGAAATGGTCAATATGATGATGTATATACCCCATCTGTACGCATGCTATTTGATGACGAACTTATAAAAGAAACTAAAGAAAAATCTTCAGGATCCAATACAACTAAACAATCATAATATGGAAATGGAACAGTTCTATTACGATAATAAAATCGTGAAAAAATTCTTATATGCTACAATACTTTGGGGTATTGTTGGTATGTCGGTGGGGTTACTACTGGCATTTATGTTTTTATTCCCTAATCTAACAGATGGTATTTCATGGCTTAGTTTTGGTCGATTAAGACCACTGCATACTAATGCTGTAATTTTTGCATTTGTGGGCAATGCCATCTTTGCTGGTGTATATTATTCTACACAGCGATTATTAAAAACCCGAATGTTTAATGATACACTTAGTAACGTTAATTTTTGGGCATGGCAATTAATTATAGTTGGTGCTGCTATTACACTACCTTTGGGATATACATCATCCAAAGAATATGCAGAACTAGAATGGCCTTTTGATATTGCAATAGCAATAATTTGGGTAACTTTTGGGTGGAATCTTATCGGAACTATCTTAAAAAGAAGACAACGTCATATGTATGTTGCAATATGGTTTTACTTGGCAACCTTTGTTACCGTAGCTGTCCTTCATATATTTAATAGTTTAGCAATACCAGTAAGTGCTTTTAAAAGTTATTCGGTATATGCAGGAGTCCAGGATGCTTTGGTACAATGGTGGTATGGTCATAATGCGGTAGCATTTTTTCTAACCACTCCTTTCTTAGGATTAATGTATTATTTTATTCCAAAAGCGGCAAACAGACCTGTTTATTCTTATCGATTATCTATTGTTCACTTTTGGTCTTTAATCTTTATTTACATATGGGCAGGACCTCACCATCTATTATATTCGTCTTTACCAGAATGGGCACAAAATCTTGGGGTAGCATTTTCTGTAATGCTAATAGCTCCATCTTGGGGAGGTATGATTAATGGTTTATTAACTTTAAGAGGTGCATGGGATAAAGTGCGTACGGATCCTGTGTTAAAATTTATGGTGGTAGCTATTACCGGATACGGTATGGCGACTTTTGAAGGCCCTATGCTGTCTCTAAAAAATGTAAACGCAATTGCCCATTTTAGCGATTGGATTATTGCTCATGTTCATGTTGGAGCTTTAGCTTGGAACGGATTTTTAACCTTTGGAATGATATACTGGTTAATCCCAAGATTAACCAAAACCAAATTATGGTCTACAGGGTTAGCAAATCTTCATTTTTGGATTGGTACTCTTGGTATTATAATGTATGCCCTACCAATGTATGTTGCAGGATTTGTACAAGCATCTATGTGGAAACAATTTAATCCTGATGGAACACTTACTTATGGCAATTTCTTAGAAACCGTTAACGAAATTATCCCAATGTACTGGATGCGTGCCATAGGAGGTAGTTTGTACATTTTGGGAGCATTTGTAATGCTATACAATATTGTTAAAACAGTTAGAAGTGGTAGTACTGTTACAGATGAATTAGCACAAGCTGCTCCGCTTACCAAAGTAACTAAACATAGAACTGCCAAAGAAGGATACCACACATGGCTAGAAAGAAGACCTGTAAAATTAACCATCTTTGCTACTATTGCTATTCTAATCGGAGGTGTTGTTCAAATTGTACCTACACTAATGGTAAAGTCTAATATACCAACGATTACTAGCGTAAAACCATACACTCCTTTAGAATTAGAAGGTAGAGATATTTATATAAGAGAAAGTTGTGTTTCTTGTCACTCCCAAATGATACGTCCATTTCGTAGTGAAGTAGAACGATATGGCGAATATTCTAAAGCTGGAGAGTATATATATGATCATCCTTTTCTTTGGGGAAGTAAACGTACAGGACCCGATTTAATGAGAATTGGGGGTAAATATTCAGATAACTGGCACTTAAACCACTTTTATGATCCACAAAGTACCTCATCAGGATCTATTATGCCAAGTTATAAATGGCTGATTAAAGATGAACTAGATAAATCTAATACCGAAACCAAAATGAATGTTATGGTAACTCTTGGAGTACCTTATACTAGCGAAGAAATTGCCAGAGCACAAGAGTGGATGGATGAACAAGGTACACAAATTGAGAAAAATTTATATACAGATCCTGATTTTGCAAAAACGTATGAAGCAGACAAAAAATATGCTGAAGAAAACGGGTTAGATTTTATCGAAATGCGAAACAGAGAAGTCGTTGCACTGATAGCATATATCCAAAGATTGGGAACCGATATAAAAGTAAAAAACGTAGTTCAAACTAAAGAATAAACACCATGCTAAAATTTATAAAAGGCCATATGGAAAGTATTGACGGTATAGAGATATACCCTATAATTTCCCTTCTTATATTTTTCATATTCTTTGCGGGATTATTCTGGTGGGTTTTCACCGCAAAAAAAGACCATATAAAAGAAGTAAGTCAAATCCCATTAGATAACGAAAACGAAACTGTGTTATGAGAAGTACTGCATCCTATATAAGAGTTATTGTTTTTCTATTAATTACGTATCTGTTAATAGAAGTAACTGTCGAATCAGGAGAACAATCTGCATTTATAACGCAACCATTAACCTGGCTAGTATTAGGGATGGTAGTCTTGTTTTCTATTGCTATAGAAATTAGTTTAGAAGCATTACGTAGCATATTGTTCCGTTCTTTAAAACCTGATGCGCAAGAGCGGTATCTTTTGGCTGAAAAAACTAAAAAAGAAAAGCAATTTAGAAAAATTAAAAATGTTTACTTAAAACTTCTGGATAGCAAACCTGTAGAAAAAGAAGAAGAAATAATTCTGGATCATGATTATGATGGAATTAAAGAACTGGATAACAATCTTCCGCCATGGTGGGTATATAGTTTTTATGCAACAATTATTTTTGGAGTGATTTACTTAGTTCGTTTTCATGTATTAAATGAATACACGCAAAATGAAGAATATGAAACCGAAGTTGCCGAGGCAAAAATTGCTATCGAAGAATATAAAAAGACCGCTAAGGATTTGGTAGACATAAATACGGTTACCCTACTTACAGATGCCGCTGATATAAATGCAGGAAAAGCTGTTTTTACCACCAATTGTGTTGCATGTCATAAAGCTGATGGTGGTGGTGGTATTGGGCCAAACCTTACGGATAAATATTGGATTCTGGGTGGAGGTATTAAAAACGTGTTTAAAACAATTTCTGAAGGAGGACGAGACGGAAAAGGAATGGTTGCTTGGAAACAAACCTTGAAACCTGCCGAAATAGCACAAGTATCTAGTTATGTAATTACACTTGGAGGTACAAATCCTACAGAAGCAAAAGAGGCACAAGGAGAGATCTGGATAGATCCCGATGCTCCTGAAACAGAAGTTCCAAAAGAAGAAGCTCCTGAAAGTATATCCGATTCAACCTCGGTGGTTGTAAACCAATAAAGGTTATAACCCTTAATATATACTTAACTGAGTTTCTCAAAGATTTTTTAAAATGGTTATCCAAATAATCTTTGAGAAACTCAGATATACAGATAAGTTTTTTGAAAAACTCCCTGTAAGGTTTTAAAACAATTGTAATAATTACTAATAAAAACCACACCATTGGAAACACCAGAAAACGAAAAATTTAGAGATTCTATCGGAACAATAAACGAGGAAGGAAAACGTGCTTGGGTCTACCCTAAAAAACCTGATGGCAAATTTTATACGTATCGTAAATGGGTTAGTTATGGATTATTACTTTTTTTGTTTTCTGCTCCTTTTATCAAGATTAACGGAAATCAATTTCTGTTATTCAATGTCTTAGAACGTCGATTTAACATCTTTGGAGCCCCATTCTGGCCACAAGATTTTCATCTATTCGTTATTTCGATGCTTATAGGAGTCGTATTTATTACCTTATTTACTGTTGCTTTTGGAAGAATTTTTTGCGGATGGATTTGTCCACAGACTATTTTTATGGAAATGGTTTTTCGTAGAATAGAATATTGGATCGAAGGGGATCGTGGTAAACAAATACGCTTAGATAAACAACCTTGGAATGCCGAAAAAATAAGAAAAAGAATCCTTAAATGGTCTGTGTTTTTTATTGTTTCCTTTTTAATTGCTAATGTGTTTTTAGCATATCTAATTGGTAGCGACAAACTAATACAGTACATTACAGGAGACCCTTTTAAAAATATTAGCACCCTAATATCATTACTTATATTTACTGCTGTCTTCTATTTTGTTTTTGCATGGTTTAGAGAACAAGTTTGTATTATTGCTTGTCCTTATGGAAGATTACAAGGAGTGCTATTAGATGCAAAATCTATTGTAGTTGCTTATGATTATAAGCGTGGAGAAAAAGATGCAGGACGCGCAAAATTCAAAAAAAATGAAGACCGCCCTTCTACTGGAAAAGGAGATTGTATTGATTGCTTTCAATGCGTTCATGTTTGCCCCACAGGGATTGATATTCGCAATGGTACGCAATTAGAATGTGTAAACTGTACTGCTTGTATTGATGCTTGTGATCACATGATGGAAAAAGTAAATTTGCCCAAAGGACTTATACGATATGCCAGTGAAGATAATATAGCCAAAAAAGCAAAATTCGAATTTACTCCAAGATTAAAAGGGTATAGTGCAGTATTAGTAATTCTTACAGGAGTTCTCTTAGGAATGTCATTTTTACGAAATGATGTAGAAGCAAACATATTAAGACTACCTGGACAACTCTACGAACATAAAGAGGATAATATTATAAGTAATGTGTATACTTATAAACTAGTAAACAAAACTACCTCTACAATTGAAGATATTCATTTTGAACTATTATCTCACAAAGGAAAAATAGAATTAGTTACCCATAAAAACTTTAGTGTTCCAGAGCAAGGGCTCTCTGAAGGTACCTTATTTATAGAAATCAATAGTGCTGCATTAAAAGGGGATAAAGATCGATTAAAAATAGGTGTTTATAGTAAAGATGAATTAATTGAGACTACTACTACAGCCTTTTTAGGCCCTAGAAGCTATAAATAGTCGAGGAGTTTTATTTTTTTTGATAAATTAAAAAAACTAAAACTCACAACATAAAAAACTAAAAATCATGAAAATAAACTGGGGTACATCTATCGTATTAGTCTTTATAGCATTCATTTCTTTTATTTTATACTTCGTTATACGAATGAATACTGAAAAAAAATATGAGCATGATCTGGTAGTAAAAGACTACTACAAACAAGAACTTGCTTTTCAGAAAGAAATTGATGCCGAAGAAAATTCAAAAAGTTTAAATACTAATATTACTGTAAAGAAAACAGATAAAGGCTTAGTAATTTCTTTTCCAAAAGATAAAAATTACACAAAAATATCAGGCAATATCTACCTATACAGGCCATCTAACGAAAATTTAGATTTTAAAATACCTATTTCACTTTCTGAATCAGAGTTTGTGATTAAGGGCGAAAACATGATAGAAGGACGTTGGAATATAACCATAGATTGGAAATATGACAATACTCCTTATATGTACAAAAAATCACTTACATATTAAATGATAATATCGGCATTCATACTAGGTCTATTGGGTAGTTTTCACTGTGTAGGAATGTGCGGTCCGATTGCATTTATGTTGCCCGTAAATAGATCTAATTCTATTCAAAAATTTTTTCAAGTATTTCTATACCATTTTGGTCGGTTATTAGCATATAGTATTATCGGTGTATTTTTTGGAATCTTGGGAAAAAGTTTTTCTATTTTTGGGCTACAACAAAATCTATCTATTGTTATTGGAGTTCTGATGATTATATTCGTGTTAATTCCATATCAAATCTTTCTAAAATATAATTTCTCTAAACCTATTTATAAAATCATTGCCAAGGTTAAAAACAATTTGGGTGCAGCGCTAAAAAAGAAAACTCCCGATACTTTTCTTTCCATTGGTTTTCTTAATGGTTTTTTGCCCTGTGGTTTAGTTTATATGGCTGTTTTTGGATCTATCGCTTCTGGTACTATTTTAGATGGTAGTCTGTATATGCTTTTTTTTGGATTAGGAACCATTCCTTTAATGACTTTAGCTGTTTATGCAGGAAATTTTTTATCCCAAAAAGCACGACAACATATCCAAAAAGCAATTCCTATATTTGTAATACTAATTGGTTTACTTTTTATTATACGTGGCCTTGGGCTAGGCATTCCATATCTTTCTCCAAAACCTGTAGTAGAAATAGTTTCTTCGGATTTTGAATGCCATTAAATATTGTACGGAAGAAGTTGTATCGAGAAGTGATCTTGTGCAGAAAAAGTTCTCAATACATTTTTTACTGCGCTACGCTTCTTAAAAAACACTCCAACTGACTTCCTTGTCTCTTCGATCACTATATACACAAAAAACTTTATTCGGATTCAACAATAAAATTACACGCTAGACTTATAGCGAAAATAAAACACTGATTTTAAGGTATTTAATATTGTTATTTAGAATGAGTATGCCAAACTGGAAAACGCCCCGTATTTTACGGGACGTTTTCCAGTGCTACTGGATGTGGTGCCGTAAAACACGGGGCGACTCCAGTAGCACTGGATATTATGTCGTAAAATACAGCAAGCCACCCCATTCAACTGGAGACTCATCACACTTTATGAGGTGTTTTTATGTTGATTTTATATGGTATTCTGTCTTTTTTTTAAAAGAAAGAATAAAGGAACCTATATAAATATAGAAGGTAAAAGATAAAATAATACTGTTTTTTATCAACTCTCCATCACCGAACCCTTAGACACTCGAAAGGGCAAGTAGCGCAAATGTAAAAAGTAAAAAAACTATGGTAAGGATCACAAAACCTGATAATTATCATTTCTGTTTTTTAAAATAGTATGTAACTTTTCAACATACTATAAAACCGAAAGTAAATGGCAACAGAAATCAATGGTACTTCAGAAAAAGAATTAAAAGACTTTCATTTAGATATTTTAGACTGGAAATCAAGTATTCAATTTATCGAAACCGAAATACAATTCGTAAAACAACTACTAAACTCTTATGTATTTGAACCTAATACACCTAATCTTTTTGAAAAATTACAAGAATTTAAGGATCAGATGGAAGATGTAGAGAACGAAATACAAGCGATACATCTGGGGATAAGAAAACACGAAAATGAATTAGGCGGAATGTTAGAGTGTGATACCATTTCTTGCGATACAGTATACTACAAAGAACATGACAGGTTATCTAATCTGTTTAATGATTTTTATAAAAAATTTAGACAGTTAAAGTTGAAAACTTTTTCCTATGCTGGAGGAATTTTAAAAAATAATAAAAAGCAATAACAAATATGTAAACCTGATAATTATCATATCAATAAACACAAGGTTATTCTATTTTTAAATTAAATAACGTAATAAACAACAACAGTATTTTACTACTTCAATTGGTACAAATACTAAAGATATAGAATAGCTTTATATTAGTATTCTTTGTCTTTTTTTACATAATCTTATGAAAACAGAACAAACAAATCCAAAATATATAGAGTGGAGAAGTCCCGAAGAATTACATGAAACTTCTTTGCATTGGATTTTAGAACTTAAATTTATAAAAGATGAACAACATTTTTTAGAAGAACTTATTGAAAATCACACTCTAGAACTCGTCTCAAAAATAATATTTGGTAAAAGTAAATCCATAGTAGAGGCATTATCCATAAGTAAGAAAAATATAAAGCCACTGTTAAAAAAAATTACCAATCATCATAATGAACTTACAGTACTGTTAGATGGAGTAGATCAGCCAATAGAAGAAAAAAAATATAAAGAAGAACACCGCAAATTAACGATTGTAGTAAATGAATTTTTTGAGGAGTATAGAGAAGTAAAACGAGACATCTTTGATCTAATTAAAAGCATATTAAAGCAAAGCAAACAAAAGCGTTTATTAGATTAATTTTGATAATATTCAGATAATAATATTTTGAAAATGAAACGAGTTTTCAAGATTATAATCGGGCTTCTTTTGATAGGGTTTTCAGGATTCTGGATATGGTACGAGTATACCTATTCTATGGATACCGTAATTCCTTTTAAGGTTAAGGATCCAAATTTAGAAACCAAAGTTTTAATAGCATCACAAGGTAGTAGGTTTAAAGATTCCTTAGTTCAGGGGATCCTTAGACATTACCAAAAAGATCCTATACATTTTAAAGTAATAGATGTATATACCATGTTTACTGTAGATATAGATAAGTGGGATGCATTGGTTATTATTAATTCATGGGAGTATGGCAGCCCGCCAAGAAATGTAAAAAAGTTTATTAAAAACCATCCGGATCGATTGGATAAACTCATTATTCTATCTACCGTGGGGAGTAGTAATATAGCTTTAAAAGATATAGATGTAATATCAGGAGAGTCCATTATTGAAAAAACACCAGATTATACTAAGATTTTGGTAGATCGGTTAAATAAAATAATAAAGTAAAAAAATACGGGTTAGAGTTTTTTTGAACCCAAAAAAATATTTTGTTTCCGAGGTAAGCCTTGCAGGATTCAAACATCATTTTGAATAGAATAAATAATAAAGTATGAACAAATTATACAGATATATATTAATTGTTGTTGGACTACTTTATAGTTGTACATCTAGTGAATTGGTTGAAAATTGGAAAAATCCAGAAATCAAAGTTTTTGAAACACAAAAGGTTTTGGTTATAGGGATTACGCCAGAGGAAAGTACCAGAAAAGTATTCGAGAAAAAATTAGTAGCAGAGTTAAAAAAGAACGGAGTTAATGCTGAAAAAAGTGAGGATTATTTTGAGAATTCTTTTACCTCTTCGGCCAAAACAGAAAAAGAAATGATGGCTCTCGAGTCTAAGCTTATCGAAAATGGTTTTGATGCCATATTGCTTTCTAAAGTATTAGGAGTAGAGGATAAAATCACAGTTGTAAAAGCGTATAGAAATATAGATAAGACATTTAAGAGTTTTAGAGAGGATTATTATGAGAATCAAAAAATTTATTATGATGAAGATTATTATCAAGAGTATCAGGTTTTTCATGCAGAATCCTCCCTCTATTGTATTTGCCCAGATAAAGAAAGAGAACTAATCTGGAAAGGGGCTATAGATGTTACAGAACCCAATAATATTAAAAAAGCTGTTGGAGATTATGTTAAGGTGTTAGTTTGGGCATTAAAAGAGCAAGAATTATTAATTGTAGAAGAATAAATTTATGAAAACACTAATATACAGTGCTAAGGACTTCGAAATTCCTTTTCTTGAAAAAGCAAATAACGACGTGTATCAAGTTAAATATATACCAGAACGTCTTACTGCTAAAACTGCGGTATTAGCAATGGGTTTTGATGCTATATCTATTTTTTCTGCAGATATCGCATCCTCTCAAGTTCTGGAAAGATTAAAAGGATTTGGGATTCATTATATTGCTCTTCGCTCTACAGGATATGATAATATAAATCTTATTACTGCAAAAAAATTAGGGATCAAAGTGGCAAATGCTGCAGGATATTCCCCATATGCTATTGCAGAACATGCAGTGTCCCTTTTGTTAGCATTAAATCGTAACCTAATACGTGCCAATGAACAAGTACATGCCTATAATTTTTCATTAAGTAATCTGGTAGGGTTTGATCTTCATAAAAAAACAGTTGGTATCGTTGGAGTTGGTAGAATAGGAAAAACAATAGCTAAAATAATGCATGGATTTGGTTGTAAAATTTTAGCAAATGATCTTTATAAAGATCAAGAAGCAGAAAAAGACTATAAAATGGCCTATACAGATTTAGGGTACTTATGCAAAGAGGCTGATGTGATATTTTTGTGTATACCGCTTAATAGTAAGACACATCATCTTATCGATGCAAATTATATTCAATACATGAAAAAAGAGGTAATCCTTATCAATATTGCCAGAGGAGCAATAGTAAATACTAAGGATGTACTACAAGCATTAGAGTCTAATAAAATTTCGGGATATGGTGCAGATGTTTATGAAGAAGAAAGTGGCATATTTTTTTATGATCATTCTAAAGATACCCCAAAAGATGAGGTGTTAAAGCGCCTTATCGAGCAGCCTAATGTTCTTCTTACACCACATCAGGCATTTGCTACAAAAGAGGCACTTATGACTATAGCAGAAACCACATTTTATAATGTGAACTGTTGGCAGCAAAATATACCTAGTAAAAACGAACTAACATTAGAGTTAGTGGGGTAGTTTATTTTTTACTATTCCGTAGACTAAAGTGCCAAGGATGGCAGAAATAAGTACGATCAAAATTGGTAGGTAACCTGCACCTAGTAGTACAAACATTGGTCCTGGACAAGCACCAGCAAGAGCCCAGCCTAGACCAAATAATATACCACCAAACATATATCGGCTAAAACTCTTATCCTTGGGAGCTATATCTATAGACTCTCCATAAAAAGACTTGATTTTAAATTTTTTAATAAGTTGGGTGATTATAATGCCTAATCCTACAGCAGATCCAATAATCCCATACATATGAAAAGATTTGAATTGAAACATTTCATAAATTCGGAACCAAGAAGCGGCTTCAGATTTGAACAAAACAATTCCGAAAAAAATACCAATACCTAAATATATAATAGAGCGCATACGTTTAAAAAATTAAAGGGAATAAAAGGTGTACCATTAGTAATCCACCTATAAAAAAGCCAAATACAGCAATTAATGATGGCAATTGCAAATCACTAAGCCCAGATATAGCGTGCCCAGAAGTGCAACCACCTGCATATCTGGCACCAAAACCAACCAAGAAACCTCCTACTATTAATAAAATTAATACTTTGGGATCTGTTAGAGCATCGTTAGAAAATAAGCTATCTGGCATATATGCCTGGCCTGCACTTTCAAAACCTTTGGATTGAAGATCTGCGACGACTTCTGGATTTAGTTGTACTGCGGTATCTGTAGATAAAAATGTGTTAGCAATAAACCCACCTATAACTACTCCAAATGCTAGGATTAAATTCCATCGTTGTGCTTTCCAATCAAACCTAAAAAAACCAGAGGCTTTTCCTGCACCACAAATGGTGCACATTGTTCTTAGATTGGAGGACATTCCAAATCTTTTGCCGATCATTAGTAATACAAAAAGTACTAATGCAATTAAGGGGCCCGATACATACCATGGCCATGGGTTATAAATCCAATTCATCTGTGTTATTTTGTTGCAAAGTAATTAAATTCAAAAAGTGCTATTGGTAACTTATGTTACACAATTATCATTTTTGCTTTTGAAAGCTACAAAAAATAAAATTTTGAGTAGTGTTAAAAGGGGTTTCATGATTTATATAAGAACATTTTAATTTTTTAAAAGAGCTTTTAACTAAATCACTCATTGACTTTTCAGAATATGGAGTAATATCGATACCACTACATTTTTTTGGGCCATCTAAAGAAAAAGTTCCTATTATCAATGCTCCAGCAGGGAGTATTGCGTTTTCTATAGTCATGACATAATTATCAATTTCTTTTTGTTCTCTTAAAAAATGAAACGTAGCACGATCATGCCAAACATCATATTTTTCATTAGGTGTAAAATCTGTGATATCTGTTACTATCCAAGTAATAGTATCTGCAAGATCTCCTAATCTTTCTTTGGCTTTATGTATTGCCGTTTCAGAAACATCAAGTACTGTAATGTTACTATATCCTAAGTTTAGTAGATGATCTACCAACAAACTATCTCCGCCACCGATATCTATTATTTTTGCAGTTTTAGGAAGGTTAAGAGAAGTAATAAACTCTATAGAGGTTGTGGGAACTTTTTGATACCAGCTAACCTCTTTTAAATCTTTAGTACTATATATAGTTTCCCAATGTTTTTTTCTGTCAAAATCATTCATTTAGTTTCCTTTTAATCTCATCTGGATGGTTTAACTCCTTCAGAGGTTTGTTTTCAAAAGCAAAATATATTTATAGAGATATACTTGTTAGAGGTTCCTTCCAGAATTATTTTAAAGTAGAAGGACAAACATAATTGGTAGTTTTAATTCCTGACTCTTTAATATCCTTATAGCCACCAGCAATATCAATAAGGTTATGAATACCACGACTTTTTAAAATAGAAGCAGCAATTACAGAGCGGTAACCTCCTGCACAATGCACATAAAAGTTTTTATCTTCTGGAAACTCGGTAAGATAATCGTTAATAAAATCCAAAGGAGAGTTATTTGCTTTTTCAACATGTTCTGCTACAAACTCACTTTCTTTACGAACATCAAAAACAGGAACATCTTCATTGGTCATAATGTTCTTAAATTCTAAAGCAGAGATAGATGTTATGGTATCATAATCTTTACTAGCTTTTTTCCAAGCGGCAAAACTACCATCAAGATATCCTAAGGTATTATCAAATCCTACTCTGGATAATCGAGTAATAGTTTCTTCTACTCGTCCTTCTGGAGCGACTAATAATATAGGTTGTTTAACATCTGCTATCAAAGCACCTACCCAAGGAGCAAATCCACCATCAATACCAATAAATATAGATCTTGGGATATGTCCTTTTACATATTCATTTTGATGTCTTACATCCAAAACAACTGCGCCAGTTTCATTAGCTAACGCTTCAAAAGCATCTGGAGATAAAGGGGTGGTTCCTTGTTCTATTATTTTATCGAGATCTTCATATCCTTCTTTATTCATTTTTACATTTAAAGGAAAATATAATGGAGGAGGTAATAATCCTTCGGTGACTTCTTTTACAAATTCCTCTTTGGTCATATCTGCTCTAAGGGCATAATTCATTTTCTTTTGATTACCCAAAGTATCTACTGTTTCTTTCATCATGTTTTTACCGCACGCAGAACCTGCACCATGAGCAGGATATACTATTACATCATCTGCAAGAGGCATGATTTTAGTGCGTAAGCTATCATAAAGTTTTTCTGCTAATTGTTCTTGCGTTAAATGAGCTGCTTTTTGGGCTAGATCAGGGCGACCCACATCTCCAAGAAATAGAGTATCACCACTAAAGATAGCATGATCTTTACCATTAGCATCTTTAAGAAGGTAGGTAGTACTTTCCATAGTATGTCCTGGGGTATGTAAAGCTATAATAGTGATGTTTCCCAGAGGAAATTCTTGACTATCCTTGGCAATTATTGCTTCAAAAGATGGATTTGCATTTGGACCATATATAATGTTTGCTCCAGTCTCTTTAGCCAAAGTTACATGACCACTGACAAAATCTGCATGAAAATGGGTTTCAAAAATATATTTAATTTTTGCGTTATCTTCTTTTGCCTTTTCTAGGTATGGTTTTATTTCTCTTAGAGGGTCTATAATAGCTACTTCTCTATTACTTTCTATATAATAAGCTCCCTGAGAAAGACATCCTGTATATATTTGTTCTATTTTCATTGGTTCTATTTTTTTAATTATAATTATCTAGAGATTTTGTTGCCTGTATCTTGATTAGACTTTGATGCTAATTATAAATATTAATTGAATTTATGAGTGTTATATTATTTATTATTCAAAAATACGGCAATTATTATTTCTTTATGGTAACAATTGTTACAAAGCCCGTTGCTTATGTTAATTCTTTAAAGAGGATGTAAATACCCATTGCCAAAACAAAGCCCCCAAATCCTTTTTCTAGTTTTTTACCATCTATAAAGTTAGAGATATAGATACCTATAAAAATCCCTACTACAGAAATTGCGGTAAATATTAATAAGAAATTCCATTCTATTTTCAGGTTTTCTACATCTCCTATAAAACCAATTAAAGATTTTATAGCGATTATTAATAGGGAGGTAGCAACTGCCTTTTTCATAGGTAATTTTGCTAATAGTACTAAAGCAGGAATTATTAAAAATCCACCACCTGCGCCTACTAACCCAGTTAATATTCCTACAACAAATCCTTCGATAATAATTAATGGATAATTGTATTTTATGGGCGCCTCTGTTGTAGTTTTATTTTTGTTGTTTTTTATCATGGATATGGAGGCTAAAAGCATAATAACAGCAAAGAATAACATGATACCAATATTTTTAGTAATCATAAATTCATTAATAGAAAAAAGCGGATCTGGTATCGCAGGAACTATATATTTTCTTGTAGTGTATACTGCTATAAATGCAGGTATTGCAAATACAATTGCAGTGCGAATACTTACTAAACCTTTTCTAAGATTACTAATAGTACCTACTAATGCAGAAATACCTACAACAAAGAGCGAATATGCTGTGGCAGTAACGGGATTAAGATACATAAGGTATACAAGTACGGGTACAGTTAGTATAGATCCACCACCTCCTATTAATCCTAGAACTACGCCAATGAATAATGCTCCTATATATCCTAAAACTTCTGTAATTTCCATCTAAATATTTTTGTCAAAAATAATTTTAGAGTAGAGCTTTTACAGTAACATTTGTTACATATAGGTTAGGTTTGTAATATTTCGATATTATTTCTATTTAGTTTAACAATAGCATCTTTCTCTAATTTTTTAAGCAATCTTGAGATTACTACTCTGGATGTGTGAAGATCATAAGCGATTTGCTGATGTGTACTATGGATAACACTGGTATTATTGATTTTGATTTTATCTCTAAGATATTTTAATAAACGATCATCCATATTAAGAAAAGCGATACTATCAATAGTTTCTATTGCTTCAATTAATCTTTTATGATAGCTATCAAAAACAAAATTTCTCCAGGATTTGTATTTAGTAGTCCATTCTTCCATTTTAGATATAGGGATCATTACTAATTTGGTATCTGTTTCTGCTATGGCTTTAATTTCACTTTTATGATGTCCTAAACAACAAGATAATGTCATAGCACAAGTGTCCCCTTTTTCTAAAAAATATAATAATAACTCATCTCCATCATTATCGGTTCTAAGAACTTTTATTGCGCCATGAATAATCAAAGGCATAAATCTAATATAGCTGCCAGGTTTTATAATTTCAAAACCCTCGGGTATTTCTTTAAAAGTGGCTATTCGATTAATCTCTTCTAATAGTTCTTCTTCAAAAAAGTCACCATAACTATTCTTTATCTCTTGTATCATTTTCTTGTTTTTTTAAAAAAGATTGCAGCTGCAATTTAGCTTCCTGATATCCATACTCATATACTTTGTCTAAGCTACTGGGATTAAATACGCTATGATGGATAAGCTCTTTAGGCTGAATTATAATATCACATTGTTTAAATTTTGTTTCTCCGTTAGGCATTGCTCTAAGATAATATGCGCGTTGCATAACGTTATAAGAATGTTTAAAATCGCTAATTTTTGGCTTTTTGATAGGAGATACGTCTACCCCGATAATCAAATCACAATGTTTTTCAAGAGGAGTTATAGGAAAGTTATCTAAAATACCTCCATCTGCATATAATTCGTTATTAATCATTACGGGTGTAAAAACCCCAGGGAAAGCTGCAGAAGCAAGTAAAGGTTTGATTAGCTCCCCAGTATTAAACACTGTTGTTTTTCCTTCTATTAAATCTGTAGCGGTAACAAAAAGTTTTTTTTGCAAAGATTCAAAGGAGTTTTGAGGAAAATAGGCTAATAGATCTTTATAAAATTTTTCGGTATCTAAGAATCCTGCTTTTTTACGAGTCAATCTATTAAAGGTGAATAGAGGGGTGTTTTTGAAAAAATCTTTTATTATTTTAGGAGAATGCCCTGCAGCATATAAGGAGCCTACTATAGCTCCTGCACTTGTTCCTGAAACAAAGTTTGCGATAATCCCTGCCTCTTCTAGTGCTTGCATAGCACCAATATGTGCTACTCCTCTAAACCCCCCTCCAGAAAGAACTAATCCTATGTTTTTTGTAGTTTTCATTTTGATAATAAATTTACAAAACAGGGCTAAAAATTTTAGCAAAACCCTCTTTTAGTTTTTGACTCCATGGTCGTTGCATGAAGGTATTGAAATCTAGTTGGGTACTGTTTTTAATATCTTTTAAAAAATCATCTTTTAATGCTAACGCAAATGTATCATCATAAATTACTGCATTTACTTCGTAATTTTGTTCAAAACTTCTAATGTCTAGATTTGTGGTGCCTACAGAGGATATGGTAGTATCTACTACAATAGTTTTACTGTGTATAAACCCTTCTGGAAACAAATATATTTTTACTCCTGCTTGTAGCAAACCTTCAAAATAAGAACGAATACACCATTTTACAATAACATTATCTGATTTTTCTGAGAGTAATATTCGTACATCTACTCCGCTCATAGATGCCACTTTTAATGCATCTAGAATAGATTCTCCAGGTATTATATAAGGATTAGTAATATAGATATATTCTTTGGCTTCATTAATCATAGAGAAATACATCTGTTGTGTAGCAGAAAAATCAGAATCTGGCCCACTATGCACAATCTGAACTGTAGATCCATTTTCTTTTTTATACGTATAGAAACACGAAGTGTCTAAGATAGAATCCTCCTTACTAACCATATACCAGTCCATTGCAAAAATAGCCTGAAGACTTTGAACAACAGGGCCTTTTAGTTGTAGATGGATATCATACCAGACTCCTAAATCGGTGTCTCCTTTTATATATTTATCAGAAACGTTGATACCACCTGTAAAAGCAGTTTTGCCATCAATGACAATAATTTTACGATGATTTCTGTAATTTATGGAGGATAGAAACTTACCAAATTTTATAGGTAAAAATTTATGAATTTCAACACCAATGTTTTGAAGTTGTCGAATGTATTTTTTACTTAAAGACATGCTCCCAATACCATCGTATAGGATCTTTACAGTAACGCCTTCTTTTATTTTTTTTTGAAAAAGATTAAAAAGATCTGTAGTTAATTTTCCTTCTTCAAAAATATAATATTCTAGATGTATAAAATGTTCTGCACTTTTTAATGCATCAAATATAGCTCGAAAAGTTGCTTCGCCATTTTTTAATAATTTTACATCATTTCCAGTACAAGGAGCAAAGTAGGAGTTTTTGGTAATTAAAGAAATGATTTTATGATGCTCCTCAAACTCTTTTTTTGTAATGGGGGAGTATTGATGTATGGCTTTTGCAATATAGGAGGCTACTTTTGGAGTATGTTTAAGTTTAAATAATTTATTTTTTCTTCGATTTCTGCCTAGCATTAGGTATAGAAAAATTCCTCCTACTGGTATAGTAAAAATGGCAAATAACCAAGCAAGTGTTTTGGTTGGTCGCATGCCATTTAAAAGTAACCGTATAACGATAAATCCTCCAATTAGAATATAAAGAGCTGTAGCAACATATAGTAACATTTTATAGTTTCTATTTTATAGTTTTTTTTAACTATGCATAATCAATAAAGGCACTTTTGTACCATAGCTTATTTTAGAAGTTTCGGATCCTTTAAAAAAACGATCTAAAAAAGTTTCTTTTTGAATAAATATAGCCGTCATATCCATATCCATAATTTGTACAAAGCTATTAATAGCCAAAGCAGTAGGAACATTGGATATGGAATGAAAGGTAGGTTTTATTTCTTTAAAAAAGGAATTCATGTGTTTTTTATCATCAAAATCGGCTACGGTAACGGTATCGTCTTCTTTGATTTTAAGGATGCGTAGAGTAGATGTGTATTTTAAAAGGGTGCTCATTAGTGGATCGATATTTTCTGCATTAAAATGATCCCAATAATCTATAGCATATAAAATATTTTTTGGGTCTTTATAGGTGTACCCTTGTGGTATAACAATGGTGGGGCAATCTATTTTACGAATAACATTAAGGGTATTGCTGCCAAATACAACTTCGGTTGCTCCTGTAGCACCATTTGTACCCATAACAATTATATCAATATTTTTAGATTTTACAGTTTGTCTTATAGCATCAATAAAAATATCATAATCATTAATAGCATCAAAAGTATAGCTTTCATTAGGGTATGTTTCTTTTAGTTCTTCTACCAAATCTTCTAATTTCTTTTTAGCATCACTAATGACAGATTGATGAATAGAGGTGTTTGCAGGAGCGGCCATTAAATCATCTGTAGTATACTTAGAAACTTTTTGAACATTAAGAAGATGAAAAGTACAAAGTTCATTTTTAAAAAATTGCAAGGCATACTCTATTGCATTTCTAGCATTATCAGAAAAATCGGTAGGAAGCAAAATATTTTTCATGTAAATAGTGTTTAATATATATTCAAAAATAAATCCTATTACACAGGCTAACTATGATATCGGTCATGGATGAAAATGCTTAAAAACTTATGGGAGTAATGTTTATTATCCTCCTATTGTGATCATACTTCGGTTATTAGAATGTATATCGGTTTGGCTAAATTTATCCAAGGTGTCCATTCCATTGCGTATTTTAAGCTTAGACTGTATTGTTTTTTGGATAATTGAAGTTATAGATTTACCTGCTCTAAGCGGAGTTAATAAGTCGGATTCTTTTGTAGAGAATAAACAATTTTTTATTTGCCCGTTAGCAGTCAGGCGTATTCTGTTGCAACCATCGCAAAATGGATTAGTAACGGAGCTTATAACAGCAAAAGATCCTTGATATCCTTTGATTTTATAGCTTTTGGTAGTGTCGTTAGGGGCGTCTTCTAACTTTATAATTTGGCTTTCGTTATAATTAGAATGTACTTGAGATAGAATCTCTTGTAAAGAAACCAATTTATCTATGTTCCATTGGTTTCCATCAAAAGGCATAAATTCGATAAATCGAACGTGTATAGGCAGATCTTTACTTAAATTAATGAAATCTATGATCTCATCATCATTAAAACCTTTTATTAAAACGCAATTTACTTTTACGATAAAGCCCTCTTTAATAAGTAAAAGAATATTTTCATATACTTTTTTAAAATAAGATCTGCGAGTAATTTCTTTATTTTTCTTAGAATCTAAAGAGTCTAAGCTAACATTAAGCGTTTTAATTCCACATTTTTTAAACTGCTCAATAAATTTATCTACAATAACCCCATTGGTAGTTAATGTAAGTTGCACAGGCAGTGAAGCTAATTTTTCCAGAATAAGAGACGCATCTTTACGAACCAAAGGTTCTCCACCAGTAAGTCTAATTTTTGTAACTCCCATATTTACAAACTCTTTGGCGATAGTATAGATCTCTTCATGAGTCATGATATGCTCTTTAGGAGATAATTGAATCCCATCTGCAGGCATACAATAGGTGCATCTAAGGTTGCATCGCTCTGTAAGCGAAATCCTTAGGTAGTTATGGTTTCTGCCAAAGGTGTCGGTAAGAATATCTTCTGTAGATCTCACAGGTTTTAAAAACCTATGAGGTTTAGCGTTTGGTTTAGTCATGTCTTGCGCCTTTTAAAATTCTAAACACATGCAATACTTCAGGAAAAATAGCATCCATAGATTCTTTTGCTCCGTTGGTAGAACCTGGTAAAGCTAATACAAGAGTGTTTTTTATAGTACCGGCGACACTTCTGGATAACATAGCGTAAGGCATACGGTCTTGACCATATTTACGTATGGCTTCTTCGATACCAGGGATATTTCGATCTAATAAAGGTTTTAGAGCTTCTGGGGTTACATCTCTTATAGATAACCCAGTGCCTCCTGTATATATAATAAGGTCGGCACCTTGTTTTTGATAGTAGATTGCTTTTTCTTGTATGATGTCCTTTTCATCGGGGATGATTGTGTAATCCAGAATATCTACTTCACAATTCTCTAATTTAGCAATGATAGCTTTGCCAGCTTTATCTTCTTTTTTTCCTTCAGAAATAGTATCTGAACAGACAATAACAGCAGCTTTAAGATCTCTTCTAAACTTGTCTGTATAATCGGATTTCCCTCCTTTTTTATCTAATAGTTTTATATGATGAATTTCTATGCCTTTGTCAATAGGTTTTAGCATATCATACATGTTTAGAGCTACGATACTGGCTCCATGCATGGCTTCGACTTCTACACCAGTTTTATAAATGGTTTTTATGGTTACCAGGACGGTAATTTCCAGACCATTAATAGTGTATTCAATTCCTGTATATTCTATAGGTAAGGGGTGACAATCTGGTAGTAAATCCGGAGTTTTTTTTACACCAAGTAATCCAGCAGCTTTACTCATTGCAAATACATTTCCTTTGGGTACTGTATCGTTTTGTATTGCTTCTATAGTTTCTGGCTTACTAACCTTTATAATAGCTTGTGCTGTAGCAACTCTTAATGTGGATATTTTATGTGTGATGTCTACCATACTTTTATAAATAATAATTTTTTAGATTTAAACTTAGTTTTATTTTGGATTCCAGCATACGCTGGAATGACAAATCATAAGTTATTCTGTTTCATTCCTTATTTATTTTAGGATTTTATGATTTATAAAAAAGTATTAGCTATTTTCTTTCCATTGATGTGTTTGATCCTCAAAAATTTCTTTTCCAAAAACAGGCACATCGGCTTTAATTGCTTCTACGACATATTCCAGAGCCTTAAATACTACTTTTCTTTTTGGCGAAGAAACAAAAACAAATAAGCAAATTTCTCCTGCTTTTACGGTTCCAAGACTATGGTATATATGCATACAAGTAAGATCAAATTTATCGAAAGTAGCTTCGCGTATATCGTGGAACTTTTGATTAGCCATTTCTTCGTATGCGGTATAATCAATAGCAGTAACTATTTTGCCATCGATAGTATCGGCACGAACCTGACCTAAAAAAATGTTATGTGCACCTATACTAGTTTTTGATTGATGTTTTGCGATAGAGGTACCTATAAAATCAGATGAAATAGCTCCTTGTATAAATACATTTTTTAGTTTCTTTTTTTCCATATTCCTTTTTTTTAATCGTATTTTAATAAACCTGTGAGGTTTGATATATTTTCATGTAAAGCGACTGCACCACCTTGTATATGAGATACATTTTTAAAGCCTTCTTGCAAAAGAATTTCTACTGCTTTTTTACTTCTAATACCAGATTGACAAAAAAGGATTATTTCTTTTTCTTTGGTAATAGTATTTACTTTTTCTTTTAATTTTCCTAAAGGTATGTATATAGGATGTAAGCTGTCAATTTTTGGTTGCTCATGTGGATCACGAACATCTATAAACTGAACATTTTTTATAAGAAAAGCTTCTTTAGGTGTTATTTCGGTTATTTTTTGTATCCCGCAGAATAGATCATAGTCTATAGTTTTAAAATGACTTGAGGTTTCCAATACCTTGGATATTTCGGTTTCTACTCGGTTAATTCCAAAGTTAGAGGAACGGGTAGTTAAGCAATCATAAGTAAACAATTTTCCAGATAGAATAGTATCCAAACCTAAAATAATCTTAAGAACTTCATTAGCTTGCATACTACCTATAATACCTGGTAATACCCCCAGAACGCCAATCTCTGCACAAGAGGGAACGCTTCCTGCTTTTGGAGGTTCTGGAAAAAGGCATCGGTAGGAGGGGCCATTTTGATAATTAAATACAGATACTTGTCCTTCAAACTTAAAAATAGCACCATATACCAATGGTTTTTTTGTAATAACACAGGCGTCATTAATCAAATATCGAGTAGAAAAATTATCGGTACCATCAACAATAATATCATATTCTAAAAAAATAGAAATTGCATTTTTTGTAGTTAACCTCTCTGTATATGTCGTAATGGTTATCTCTGGGTTTAGATCTATAAGACGTTCTTTTGCAGCTACAGCTTTATTTTTACCTAAAGAACTGGTGCCGTATAATATCTGACGGTGTAAATTGGAGGTGTCTACAATATCAAAATCTACAATACCTATAGTGCCTATTCCTGCTGCAGTAAGATATTGTAAAATAGGACAACCTAGTCCACCAGCTCCTATAACCAATACTTTAGATGCGCTAAGTTTTTCTTGACCAGAGAGACCTATTTCTGGTAGGATAATTTGTCTTTGATATCTAGAGTGTAACGAATTCATTATTTGTGTCTTTATATATTAACATTAACCTCCTGCAAAAGGGGGTAATAAAGCTATTTCTGCATTGGTTTCAATTATATAATTAAGATCAATTAATTGTTGATCTACTGCAATTTTGAAATTAGTATCTCCTAGTTTTGGGTATTGATTTTTTAGGGTTTTCACCAATTCAAAAACAGAACAGGTTTCTGTTTCTAATAACTCTTCTGTTGTAGCTGTAACTTCTGCCAGAAGTCCAAAATATTTAATTGTTAATTGCATTTATTACTGTTTTTAATTCATCTATTGTATTTATGTTGGTTACTAAAACCTGTTCTGTTTTTGGTAAACTAACTGTTTTTGTGTTTAAAGCAGAAACGAGCTTACGCAGACGGCGTTCTCCATTAAGAAGTAGTTTTTGACAAGTATTGGTACATCTTTTTTTATACAGTGCGATTAAAGGGATTGTAGTTCCTTCGGTTTTAAATTGAACGATATCAAAATGCTCATCATTATGAGATATTAGTTTTTTTAAAAGTGAAGTGGTAACCATTGGTACATCACAACTTAATACCAGATTATTTTCGGTTTTAGAATATACTAGTCCTGCGTGTAATCCAGCTATCGGTCCAGCATTAGATACAATATCTTCTACTCTTTTTACTCCGAAAATATCATAATCAGAATTTTTACTTACAATAATAATTTCGCTAACCAAAGGTTGAAGAGCCTCAATACAATATTGAACAAATGGTTTGTCATTAAGTAATACAAAACCTTTTTCACGAGTCATCCTTGAGCTTTTGCCT
Source organism: Aquimarina muelleri DSM 19832 (assembly GCF_000430665.1). Taxonomy (GTDB): domain Bacteria; phylum Bacteroidota; class Bacteroidia; order Flavobacteriales; family Flavobacteriaceae; genus Aquimarina; species Aquimarina muelleri. Next base: position 21,299 of record NZ_AUML01000022.1, on the reverse strand, counting down.
CCTGCTAAAATGATTCCTGTATTATTTTTTTTATTCATTTAGGGGTATGTTATTATTGGGTGTTTTATACTTATAAAGAAATATTTTTTAATTCGTTATCTAAAAATTCCCAGCATTTTTGATTAATAGTATCAAATGTTTCTATAACTTTTTCTCCGTAGGAGGTTAGGTTAGCACCGCCCCCACCTTTACCACCAGTAGAAGTAATAACTAAAGGTTTTTTGGCAGTTTTATTTATACTATCTAATAGTTTCCATGCTTTTTTGTAAGACATGTCCAGAGAGCTAGCAGCTTTGCTTAAAGAACCGGTATCTGCAATAGCTTTTAGTAACCGTACTCTTCCTTCACCAAGAAAAACACCGTTTTCAGACTCTATCCAAATCCGACTTTTTATTTTATAGTTCATAAGCAAAGCGTTATACCTTCAAAGATACAACGTTTTTCAAGAATTTTTTTTCTTTACTGTAGATTTTAACTAGTATGTAGGATAGAAATCAATTAGATATCAAAATCATTATAAAAAACTGTTTCAATATACTTTTAATCCGCTTTTATGTAGTAGAACTTCGTAATAAAGCTTGAAGGTGCCCTAAATACAGTCGTTTTCTTGATTTTAGTGAGCATTGCTATGGTTACATTAAAAAACGGAGCAAAGCATCTGTATTTGTAACAGCTACAATATGTAATAGATTTTCTACTGCATAAAATGGGTTTAATACGATTTACAAATAAAAATCTCGCATATAATCGCATTCTTTTTCTACTATATTTTCTTCATAAAATGAAACAATAGCTATGGCTATTCTTTAATTTGATTCATCAATCTAGCGAAAAACCTTTGCAATTATTTATACGCAATTCTCATCCGTGAATCGTATAATCGCTACAATAAATTATCTGTTAGACGACTTGAGTTACTAATAAAAGCTATGTTTAATCTACGTTGTGGAGTTTAATTCGAGGCAAGCCTCGTGAGCTTGCTCCGAGGTTATTGATTTATAAAACTGAAATTACTTAAGTGTTTATGGTAGATGAATTACTTGTATATCATCTCCAATCTTTACTTCGGTTATTTCTTCGGGAAGATACACCATAGCATTTGCCATAGCAAAAGATCGCAGCATAGAAGATGCTTGTCCATCTAAAATGGTTACGGTATCTTTTTGTACCAATGCTTTTAGAAACTCTGCGCGTTCTCCTTTTTTAGTGTATGTAGTTTTGGAAGTGGCAGTACTGCGTTTTAGATCACAATTTGTTTGTCCAGATATTTTAAATAAAGCTGGAAGGACATATACATATAAACAACTTAATGAAGATGCTGGATTACCAGGTAAAGCAAAAATAGTAGTTCCTGATTTTTTAGCAAAGTATAGAGGTTTTCCTGGTTTTTGTTTCACTTTATAAAAGATTTCCTCTACTTGTAATGCTCCTAAGGCTTTGCCTACAAAATCATAATCTCCAACCGATATTCCTCCAGAAATTAGAACTACGTCATAGTGCTCTATGGTATTTTCTAAAAGGGAAAGAGTGATATCATAGGCGTCTTCTACTTTAAAATAAGATATATCGGTAAAACCACTTTTGGAAAGAGCAGCCGAGAACATGATCGAATTACTTTCATAAATCTCTCCATACTTTAATGTTTGCCCTGGTGGCACTAATTCGTTTCCTGTAGCTATAATTGCAATCGATGGTTTTTTGTATATATCGATGTGAGTAATACCTAAAGATGCTAGATACCCAATACCTGCAGCAGTTATGACAGTTCCTTGTTGTAGAGCTGTTTCTTCTTTTTTTATTTGTTCTCCAGCTGGGCGAATGTTAGTATCTGGTAGAGCAGGTTCTTGTAGTAGTACCTTATTATTTTGGATCTCGACTTTTTCTTGCATGATTACAGCTTTGGCACCAGATGGTACAGGCGCACCAGTAAAAATACGTATAGCCTCGCCAGCTTTAAGTTCTGGATCGGTATCATCTCCTGCTTTAACCTCGCCGATAAGAGTAAATGTTTTTTCTAAAGTAGATCCTAAAGCATAGCCATCCATTGCAGATTGCCGAAATGGAGGCATATCGATAGGTGATAAAATATCTTTTGCAAGCACATATCCAAGTGCTTTAGATATAGGTAGTGTATGAATTACTTCTGTTTTTTGAATAGTATTGGAAGTTAATGCAAGTGCTTGTTCTACAGTTATCATAATTAGATTTGTTATAAATGTAAAAATACAACCAAATTTTGATACAGAATCCCTGTATTTGTTTCATCAATTTTAAAATACAAAATAGAAAAGTTTACAGTAGTTGGTAGGCTTTTGAATTTAGGAGTGTTGTGGTGGTTAGTTTTTGAGATTGACTGTACTATAAAGTATTTTTTGTAACAGGTTCAATAAATTTTTAAAAGATCAAAGACCTCATAAGGTTTTTAGTCATATAAGGTCTGATTAATAGTAATTTGCGTTCATATAAAGGTGTCTTTATTACAGAGATACAATAGTTGTTATTTTAAGCGAAGGATTTATTTGAGAAATAATTGTAATACTCTTATTGGTTCTTTGAATCACTTGGGTTTCTGGTATGTTTATTTTTTCTACTTCGTTTTTTACAGTTATCTGTTTTACATTAAGTAATGTTGTTTCATGCTCATCTTCAGGCTTAGGGTTTGTTTTTAAATAAATAGATAGAGGTCTTTTTTTAAAATCAATAAGCCAACTAATTAACTCTAGGTTTGCAGGTGTTGTAGACTTAGTCTCGCCTGTTAAAAAATTAATGATAGGTTTAAATTTATCTCCATGAGTACGCTCGATTGCATAGGCTTTGTTTTCTCCTTCTTTAAATTGAAAGAAACGGTTTAGAATACCTTCATCATACTTTTCGTTTCGTCGATGTAATAGCCATAGGCAAGCTTCTTTAATTTGCTTGCGAGTGGGTTTAAAAAGGTAATTATTCATCTCTCCTCCTTTTTCTCTTTTGTACTGTTCAAGAATTTCTTTTTTGTAGGTATCACTCGTTTTTGTTCTCATAAATAATCTAAGTTATTGGAATTTTTAGGATTTCTTAGGAATCTTAGGAATCCTTGGAATCGTATGCAAACATAGACTTGGGGTCTTTATAAATTCACAATATCAATTAGTTCCGGTTTCACTTTGCTAACATAGTAAATGTTTAGACTCGGTTCTTACGGAAATCCATAAGGTTACGGTAAAAGCTCCCCTGGAAAGTGGCTAAACACTGTAATTGAAGATTTCGACTTTCCAAAAAATAAAAGGAGTACTCCCTTAATGCATTGGATTACATATCCAAATATCTGGTGAAATACCGGGCAGCAATACCCATGTTTAATCTTAAAAAAATAAAAATCATGAAAACTATTTCTTATATACTCATAGCCTTATTTATTACAGTAAGTTTTACCTCATGCACCGCAGATAGAATTAATGATAACGAAGATATCTCTTTAGAACAATTTGCTACAGGAGATGGAGAAATTGATCCCGATGATGTAGGGTAATTGAAATAAATATTTAAATTAAATCCAGTGTATATAGTATGAAATCTATTATATGCGCTGGATTTAATTTAGTATTTTAGAGGGATGAAACTTTGGCGCGTCGATTTCCTTTCTTATGCTATTATAAGGATTATATTTTTATATAATTTTATTCCTGTTTTTGGGCAGATAAAAGTAGAAAATTCTTTATTCACTCAAGATTTAGATATTCTTACATATTATTATCAGCAAAGTGATATGGATACTCTATCAATGTCAAAGCGCTTAGAGTATATTTCTTCTTTTTTAAAAGGAGCGTTGTTAACAAAACAGGATTCTTTGGTTTATATGGGGTTGATGCGAAAAACAAAACTATTAAATAAGGCCAAGCAATATGATAGTGCCATTGTGTATTCTCATCAATTATATGATTTAGCAAAAAAAAAAAGAGATACTCTTTATATAGGATATAGTTTAACAAAACTTGGGATCTATCATAAAAGCAATAATCAACTAGTCAAAGCTTTTAAATACCATACTAAGGCTTTTAAAATGTACAAAACTATAAATGATAGTCTTATTGCAGGGAGAAGTTTGCTATATATGGCAAATATACAGACTTCATTAGGGGATTATTCTGGCAGTAAAACGACAGCTATTGATGGAGTAACGTATTTAGAGCATACAGATGACTTAAGAAGCTTAGTAGGATTTCATCATATAATTTCAGTAGCAAATAGAATGCAAAAAAATTATAAAGAAGCATTGCGTTATAACGAGAAAGCATTATCACTAGGTAAAGATAGTCTGTCTATTAGTATAATAAGACTCAAAAATATTTTGATGCTCAAAAATACTAAGGCTTTAATCTTAGCAAATCAAGGTAATTACAGAGAGGCAATAACTATATTAGAAATATTAAAAAAGGATAAGATTGTACAGCAAGATAAAAGTGAATATGCAAGAGTATTAGGTAATCTCGGATATGTGCAATGGTTACGAAATAGAGAAAATGAAAACTCAGAAGAATTATTGATAAAAGCGTTAGAAATACAAAAAGAAATAAACGATGTATTAGGTTCAATTACTAATAATATTTATTTAACAAAATACTATTTTGAAAGGAATAAAGATAAAGCATTGCAGCACGCAGAAGCGGCTTATTATAATGCAAAAAAGCAGCACAGTTTGGCACAATTACTAGAATCTTTAGGGTTTATTTTCAAATTAAGAGAAAATACAAAAGAAGAAGCTATAGAATATGATCGTATCCACAAAGAATTAGAAGAAGCTAATCAAAATAATCGAGAGATCTATGCAGTAACTCGCTATGAAAATGATAAACTCACTAACGAGAATCTAATTTTAAAAGCAGAAACAGCAAGAAAAGAGCGCCAAAAAATAATTTATCTTTTTAGCACCTTATTTTTACTTTTAAGTGGGGTAGTGGTTTTTTATTTTTTTAAACAACGATATAAACGAGAAAAAATACGAGAAGTTTATAATGCAGAAACCCGTATCTCTAAAAAATTGCATGATGAGTTAGCCAATGATGTGTATCATGTGATGATTCAGATGCAAAATAATAATACTGATACTCAGAAGATGTTGGATAAATTAGAGGGTATTTATAAAAGTACCCGAGATATCTCCAGAGAGCATAATAGCTTTAAAACTGGCAAGGAATATGGCGTAGAACTTAATAATATGTTGAGTAGTTATAGCTCTAATGATACCAAAATTATTATAAAAGATATAAATGAAATTAATTGGCAATCTATTAACCCAGAAAAAAAGATTATTGTGCACCGATCCTTACAGGAGCTAATGACTAATATGAAAAAACATAGCCAGGCAGAATTGGTAGCGATAACCTTTAAAAAGATGGCTAAAAATATTACTATAACCTATGCAGATAATGGCGTGGGCGTATCTGCCGAAGAGATAATATATAGCAATGGACTACAGAATACGGAAAACCGTATAAAAACGATTGGAGGATCGTTTATATTTGATTCAGAAAAAGGAAAAGGTTTTAAAGCTAAAATACATTTCCCGAGTTAATTATAATACAGTATTATGTTTAAAAAAGTTTTAGTCGCAGAAGATTTTGGTAGCATTAATCATGGAATCGCTCAGATTCTTAATGAAAGAGCTAAGATTGAAGAGATACAACAAGCTCAATATTGTGATGAAGCCTACCTAAAATTTAGAAGAGCCTGTAGTGATAACTCCCCATTTGATCTACTTATAACTGACCTTTCTTTTAAAGAGAGCCATCGAGAACGAAAATTAGTTTCGGGTACTCAACTTATAGAAGCTATACGAGCAATACAACCAGATATAAAAATTATTATATACTCTATGGAGGACAGACCTGGTAAAGTAAAATCTTTTTTTAATGATTTAGGTATTAATGGATATATCTGCAAAGGTCGTTATGGATTAAATGAATTGGTACAGTCGGTGAAAGAAATTTATGAAGATAAAACATATATTTCTCCCCAATTAGAAAGTGCAATGAGTAAAAACAACGTATTTGAACTAAAAGACTACGATCTTTTACTATTAAAATATTTATCAGATGGTCTTACCCAAGAGGAGATAGGAGATTGTTTTAAGAAAAACCATATCTCTCCTAATAGTATAAGTTCTATAGAAAAACGTCTGAATAAATTAAAATTTAATTTTAAAGCCAAAAACGCAATACATCTGGTAGCAATGACCAAAGATTTAGGGTTATTATGAGTTGGTAGAGTTCTAGTTTCCCATCCTATAATCAAATAGTGTATTAGAAATCAAACCTGTTCAGGAACGTAAAAAATAAGTAAATATTTGATGATTTGGATGTTTTTAAAAGTAGATTTAAGCGATTTTAACGATTTTATTATGAATGCGCATAAGGATTTGTCATTTATTAGCTTTAACTTTGAGATAGAGCCTATGATGGTTAGTTATTTTGCCTATCGTAAAAATGAAATAAACGTTTTTTTAATTCCTTAAGGATTTAATTATAAAAACAACCCCACAATTGTAAAACTTTGGCGAGCCAACAAAAGCAGGGTCTGAATAACGATTGATTTTATAAACCAACCATTATAAAATATATTAATTTTCATTTAGTATTTTCCTACATGCCAATATAGTAAGAAGCTTTTAAATATTTACGGTTTCCCGTAAAATATTTACTGTTTTTTTGATTATACTTTCTGCTTTTTTTATTTGAAACAAGATAAATTCTTAATAAATAACTAAAAATCAAATATTTGAAAATACAACTATCAGTTGCTAGTAATCCTAGGATCTTAGTAATTGTAAGAGGATAAATAATTGTTTTATAATAAATCCATAACCTCGGGCAAGCTCATGAGGTATGCTTTCGAAAATATATTTTGTTTTCGAGGCAAGCCCCCTAAATTAAACTCCACAATGTGGATTAAAATTTCAAAAATAAAGTCAGAAAAAAACTACATATTTTAGTTGTGATATAACATAAATATACCAATAATCACTTTTTGTAGTTCTTGATATGATTTCAATTTTTATAGTGTCTTTTTATATGTCCCTCATTTTTATAATTGTTTTTGTGGTAATATAAGTATAGGAAACTCAGTTTATTTATTTGTTGATTAAAGTAAATTGTGTAAATTGATAAAGTAATTATTTAGTTTTATAAAAATTAAATAGCAACTCTTAAACCTATACTTCACAAATACCCTTAGAGCAACCATGGCAACTATTAAAAATAAATTATCTGGGCAAATTGTTATACTAAATACGCAAAATACATTTGGGAGAAACCAACAAAACTCTATAACCTATATTCCAGATATGGATGTTTCACAATCGCATGCCGTTATATTTTGGCAAAATGAAGATTGGTATATACAAGATTACAGTCGTAATGGGACGTTAGTAAATGGAGAATATGTACATCATTCTACACGAAAACTAACGGAACATGTTACGATTCAATTTGGTAAAGGCAAATTAGCACAATGGCAATTAATAGATGTTAAAGAGCCGTCTAGTTATTTAAGATCTTTAACAAGCCCAGAAACAATATTGGAGCTTAATAGCTGTCATATATTACCTAATGGTAAAGATGCAGAGATACTTATTTATTTTTCTAAAGACAAAAAGTGGAAAGCAGAAACAGCTTCTTTAACTATAGAATTTGAACATGGCAAATCCTATCACCTTAATGGAGAAGAGTGGCAATTTATAGATAACGAACCTCTGGAGGACACTATTGATAATGGTAACGTTGTAGATAGTGCAAATTTTTTATTTTCTTTAAGCGAAGATGAAGAGCATGTAGGCTTAAAAGTTGTTGTCGACGCGATAGAGCTGGATTTGGGGGAACGAGTACATCATTATTTGCTTTTAATGTTAGCAAGAAAAAGACTTTGTGATATGAATAATGAAGATATATTTAATGATCATGGGTGGATATCGATAGAGGATCTGGTAGATCAAATGTCAAAAGAATTATACAAAGAAATTGATGCATATTATTTAAATCTTCAAATTCACCGTTTTCGAAAACAGTTATTAGGGATACAACCATATGGTTCTTTATTTATGGATGTTATTGAACGAAGAAGAGGAGAAATTCGTTTTGCGCATCATTTTTTTCAGATTTTAAAAGAAGAAAAAAATGAAGGAGAAATACTGGTTGTTTCTAGCCAATTATAATTGAAAAATTATTTTTGAGAGCTTTACGGGCATATTAAAATAAATGAAGCATAATCTGAATTCTTTTGAAGAAAGTTACTTTAAAAAAACTCGATAATTATATTCTTCACGAGATAATAGGTGAAGGAACTTATGGTGTTATATGCAGGGCAACCCAAGAAAGTACTGGGCAGGTTGTTGCAATAAAAATGCTAAAACTTAAAGGAGTTTCTAATATTCAAAAAAGAGACTACCAAATTACACGCTTTGAGCGAGAGACACGTTTATGTGCAGAAATGAACCACCCTAATATCATAAAACTTTTAGATAAAGGATATACAAATAAAAAAGAACCATACGCTGTATTTGAATACTTATCAGGACAAACATTAAATGAGTTTATAGCCAGAAAAAAAGAATTTTCGGGTATAGAAATAAGTAAGCTCATGGGGCAGGTATTAGATGCTATTGCATATGCCCATGCAAAAGGTATAGTACATCGAGATCTAAAACCACAAAATATAATGATAATAAAAACAGGATCCAGATCGTATGCTAAAGTTCTGGATTTTGGAATAGGACTCTTTACTCAAAATAATCAAAAATACGACCGTAAAAGTTTAGATAATACACAAAAAATGTTAGGAACTCCTGCGTATTGTGCACCAGAACAATTAAGAGGAGAACCACCAACGGTTAAATCAGATTTATATGCCTGGGGATTAATTTTGATAGAGTGTATTACAGGAAAAAAGGTAATGAATGGCGAAAGCTTATCTGAAATTCTACAAAAGCAATTAAGTGCAGAAAATGTTCCTTTACCAAATTTATTAATAGGGCATCCTTTGGCGGATATTTTAAACAGAATACTTATAAAAAATCCAGCTCGAAGAGCGGGAAACGCTAGTACTGTTTATGAAGAGTATACAAAAATAGATGTAAGTGATGTTTTTAATAAGTTAACTCGTCAAAAAAATGTTGATCGAGCAGAAGATCAATTAACCCTCGTAAATACCCTTGGTTGGCATCATAATAAAAGCGAGAAACGACAAATAACAGTACTTTGTATAAAGCTAAGCTTACTCTTAAAAAAGGCAACAAAACTAGATTTAGAAACGTTTGACACTATCCAAAAAGACCAATTAAATCTATGCCTTGATGTAGCTGTTGGTTACGGAGGACATATTGCAGGCACTTTAGCAGATAATGTGGTAGTTTATTTTGGATACCCTCAATCTAGCGACAATGATGCACGAATGGCAGGTAGAACAGCTTTGGAACTAATGAACGAAGTAAAAAACAGAAATGCACTTTTGTATAAAGAACATGGGGTCAATCTGGATATTAGAATGGGGATAAACTCAGGAATGGTGCTATCCAAAAGAGACGATACTCCAGAAGGAATGGTCCCAAATATAGCATTTAATTTACTTTATCGATCCGAACCTGGGCAAGTATTGGTAAGTAGACAAACAAAAAAATTATTGGATCCCTTTTTAGAATTTGAACCTTCAGAAAATGGTTTTTTATTATTAGGAGAGCGCCAAACAGAGTCATTGTTGTTTTTAAATCCAAGAAGTGCAGGAAGAACAATTATTGGAAGAGATAAAGAGATAAAAATCGTTCTAGATCGTTGGCAAAAGGAAAAAATATGTGGTAAAGGAATTATGATTAAGGGGCAAGCTGGAATAGGTAAGTCTAAATTAATCTATGAAATTAAACAACAAATTTTAATAAAAAAAGGGATTGTACATCATTGTAGATGTTTGCCAGAGCATCAAAATAACGCCTTATATCCAATTTTTGAACTACTAAAAAAACATCTCGATATTAGAGAAAATTCTAAAAATAAAGAGGTAATATCTAAATTAGAAAAAGCTCTTCTGGTAGCACATTGTGATCTTAAATTATCATTGCCTATACTTTGCTCGTGGTTTTCTATACCAATTAAAGAACAGCAGGAATCTCAAATATCACAACAGGAACAAAAAAAATTTATTCTAGACATCTTACAGCAGTTAATATTTAGCATAGGGGATCAAAATAAATTTTTATTTATTGTTGAAGATTTGCACTGGATAGATCCTACCAGTGAATCTTTTCTTAAACAACTATTACAAGAAAATAAAGAAGATAAATGTCTGATAATTTTATCAGCACGACCAGAATTTACATCCGATTGGATAAACAATTTAATAGAAGAAATAGAACTCTCTCCTCTAGAAAATATATTAATAAGACCCATTATTGAAGAGATACTTAATGGAGCTCAAGTTAGTGAAAATGTATTACAGTTTATTTCAGAAAGAACAGATGGAATAGCACTTTATGCAGAAGAATTGACTTATATGCTGCTAGAGAAAAAACTTTTACAATTAGTAAATGGTAAATACGAATTTAAACATGAAATAGAAGACTTAGAAGTGCCATCTACATTAATAGGACTATTGCAAGCAAGGTTAGAAAGTGTTGGGGTGGCTATGGAAACAGCGCAATTAGCAGCAACAATTGGGCGTGAATTTACATACGATCTGTTAGTAAAGTCCTCATTAAAAGATGAAGCGATGGTGCAAGCAGATTTAGATTTATTTATAAATGCAAATATTATTTATAGACGACGAAAAGTAAAGGATGGAAGTTACATGTTTAGACACGCATTAATTAGGGATGCTGCATTTAAAAGTATGACATCTAACCCTAGAAAAGAAGCACACCGAAGAATTGCTTTTAATCTTAAATATTATTTTAAAAAATCTCCTAAAAAATATGTTCAAAATCTAGCATACCATTTTTATCAAGCTGAAGAACATAAAGAGGCTATAAAATTTTATAAAATAGCAGCAGATCTAGAAATGCTTAAGAAACTTGGGCATATGGAATCGTTAAATTTAACCAATAAAGCTTTATTAGTTATAGATTTAATGAAGAAAAAGACTTTATCAGATTATGATAAAGTTCAGGAAGCAAGTTTAAGAATTCATAAAGCAGCAGTTTTAACCAATAAGCTAGGATGGAACCACCCTGAGATAATAGAAAATTACCGTTTGGCAGAATCTTTATTAAAAGGGTCTGCAACTACTAATAATAAGTTAGAGTTTGCCTTAGCAAAAGGGATGTGGATTTTTGAATGTACCAACGGGAATATAGCTAAGATGCATGTGCTTACCAAAAAAATGATGAATGCATCTAAAGCATTAAATAACACTAGTTATTTGGCACAGACATATGATTGTTTAAGTCAAACTCAGTTTTTTGAAGGAGATTTTAAGAGTTGTATTCGATCTTGCCAAAAATGTTATAAAATCTATAATCAAGAGCAAGGAAAACGAAAATTAGTAACAGATGGTTTGGATCCCTATATTGTATGTAAGAGTTTTGAATCTTTAGCAAGATTATTTATTGGCGAAGCAGATAGGGCAATTGCTATAATGGAACAGACATTAGAAGAAACAGAATCTTATAACTGGCCAAATTTAACCATGGGAATTTTTGCGCAAACATCTAGACTTTATTTATATATATGTTCTTTTTTGCCAAATTGTAAATATGAAAAAGAACAACTAAAAAAAATAAATCCAAATACAATCCTTTGTCAGGAAAAAGGTGTTTTTCCGTATTGGGAAAGCGCAATTAATCTAAATAAGATTTCTGCAGAGGCTCTATCTGGTAAACAGGTGTTTTTTAATCAATATAAGAAAGCTCGAAAAAAATGGGCGCCAAAAACCTCAGCCAAAACCTATTATGATTTAGTAGAGGTTGTTACTTGTTTAAATAAAAATGCATTTGATAAAGCTCTAAAAATATCAAATGAATCTATAGAATTTGCAAGAGAACATAACGTAATGTTTGCGATAGGATATGCTTATTGTTTTAAAGCAAAAGCTTTGGATGGTTTAGATAAAAAAGAAGAGGCTCTAAAAGCTTTTATAGAAGCAATAAGAATATGTAAAAATCAAAAATCGAAATGGATAGAATTATTCGTTTCAGAGGCTTTTAAAAGTTTTCTTTTAAAAGAAAATATCGATATTAGCAAGTACAATGATATAGAAGATATAAGTATTCTTACAAATCATTCTCTTACTTTAATTAAAGAACAAAATTTGGTAATATCTTAAAAGAATTAGAATAATGAATGACCCAAAAAATGTATTATTAGATACTACATTGACTCCTGAGGTTGCAGGAAAAGTTTTAGAACGCTTAGCCATAAATTTGCCATTAACATCTAATGAAGAAGGGTTAACGAAATTGTATCGTGGTTGGTGTAGAAATATTCCTTTTGATAATTTTTGGAAAAGACTTAAGCTTACTGAAGAGGAATTCTCTGATCACGACCAAATCGACGCAAATCAGTTTTTTGAAATATGGTTACAACATGGGTTGGGGGGTACTTGTTGGACAACTGCTAATGCAATGTGTGAATTGCTAAAATATTTTAAGTTTGATGTTCGCATGATTACAGGCTCTATGGGAGATATGGGAGAGGTTAATCATGTTAGTCTATTAGTATCCCTTAATGAAGGGAAAGAATATATTATCGATACTTCTATATTAAACGAACAACCAATAAAGATAGATGGGGTACATATAGAAAACCCAGTTCATCCTATTCAATTAATTCGCAATTCTGAAACTACAAAAATTATCTTTGAGCATTGTACTAAAAGAGAACATATGCCATGCGCAATTAATAAAAATAGAATTTCTAAAGAACAAATAGTAGAATTTTATATAGCAAGCATACACAATAGCTTGTTTAATGATTGCGTATATATTCGTAAAAATGAAGAAGGAATAATACATAGTATTGTAGGCACTACATACTATACGAAATCTAAAAATGCCTTAGGAAAGAAAGAATTAAATGAGGAGGAGAGAAAACAAGTACTCATAAATATCATGGGGCTTTCTGAAGAGATTGTCGAGCATATTTCTAAAACTAATTTATTTAACATACCACAAGAATCTATATTAATAAATCTTACTAAATACTAATGATTATGAAAACCGAAACACTTAAAACCGTACAAACTGCTGCGCCAACTACTGAGGAAATCAATCGTGATTTAATTAGATTCATGCAAATATTGGCGAATAATGAGAATAATACAAAAACCATTATGAAAGGTTTTGAACTAAAAATGGCAGACGCAGTAAAAAATAACAGAGAAGAAGAGGTTTTAGAATATCAGGATAAAATTACAGAATTGATTTATGATCGAATGCAGTTGGATGAAGCTGCAAGAACGATGACCTCTGCGATTTTTTCAGATATCAGAAACTTGGATCCAAATTGGTGGGCAGTAAATAAAGTTATAGGGAGATCAACTACCGATTTGATTTGGGGGTATTCATGGACTTCAGAGGATCAGGATGCTTTTATTAATTTTATTAATATTATAAGTAATGATCCCGAGAGTCAATTTACTAAGCTAGCAACACTAATGCGATCTTCTATAGAAAATAGTAAGAAATATTACTCAAGTTTTGTAGAAAGTATAGCAAATGTTCAAAGTCAAATAGAACCAAAAATGAGTCAAAGATTAGTAGATACATTAATTGAAAAATCAAGTTACCCAAATTCTGAAGCAGAATTAGAAATATTGTTTGATAATTTGGTAGAACCAAAAACTTGGTAAATATAATACCTAATAATATAGTGCCATACATCTTTCCTGTTGGAGAAGGGTGTATGGTTTCTTTTTTAGCAGCAAATAGTTTAGAAAAACAATTACTTAGCTTTTATCCGCGACTTCATATATCTTATGTGTTTGAGTTCAGAGTCGAAGATGGTAAAGACCAAGTTGATCTTGCAATGGCAATATCAGAAAAGGAAGATTTACAGTTTTTTAAAATATATTTTGATAAAACTCATGATCATAAAAAAGTTGGAATTTGGTTTAGTAACTGTATTGCATTGCAAGAAAAAGAACAAGCTATTAAAAGTTTTTGGATAGAAGCAGATTTGGATGGTAGTGAACAAGATCAGATTCCTAGCCTGTTTATTAGTCCAAAACAAAAAAGTATAACACTTGCTGAAATGACTAGCTTTTTTGAAGTATTAAATTTACAGTCGCTTAATAATAAAAATCAAGAATTTCTAAAACAATGTATAAATGCTTTAGAAGATAGTCAATATATAGAGCACTTTGGAGTAATGCATTCTCGTGGAGATAGCAAAACTACACGAATGTATATAAGAGGTTTTGAAAAGGATAGTTTATTGCTTTTTTTACATAAAATAAATTGGCCGGGAGATAAAGAGGTGTTAATAAAACAGTTCGAAGGAATCTCTATGGTATCCTATATTAGTGTAGCAATAGAGTTTAATGATGTTTGGTTACCAACTATAGGCATTGAGTTTCATCTAAAAAAAGGAATAGAATACAGTGACGCTTTTTTACATAAATTAAAAACATCAGGTTTTTGTACTGAAAGGAGAGTTGCGGCAATTAGAGATATTCTTTGCCCTAAAAAAATTAAATCTGGTAAATTTACTTACAAAAGAAGCCTTAGTCATTTTAAAATAACGTTAGGCAGAGCAAAAAAGATAGAACCAAAAGTATACGTACAACTTACACCAAACTATTTGGGGGTTATGGGATTTTAAATGCTTCTAATCATCAATACCCTAAAATAGGAGGAGCATTTAAAAAAGATTGAATTCTTACTTTTTTTAATTATAAAATAATTAAAAAGGAAATAGGAGAAGAGCCTTTACCCCCAAAGACTCTTTACTCCTTTTTAGAAAGCGATTAACTTTCTTTTCCTGAACGTAGTTAATGTGCAATAAAGCATCATTTTGCAATCTCTAATTTTTAAAATAAATATTAGAAATTACGATCTTCAAATATTTGTTGATCCACCAATTCTTATGATAGCAATTATATGTTTTGCAGTTGCTTTTTTCGATAACCATTTGGTTTACAGTATTTTTGTTCTTGGTAATACAATCAAACGTATTTGATTTTTACTTATTTACTCTCTTACTTCAGTCATATTTCGTTTTTCAATTTTTAAATATGGTGTAAGAATTAGAGTATTCTTAGTGAGTTTTATTTTTTGATGGATATCAAAAATGTGTTTTTCTTCACTTATATGTTCATTAATGAAAGCGTGAAATACTTGTTCGCTTTCAGTATCTTTTAATTCAACTGCCAAAGCATATAAATCTATTGTTGAGGAAATGACTTCATGTTTATCTTTTAATGCAGATTGAAACACTTGAAATGGTGATGGGTAAAGGTTTTCTGCTTTTTTTAAATTATTTAACTCTAATTTACCTACACGTTTTTTTAAGTATTCAAAAAGATATAAAGCATGTGCATGTTCCTTTTCTCCACGTTTTTTCATCCATTTTGCATAATCTTTAAATGGCGTATTTTCAAGATATGTAGCTTTATCTATTAAGCTTTGAGATATGGCCCATTCTAAGTGGATTAAATTGTATATAGCCTTTTCTAGTTTAATATCAATTTTCATGGATTACCCTTTTCAATCTTAATATTTTTAAATGGTTCAATAGTCTGTTGGTACAAGATTAGGGATTTTACGCACTAAAAAATATTTCATCATATTTCATGGTAGATGATATATATATGTAAATAACTGCACGTTAAATTATTACGTATTATTTAATGCTAAAAAAAAGAAAGAATTTATGTGACAATATATTAAAAGAGATGCATAAACTTTGTTTTCAGAATATAGATTTTGACACATAGTTTACGTTCTAAACAAAAAAGCCGACTCGTTAAAGTCGGCTTTTCTTTTGCTGTGCGGGCGGGGAGACTCGAACTCCCACACCTCGCGGCACTAGATCCTAAGTCTATTATTATATGATTCTTAATGGTTTCTAATAAGCTATAATGTTTTGTTAGATATTGAAAATAAAGAGTTTTAATGTTTTTTGTAAATGTACGAAATCATTAAGAAACATGAAATGTATGACCTATGTATGACCCATTATTTAAATATTTGCTATATTCGAACAGAATAAAATGAAAATAATGGCGACTATAAAAGTACTACTACATCCTAAAAAAGATAATCTTGGAGGTAAGGTTTATCGAATAGCAATAAGGGTAACTAAGGATCGTAAACAAAATTATCTGTATCTCGCTAATCTTAATCAAAAGAATGAATGGGATGAGCAAGGAAGAATTGTGACAAATAAAAATCCAAAACATAGTCAATTAAATAGGCTTATTAGAAAAAAATATGATGCTATAGAGGATTTGATATTAGAATATGAAGCATCTAAAAAATCGTTCACAGCAAGACAAATTATAGATGAAGTAAAAGGGAATGGGACTGGAGAAACTTTTTTTCAATTGGCAGAGGAACATATAAAAAACCTGAAAAGAGCAAAAAAACATAATAGAGCAATTTCTGATAATAGTAAGATTAATAGCCTTTTTGAATTTGTTGGTAGTAAGAGTTTACCTTTTAATGAAATTGATGAGACATTACTGAATAGATTTAAATATTATCTCCAAGCAAAAGGTACTCTTAGCGAAAGGTCTATAATGAATATTTTTATATTAATTAGATTGCTTTTTAATAGAGCTATTAAAATGGGAATCGTCGAAAGTAAAAATTATCCATTTGGGAGCGATAAAATTAGGATAAAACTACCTGATACTTTAAAGATAGGTCTGGATGAATTTGAGTTAAGAAGAATAGAAAACTTGGAGTTGGAAGAAGGTACAACCATTGCTCATACCAGAAATGTTTTTCTTTTTTCATTTTACCTTGCAGGGATACGTATTGCAGATGTTCTAAAAATGAAATGGAGTGATATAAAGCAGGATAGGTTATATTATAAAATGGGGAAAAACAATAAAGCTGTTTCTATCAAGCTTCCAGAAAGAGTAGTAGCTATCTTAGATGTTTATAGAGAGAGCCAAGAAAAAACTAATGATTATATTTTTCCAGAACTTAAAAAAGCAGATCCTAAAGACACAAAGGATATTTATACTAAAATAAAAACAGCTACTAAAAAATTTAATAATAATCTTGCCGAGATGGCTAAATTAGCTGATATTGACAAAAAACTCACAAATCATATAGCACGACATAGTTTTGGTAATATAGCAGGAGACAAGGTCTCACCACAGATGCTGCAGAAATTATACAGGCACACAAGTTTAAGTACAACTATTGGTTATCAAGGTAATTTTATTCACAAAGATGCAGATGATGCTTTAGAAAAGATTTTAAACTTTTAAGCATCATCTGCTTTTTTAATTACCCTAATTATTTAATTATAAACTAGGGTTTAATTGATTTTCGACACTGTATCTGTTATGTTCTTTTCCTGCGTTTCTAGGAGATATTCAATGGTGTCATTGTTAAGATAAAGTTGGTACATTTTTCTCCAGGATTCAGGATATTTAGATTTAAAAAATTTCACAATTTCTTTGTCTGATTCTACATCAACAAGAAATCTATATGTAATTTTGTGTCTTCCTTTACGAATAATTGGAATCCCACTCTTTTTGCACCATTTGATCGCAGTACGAATGTCGTTGCACTTAATTCTTTTACATACTTCTTTTAAATCGATGAACATATCATCTTTTTTATAAGAATACATTTGTTACAGTATAACCATGCTTCTACTTTATAGGTAGTCAGCACAGCGATTTGGATTAACTCTGCTTTTATCGGCAGTCGTATAACTTTCTATAATAGAATTAGATTGAAATTTAGTAACACTTCTATCTATAGATAACTAAATTACTACTTATTTCTAAATTTATCATATACCAATATGTTTTATTTATGGTTTTAATAAAATTGGAGTTTTTTTAAATGTATTTTTGCTACTTACTCTCATAGAGTGTGGTTCTCATTTTTAGTAGCCAAGTTCAAAACCATAATACTCTTTAAAATCATCTTTCATTATAAAATTCTTCATTTAGGCTATCCTTCATTGCGACTCTTAACTGACTCCTAACATCTTCTTTTGCCCACTCCATTAAATCCTCTGTTGATATATCAAAAACATTAGAAATTACGCTTTTAACGTAATTAATTTGTGTTTTTAATATATTGTAAATCAATTATTTATAATTAGTTTTTTTGAAAAAAAACTAAAATCTGCGTTTTTAACACTTTTTTAAACCAAAAATGTGGGACTTAAGCCCCGTATTTTGATAAAAATCAGGCAAAAGTACTGCCAAAATATTAAAATTGCAGTACTCATATTCTATTAATATTTATTTAATTTTATTGTTTATCAGCAACTTACATAAAAGTAAAGTTGTATCACTATTTATAAATTTATTAAATTCAGTTTAGATGAAAATTAAACCATTTTTTTTAGCATTTCTTTTTATATTTTTAACAAATTCATTTATTGCGTGCACTGGAGAAACAGTAGACGAAGAAATTGATTACGAATATGCAATCGACAAAGAAATTGTTCCCTCTACAGGAGACAAAGAAGACGGAGAAGACTCCAACTAATAAAAAATTAAAGAATTTTTTGTTCTATGTAGTCGCTATTGTAATCGCAATAGCGGCTTTTTTACATATTTTTTTTAATCCCGAATCAAAAAACCTTTCCGAAATAAGAAAAAAACATAGTGAAGCTAAATTAGAAAGAAATAAACTAAATCAAGATATTTTGATCTTGATAACGGATTATACAAATAATAAAGTCACATCTTCTCAATTAAATAGTTCCCTTCCAGATATTATTGACAATTACAAACAAAGAGAAATAGATGCTTTACAATTATTTGAACTACTTAACAAAGAGAAAGAAAAAGAGAAAATATTTGGTTTTAAAAATATTCATACTTTTTTATATGCTTTGAGTCTTCCTTTGTGTTTTTTAATCATATCAGTAGTAATGTTATTTTTCTCGGTTTCTGAAGATTTAAAACAATTATCAAAAGCAATTACTTTTCTAGGTTTTACAATAATGTTTATTTCATTATTTTTCCTTTCATGGATTTTTCTACCAATTTCAGATATGCCATATTGGAGCTATATTTTGTCCATTTTCATATGTGCTTTTTTAATTTCTTTCTTCACAAAACTCATTTTGAATTGGAGAATTAAGATTTTTAAGAAAAAGTACAGTATCGATAGAACCAAATTTTTGGAAAGTGCATTAGAATTATCCGCTAATATAATTGACAAAAGTAAGTAAGAGGGTATTTTTATATGAAGATTAATAATTATCAAAAATTATCACTACTAGCTATAAACATTCAGCAACAATTGAATGATGGTAATATTAATATAGATGAAGCTAAACGGCTTTTTACTACACTATATGAAGAATTTAAAGCTCAAGAAGTAAAAGATATAAAAGATGAAGATGTTAAATTGCTGAATTCCTTTTTTATTCATAAGACAAAATTTTAACCCCCGGTTTTTATATTAGAATTTTCTTTTTCTTCTATCAGTTTGCGAAGATTATCTAAGTCAGATTTCGCCCTACTTTTACTCACATATTTATAGACATAATCTACTTTCTCTCTAATCTCCATCAAAACCTTTTTATCTAATTTACCATGTTTTTCATCCTCATAAACTATAGGTATCAGCTTATCCATATCAATTCTTGAAAGATTCTTGCAAACTAGATCATCTAATCCTATTTTGAAATAAGAAGCTATACCTAACAGGGTATCGATATTTGGTTGAGATTCTCCTCTTATATATGAGCCTATAACACTTCTTTTCTTTCCAATGACTTGTCCAAAAGCCTCTTGGCTCAAACTACCTTTCTTTAAAAGGAAAGCAATATTGCTAGAAAAATGATTCATAAGGGTAATTTTATGCCGATAATTTTGGTTAATACCAATTATTTCGGTAATATTGCATGTGTTTCTTAACAAATGTAGGCTTTTTTCAATTATCCTTATAATTAAGAATACAAAAAACAAACTATTTTGATTAATAAAAAATGTATTAGTAAACGTGAGTTTACTAATTGTTATTAGAGTATTGAGAATTATCCCACATTAGTTTCTCTGCTTCTCTACAAGTTTAGAATAAGATACTTTGTGATCTTAAAGTCTGTATTGAGATGAAACCAGAAAAAAGAAATAAAGTCGAAATGTGGCTCAAAAAAAATGAAGATATACTAAACTGTTCTGGATTGGATAGAAAGTTAAATTTTCCAAGAGGGACAATGCAAAAATTTTATAAATATCAGCGGAAATTAAATGATCATAGAATTAATAAAATAAACAGATTGATAAAAAGAGTTTTTATTGAATATGATCAAATTAACTCTAAATAAGTATTTGAAAAGAAATTTAAAACACATAAGAATCTTAAACAGGAGTAGTCAATTTCAGGCAATCAAATTGGGATTTGGTTAAACCTATTGCTTATACGATTACTCCTGTATTAATATAAAAATCACCAAAATGAATATATCGATAACCCTAATAAATTGAAATATGAAAACAATTGTAAAATCAAGTCCAGAAAAAGAGAGTAGGATTTTTGAAGCCCAAGTGCTTAAACTATTGCATATAGAGCAATGGCACTTTAACTACTCTATAGATCAGTATAAGGGCTATGCAATTTTGTTGCGTAACTGGATTAAGGATTGTCGTAAACAAGGACAAACCACTTTTGATATCGCTAATACCATACGTAAATCCTCATTAGCATTAGAGAGTATATCACAGGGAGAAGCACTATGTTTTCATCCAATTGCAGTTATAGAAACTAGTACATTACCCCAAGTCGATGTAAACGCATTATCAAAATAGGTAGGGTAAAAGGAATCGCGGGGGTAATCTGCTATTTTATATAAGTCGAGTTTGTGTAATTAGAGCCTCGTACTTTAGGATTGCTCCCGCACCCTTTTACTGATACAAAATAAACAGCTTGGCAAAGCAATGTATTACTAATGTTAGATAGCAATTCTACATACAATCAATTATCTAAAGAAGAACGGGTTTTGGTACAACAAAAGATAGTAGAACTAAGCCGTATACCATCTGCAAAAGAAATCATTGCAGAGGTACTAAAAAATATAAACCCTGTTGTAGAAGTAAAAAAGGAAAAAGATATCATAATCATTAGCAAGGGGGCTTATAATAATATTATGGAAATGGTTAAAAAAATAAATTTAAAGGAATATTGGAATGCTAAAAAC
>NZ_KE387191.1:53948-107691 GCF_000430665.1 Aquimarina muelleri DSM 19832 | reverse complement strand
CAACGGAATTATAATCGTATCTCTATGATGTTTCTAGTCTTTATTCTTTGTAATAAACTATCTCTAGTCTAATACGCGCTGTCAATCAATATGTCTATGAACTTTTTTAATCACTAAAGCGATCTTCTTCGCTAGTAATTATTGTTTGTATTTAAGGAATCGAACCCCTATAAATGCTTATTAAAACACTTTACTCCAGTACTACTTATTTTTAGGAACTTACCTTGTTTATCAAAGCGGGTGCAAATATACAACCTCTATTTTAATTAACAAGAATTTTTTTTGATTATTTTTTAAAAGTTTTTTCAACTCTAAACCCTTAAAAATACTTTATCCATGAACTCAAAACCTTACTCCGTTTTGCGGATGCAAACCTACAACCTTTTTTTATTCTGACAACGCTTTTTTTTAAAAATTTTTGAAGTTTTTTTACCTCCTAAAACAATCGCTAATCCCCTTTCAATGAACTCAAAACAATACCCGTTTTGCGGGTGCAAACATACACTAAATAATAAGAAACAAAACAACTTTTTTTATATTTTTTAATCCAAAAAAAGGAAAATGCTGATTTTAAAAAAGATAGAGTGCTAATTTACAGAAAAATACTCAAAATGGAGATATTTTTTTTACTATTTTTTTACTTTAAAACTAAAAACACAGCTTTGTAGTACGTATTAATGTATTTATACATCAAGGATAGCGTTGGTGTATAAATATATTTGTTATTTTTTTAATTATTTTTTTGGAGAAGCTTTTTTTGTGCTATCTGTCCATTTATTCCTTAAATCATAAAAACTAAAATCTAAAGCTGTTTTTTGTTCCTTTAGAATATTAGTCTGAAAACTACGTTGTAGTATATCCTCTATCCAATAGTCTTCTTCAATATTTATAGGATCGTACTTTTCTTTTAAAGAGATATTAAAAAGTTTAGCTGTATTATTATACCAAAAAGCTTTCCAACCACTTCTGTATTCTTTCACTAACTCAAACATAGTTTTACCTGTTTGGCGATGAATTAATTTAACCAATATTTGTCCTTCTGTACGTGTGAGTTTTTTTAACTCTTTTGTAAACTCTTCCTCCATATATTTTTGGAGTATTTTTATGTACTTTCTTTTAGATCGTTTAGTTCCTATTCCTTCTAATCTATCGTTTAAAGTTTTTAGTCTATCTGATGCTAATTTTGCATAAGGATATACTTTTCTAGTTTTACGCCTTAGAATAAGGTATTTTCTTTTCGCTAGTTTATCTTTAAATTTTAATTTTCCTAAAATAACTACTTCATCCAAATCTATAGCTTCATGTGGTATTGTATCTCCTTCTATAATATAATATTGTACGTAACCTGCAGTATCTACTTTAGAAGAATCTACCTTGTTTTTATTTTCTTTTTGAGCGTACGTAAGAGTTACAAACCCAAACGATATTATATACAATATATATTTAAACATAATAGGATATATGAGACCTTCTAAAATTATTGTAAAATTAATAATTAACCATTTCTAAACTGTAAAATGAATATGAATATTGTTATTTTAGCATTAAAATGAAATAATAAAATGGCAAAAAAAAGCATTCTTAATAAAAAGTCGTTGACTTTTCTCGAAAAATATTTAAATAATCCTGCTCCTACTGGATATGAATGGGAAGGGCAAAAAATCTGGATGGATTATCTAAAACCATATGTTGATGAGTTTATTACTGATACTTATGGTAGTGCTGTTGGGGTAATTAATCCTAAAGCAAAATATAAAGTAGTTATAGAAGGTCATGCTGATGAGATTTCGTGGTATGTAAATTATATTACTGACAACGGACTTATTTATGTTATTAGAAATGGAGGTAGTGATCATCAAATTGCTACTTCAAAGCGTGTTAATATACATACTAAAAAAGGTATTGTTCAAGGTGTTTTTGGATGGCCTGCAATACACACAAGAAAAGCTGGAAAAGAACCTGCTCCTTCTTTAGAAAATATTTGTATTGATGTAGGATGTGATACTAAGGAAGATGTTTTAAAACTTGGTGTACATGTTGGCTGTGTTATTACTTATCCTGATGAATTTTTTATTTTAAACAAAGATAAATTTGTTTGTCGTGCTTTGGATAATCGTATGGGAGGTTTTATGATTGCTGAAGTAGCTCGCTTATTAAAAGAGAATAAAAAAAATCTTCCTTTTGGTTTATACATTACAAATTCTGTTCAAGAAGAAATTGGGTTAAGAGGAGCAGAAATGATTACACATACTATCCAGCCTAATGTTGCTATCGTTACTGATGTTTGTCATGATACTACTACTCCAATGATTGAAAAGAAGTCACAGGGAGAAACTAAAATTGGCGATGGTCCCGTAATATCTTACGCTCCTGCTGTACAAAACAGGCTTAGAGAACTACTTATCGATACTGCTGAGGATAAAAAGATTCCTTTTCAGCGTATGGCTTCTAGCAGAATGACGGGTACCGATACAGATGCTTTTGCTTATAGCAATGGCGGTGTAGCTTCTGCTTTGATTTCTTTGCCTCTACGGTATATGCATACTACTGTCGAGATGGTTCATAGGGATGATGTTGAAAATGTTATTAAACTTATTTATGAAAGTCTTCTTAATATTAAAGAAGGAGAAAGTTTTAGTTATTTTGAGAAATAATTTTCTCCTACTATAAATTTATTACTACCACAAAAACTTTATTGTTTTTGTGGTTTTTTATTTCTTTTAGATTTTATATTTGCCAAAACTGTATAGTTTACTACTATTTATTTTTGAATAAGTCCAATCTCTATCTAGTTTTCAAAAAATTCTTCTCAAAAAATTATAAAATGTATATTATATCTTTGACCTATAAAGTTTCTTTAGAAACGATCGATTCTTATTTAGATGCTCATATAGAATACTTAAATGAACAGTATAATCTTGAAAATTTTCAAGCTTCAGGAAGAAAAATTCCTAGAACAGGAGGAATAATTTTATCTAAAATCTCTAACAAAAAAGAACTATTAAAGATTTTATACGATTTACGAATAAAAATCTCGCATATAATCGCATTCTTTTTCTACTATATTTTCTTCATAAAATGAAACAATAGCTATGGCTATTCTTTAATTTGATTCATCAATCTAGCGAAAAACCTTTGCAATTATTTATACGCAATTCTCATCCGTAAATCGTATAAGATAAAGATCCTTTTAAAATAAATGGTTTAGCCGAGTATGAACTTACTGAGTTTACACCAAGTAAAACCTGTAAAGAATTAACCTTTTTAATGAAATAAATATAATTTTGTGTGTATTAAACAAAGAAAAGGTGACTTATTTTAAGCCACCTTTTTACTTTATAATGCATTATCCATTATCTCCTGAACTACATCTGGATTTAATAATGTAGACGTGTCTCCTAGATTAGAAGTATCCTTAGAGGCTATTTTACGCAAAATTCTCCTCATAATCTTACCACTTCTGGTTTTTGGCAAGGCTGTTACAAATTGAACTTTATCTGGTTTTGCTATTGGTCCAATAGTATTAGACACTTGCTCTCTTATTTCCTGTATAAGTTGATCACTTGCTTGTTTACCATCATGTAAGGTTACATAGGCATATAATGCTGTTCCTTTAATATCATGAGGAAAACCTACAATAGCTGATTCTGCTACAGCCAGATGTTCATTAATAGCATTTTCTATAGGTGCTGTTCCCAAATTGTGTCCAGATACAATAACGACATCATCTACCCTCCCTGTAATTCTATAATTACCTGTAGCATCTCTATATGCTCCATCTCCTGTAAAATACATGTTGTTATAGGTAGAAAAATATACTTCTTTATACCGCTGATGATCGCCATATATTGTTCTAGCTATGGACGGCCAAGGGAATTTAATTGCTAAACGCCCCTCAGACTGTTGTGATCTAAACTCTATTTCGTTTCCATTTTCATCCATTAAAACTGGTTGAATTCCTGGTAAAGGTAACGTAGCAAATGTGGGACGAGTTGGTGTGATCCCTGCTAATGGAGATATCATAACTCCTCCTGTTTCTGTTTGCCACCAAGTATCTACAATAGGAGAGTTTCCTTTACCTATGTTATCATTATACCAGTGCCATGCTTCTTCATTAATTGGCTCTCCCACTGATCCCAAAACTTTTATTGAAGATAAATCGTGTTGATTTACTAGTTCTATTGGTTGTTTTGCTAAGGCTCGAATTGCGGTTGGTGCGGTATAAAAATGAGTTACATTTAATTTGTCACATATTTCCCAAAAACGTCCATAATCTGGATAACTTGGTACTCCTTCAAACATTACTGTTGTTGCGCCCATTGCTAGTGGTCCATATAATATGTAAGAATGCCCAGTAATCCATCCGATATCTGCGGTACACCAATATATGTCTCCATCATATTTTTTTTGAGGTATTGTATTTGTTGGTGCAAAATGATCACATTGAAAAACATTAGCAAAAGTATAACCTGTATATACCATATACCCTCCTATGGTATGCACCATCCCTTTTGGTCTTCCTGTAGAACCAGAGGTATACAAAATGAACAACATGTCTTCTGCGTCCATTATTTCGGCAGGGCATTCTTTTTCTACTTTTTGTAATTCATCAAACCAAAATTTATCTCTACCCTCTTGCATTGGTGTTGGCTCTACTGTTCTTCTATATACAATAACTGTTTCTATAGAAGGTGTAGTTTTTAATGCTTCATCACACATTTCTTTTAGTTTTACAGGTTTAGCACCTCTATACACCTCATTTGCTGTGATAAGTAATTTACATTTTGAATCATTAATCCGACTAGCAATAGCGGTACTAGAAAACCCTGCAAATACAATAGAGTGAACTGCTCCTATACGAGCACAAGCTAGCATTGCAATTGCTAATTCTGGAATCATCGGCATATAAAGACAAACACGATCTCCTTTTTTAATACCATTATTTTTTAAAACATTTGCAAAATGACAAACTTTTATAAAAAGTTGCCTATAGGTTATATGTCTTGACTCTTCGTCCGGATCATTAGGTTCCCAAATGATAGCTGTCTTATTACCTAATTTTTCAAGATGTCTATCTAAACAGTTTTCTGTTATGTTTAATTTCCCCCCTTCAAACCATTTTACTTCGGGTTTTGTAAAGTCCCATTGTAATGTTTTATCCCATCTTTTATGCCAATAAAATTTTTCTGCAATGGCGTCCCAGAATTTTTCAGGATTTGATATGCTTTCTTGGTAAGCTTCTTTATATTCTGCAAAAGAACGCAGTTGAAGAGTGTCTCTTATTTCCATATTTTGTGATTTTGTGATTTTGGTGTATTAAATTCTTTTAAAACATGTCATCGCCAAAAAATTATCGACGAGTAACCTTTATTAAGGTGTAAACAACTTAAAAAACATATCGTGTTTTATTAACATCAAAACATTTGTTTTTTTTAAGAAGTCATCAGTTCATTTATTTCTGCTACAATTTTTTTTATAGAGAATGGTTTGGTTATATATTTATCTACTCCCATAGTAAATCCTTTTTCGATATCTAATGCTTTATTTTTTGCTGTTAAGAATATAACTTTAATGTTTTTGGTTGTACTATTTTCTCTTATATATTGTAATGTTTGATATCCATCTACATTTGGCATCATTATATCTAAAAGAATTACGTCTGGTATTTTTGATTTTAATATTTCTATAGCTTCTTCTCCATCTCTAGCTATATAAACATCAAAATCTTTTTTTTTAAATGTATATTCTAAAGACATTACTATATTTGGTTCATCGTCAACAATCAATATCTTCTTTCTGTTCAAAATTTACTCTTTTATATTATACAATATATTATTCTGGAATTTCAATAATAAATCGAGCTCCTAATTTATAATTTTCATCTACTCTTATCTTTCCTTTATGTCCTTCGATAATTTGCTTACTAATTGCTAAACCAAAACCACTTCCTACGGGTTTTTTGACATTTTGATTTTTTGACTGGTAAAATTTATCGAAAATATATTTCATATCCTCATTCAAAATACCTTTTCCATTATCTTCAACAATAACCTGTATATAATTTTTATTTTTTCTTGATATTATTTTTACCTCTCCATGTTTTTCTTCTACAAATTTGATAGCATTAGAAAGTACGTTTATCAATACCTGAATAATTCTGTCTTCATCATATCTTGCTGTAAGGCTTTCTTGATGGGTTACAATTTTTATATTTTTTTTCTCTGCAATTAGTTGGACTCCAGAGAGTGCTTTTTCTATAGTTACATTCAGATTATTCATTTTTTTATCTAAAATCTCCCTACCAGATGCTAATTTTTCTAGATCTAAAATATTATTAATTAGTTTCCCCAAACGTTCGGAATCATACAGGATATTATTAAGGAATTGAATTTTTATATTTTCTAGCATATCCTCATTGTCTAATAACACTTCTGATGCTGCTCTAATAGATGTAATAGGTGTTTTTAACTCATGTGCTACTGTGTCTAAAAATTCGTCTTTTAATTTATCTTGTATTTTTAGTTCTTCATTGACTTCTTTTAATTCTTCTGTAAGCTGTGTTAACTCGTTTGATTTATGTTTCAAAAATTTATTAGTAGAAATAGTCTTTTTATTTTCTTCTAAAATCTCTAGTACTTCTACTAAAGTAACTGGTTGTTCTTCTACAACACTTGCTATTAAGATACGAGAGGATGCGCTACCAATACTACCTGTAAGTAGTTTTTCTGAAAAATTAATTAACCTTGCATCTGCTTTTTCTTCATTTCTAGAAAGATCATATTTTAAATAAAATAAATCTAAAGCTCGTTCTGTTCTTTTTTCTCCTAAAAAACGATTCAAAACTCTTCTTATATCCGAAACATAAGCTTCTCCTTTCCATATAAATGCATTTTCTTGTAAGGAATTATAATTGCTATTCACAAACATTTCTCCATAATTTCGTTCTCTATAATTACCTTTAAAAGAAAGAGATACAAAAAGATATACTATACTATTAAAAAACATACTCCAAAAAAAAGCGTGTGTCACAGGATTAAGAAAATCTATACCAAATAAAGCATATGGTTTTAAAAGTTCTAACTCAAAAGGGCCAAAAACAATAAAATCCATGTTCCCAAATATCGCATCTAGAACAAATGGTAAAACAAGAGTATAAGTAGTTACTAATGTTCCTGTTATTATCCCCATTTTTGCAGCTATAGAAGACCCTCTATTCCAAAATAGTCCTATAAAAAATGTAGGTGCTAATTGTGCTATAACAACAAAAGATAGTTGTCCTATCGAAAATAAGGATAATTCAATATTAAAATTAATATAGAAAAAATAAGCTCCTAATATTAAACAAAAAATTGCTATTCTACGAATATTCTTGATGTAATTAGCATTTCGTTCTGGACGACTGTTACTGAATTTATCCAAAAAACCATAAGGTATAATCAAATTATTACTTAGCATAGTAGACAATGCCAATGTAGAAACCACCACCATAGAAATCACTGCCGAAAAACCTCCTAAAAATACTAAAATTGCTAAAAATACATCTCCGTTTTGTAACGGAAGGAGTAGCGAATAATAATCTGGATTTGCTACATCTCCTAAGCGTAATTTACCCCCCCATGCTATAAAAACAACAAATACATTAAATAGTAAAAGGTACAAAGGAAACAACCAAATTGCTGTTTTAAGGTGTTTTTGGTTTGTGTTTTCTATAACCGAAACATGAAATTGCCTTGGTAATAAAAAGATTGCTAAAAAAGATAAAGCCATCATGAAATACCAATTAATACCAGATTCAAGACTATCAAATGTGGTTAAAAATTCGAAATCTTCTGTAATGGATATTTGATTATAAATATCTAAAGTTCCTTCAAAAAGAAAATAAGACACATATATACCTACTCCTAAAAAGAAAACAAGCTTAATTACAGACTCTACTGCCACCGAAAAAATTATTCCTTGTCTACGTTGTGTAGCATCTGTTGTTCTTGTTCCAAAAAATGCTGCAAATATGGCTAATAAAACTGCGATATAAAATGTAGAATCCTTAAAAATAGTACTTGAAGAATTAATAGTGTCTTCAGAAATTATACCAAAAGTTTCTGAAACAGCTTTAAGTTGTAGCGAAATATATGGTAATACTCCTAAAACGCATATTATAGTTACTAATGCACCCAAAAAACGATCGTTACCATATCTAAGAGAAATAAAATCTGCAATACTTGATACTTTATGTTGTTTTGATATTTTGATTATTTTTTTTAGTACTATAATCCAAATAGGAAAAGCTATTACCGGACCTAAATATGTGGTCAAAAAACTGACTCCAGAAGTTGCTGCAATCCCCACACTACCATAATAAGTCCAAGCAGAACAATATACTGCCAGAGATAGTGTATATACATAAGGATTATTTACCCAAGATCTGTTTGCCTTTTTTTCTGCCCAAAAAGCTATTCCAAACAAAAGAAACAGGTACCCTATAATTATGAATATCAAAACGTAACTATTCATAAAACTTCTTTAAAATTATATAAGAAATTAAAATTGAAATTGCCCAAATAAGAAACACAAAAAAGTATAATACAGGAAATCCAAAAATATTTCCAGAGTGATTAAACATAAATATTAATGGTATATTAAATAGAAAAAGCAACGTGATAGAAAGTACTATTAATTTTTGTTGATGACGTTTTTTCATAAAAACATTATTACTTGTGTATACCTTTTTTGAAACCAACTTTTGGATTTCGAAAAACTTAGGATATATTCTATTTAATTTAAACCTCACAGATTTTTAACAACCTGTGAGATTTATTATTTTAGATACCACTAATGTGTAGCTTCTCCTACTCCACTTGGGATTCTTATATTCTCTACTATTTCTTGAACCTCTTTTGGTGGTGCACTTGTAAATTTAGAAACTACCAAGGATACTACAAAATTGATTATCATTGCTACTGCTCCAAATCCTTCTGGAGAAATTCCAAACCACCACTCACTTGGTGGAGGAAGAATTTCATCAAACCAGCCTAGTTTATATTTTATCATGTATAATAACATACATAATATACCTATAACCATACCTGCAATAGCTCCCTCTTTATTCATTCTTTTATAAAATATACCTAACACTATTGCTGGAAAGAAAGATGCTGCAGCTAATCCAAATGCTAGAGCAACTACTGCTGCTACAAAGCCTGGTGGATTAATCCCAAAATATCCTGCTACACATACTGCTGCAACAGCAGAAAGACGTGCTGCAATTAATTCTCCTTTTTCAGAAATATCTGGTTTAATCATTTTTTTGATTAAATCGTGTGATACTGAAGATGAAAT
Organism: Aquimarina muelleri DSM 19832; assembly: GCF_000430665.1. Lineage (GTDB taxonomy): Bacteria > Bacteroidota > Bacteroidia > Flavobacteriales > Flavobacteriaceae > Aquimarina > Aquimarina muelleri. The sequence goes on along the minus strand of NZ_KE387191.1, from coordinate 98,355 downwards.
AACTAATAATAACCCTGCTGCAGTAGATAGTGCTGCTGCTAAACCACCAGCGGCTACTAAAGCAATCACCCAATTAGGTAGGTTTGCTATTTCTGGATTTGCCAGTACCATAATATCCCTATCCACAAAAAGTTCATTTTTTGTAGCTGCATTTATATTTGTAATTCTACGTTCTCCATGCTCTCCTCTATTTTTTCCATCAAAAATTGGTTTATTTTTATTTCCTTGTACTGCATGACCATTAGCATATTGCACTTGCCCATCACCGTTTTTATCTGCCCATCCTAATAGTCCTGTATCTTCCCAGTTTTTAAACCAAAGAGGTAACTCTTCATATTTTTTATTTTGCACAGATTCTATAAGGTTTGTTTTTGCAAAAACAGCTATTGCAGGAGCAGTTGTGTATAGTATTGCTATAAGTAATAATGCATATCCCGCAGATTTTCGAGCGTCTTTAACTCTTTTTACTGTAAAAAAACGTACAATTACATGCGGTAATCCTGCTGTACCTACCATTAATGCCAAAGTTATCGCAAACACATCTAATGTAGATTTAGACCCATCGGTATATGGTGAAAAACCAAGTTCTGTACTTAATCCATCTAATTTATCCAAAAGATACGTTCCTGAACCATCTGCAATAGTGTCTCCAAATCCTAATTGCGGAATTGGGTTACCTGTCATTTGAATAGAAATAAATATTGCTGGTACCATAAATGCAAAAATAAGCACACAATATTGTGCTACCTGGGTATATGTAATACCTTTCATTCCTCCTAATACGGCATAAAACAGTACGATGATCATACCTATAATTACCCCGGTATTGATATCTACTTCTAAAAATCTAGAAAACACAATACCAACACCTCGCATCTGCCCTGCTACATAAGTAAAAGATACTAATAGTGCACAGAATACGGCTACAGACCTTGCTGTTTTAGAATAATACCTATCTCCTATAAAATCTGGAACTGTAAATTTTCCAAATTTTCTTAAATACGGTGCTAATAATAATGCTAATAGCACATATCCACCTGTCCAGCCCATTAAGTATACGGCACCGTCATAACCCGAAAAGGCTATAATACCTGCCATAGATATAAACGATGCAGCACTCATCCAATCGGCTGCGGTTGCCATACCATTAGCTAAAGGAGACACTCCTCCTCCTGCTACATAAAACTCTTTTGTAGAGCTGGCTCTAGACCAGATTGCAATACCTATATATAAAGCAAAGGTTATCCCCACCAAAATATAAGTCCAAATTTGAACACTCATAATATATTTTTTTAGTTGTTTATAATTTTAGAAAACATGTGTTATGTATAGGATTAAATCCTACTCTTTTTTCTACCTCTTAATCTTTATCGTACCCATATTTTTTATCTAATTTGTTCATTAATCGAACGTAGACAAAGATTAAAATCACAAATACATAGATAGAACCTTGTTGTGCAAACCAAAATCCTAATGGAAAACCTCCCATGTGAAATTGATTTAATACATCTTTAAAAAGTATACCTGCACCATAGGATACAGCAAACCAAATTGCTAATAAAATGAATAAATATCTTACGTTTTCTTTCCAATATGCACTGGCTTTTTTTTGTTTTTCTGACATAATTATAAGTTTTAGAGATAGATCATTGCTTGTAAGGTTATAAAACTTTGAGCATCATTTTCGCCATATTTCGTGTTCAGATATTCTAAGGTAAGTTTAGAATTATGACCATTAAAATAGGCATTTGCTCCAAGCCCAAATGTTGTTGCATTATCATCGATAGCATCTATAGACCTAGTATTAAAAGATGCATACGGTTGAAATTTTGTTTTTTTATTATCATTAGGTATAACATATCCTACATGTCCGTATATCATAGAACCTGTTTCATAGGTTTGTCCTAGAGTATAGTTTTTACCATAATCATTATTTTGATAGGTTGCATATGCTGTAATAGCAGAACCGTTCTCTCCTAAAGGAGCGTCATAAAAAGCATCTATAGCAAATATTGCTATGTCTTCTCCTTCTAAAACCCCATTTGTATCTGCTATTACACTACCTTTTGGATGGTAAAAAAAGCCTGCTCCTACATTAAATACTTTTTTTCCTCCTAAGTAAGAGCCTACTTTGTATGGTAAAAAATTAGATTCTTGATCCATAAAATTATAATCAAAATATCCCGCAAAGTTCTTTCCTGCATCTTTAGATCCTAATAATTTTCTTCCTGCGTATACAGCCGATCCATCATTTACAGGATCTGTTTCTTCTTGAAGATTATTTGTTATAGATTCATTAACCGAAACTCGATATTGTAATTTACCAAAAGTACCTTTAGCATAAATACCAATATGACGAGCAAATTGATCTGATAATCCTATTGTTGCCCATGATTGTCTATTATTATCCAGTGTCATAATATTAAGAGTACTTTGGTTATTAAGACGAGAAATACCATTCCAATAATGTAACCCTCCACCAATTGCATGGTTTGATCCTAAACTATACTGTCCCCAAACTCCGTGAAAGAATAGTTGTGAGCTTTCATCTTTACCTACAGGGCTCATATTATCTGCATTTAAGCTATTTAATCCAAAATGAGTAAGGATTAAAAAATCTTTACTGATTTGTGAATACATTAAAATTCTTGCTCTTCGAATGCTAAAATCTGTATTACTTTCATCATCTGGAACATCATCGGTGTATCTGGCCCAAAATTGAGCCCAAGAAATAATTCTAAAATACTTTGAACCATCTTCATTAAGTTTAACTTTAAGCCCCCCCGTATAATCTGGAGATCCTTGAGAAAAGATTGGGTGCGAAATCAAAAAACTACCTAAAAAAAGTAGCAGTAAAAGCTTTTTCATAATTTAAGAATTTGATTTGTATAAAATAATTATACTACTTGCGTAGTGTTGTGCACTTGCTAAAAGTCTAAAAATTATGTCGAGCAGTAAAAATTAATATAGTTTATTGCTAATTAATATAGTTATTCTCTAAATCGCTCCCATTTTATAAGCATAAATTTATCTCCCAATTCTGTTACTATCACTCCTGCTCCTTTAATATTTGCAGGGTTTTGAAAATATACCCCTAGTTCTGAAGCGTTTAATATTTTGTATGTAGGGTGGTATTCTGCATTGTATGGTCTTTTAATATTATATTTTTTAACCCAATTAATAACACTTACATGAGAAACCCCTAATATTCGTTCTATTTCACGATAGGTCAACCCTTCCAAATAAAGCTGTAATGCTTTGTTAACATAATAGTCGTCAATCCTTTTACCTAGCTTATTAACTGTAAAATAATAATTACAATTTTTGCATCGATATCTTTGTCTATTATCTATTATTCCGCTTTTTATATATTTAGCAGAACCACAATTGGGACAGGAATCCAGATTCATATATAGTATTTTTGCATAAATATATTATTTTAGCAATAAAAATATAACAACTATTTAATATTAATTATAGAAACATTTAACTTTTAAAGCTATTTTAATAGATATAACACTGTTTTTTAAAACAAACAATACACAAATGACAGATGAACTTATAGATATATTAAATGAAATAGGAAAGTTTACGGGAGAAGTAAGATTAAAATCCGAAGCACATCGGTTAGGATTATATCATGCAAGTGTACATATTTGGTTTTACACAAAAAATGGAGAAGTATTATTACAAAAACGAGCTTATAATAAAGATACGTATCCTGATTTATGGGATGTTTCTGTTGCTGGTCATATCGAAGCTGGAGAAACTCCTGAAAATGCTGCTATAAGAGAAATTAAAGAAGAAATTGGCTTGTCCATTTCTAAAATGAATCTAGATTTTATAGGAATATACTTATCCAAAAAAATACCCAAACCAAATCTTTATGATAATGAATTTCATCATATTTACCTTTCACATCTAGAGGTACCAATCACATCACTATTACTCCAAAAAGAAGAAGTTTCTGATACTACTCTTACACACCATAATTTATTAAAGGAGCATTTGCAGGATTCTTTACAATCTAAAATATATGTTCCTCATGACGATTCTTATTATAATTTAATTCTTAATAAAATCATAAATCGATTACAATAATACCCGTATTACAAGTAACTATAGTAACTTCATATTATAATTTTTTATTATCATATTTTTGTATTGAAATCTAACAAACAATAAGAATAAACTATGACCAATTCAAATAAAGAAACAATTGAAGCTTTAAACATATTATTAGCAGATTATCATTTGCATTATCAAAAACTAAGAAATTTTCATTGGAATATTACTGGCCCTCATTTTTTTGAACTTCATGCTAAATTTGAAGAACTTTATGAAGATGCCAAGTTAAAAATAGATGAAATTGCAGAAAGAATCTTAACTCTAAGAGGGAACCCTGTTAGCAATTTTAGTGCATACTTAAATTTATCTAATATTAAAGAAGCGGATTCTACTCTTATAGATCAGAAAATGGTATCCGAAATTCTTGAGGATCATATTGCTCTTCTTAAACAGTTAAAAAAAGTAACTGCTTCTGCTGAAAATGCAAAAGATGACGGAACACTGGATATAACAGGAACGTATATCGGAGAAATAGAAAAAACTAGTTGGATGCTTAATGCGTGGAATCAAAGAAAATAAAATAATGCGATTTTCCTACCTTATCTTTTTGGCAGCTATCTCAGTTAGTTGCCAAAAAAACAAGAAATCAGGTATATCAAATATTCATAGCTTTCCTAATAGTCTTAATGAGATATCAGGTATAACAATGTTATCTAATAATAAGGTATATGCTATTAATGATTCTGGTAATGATAATACGTTATTTTGTTTAGATTTAAAAGGTGAGATATTACAACAAATTAAAATTCCAGAAACTAAAAATATAGATTGGGAAGATTTGGCATACGATCATAAAGACAACATCTATATTGGAGATTTTGGCAATAATAGTAATGACCGAAAAGATTTAAACATTTATAAAGTCTCTGGGATTTTATCTAATTCTTTGTCGGTTTCAAAAATTGAATTCACTTATGAGGATCAAAAGAAATTTCCGCCTAAAAAAAAGGAATTAAATTTTGATGTAGAAGCTTTTATATATCTGAAGAACAATCTATATTTATTTACTAAAAATAGAAGTAAAAAAGCAAAAGGAATTACCAAATTATATAAAATCCCTACTACATCAGGACAACATATAGCCAAATTAATAGGAGAATATGAAATTTGTAACAATAATTCGGATTGTTTTATCACTGGAGCTGCAATTAATAAAACAAATGATAAAATAGCTCTCCTTACTCATGACAAAGTTTTTTTACTTCGTGATTTTAAAGGAGACAACTTATGGAATGGAAATATTCAAAAAATAAAATTACACCACAATTCGCAAAAAGAAGGTGTTTGTTTTAAAAATGACTCTACTCTTTTTATTACAGATGAAAAAACAGGCCATAAAAAAGCTAGCTTATATGAGTATCAGCTAGATTGAGTATCCCAATCTTCCTCTAAAATAGCATACTCATAATTATCTGACCAACCAGATTTAAGAGGTAAAACTTTTCGTTTATGCCCCTCTTTATTCATTCCTGATTTTTCAAGAACTCTAATAGATCCTATATTATCGATAGCGCATCCTGCTTCAATTCTATGTAAATTAAGTTTCTCAAAACCAATACGCAAAATTTCTTTTAATGCCTCTGTAGCATAGCCTTTACCCCAAAAAGATGGATTTAATTTATACCAAACCTCTCCTATTTTATATTTAGGGTTTCCGATTTTAATAGCGATTAATCCTATAAAGTCTTTTTTATCGACCGTTTCTATAGTAAAAACATACTCTTTTTGTAAACGAATAAAATCTATCCATTTAGCTACAATCATTTCTGTAATTTTTATATTATCGGGAATTCCTAATACATTAAATTTATCTACTTCTGGTATAGAATGTAATTGATGAATTTTTTGCGCATCCGTTTTTTCTACTAAACTAAGACAAAGTCTTTTTGTTACTAGTTTTCTATTCAATATTTCTAATTATTTTATATACTCATACCAAAACCAAAAGTAAACCGTACGCCATCATTGCTAGTAAATACTCCTAATTGTCCTCCAACTGTATCTAAGGCATTAATCCATAATCCACCTCCAACAGAGTCATGCCATAGATCCGAATTTTCATAATCCAACCATACCCTCCCTATATCATAACCTCCAAAAACACCAAGTTGTAAGGGCAACAAACCTGTTTTAAATGTATTAAAACTATATCTTAAATCTGCACTAAAAGCTAATGCACTTTGCCCAGTAAAACGTTCTTCTCTATATCCTCTTAATCCATTTAATCCTCCTAACTTTACTCCTTGATAAAATTCAAAATTATTACCTAAATTGATTCCTGCAATGACATCTGTTTTAAGTACTAGCTTTCTATTTTTGGTAATTGAATTATAAAAACTTAATCTTGGATATATATATCCATACGTTTTTTCTATATCTTCTATATTAGTTCTGGCCCCACTTTGTAATTTAAATAACATTCCTCTGGTTGGATTAATAACGTTATCATAGCTTTCGAACTTATAAGTCATCTCTATATTGCTAAAAAACTTACGTTCAAAGAAATCAGAATCTGTGGTTACAAAACTTAACCCTGATGTTATTAGTCTATCTTTAGTATCCTGAACTTCGACTCCTTCATAAGCCGCGTTAATTAAAAATTCACTACCATAACGACTCTTTTTAGAGATTCCTAACCCAATAGACCATATACCTGTTTTTACTCGATTATAATCGAACCCAAGTTTATTGTCAAAATTAGAAGTCTCATTACCAAATCCGAAAAAGTTCTGTGCAAAATTCTCACTGGTATATACACCATCTACCAAAAAATTCCAGTTACCTAGCGCTTTTACAAACTCTCCTGTATAGGATACATCATATCCTTCTGTCTGAAAATAGTATGCTGCTGTAAATTTATGTTTACTATGGTAAGGATCATTTTTAAACCCTTTAATAGTGTATACATCTGTGATATTTATATTAAGTCCATCGTCTGGATTAAAACCTATAAAAGGAGCCAAAGCATTGGTTTTATCTATATACTTATTATAATCATACATATTATAACTATAAATATTACTAAATATAAAATCAGCCCCTCCTTTCTTCTCTATAGTATTAGGTTTTGACTTGTGGTCATATACTTTAATCTTTTTTCCATTTTCAATGTGATATACATCATTATTTTGACCGCCAATGATTCGAATTTTTATTGGATTAGTTCCTTTTCCTTTTACAACAAATTGATCGTCATCATCCAATCCATAAACCCAAATTTCTTTAGTTTCACTAGAGTAAAAAGTTCTATTGCTATAAGGTTCTTTAATTTCGTTCTTTTTTATTCTTGCTATTTTTACCGTTGTTTTATTATCTTCTCTATTTATCTCAAAAAAATCATCTTTATCGGTTCCTGTAATAACAACATGCTTTGATAAATATTTATAATAACGTTTCGCTATGCTTTCAATACTATCTCTTCTATCTTTAAGATCGTTTTTAATTTTTTGGATAGTTTCGTCCTGAAGTTCTTTAGGAATATCTGAAAAAGCATTTTCAATAGACACATCAGACAAGTTTTCTTTAATATATTTAGCTTGTTCTTCCCATATTTCTTTACCCGAATTTTGAATTAATGCTCTATCTAATGGCAAACCAGATTGATTAATCCATCTAACATTTTTAAGTTCGTTATCATACACTTGAAATTTTCTTGCCAGAGGAACTACAAATTTTATTACATCCAAAAGAAATCCATCATAGTTAGAAAAAACCTGATCTCTATCTCTAGGAACTGGTCTATATATATTAGTATTGTCATTATCAAACCTTGCCCAACGCCATTGATCTGAATGGCGATCCCAATCCCCTAAAAGCATATCAAAAAGTCTGGTTCTTATATAGTGTTTTTCATCTATTTGGTATTTTTCGTCTTTCCTGAGTTTTTTTAAAAGGTCATCTGTACTTTCTATATCATTTGGTTTTCCAAAAGAGATTTCCTTTTTATATTCTTTTCCTGGGCGTTCTTCCAAAAAATATATTTCATCTCCAAAATTTTCATTATACACTCCTAAACTAGGGTGTTTAGGTATATAATACAGCTTAGGGTTTGCATGATACACACCTATTGCATCTGCCATTGTACCTACTGCCAAAAATGCATATGGATAACTAGATGTATAGAAATCAGAAAGTACATCTTCTATAATAGTATTATCAAATGTGTTATTTAAATAAGTATACTTAAATGCTCCTTTTTGTAAAAACTGTGTAACACTCTTTCGCATAGCTCTAAGGCTATATCGTTTACCTTCTGTATCTATAATACGTAAAGATCTTGTTACTTGTCCTCCTCCTTGCCTGTCAATAGTAAAGCCCCCCATTAAAGTATCTAAGGTTGCTACAGGAACGTTAATACCTGTTCCATATACATATCGATAATGATCTCCCCATATAAATTTATATAATTTTGATTTTTTTATTTCATTTTTACTATATATAGAAGCCTCTACTTTTTGTTCAAAAGAATCTTTAACATTGCTAAAATCAAATTCTTTTTCTTTTTCATGTACTTTGGTTTGATATACTAATTTAGGTTTACCTTTATCATTTCCAAAAAACCGTACATTAGAAGATCCATCCTTATAAATATCCAACACAGCAAATCCTTGACCTGGATAAGAAAACAGTCCTTCCTTTCCTAAGGAAGCTGCCGAAACCTTAGACCCAGAACCAGAGACTATTTGTTTAAGTCCGTTATCTAAATACTGTAAAGAGTGTTCATGTCCTGAAACAAATACTACTTTATCTACTCCTCGTGCCATAGTCGATAATCGCCTCACTAGTTTATTATAATGCGTATTAGACAAATCTTGGCTCGAAATCCCTCCCTGAGATCTTATTTGAATAGCTAATGATCCTAAAACAGGAATAGGTATTTTGTTTTTTAGAGGAAAGATATGTTTTTTAAAACTATGCTTTCCTCCATGCTCCCCATTAGTAAACAAAGGGTGATGCATTGCTATTACAATAGTTTTTTTGCTATGTTTTTTTAACTCGCTTTCGATTTCAATAAAAAGTTTTTCACGCGTTTTAATATCGCAATTGTCATTAATTGTTGGATTTTTATCCCAATCTGCAAGATACCATTGCGTATCTAAAACCAAAAGATGCACTTTATTACTTATTTCCACACTTTCGATAGGGCATCCATTTTTTGGTAAAAAAGCATTCCTATCACCTATCTTTAATACATATTTTTCTTGTCTCTCCAGCCCTTCTACTCCATTATTATACCAGTCATGATTTCCTGGAATAAAAACAACATTTCCTTTAAACATTTTTACTGCTTCTGTTTGAGCATCTACCCTATGTTCTGCTAAAACCCTATCTACAGCATCTTTCTTGGGCATTCCTTTTTGATAAATATTATCTCCCAAAAAAATAAGATGATCATTTTCTGTCTTTGTCTTATCTAAAAAATTTTTAAGTATAGATAGCCCTTTTGTACTTTCATTAATCTTGGCATATCCTGCATCTCCTATCAAATAAAACCTTTTTTCTATTTCTTTGTCTGGTAATGTCGAATCAAAATTTTCGACTTTATATTTAGGAGAGTATGTTGCGCAAGAACTAAGTAATACTGCAACACAAATAATTAGAATCTTATTATATTTACTCATTGTTTGAAGTATGATCTCTTTTTAAATTATCTTAGTTATCAAAAATTAATAATTATGTCTTCTTTATTAGAAAAAACTGACAATTTTGTTTTAGAACTTTTTGAAAAAAAACTTCCAAACTCCTGTATCTATCATAACTATAGTCATACAAAAAGAGTCTATAAAAGTACTAAAGAAATTATTGACAGTACTAATTTACCAGATGAAGATAAAGAAGCTTTACTTCTAACTGCTTTACTACACGATACAGGGTATTCTATCAGTTCAAAAAACCATGAAGAACATAGTGTAGAAATAGCTAAAGATTTCTTATCAAATCAAAATGTTTCGCAAGGTATCATTAATAAGGTTTCAGAACAAATCATGGCTACCAAAATGGAGCATGAACCCACTAATTTTTTAGAAGAAATTATTAGAGATGCAGATGCTTCACATTTTGCGAAAGATTATTATGGAGAAACCAGCGAATTGTTAAGATGTGAGTTTAAACTTAATAATATTGAGGATATAAATACTTCGGACTGGCTTAAATCCAATATCGATCTATTTAAAAATAAACATCGATATTATACAGAATATGCTATTGATAACTGGAAGCCAAAAAAAGATATAAATCTTTCTAAAATGTTAGTTGAATTAGAAGCATCAAAGAAAAAAAAGAAGAACGAAAAAAGAAAATTAATAAAAGAAGAAAGCCCTGAAAAGGGAATACAAACTTTGTTTAGAGTTACTTTAAGAAACCATTTAAAGTTAAGTGATATTGCAGACACAAAAGCTAATATTCTTCTTTCTGTAAATGCAATTATTATATCTCTTGCTTTATCTAATCTAATTCCTAAACTAGATAACCCTTCTAATCAATATTTGATCTACCCTACTTTTATATTTATTTTATTTTGTATTGCATCTATAATACTATCTGTACTAGCAACACGTCCAAACGTAACTAGTGGCGAATTTACTCGTAAAGAAATTGAAGAAAAAAAAGTGAATTTATTATTCTTTGGTAATTTTCATAAAATGCCATTAGAAGACTATAAATCTGCCATGGTAGAACTCATGGATGACAAAGAGTATATTTATGATATGATGATTAAAGATTTATACTTTCTAGGAAAAGTCTTACATCGAAAATATAAAATATTAAGAATTACATATACCGTTTTTATGATAGGGATTATAACTTCTGTTATATCCTTTATCATTGCTTTTAATAATTTACAATAGTTACTTAATTAAGTTCGTTCATTAAATCCTGATATGTATAATATTCTTTATCATGTCTATTTTTATTATACAAAATATTAACTCTTAAAGCCTTTAAACCTGTAACTCCTTGAAGATTATCTAGATCTACAACCTCTATATTTTCTTCCAGATAGTTTTTGGATTGTAAAAAATTAATATATTTAATATATTCCTTCTCATCTGAGCGTTGAGAATATATAATTACCAATTTTCCTTTTTCTGTAACACGTTTATTAGTCCCTTTTATATTAGATTTATCTACTCGTTTTTTTACTACCTCATATCTTGCGTTATATGTACCATCTACATCAAATCTTTTTTCATCCATTCTAAACCTAACGGATAAAGATGAATTAAATACTAAAACCATAGATGCCACATCCAATGCTATTGGCAAATCGTTTTTCATTTGATAATATGCATTTTCCATTTCACACATTACTTGCAATTGCCACAATCTAAGGTTATAAAGGTATACTTTATTAAAACTTTCTTGTTTCGTTATGGATTCTCCTATATACATATTATGTTCTACTCCATCAGATTTGAAACGCTCAAAATAATGAGGGTACATACCCTGTGCTTCACCCTGCATTTTATCTAATAACGAAGCCATTTTTTTATTAATTTGCATAACTGACTCATCATACGCCTTACGATACTTATAAACCATATTTATTTGAGGATCTAAAATAGTGTCGTACACATTTATAGAACCTTTTAACTCTTCATTTTTTTGTTCTAAATGTTTAAATAGTGGTGTAATTTCTTTTTTAATAAAGTTTAAAATATTTTGTTCACTATCTACTTCTAATTGTTTGGTGATAGAGTTTATATAGAGGCTAGTGGTGTATTTTAATTGCTCATAAATTGGCAAAGGATCTGATTCTATAACTTTATCAATTATTACTAAAATGCTTTTAAGCTGTAATACTAAATCTTTTTGTATAGCTTCATTACGAGCCTCTGAAGAGCCTTTTATATCAATTTGCCCATATAAAGGGTATACATTTTCAAAAACTACTTCTCTAAAAGAAACTGGGTTTTCTTCTACCATTGCTAGCATAAAACGTTTTGCTTCTTGTTTAAATTTCCAATGAACACTTGGATGTATAGAGGTACATTCTTGTTGTATAATTAGTTCTAACTCATTCTCTGCTTTTGCTTTGGAACGTAAAACCGAATCTACTAAATACGGCATTACATCCTGCAACTTATTAGCATTAATACTATTTAATTCATGAACATTAGGAGATACTATTTCTAAAACCCCAAGTAATTTACCCTCACTTACTATTGGAGCTATAATTAAACTATTAATGCCTTGTGCAATCAAGTTTGTATACATCAATTCGTTTGGAGCAGACTGTTGGTATCTTTTTACATCTGAAACTGTAAAATAAGTTGATTTTTCAAACAAATGATGATAAGCTCCACTACAAAGTGCGGACTTACAATTATTTGAATACTCATCACATAATATATAACTATCGACATTCTTAAACGGAACCCGTTCAAAAGATTGGTTTTCAGGATTATAATTAGAAAAGCCAACTTTAATTTCATGAAGGTTAAAAATAGCTCTGAAAATCTTTTGAAAACTCCCTACAAAATCTCCTTGTGTTTTATCATATTTAAGCAAACTGGTTTTAAAATCTGATAAAGACACATCTGTAGTTACATCAAACATGTTAGCAAGGACTATTCCTTTAAAAATCCAACTATTTGGTGGGAACTTTTCTTTCCATATCTCTATATTATCAAAATTATCTAATAATTCTGCTACATCTTCATCGGTTATGTCTTTTGCTTTATCTGTCTTAATGATATCGATAAAATCTCCGTTATACATAATCCTATAATGGCGCATAATCCCTTTTTCATCAGGGATATCATAAAAGAAGGGCCTTCTAAAATCTATTTGATAGTCATAATAACTACCTAAAATGACACTACATCCCATAATATAATAATGATCCTCGTTCATATTCTTAATCTGAGGCTCAAAATCTTTTCCTGCTGCATTTATTATATTTTGATACCGCTTCGTAGATTTTAATACAATATTCTGAAAAGGAATTGTAGCGATCTTTATTTCATTTTGCTGTAATATATTCGCAAACGCATCCTCTAGTACCAAATCAATTTGTGGCATTAGCTCCTGCACACGCTTTGGTTTCGATATCCCCTCTTCCAATTCAGGATAATCTTCTCCGATTTTTAAAATTCGTGAAGCCCTCTCGCTAACAAGTTCATTATTGTTTTCTAATAATTCTCTGTACTGTTCAAAAAATTTTGTAAAACTAATTCTTATATCTAATGGAAAATCTTTCCCCAAAGCTTTCATATCCGTTCATTAATCAATGCTTACAAAAATAAGGCAAACAAAATCGTACGCCTAGATATTAACAATTAATTAAATCATTGTAAAAACTTAGTTATGTTAATTTTTATTTTTTTTTACAAAAAATGTTTTGTTATAATTTCTATAAAACCCCTGAAATCTAATTAACAATTCTTTTAATCTACAATGTTAATTTTTGGAGTTTATGCATTGTATTCTTTATTTTTACAGCCAATAAAAATTAAGGGAGTATAAAATAATATACTAAAGGTTAATCTATACTATGACAATAAAAAAGATTAATCTTTGTTCTACAAATTTATAAGATCAGAGATTCACGAACTTTGGTTTTTAATTATTTTTACGTGAGTAATGTGCAAAATGTTTTGTCACATTTAAAAAAATATACAGATGAAAAGAATTGCATTGCTAGCCACAACTCTACTACTTGTAGCTTGTCAAAAAGATCAAAAAGGATATAGTATTACTGCTGATGCAGCTGGTTTTGAAGATGGAACAGTAGTATACATAAACGCTATAAGCCAATCCAGTAGACCAATAATTATTGATTCTACTACTATACAAAACGAAAAATTTGAAGTAGCATTACCTGCTCCAGAAAGTAATGATTTTAATTATTTAACGTTTAAAGACATTAGAGGAAATGTTTTATTTTTAGCGGAGAACAACCCCATTAAAATGACAATTTATAAAGATAGTATGCGATCCTCTGTTATTACAGGAGGTGCAGAAAATAAATTATTTCATACTTACGTAAATACTCTAAATAAATACAACGAAGAAAAAACAAAATTAAGTAATCAACATCATGTTTCATCAAAATTAGGGGAAGCAGAAAAAGCATTACAAATATCTTCTAAAAGAGAAGAATTGGTTAAAAAAGAAGATCAATTTAGAAAAGATATGGCAGAGAACAATTCAGGTTCTTTAATATCTATTATGGCTCTAACCGATTTATTAAATCTTAAAAAACTAACCCCTCAAGAAGCTAAAACAAAATTTGGAACCCTTAATGATAGTCTTAAAACTACACGATTGGGTAAAAACTTAGAACAACTTATTAATAGTGCTATTACTATGGCTTCGCAAAAAAGAATCGATATTGGTTCTACTGCCGAAGATTTTTCTGCTCCCACTCCTAACGGTAAAATACTATCCTTAAAAGAAAGTATGGGTAAAGTTACTATTATTGACTTTTGGGCCTCTTGGTGCAAACCATGTAGAATAGAAAATCCAAACGTAGTAAAAGTATATAATAAGTACCACAAAAAAGGACTTAATATTATAGGAGTATCTCTAGACAAAAAACAAGATGCTTGGACAAAAGCTATAGCAGATGATAATCTGGAGTGGAACCATGTTTCTAACTTACAGTTTTGGCAAGAACCAATAGCAAGAGCTTATGGAGTAAGATCTATCCCTGCAACTTTTATTCTGGATGAAAAAGGAAATATTATAGCAAAAAATCTTAGAGGTCCTGCTCTGGAACAGAAAATAGCAGAACTATTAGAACAAAAATCTTTATAAAGACAGTATATAAAGCACAAAAAAAAGGATCTTTTTAAAGATCCTTTTTTTTGTGCTTTATAATTTTCCTAACCTTTGCAAAACAAAAAGTATAAGTATAGGAATAGCTAATAAACCAATCATAAAAAGATTTTCTTGAAATAACCAAGGTGCCAATATCAAAGTTATCACATAACCACCTACTGCCCCACCAAAATGTGCATCATGGCCTATGTTACCAATTTTATTTTTCATTCCAAAAATAGAATATAATAAGTAACCAATACCAAATATATAAGCAGGAATAGGAATAGGGATAAACATTAAATATAAACTCATATCTGGTCTAAACAAAATACCTGCATATATTATCCCAGAAACAGCACCACTAGCACCAACTGCACTATAATGATATTCATCCTTATGAAAAAATAAAGAAAACAAATTACCTACCAATAAACTACTAAAATAGATTATCAAAAATTTAATATTTCCTAAAAAACTAACAACTACAGGAGCAAAAAAATAAAGAGTAAACATATTAAAAAACAAATGCATTGTATCTGCATGCAAAAATCCAGAAGTTAGCATTCTTACTTGTTCCCCTCTTCGTATTCCTCCTATATTAAATTTATATTTTTCAAAAAATGAAAAATCATTAAAACCTTTTAATGACATTGCTACATTAGCAACAATAATTAAAATAACAACAATATCTAATCCCCCCATGTATTTATATTTTTTTTTCAAATATACCATATATTTTAAGCTATAAAAACCTTAAGTAAAGGCTTTCTTTAATCTAACCAACAACATCAGAACAAGCTCACGAGGTATGTTTCTAAAAATATATTTTGCTACCGTAAGTATACCTCATACCACCTTAACACTTACTTTGTTTACGTAAACGGCTCTACATATAAGAGACTTTAACTCATTCATTGAAACATTTAATAATTGAACTATATTTACCATTCAAGGCACACAATGGTTAGTAATACGGGCTTTGGTGCTTAACTTAAAGGTTTGAGCTTTAAATGAAGTCCTCCAAATTATAAGAACAGTTTCTTTAAATTTACCGTAATAAAACAGCTTATTTTCTTTTAATAGCAAATTCAAAATACAACTGGTATAATTATAACCGAGACGTTATGTGCTATGCTAAAACAATATATACTAAATGAAAATAGACCAAATTCTTAATAACATATATCCTCTACCTGACACTTCGAAATCGACAATTAAAGAGTGTATCTCAGAAATCAGCTATCCTAAAGGATACTTTTTGTTGAGAGCCAACAAAATTGAAACAAGTATTTATTTTATCAAAAAAGGAATTGTTCGTGCTTATGCCAATTCTGCGGACAATGAAATAACTTTTTGGTTTGGAAAAGAAGGAGATGCCGTTATTTCAATGAAAAGTTATGTTGCAAATCAGAAAGGATATGAAGATATTAAACTGTTAGAGGACTGCGAACTATACGAACTTAAAATCCAAAACCTACAGAAACTCTTTGAGAAAGACATAAACATAGCAAATTGGGGACGAAGATTTGCCGAGCAGGAACTTATTAAAACAGAAGAACGACTTATTTCTCGACAATTCCGAACAGCCAAAGAACGTTATAAAGAACTTCTAAAAAATAACTCTGATTTAATTCAACGAGTACAATTAGGGCATATCGCCTCTTATTTAGGTATAACTCAAGTAAGTTTAAGCAGAATAAGAGCAGAAATAAAATAAAGTCTTTTTTATCATTTGTAAAATTTTCTTTCAACCCCATTTCCCACCTTTGCAAAAAAATAAAAATTATGAATTGGGTTATCTTAGTTATTGCGGGGTTGTTTGAAGTAGTATTTGCATTTTGTTTGGGAAAAGCAAAAGAAACCACAGGAAATGAAATGTATTTTTGGTATGTGGGTTTCCTGATTACCTGTGGTATTAGTATGGGTCTTTTAATCAAAGTAACTCAAACCTTGCCCATTGGAACTGCATATGCAATATGGACAGGAATTGGAGCAGTTGGAACCGTTTTAGTCGGAATCGTTGTATTTAAAGAACCTGCAACACTTTTAAGATTAATTTTTATCACTACATTAATAGGTTCAATTGTTGGATTAAAAGCAGTTTCACAATAAAATAAGAAAAGGCATAAGTATATAATTGAGTTACCTGACACCGTAATTTATTAGCACCTTGAGACTCTCTTAGTTCTACTGAGTTTACCAGAAATACTACCTACCCCATACGGATCTCGTAACAGGTAGTTAACTAAATCGAAGTTTGTTTCTTATTTAAGTAAACATTCCACTTTAAACTGCCTTCAAAAAAGGTGTCCTAATGATTAGTTGTGCTTAGAAAAACGGTTTTAAAGATGTGTTTTTTTTCAATTGCTATATTTATTCTTGTAATATCATTTTGTTTTATGATTAGGCTTTTTGTAAAATACGCCCAAGATGTTTTTTAATTTGTTTTGAAAAAGTTGGTTATGATATTCCGACTTTAATGCCTTCATACAATTTGCACAAAGACAATCGTCATACTTTTCATTAATATAATTTCGCTCTTCATTGCTTAAATTAATTATTGTGCATTGGCATAATAGTATCGAACCTACTTTACATTCAAATTGGCTTTTACATCTTGGGCAATATTTTTCTTCGTGTTTTATCAATAACTTATAACTAACTATTGCTTACTTTTTCTTCTGCTACAAAATATGATGTTGCTTCTTTTGAAGCTTCTACCATAGCAATTAATGCTTTTTTTGTTTCATCCCAATGGCGTGTTTTTAGTCCGCAATCAGGATTTACCCAAAGCTGGTTTGCTGGAATTACGTCTTGTGCTTTTTTTAATAACTGTACCATTTCTTCTTTTGAAGGCACTCTTGGCGAATGAATATCGTAAACACCTGGCCCGATTTCGTTTGGGTATTTAAACTCTGCAAAAGCATCTAACAGTTCCATTTGTGAACGAGAACATTCAATTGTAATAACATCGGCATCCATATCAGAAATGTTTTGAATAATATCATTAAATTCTGAATAGCACATATGTGTATGAATTTGTGTGGCATCATTTACCCCACTTGCCGAAATTCTAAATGCGCAAACTGCCCATTGCAAATATGCTTGCCATTCTGATTTGCGCAAAGGCAACCCTTCTCTTATGGCAGGTTCGTCAATTTGAATAATTTTTATTCCTGCTTTTTCTAAATCAACTACTTCATCTCGAATCGCCAATGCAATTTGGTTACAAGTTACTGAGCGTGGCTGGTCATCACGAACAAACGACCATTGCAAAATGGTAACAGGCCCGGTAAGCATTCCTTTTACCAAACTTTTGGTTAAAGATTGTGCATATTCAGACCAATAAACTGTCATCGGGTTTGGACGATAAACATCACCATAAATAACTGGAGGTTTTACACAACGGCTTCCGTAGCTTTGCACCCAACCGTTTTTAGTAAATACAAATCCCGAAAGTTGTTCTCCAAAATACTCTACCATATCGTTACGTTCAAACTCCCCATGTACCAATACATCTATACCTATTTCATCTTGCCAACGAATAGATTCTTCGGTTTCTTTTTTCAATAAGGCATTATATTCTGCCGCAGAAATATCTCCTTTTTTAAATTTTGCTCTCCAACTTCTAACTTCTGATGTTTGTGGAAACGAGCCAATGGTTGTGGTTGGAAATAAAGGTAATTTTAATTCGTTACGTTGTGTAATTTTACGTATCGAAAACGGATTGTTTCTTTCTGAATCTTTTGCAGTAATACTGCTTACTCTTTCTTTAACTTTTTTGTTATGAATACGTTTTGAAGTTTTACGGCTTTCAATATCCTTTTTATTTCTGTCGTATTTCTCCAATGCTTTTTTATCTGGCTTTTTGGAAGAAAGTTCTTTTAGTGTCACTACTTCATCTAACTTTTGTTTGGCAAAAGCGAGCCATTGTTTTATTTCTGGCAATAATGTTTCTTCGTTAGTTTCCAAATCCAAATCGCAAGGCGAATGTAATAAGGAGCAAGACGGGGCAATCATTACTCTGTCACAACCTATTTTTTTAACCGCTTTTTTGATGAATAACAATGAGGTTTCAAAATCGTTTTTCCAGATATTTCGCCCATCAATAATTCCAAGCGATAAACTCAAACTTTCGGGAATATTATTTAAAACATCGTCTAATTGCTCTGGACAACGTACCAAATCAATATGTAAAGCGCATATAGGAAGCGAAACAGCTAACGAAAGATTATCTTTTAACCCATCAAAATAGGTCGCTATCATTATTTTAAGTTTTGGAAACTTCTTTTTTAATATTGTATAAACAAATTTATAAACTTCTTTTTCCTTTTCACTTAAATCCAATGCTAAAAAAGGTTCATCAAACTGGATCCATTCTGCGCCTTGTGCTTCAAGTTCTTTTAAAATTTCTATATAAACAGGAAGTAGGTTGGTAACTAAATCTAATTTATCAAAACCATCTTCTTTTTCTTTCCCTAAAAGTAAATAGGATACTAAACCAATAATAACAGGTTTGGTTTTTATCCCTACTTGTTTAGCACCTACAAATTCGTTAATTATTTTGTTTGAAAAAAGTGTAAACTCCTGGTTTTTATAAAATTCGGGAACAATATAGTGGTAATTGGTATCAAACCATTTAGTCATTTCCATTGCGGTAATGTCTAGACCATTTTTTTGATAGCCTCTTGCCATTGCAAAATACAAATCGAGTTCGTTATTGAATTTATCCAGTGCTATTTCATTATAGCGCTTTGGAATGGCTCCTACGGTTAAAGACATATCCAAAATCTGATCGTAGTACGAAAAATCGTTAGAAGGAATAAGGTCTATTCCTGTCTCTAGTTGTATTTTCCAGTTCTTAATAGTAAGATTGCGACTGGTATTAGCCAGTTCTTGTGCTGTGATTTTGCCTGACCAATAGTGCTCGCAGGCTTTTTTGAGTTCTCTGTTGCTACCAATTCGCGGATAGCCAAGATTGTGCGTTTGCATTTTCTTTTAACTTTTAAATGATTAAACAATGATTTAAAAGCTCTTTTGTAGAACTTCGCAATACGTTTACGATAAAAATTTATAGAAAGAAAATGTGCATACGAAACGACAAAAGCCAATTATCCCATTCAAGAAACTTGGTCTTGTGTTAAAAACGCATCTGTCTGACTAAAAGCTTCAAATCGCGAAAGCATTGTCCATTCGGAATAGGCAGGTCTCCTGACTTGTAACGGATTTCATCATCCTTCCCGCTTTTTGCAGTGGATATTCGTGGATGAAATCCTTTGGTATGTTACTTACAGTTGCGCGACAGTTCGTGATTTGCACACGATTCCCTATTAATTCACAGCTAAGTAAAACCTTTTCCGTTTGATGAAGTATGTTAAAGAACTTATCAGCTACAAAGTTAAAGTTTATTTTCGATTAGTTACATTTTATTTCAGAAGGTTGTAAAACGTGTTTACAACAAAGTATTCTTCATCTATACATCTCAATGAAGTATTCAAAAATCAAGTATACATACATCTTTCTTTTTTATATTTTTTTAAACAATTTAAAGAGTCATTCCACAAAATACTTTTATTTTCGTTAATCAAACCTTTTTAGATTTATGCAGTTAATTATCTATAAATTAGTGTACCCTATTTTATGGTTTATTTCAAGATTACCCTGGAGACTTTTCTATATTTTTTCGACAGGGATTTTTATTTTAGTATATCATATTATTAGGTATAGAAGAAAAACGGTAACACAAAATCTTACATTAGTATTTCCTCAAAAAAAGCAGAAAGAAATTTATCGGATTAGAAAAGATTTCTATAAACATATGTGTGATATGTTTTTAGAAATGATCAAATCTATTTCTATATCCAACGAGGAAATGAAGCAACGTTTTAAAGTTACAAACATCGAAAAACTGCATGAATTAGAAACAAAAGGAGAAAACATTATAGTTTTTATGGCGCATTATGCAAGTTATGAATGGGCTAATGTGGTAGATATCCAAACAAATTTTCAAGCAGTTGGGGTCTACAAAAAAATCGGAAACATTCATTTTGATCGATTAGTTAAAAGAATACGTGCTCGGTTTGGTTCTAGAGTTGTTACTACCAAAGAAGCTATGAAAGTAATTACAGAAGATCAAGCCAGAGATAATTTATATATGTATGGATTGGTTTCTGATCAATCTCCAAAAATACATAAAGCTACCTTTTGGACCGATTTTATGGGTATTAAAGTACCTGCCTTTTTAGGTGCCGAAGTATTATCAAAAAGATTAGGATTAAATGCATACTACTTGCAAGTAAAAAAAGTAAAAAGAGGCTACTATGAAGCTGAAATTATTACACTTACTGAAGACCCAAAAAATTGTCAAAACTATTCTATTACAAAAAAATATCTACAACTATTAGAACATCAAATTTATAATAAACCCGAATATTATTTGTGGTCTCATAAACGATGGAAGCATCATAATGCTCCTATCCCTAAAGATGCTACCGTAGATTAAAAAAACTCTATATACTAAAAAGCTTATCTTTGTAAGTTTTTAACTACTCACTCATGCAATTAATAATATACTGCTTAGTTTATCCGATAATTTTAGCAATCTCTAAACTACCATGGCGATTATTTTATATGTTTTCTACCTGTATCTATTTATTAGTCTATTATGTTATCAGGTATAGAAGAAAAACAGTAATCGAAAACCTGAATTTAGTTTTTCCTGAAAAATCTGAAAAAGAAATTCAACATATCAGTAAATCATTTTATAAACACATGTGTGATATGTTTTTAGAAATGACAAGATCGCTTTCTATTTCAAAAGAAGAACTCATTAAACGTTATAAAGTCGTTAATCTTGATGAATTTCATGAATTTGAAAAAAAGAACAAAAGTATAATTACACTAATGGGCCATTATGGTAGCTTTGAATGGTCTAATGCAGTTGATCTAGTATCTTTAAATCCATGTGTAGGGATTTATAAACAAATAGAAAATAAATACTTTGATCGATTAGCACATCGTATTAGAGGTCGATTTAATTCTAGACTAATCCCTAGTCATAAAGTAGCCCGACAAATTATTAAGGATAAGCAAGAAGGCACCGTATGTGGATATGGTATGATCTCTGATCAGTCCCCAAAAATAGGGAATGCAAAATATTGGACTGATTTTATGGGAGTTAAAGTCCCTATATTTTTAGGAGGTGAGTTTTTGGCACAAAGACTTGACGTTATCGTATTATATCTACACGTAGAAAAAGTAAAAAGAGGACATTATGAAGTAAAATTTATCCCTATCTCTGAAAATAGTAAAGAAGAAGAAAAATTCTATATCATAAAAAAATATCTTGAATTACTTGAAAATCAAATACGTCAAAAACCACAATACTATTTATGGACTCATAAACGATGGAAACACAGAAATGCCACACCTCCTGAGGGGGCTATAATAGATTAATCGTATGTAATACTGGCTTACTTCTGTAAATACAATATTCTATCTTGTTCATCCCCTATAGGATATATCAGGATTAAATTAGCATAATTCGTTATGCATTTTGACATATCTTACCCCAAAACTTGTAGAATGTATAACGGTTAATCAATAACCTCGGAGCAAGCTCACGAGATGTGCTTCCGAAAATATATTTTGTTTTCGAGGCTCGCCTCGAGAGAATTAAACTCCACAATGTGGATTAAAAAAACATAAGGTTTTTCTATTGTGAAGCAAGTATAAATAACTCTTTGTAGTATGCGGTTTAAAAGATATAGAATCGCAAACAGTGTATCTATCTTCCCGTAGGTAGTAAATCTCGTCCCAGCACTATAGATACCCTTCCCGTAGGTAGTAAACCCCGTCCCAGCACTATAGATACCCTTCCCGTAGGTAGTAAACCCCGTCCCAGCACTATGGATACCCTTCCCGTAGGTGTTTTTATGCTTCCCGGCTGCCGGGACGAGTATATATGCGGCAAGGAAGTGAATAAATATACCCGAGAACTATAAAAACATTACTAGGAAATAATAAAATACTGCACCAATTGCATACAGTATATAGAGGGTACCTAAAAAAAGAAACGGGATGCATAAAAAGTATATACATCCCATTTGTATCCATTAACGATACTCTGTTTTTAGATCTAACCTATAATTTAGGACAACCCTGCTATCTTTTTTAGAGTAGCAATAGTATCTTCTGCCAATTGATCTGCTTGTTCCTGACTTAAGGCTTCTGTATAAATACGAATAATAGGTTCTGTATTACTTTTACGTAAATGCACCCAACGATCTTCAAAATCTACTTTTACACCATCTACGGTAGATACTTCTTCTGAAACATATTTGTTATGAAAACCTTCTAAAATAGCATCTACATCTAAATCTGGAGTTAGTTGAATTTTATTCTTACTCATAAAATAAGATGGATAACTATTTCGTAAAGCACTTACACTACATTTTTTTTCTGCCAAATGTGTTAAAAACAAGGCTACGCCAACCAAAGAATCTCTTCCATAATGGGATTCTGGATAAATAATCCCTCCGTTACCTTCTCCTCCTATAACAGCATTGTTTGCTTTCATTAACTCTACCACATTAACCTCTCCTACGGCGCTAGCCAAATAGGTACCGTTATGTTTTTGAGTTACATCTCTTAATGCTCTACTAGAAGATAAATTAGAAACGGTGTTACCGGGTGTTTTACCTAATACAAAATCTGCACAAGCTACTAAGGTATACTCTTCTCCAAACATTTCTCCATCTTCGCTCATAAAAGCCAAGCGATCTACATCTGGATCTACAACAATTCCAAAATCTGCTTTTTCCTTCACTACTAATTCAGACAAATCTGTTAAATGCTCTTTTAATGGTTCTGGATTATGAGGAAAATGTCCGTTTGGCTCGCAGTATAGTTCTACGACCTCTACACCCATTTTTTTCAACAAACCAGGTATAGCAATTCCTCCTGTAGAGTTAACTGCATCTACAACAACTTTAAATCCTGATTTCTTTACCAATTCGGCATTTACTAAAGATAGATTAAGAACCTCTTCTATATGTTTATCTATATATGTATCATTAACTGTAATGCTTCCTAGGTCATCTACATCTGCAAATACATAGCTATCATTTTCTGCTATATCTAGAATTTTTTTTCCGTTTTCTGCATTTAAAAATTCTCCTTTATTATTTAATAACTTAAGAGCATTCCATTGCTTTGGATTATGACTTGCTGTTAATATTATTCCACCATCTGCTTTTTCTAATGGTACGGCTATCTCTACCGTAGGAGTTGTAGATAACCCCAAATCTATTACATGTATCCCTAATCCTACCAAACCATTCATTACCAATTGCTGGATCATAGATCCAGAAATACGTGCATCCCTACCTACCACTACGGTTGGGTGTTGTTTATTTGTTTCTTGTTTTAGCCAACTACCATAAGCAGATGCAAATTTTACTGCATCTATTGGAGTAAGGTTATCGCCAACTGTTCCTCCTATCGTTCCTCTAATCCCCGAAATTGATTTTATTAATGTCATGTATTATTGTTTTGATTGTATGATATGGGTACAAATGTACAAGGTCTGACAGAGTACCACAACTTTACAATTAAAGTTTACAAAAAAACAATTTTAGAATTTCAAAAAAATCAATTCCGAAAATATATTTTATTTTCGAGGCAAGCCTCGCGGAATTAACCTCTCTATGAGGAATTAATACTCATTAAAAAAGATAGAGCTATCTTGTATAAAGTATTTAAGATATTATAATTTATTTTCGACTATTTCAATACAACCTCTATCAGACATGGTTACATAAAAAGCAGAAAAATCATTACTAAATGTTATATTAGTAGGCTTTTTACCTTGAAGTTTTATTTCTTTTAATAATTTTCCTTTTGGGGATAATACAACAATAGTACCTTTACCAAACCTACATACATATAAATTACCCTTGTCATCACATCGCATTCCATCCAAACCAAAATCTTTAAAAGAGTATAATAGTTTTTTATTTGTTATAGTACCGCTATCCTGAATATCATATACCCATATTTTTTGTTGAACAGATTCATTAACATACAACTTTTTACCATCAGGGCTTACTTCTATCCCATTGGTAGTACCCATATCACTTTCTAGTTTCTCAAATCCTTTACTCTTAGTTATTTTCCAAATATTACCTGTGTTTTTTTTCCAATTTGGATCACTGGCATATATAATTCCAGATGGAGAAATAGCAATATCATTGGGTTGGTTTGCATCTGGATGATGTGCAAAAACCGAAATTTTTCGAGCATCCATATCTACCATCAAAATATTATGGTTTGTATAATCTGCGATATACATTTCGCCTTGTTTTCCAAATCTAATTCCATTTCCAATACTTCCGTTTGGCAGCTCTAAAAACAAGGATAGCTCTCCTTCTGGAGTTATTTTACCTACAGTTCCTTCTTTTTGATAATTAACCGCATAGATATTACCTTCAGAATCTGTTGCAGGGCCTTCAATACCACTAGTAAATGTATTAGGACTTGTAAAATCTTTACTTTTTATTTCTTTTTTACAGGATGCAAGCAAAATAAGGATAATAAAAGAAAGAAAAAATACAGTACATCTCATTAATTATGTTTTTTTAGGTGTGTCCTCAAAACTAAATTATTTTAATCTTGAACCTTACGTTTTTCTACAAGCGATACTTTTAATCCTACAAACGACTATAATTAATCGATATTAATATTGAAAAAATCGTATTTTAACCCAATGAATTTTTTAGCCCATATTTACCTCTCTGGAGAGGATCCAGAACTTACTATAGGAAATTTCATTGCCGATTCTGTTAAAGGAAAAGCATATCTACAATATCCAGATGGAGTGCAAAAAGGAATTATGCTACATCGCAAAATCGACTCCTATACAGATAGCCATCCTATTGTAAAAAAAAGTGTATCTCGGTTATTTCCTAAATATAGTCACTACAGTACCGTTATTGTAGATATCCTTTATGATCATTTTTTAGCTGCCAATTGGAAAGAATACTCTAATACACCTCTAGAGGAATATATTTCTTCTTTCTATACACTACTACAGGAATATTATGAAATTTTGCCTAAACGAATTCAGAATTTTATGCCCTATATGATTAAAGATAACTGGCTTTTAAGTTATGCATCTATCCAAGGTATTGGTACTATTTTATATCAAATGAATCGAAGAACAAAAAATAGATCTAAAATGAATTTTGCGGTTATAGAACTTGAAAAATACTATGATGATTTTGGTAAAGAGTTTCGGTCTTTTTTTGAAGAACTAGAATTATATACAAAAAATGAAATAAGGTTACTATAAAAAGCTCATAATGGGCATTTAATTAAGTACCAAAAAGTAATAACTTTGAAACAAACATCACGATGTATGTTTCTGAAAAAATATATTTTGTTTCCTTAGACAAGCTTTGGAGAATTAAACTCCAAAATGTGGACTAAAACTAACAATCAATCGCTTGTAAATCTCTAAATAGATGAAAATACATTTTACCAAACCCTTATTTTATGCACTTTTATTAACGTTTAGCTTTTCTTGTAAAACCAATACCAAATCCAAATTAAAAACAGAAGTTACTCCTGTTACTGGTCTTATTACTCAAAAGGCAATGGTAGTTTCTGCCAGAGAAGAAGCTTCAAAAATTGGTGCAGATATCCTTAAAAAAGGAGGTAATGCCTTTGATGCTATGGTTGGTACAGAAATGGCTCTAGCTGTAACATATCCATTTGCAGGAAGTCTGGGAGGTGGTGGTTTTATGGTATACAGAAAAGTAAATGGAGAGGTGGGAGCAATAGATTTTAGAGAAAAAGCCCCTTTGGCAGCAACCAAAGATATGTATCTGGATGAAAATGGTAATCCAATACCCGAAAAAAGTCAATTAGGCGCTATGGCAATTGGCGTGCCTGGTACCATTGCAGGAATCTTTGCTGTACATAAAAAATTGGGCTCTCTGCCTATCGAAGATATTTTAAATCCTGTGGTTGCATTAGCTAATAAAGGTTTTGTTATTACGGAAAAACAAAAAAAACGATTTGATCAATACAAAGAGTTGTTTCTCGAAGTCAATCAAGATACTATTCTTTTTGCAAAAAATTATAAAGCAGGAGACACTTTAAAAAATGAGAAACTGGCAGAAACTCTTAAACGTATTATTAAAAATGGTGCTTCTGAATTTTATACTGGAGAAACAGGGAGAAAGTTGGTGGAGCGAATACAATCCAAAGGAGGAATAATAACTATGGAGGATCTGTCTAAATACGAAGTAAAATGGCGTAACCCTGTACGTTTTGAATATAAAGGGCTTTCTGTTATATCGATGTCTCCCCCATCTAGTGGTGGCGTATGTCTTGCCCAAATCATGAAAATGATAGAGCCATATGACCTAAAACAATATGGGCATAACTCCCTTAAAACTATTCAAGTTATTACAGAAGCAGAAAGAAGAGCTTATGCAGATCGTGGTTTTTATCTAGGGGATCCCGACTTTGTAAATATTCCTTTAGACACGTTAATTAGTAAAGAATATCTTTCGTATAGAATGAGAGATTTTAGTTTTGATAAAGCTACTCTATCCTCAGATATTAATTGCGGAATGATTTCTGGTTACGAAAGCGACGAAACTACCCACTACTCTATTGTAGATTCTTTTGGCAATGCTATTTCTGCAACTATAACCCTTAACGGAGCCTATGGCTCTAAGTTATATGTGCCAGAAATTGGTACCTTCCTTAATAATGAAATGGATGATTTTAGTGCGAAACCCGGTACTCCAAATATGTTTGGATTAATTGGTGCAGAAGCTAATGCTATTGCTCCAGAAAAAAGGATGTTAAGCTCTATGACTCCTACTATAGTTGAAAAAGACGGAAAACTATGGATGTCTGTAGGTACTCCTGGCGGATCGACCATTATAACCTCTGTATTACAAACCATTTTGAATGTAAAAGAGTTTGGTATGACTATGCAGGATGCGGTTAATGCCCCCCGTTTTCATCACCAGTGGTTGCCAGACGTGGTAGTTTTTGAACCAGAATCATTTAGTACTAGCTTGATCGACAGCTTAAAACAAAAAGGATATAAAATCAACCAAGAAACCTCTAAAATCATTGGAATAGTAGATGGTATTCTTGTATTACCCGATGGTAGACTAGAAGGTGGTGCGGATAAAAGAGGAGACGATACCGCTATTGGTTTTTAATAGATCTACTTGTTACGTTTTATAATATGGTATTGCTTTATAAAGAAAGTTTTTTTTATAACTGTAACTAGATAACAATGATTGTTATACATAATTATCTCTTTACATAAAAAGTATAAAACTCATCTTGGTTTTCATTTTCATTTACTATTTCAATTATGTAATTATATATAAAGCCTTGTGAATTTCTTCCTTCTGAAGGGAAAATCCTAAAGGTATAGGTATCTAATAGCGACATTAACCTATATTCTTGATTTCCGTTACTACTAATTATACTAAAGTTTTTAAAGATTCCAGAATCATCTTCAATTATTATACTCTCTTGTCCATTAATTTTTATAGAATACTCGTCATAAAACTCATCACCACTCAATATCTGATACTCTGAGTAGTATTTATTAGACTGAGAATAACTTAGAGTACATACTGAAAAGCTAAGAATTAAAAAAAAATATTTCATATTACTAAGGATTATGGGTTTTTGTTTTTCTTTTGTTTTCCGAAATTGTAGGATACTCCAAAAAAATGTCCAAATTTAAATTTGTTTGTAGTTGGTACATTAGCACCTTGTCCTAAATCATATTCGGTAGTACCATCTGCAACAAAAGTATTTTTAATTTCACTAATTCGCCCCATGGATAATCCACCGTGTATAATCCATCTTTCATTTTTTCCTAAAATAAAACCACCACCAGCTAATATTTGAAACTTTTGATTAGAAGTTAATAGTGTCCCAAAATTAATTGTAGGTCTTATCCAAGAGCCTCCTCGTAAAGATATGTTTACCATTGCTCCAAATCCAAAATCATAGTTACCTGCGTCGTCTTTGGTTATTGTAGAGTTATTTACCGTATTACCATTTGCATCGGTTGTTGTAGTAGTGGAATATTGAGCATCAAATAATGAAGTTATGTAAGTACCTGCGCTAACATCAATTTTAAGTCCTCCTCTTATCCATATTTTATATTTATAAATCTCGGGAGTTGTAGGGTTACTTTTATCAATTCTTTCTAATGTAATTTCTACATAATCAACATTATCTCCATTAATGTCTATTGGTAGTATGTATGCATTAGAGTCTATCTTATTCGTCTTAGCTAATTTTGTTTGATTTTCTTCTAATGAAGATTTAACGTTTTTTAATTTTTCTAAAATAGCAGGCTCTACAATTTTCAACTTTTCTATTGCATTTTCAATCAAAGCACTATACAAATTTAAGGTATTAAATTTGTTGATTTTTTTTGTTCTTTCTTTTTTAAACTTTTCTATATCTAAATTATCTACTAATGAAATTTTCAAAATAAAATCATCTAAATCTAGTCCAAATTTATCTACATCAGATTTTAATAGATTTAGTTCGCTTACAACGTTTTCCTTTTTACTTAAATCTATTTTTTGTATTGTGTCTATATCTTTGAGCCCCTTTGAAATTAATCCAGTTCTTTTATCATCCCCTTTTTCCTCTTCTTTAAATTGAAAATTATCCGAATCAAACAAGCTAATATTCTGATAGGTCAATTTGTAGGTATATTTAAAGGGATTACCGTTTTCTAAGCTAATAGCTAGTAGATGTCTGTTTTTTACAACTAACTTGTTTAAACCATCTGAATGCTTAACACTATTCTTTTCTGGTCTGGACAAATCTATAGTAATTACTGTTGTCTCTATATTTTGAGCCATAGTAAACTGAACAAGAAATAACAATGAGATGAAAAGTAAAGAATGTTTCATGTTTTTTGATTATAGGTTTATTTGTTAAAACTAATCAAATTTAAGCAGATTGAAAATACCATTTAAAGGGTATTTTCCCCTTTTTTTTCATAATTTAAAATTTAAAGCCCAATTCTTTTTACTTATTTCTCAGCATACACTTATATATCACATAATATCTTAAAACATTCATTTTTAGAACATTCTTTACTTGTTTATCATTATAATGTAAAATTGAATCAACAATCTCAAAGCAATATTTGCGAATTAGTACTTAAACCAAAAAAGCAGATGACTTACATGCCATCTGCTTTTTTCTATAGGTATATAATTTAAGATTATTTCACTTCTTCAAAGTCAACATCTTCTACATCACTTCCTTCTGCATTACCATCTCCAGAAGCTTGTTCTGCTCCTGCTCCGTCTGGTCCAGGCTGTCCAGCTTTTTGTGCTTCTTCTGCTTGAGCTTTATACATCTCTTCACTAGCTACTTTCCATGCTTCATTGATTTTATCTAGAGCTGGTTGAATTATAGCAAGATCTTTAGATTCGTATGCTTTTTTCAGTTCTTCTAAAGCTTCTTCAACTGGTTTTTTCTTATCCTCAGATATTTTATCTCCAAATTCTTTAAGTTGCTTTTCTGTTTGGAAAATCATACCATCAGCTTCATTAAGCTTATCTGCAGTTTCTTTTGCTGCTTTATCTGCGTCTGCATTTGCCTCAGCTTCTTTCTTCATTTTCTCAATTTCTTCTTCTGTTAATCCTGAAGAAGCTTCGATACGAATATCCTGAGTTTTATTAGTAGCTTTATCTGTAGCTGACACTTTGATTATACCATTGGCATCGATATCAAAAGTAACTTCGATTTGTGGTGTTCCTCTTTGTGCTGGTGGAATACCATCTAAGTGAAAACGACCAATTGTTTTGTTATCTGCTGCCATAGGGCGTTCTCCTTGTAGCACATGGATTTCTACAGATGGCTGATTATCTGCTGCGGTAGAAAATACTTGTGATTTTTTGGTAGGGATCGTAGTGTTAGCCTCGATAAGCTTAGTCATTACATTACCCATAGTTTCGATACCAAGAGATAGTGGTGTTACATCTAATAACAATACATCTTTAACATCTCCTGTTAATACTCCACCTTGAATTGCAGCTCCTACAGCAACAACTTCATCAGGGTTTACTCCTTTACTAGGAGATTTACCAAAGAATTTTTCTACAGCTTCCTGTACTGCCGGAATACGTGTAGAACCTCCTACTAATATAATCTCATCGATATCACTAGTAGATAATCCAGCTGCTTTAAGCGCTGTACGACAAGGCTCTATAGTACGTTTTACTAAATCATCAATTAATTGATCAAATTTTGCTTTGGTCAATGTTCTTACCAAGTGTTTTGGGCCACTAGCAGTAGCAGTAACATATGGTAAATTAATTTCTGTTTGTGCAGAAGATGATAATTCGATTTTAGCTTTTTCAGCAGCTTCTTTAAGACGTTGTAAAGCCATTGGATCTTTACGTAAATCCATATCTTCTTCACTCTTAAACTCTTCTGCTAACCAATCAATTATTTTTTGATCTACATCGTCTCCACCTAAATGTGTATCTCCATCTGTAGACAATACTTCAAATACTCCATCTCCTAATTCTAAGATAGATACATCATGTGTTCCTCCTCCAAAATCAAATACTACTATTTTTTGGTCTGTTCCTTTTTTATCCAAACCATATGCTAGTGCTGCAGCTGTAGGTTCATTGATAATTCTTTCTACTTTAAGACCAGCGATCTCTCCAGCTTCTTTAGTAGCTTGGCGTTGTGCATCATTAAAGTATGCAGGTACAGTGATTACCGCTCTAGTTACATCCTGACCAAGATAATCTTCTGCTGTTTTCTTCATTTTTTGAAGTGTCATTGCAGATAATTCTTGTGGCGTATATAAACGTCCATCAATGTCTACTCGAGGAGTATCATTATCTCCTTTTACAACCTTGTAAGCTGCTCTTTCTGCCTCTTTAGAAGATTCAGAAAATTTATTTCCCATAAATCTTTTAATAGAAGAAATGGTTTTAGTTGGATTTGTAACCGCCTGACGCTTTGCAGGGTCTCCAACCTTAATTTCTCCACCTTCTACAAAAGCAATCACAGAAGGGGTTGTTCTTTTACCTTCGGCATTAGGGATTACTACAGGCTCATTACCTTCCATTACAGAAACACAAGAGTTGGTTGTCCCTAAGTCTATTCCTATTATTTTACTCATCTTTATACTAAATTGTTATACGGTTATTCTTAATATTTTATTGCTGTAAGGTCAATGATTATGCCATTACCATCTATATGACAGGTTGTCATATTTATATTTTTGAACATCGATTATTAAATTACCAATACAAAACAAAAAACAGCTTTTAAGTATACTTCAAAAAATAAGTTTTTTTGTTACCAAAAAGCTATATTTACCACCGAAATTTTATCAATAATTATCAATTATGGAATGTATCAGTATTTTTGATATGCTTAAGATAGGCGTAGGCCCCTCTAGTTCACACACATTAGGTCCTTGGCGAGCAGGAAGACGTTGGATAGCAGAACTAAAAGAAAAGAAAAACTTTGCTGATGTTACCACGATTACTATAGATCTTTTTGGCTCTTTATCCCTTACAGGAAAAGGTCATGCTACTGATATAGCAGTGATTTTAGGATTATGTGGTTACGATCCTCAAACTATCGATGTTTCTTCTATTGACTCTATTATTGAAAATATCAGCGTTTCTAAAAAAATACTATTAAACAACGAAACAGAAGTCTCTTTTGATCCAAAAACACAAATCATTTTTAATAGAGAGTTTAAAGAGTTTCATCCTAATGGTATGACTTTTCATGCTACCCTTAAAAACGGTAAAAAAATATCTTCTTCTTTTTATTCTATTGGTGGTGGTTTTGTAGTAAAAGAAGAACGTAATAGAAAGAAAAAGAAATTAGAGGAGTTTAAGGAGTTCCCTATGCCTATTCAAAAAGGAACGGATCTTTTGACATATTGTATTACTAACAATAAAAAAGTATCGGAAATTGTTTTAGAAAATGAACGCTCCCTAAGAAGCGATGCAGAAATTGATGAAAGAATTGCCCAGATATGGAATGTAATGCTAGAATCTATGTATACTGGTTGTCATACTGAAGGAACTTTACCTGGTGGGCTTAATGTAAGAAGACGAGCATACGACTCTCATAAAAATTTAATAAATTCTGCTTCCTACAGTAATCCAACCGAATGGATTGAAGCGATTCGAAATACCGAAGTTAAATTTCGTCAAATCCTTAAATGGGTTTCTTGTTTTGCTTTGGCAGTAAATGAAGTAAACGCATCTTTGGGAAGAGTAGTTACTGCTCCCACAAACGGAAGTGCTGGAGTTATTCCTGCTGTAATGATGTATTATATGGTTATAGAAAATCATGATGCTAATTTTGACGATATTAAACAGTTTATGCTAGTTGCAGGAGAAATTGGCAGCCTTTTCAAAAAAGGAGCTACTATTTCTGCCGCAATGGGTGGTTGTCAGGCAGAGATTGGTGTTTCTTCTGCCATGGCTGCAGGAGCACTTACAGAACTTATGGGGGGTACTCCAGAACAAGTATTAATGGCTAGTGAAATTGCAATGGAGCATCATTTAGGACTAACTTGTGATCCAATAGCTGGTCTAGTTCAAATACCTTGTATAGAACGTAATGCTATGGGAGCAATAAAAGCTATTAATGCTTGCGAAATGGCTCTGGATACAGATGCCGCAAATGCAAAAGTGCCCTTAGATAAAGTAATCGAAACGATGTGGGAAACTGCAAAAGATATGAATACTAAATATAAAGAAACCAGTGAAGGTGGTTTGGCAGTAAAAGTAAGTTTAAGCGATTGCTAATGCTAAAGTATTCTATTTTTAATTATGTGAGAGAGTATTCAACCTGTATATTATATCTCTCACATAATTAAAATTTAATAAATCTAATATCTACTTACACTCTTCTTTATTTCGAGTATCTGCTATAGCTATTATTTTCCATGTAGTACCATCGTTAAATAATTGAAAAACATTAACCCCGCAATGACTAAATGTATCGTTTAAATAAAACTCATATGGAGTCCAAACATTTGCTATATCTTTATTGGTCTCAATCTTAAAAGACAATAATTTTTCCTCCCATTTTTGATCTTCAGGTCTGCTTTTTATCGTTTTTAAAAAATTTTGTGGTGCTATTTTAATAGTTTCGAATCTACCTTCTTTATTTTTCGTTACTGTCAAAATCGTAATGTTTTGATCCATAACATTTTTCATCTTAACCGTATCTGCTTTATGAAAACCTTCAAAAAAATTTAAAATAGTTTGTTTAACTTCTTCTTTGTGGTTACTAAGCTCCTTATTTGAAAGTGTTTCCTGAGAAAAAACAGCTAACGAAAAAAATAGAGCTATATAAAAAGGTACTTTATACATCATCTTTACTAATTTTAGTATCTATAAAAATAAAATATTTAATCCTACCTTGTCATCTTATATATGCTTTTATTTGATTTTTAGGTTTACTACTAACTTCCTCTAAATCTCCCTTTAAAGGAAGACTTTTACTCCTTCCTTTGAAAGAAGGTTGGGATGGATGTATTTTTAATTCTAAAATAACAAAGTAGGAATACTATACATAAACAAAATAAAAGGAAATCAAAAATAAATTACGTTTGTTACCATATATGTAATTGTTTACTTTTACAAACCTAAAACAATTAGAAATGTCTACAGCAAAAAAAGATTATAAGCGTGTTACTGTAAAATCTCTTGTAGAGATGAAAGCCAATAAGGAAAAAATATCTATGCTTACCGCTTATGATTACACCATGGCAAAAATCGTAGATGGTGCGGGAGTAGATGTCATTCTTGTTGGAGATTCTGCCTCTAATGTAATGGCTGGTCATGAAACTACTTTACCTATTACATTAGATCAAATGATATATCATGCTTCTTCGGTAATTCGTGCAATAGATCGTGCATTAGTAGTTGTAGATCTACCGTTTGGTAGTTATCAAAGTGATCCAAAAGAAGCTTTACGTTCTGCTATTCGTATTATGAAAGAGTCTGGAGGTCATGCGGTGAAGCTTGAAGGAGGAAAAGAAGTAAAAGAATCGGTTAAACGAATTTTGCATGCAGGGATTCCTGTTATGGGGCATCTTGGCCTTACTCCGCAATCTATTTATAAATTTGGAACCTATACTGTTCGTGCTAAAGAAGAAGAAGAAGCAAAAAAGTTAAAAGAAGATGCTCTAATGTTAGAAAAAGCAGGGTGTTTTGCTATTGTTTTAGAAAAAGTTCCTGCTAAATTAGCTAAAGAAGTTGCAGAGAGTGTTAGTATACCAATTATTGGTATCGGAGCAGGAAATGGTGTGGATGGTCAGGTATTAGTTACGCATGACATGATTGGGATGACCCATGAATTTCATCCAAGGTTTTTAAGACGTTATTTAGATCTGTATTCTGAAATGACTAATGCCTTTAAACAATATGTTACCGATGTTAAAACTGTAGATTTCCCTAATGATAATGAGCAGTATTAATTTATGAGAATTTAGATTATTATATAAAAACATATATGAATTTTTGGGTGCTGAATTATGAAAAAACACCTGTGCAGTTCTAAGATTCATGTCATCTCTTCTACATTTAGAGAGTCTAAAAATTTAGGTTTATCCATCAATCGATCTAAAAGTCCAGAATGTCAAAAATCATTTCAAATACATCTAACCTTCAGGTTCTTTATGAGGATAATCATATTATCATAGTAAACAAACGCCCAGGAGACATTGTACAAGGAGATAAAACTGGAGATACTCCTCTCAGCGAAATTGTGAAAGCTTATATTGCTAAAAAGTACAATAAACCAGGTGCTGTTTATCTTGGTGTAGTACACAGACTAGATCGCCCTACAAGCGGTATTGTAGTATTTGCCCGAACAAGTAAAGCACTACCCCGACTCAATGCCTTATTTGCCAATAAAGACGCTAAAAAAACATACTGGACAGTCGTTAAAAACCCTCCTCCAAAAAAACAAGACACCTTAACACACTGGTTAAAACGCAATACCAAACAAAATAAATCCTATGCCTATACTAACGAGGTTCCTGATAGTAAAAAGGCTGTTTTAGAATATAAGTTACTTAAAAAATTAGATAATTATTATTTACTGGAAATTGATTTACATACAGGTCGTCATCACCAAATAAGATCACAGCTTTCTAGTATTGGATGTATTATTAAAGGAGATTTAAAATATGGTGCAGATCGTAGTAATAAAGATGGAAGTATTCATTTACATGCCAGAAAATTATCTTTTATTCACCCTGTAAAAAAAGAACAACTATCTATTATTGCTCCTCTTCCTATAGATCCAGTATGGAATGATTGCAGTTAAAAAAACCTTACGAAATACATTCATAAGGTCTTTATATATTTGTTCTAAAAAAATAATCTTACTTAATTACTTTAATATCTACCAATAATCTATTAGCATTTAAAGCTTTTAATTTAATAGCTCCTTTTTTTCCACTTGCATTTTCAAAAAGAACAATCTTATTTTCATAATCAGAAATACTTATAGTTTCGTTATCATCTACTATAATCAATGATTTTAACTTACTATCATCTGTCATGGCATCAAAATCTGCTGCTGTTAAAGACACTCCTGTAGGCTGATACTTGGTTATTCTTGCTCCTACAATAGTAGGGTCTGTTGCTTTATGCGGGCTATCAAATGCTATAAAAGCCTGGCTGGTTGCGGATACTATATCTATAATTTCAGCATTTTCAGCATTAATTTCAGAATCTTTATAAACTTTTCCAGAGGAAGTAGAAAAAACACGACCATTCGTATTGCTAGAATCTGTTAATGAAAATTCTATATCAGAGTATGTAACTAATGTTACTTCTGTTTCACCTCCAGTATCTGGTTTTCCGGCATCATCATCACCTGAACAAGAAGTGAATAGTAAAGTAAATAAAAATAAAACACTTAAAAATTTAGTCTTCATAAAGGGTATTGGATTTGAAATTAATAATGTTAATTTTCTCTTAAAAAACAATACGAATGTAGTGTTTATTTTTTGATTTTTAAAAAAGGAAAATACACAGAATTTAATCTACTCAATAACAATAACATAGATCTATCATTTAAATCAACGATAAGTACGCACACTTTCAATTATTACTGAGGTAAGAATTAAAACTCCACCTATAATAGTAGAAAAAACAGGTATTTCATTCAAAAAAATTATTGCTATAATAATTCCATATACAGGTTGCATACCACTGATAATACTTGCTGTAGTTATCGAAAACCTTTTAAAACTGACTAAAAATAGGGTATGCCCAATAGCTGTTGTTAAAAATGCTAAGATCAACATAGGAAACCATTGTTGTGTTATACCAGAACTTTTCATTATAAACAAAAATGGTAATAACAAAATACTAACAACAATTAATTGATACCACATTAATACAGAGCCATTATACTCCCCTACCTTTGTTTTCATTATAAGGTTTCTTAAAGAATAACACAAAGCAGAAATAACTCCCAAAACCACTGCTTTGGTATAACTATGGCTAAAATCCAAATCCGGAACTAAAAAATAAATACCAAGTAATACTAGTAACCCTAATAATAAATGTGCTTTCTGAAATTTAGTTTTTAACACTATAGGTTCTAACAAAGCTGTTATAACCGGGTATGTGAATATAGAAAGCATACCTATAGCTACATTAGATAATTTTAAAGCATAGAAATAAGTAATCCAATGCAATCCCATTAGAACTCCACTTAATATAATTGTGGGTCTGTCTTTACTACTTGTTCTAAAAGAAATTTTTCGCCATCTGCAGAAAACAAATAATAATATCCCTGCTAATATTGCTCTAAAACAAATGATTACAGGTACGGGCATGTCTATGTATCTTCCTAATGCTCCCGAAGTACTAATAAGAAGCATCGCGAAATTTAGCTCAAGAATATTTCTAAAATGTAAGTTTTTCTGCATATTATATATTTCCAAATACAAAAATCTGAAATCATTTAAGTATTCACTGTTTACAGTTTCGTTTTATTTTCATGAAAAATGACTGCAAGATAGGTGCTTTATCTAACTTGTTTTCTGGATTTTTCTTTTATAATATCTGCAACAGGTCTATTCTCTATATTGCTCTCTAACCAAGAAAGTATATCTAAATATAAAAAGGCTCTTTTTTCGTAAGGATGATTCTCATATTGTTTTAATCTTTTGTACAGTTTTTTAAATTCATCTTTAATTTGATGCGGAAAAATATCGCCCAAATTTTTAAGAAATTTGATCATTTCTTTTTGCACTTCATGCAAATCGTCCATTTTAATTAAAAACCGATACGTTTCTTTTAATTGAATTTCTAAATGATAATCCTTACCTGCTTCATAATGGGCAACTAAGCTTAATACTCTAGAAAAACACATTAAATCTTCTCGCATCTTTAGAGATTTATTATTGATGATCTTTTCTAAATACTCTATACATTTTTTATGATTTGCCATACCAAAATAAAGGCAGCCAATTTTATAGTAAAGCACCATAATGTGGTGATCGTCTAAGCGATTTTTGTATTCTGAAATTCCTTTAAGTATTTCCTCTACCAAATACTCTCCCTCGGCAAAACTCCCCTCTAAAAAATGTACATTCAGTTTATTATTAAAAATAAATTGAAAAGATAAAACATCAATATTATCATCTTTAGGAAAAGTTTCTGATGTAATTATTTCTTCAAATTGTGCTAATGTTGATTTTACCTGAGTTTCATCTTTAATCAAATACAGCGATTCTAATAAATAATGATTTCCTCTAAGAAAAAATACAGGGTTTTGATTTATCATTTTAGGATACTCATAAAAAAGATCTACCCATTTTTTAGAATATTTATAACAGGATAAAAAATCCTGAACAATAAAACTGTACCATAAATGCGCTTTATACAACCAAAGTTTTTCTCTAAAACCAAGCATACTCCACTCGTACTTAGGTAACTTATTATAAAAATAGTTTGTGATTACAGTATGTTCTTTATCATTACGTACATAACCACTTTTTAGCATTAACCCGTATAACTGCAAAGATAGATTAGATAACTTACTGGTGAGTACATTTTTTATGCTTAATGTTTTGGCTTCAATAGTTAACTCATCTGCCCTACTACTAATACTTCTGGTTATATATTGTGTTTCTATAACTTTTTCGAGTTCTACAACCTCATAAGCAATATTATGTTCTTCATTTTCTGTAGCCAGTGCTTTAGCTTTTTCTAATATTTTTAGACTTTGCTTATATAGTCCTTTATGATATAAAATAGAAGCAAAATCTAATTGTTCTCGTATTTGAGATCGTATGTTTTGATGTAAAGGGCTCAATCTAAGGCTAATTAATATCTGTTTATATAAATGTGCTTTAAGATTAGAAAGTTGCTGTTTTTTTACAATTCCCTTAGAAACGATAATGTCTTCATCTAAGCTATCACTTTTATCTAAATGATTAAAAAGAGCCAGGAATTTAGAATCCGTATTGACTCCCAATCGTCCAACATATACTTTAAATTGTCTCTTTTCTGACTTAGAAAGAGATTTTACTAAAACAAACAAAGGATCTTTTTGATCATTAGTCATTGTAAGAAAATATATTATAATTATTTGATTAAAAGATGTTTACGTATAAATTAAAAGACTTCAACATTGTAAAACCCTTTACTAAATACTTCCTTTTTGAATTCCCAAAATATAAATTCGTAATAGATTAAAGAAACTTCTTTTAATAATATTTTTAAAAGAGGATATTTTTTAAAGATACTAAAAGTAATAATTCACTGTATCCCTATGAGTAATAATAAAGTTCAAATATTCGACACTACCTTAAGAGACGGAGAGCAGGTCCCTGGTTGCAAACTAAATACACAACAAAAATTAGTAATTGCAGAACAACTAGATCTCCTAGGCGTAGATGTTATTGAAGCTGGATTCCCTGTTTCGAGTCCTGGAGATTTTACCTCTGTTAGTGAAATAGCTAAAATTGTTAAAAATGCAACCGTTTGCGGATTAACAAGGGCTGTAGAAAAGGATATTAAAGTTGCTGCTGAAGCTCTAAGTTATGCTAAAAGACCTAGAATTCATACTGGTATTGGTACCTCAGACTCTCATATTAAATATAAATTTAATTCTACCAGAGATAAAGTAATAGAAAAAGGAGTTGCAGCTGTTAAATACGCTAAATCCTTTGTTGAGGATGTAGAGTTTTTTGCTGAAGATGCTGGCCGTACTGATAATGAGTACTTAGCACGTGTATGCGAAGCTATGATAAAAGCCGGAGCTACTGTACTTAATATTCCAGATACAACTGGATATTGCTTACCAGAAGAATACGGTGCCAAAATAAGGTTTTTAAAAGAAAATGTAAAAGGTATAGATAATGTAATCATTTCTTGTCATTGTCATAATGATTTAGGATTGGCTACAGCAAACTCCATGGCTGGAGCAATAAATGGTGCAAGACAAATTGAATGTACCATCAATGGTATCGGAGAACGCGCAGGTAATACTGCTCTCGAAGAAATTGTAATGATCATGAAACAACATCCTTACTTAAATTTAAATACAGATATTGATTCTAGATTATTATATAAAACAAGCCAAATGGTTTCTGACCACATGGGGATGTTTGTACAGCCAAACAAAGCAATTGTTGGTGCTAATGCCTTTGCCCATAGTTCTGGAATACACCAAGATGGGGTTATTAAAAACAGAGAAACTTATGAAATTATAGATCCAGAAGAAGTAGGAGTTACTGAGTCGGCAATAGTTCTTACCGCAAGAAGTGGTAGAGCTGCTTTAGCTTATAGAGCCAAAAAAGTTGGGTATGAATTATCTAAGCTTCAATTAGACGATGTTTATTCTGAATTTTTGAAATTTGCTGATCGTAAAAAAGAAGTTATTGATGAAGATATTCATCAAATCATGAAAAACACAAATGTAGCTGCTGCTGTAGCATAAAAATATATACTAAAAAAAAAAGACCTTCAGAAATTTTAAAAAACCTGAAGGTCTAATAATAGTACCTTATGAAGAAAACTTTATTTGACAAAGTATGGGATGCACATGTAGTCAAAGAGATACAAAACGGTCCACAAATATTATATATAGACAAACATTTAATACATGAGGTTACCAGCCCTCAAGCATTTGGTGAGTTAGAACAGCGAGGAATCCCTGTTTTTAGACCAGATCAAATTGTTGCTACTGCAGATCATAACACCCCTACAGAAAATCAACATCTGCCTGTTAAAGATGCCCTATCCCGAAATCAATTAGAACAATTAACCAAAAATTGTCAAAAAAACGGAATAACCCTATATGAACTAGGTCATAAGTATAATGGTATTGTACATGTAATGGCACCAGAATTAGGAATTACACAACCAGGAATGACTATGGTTTGCGGAGATAGTCACACCTCTACTCATGGCGCATTTGGTACCATTGCATTTGGTATAGGAACCAGCCAAGTAGCACAAGTATTTGCTAGTCAGTGTTTACTACTTCAAAAACCAAAAAGTCTTAGAGTAACTGTAAACGGAAAACTAAAAGCAGGAGTTTTGCCTAAAGATGTAATACTATATGTAATTGCAAAACTAGGTACTAATGCAGGTACAGGATATTTTTGCGAATATGCTGGTAATGTTTTTGAAGAGATGTCTATGGAAGGACGTATGACCGTTTGCAATATGAGTATCGAAATGGGTGCACGCGGAGGAATGATTGCTCCAGACGAAACCACTTTTGAATATGTTAAAGGAAGAAAATTTGCTCCCAAAGGAAAAGAATTTGAAGAAAAAGTTGCATACTGGAAAACCTTACCTACCGATGATGGAGCTACATTTGATAAAGAATATCATTTTGATGCCGAAGATATCGAACCAATGATCACCTATGGCACGAATCCAGGAATGGGAATTAAAATCACCGAAAATATACCTACAGACAACAATGCATCTTTCGAAAAATCATTAGCGTATATGAATTTTGAAAAAGGGCAATCGCTTATCGATCAAAAAATCAATTATGTATTTATCGGAAGTTGTACCAATAGTAGAATCGAAGATTTTAGAGTTGCCGCCGATTATATAAAAGGAAAGAAAAAAGCTACGAATGTAACCGCATGGTTTGTTCCTGGATCTCAACAAGTAGCACAGCAAATTGTAAAAGAAGGATTAAAAGAAGTTTTTGAAGAAGCAGGTTTTCAATTACGTCAACCTGGTTGTTCT
This sequence comes from Aquimarina muelleri DSM 19832, assembly GCF_000430665.1. Classification (GTDB taxonomy): domain Bacteria; phylum Bacteroidota; class Bacteroidia; order Flavobacteriales; family Flavobacteriaceae; genus Aquimarina; species Aquimarina muelleri. The sequence continues at coordinate 56,149 of NZ_KE387191.1, read as the reverse complement.
GCCTGTCTGGCAATGAACGATGATAAGATCCCAGAAGGAGAATATTGCGTATCTACCTCCAATAGAAATTTTGAAGGCAGACAAGGACAAGGGTCTAGAACAATATTAGCAAGCCCTCTGGTAGCCGCTGCAACAGCAATAGAAGGAAAAATTATTGACATTACTAAACAATTAAACTAATTATGGATAAGTTTATAAAACTAAGATCCTCTGCCATACCATTATCTATAGAAAACGTAGATACCGATCAAATTATCCCTGCACGTTTTTTAAAAGCAACTAGTCGGGATGGATTTGGAGAAAACCTATTTAGAGACTGGCGTTATCATAAAGACGGAACTCCTAATACAGAGTTTGTAATGAACAACAATAGTTATAGTGGCAGTATTTTGGTAGCAGGAGATAATTTTGGATGTGGATCCAGTAGAGAGCATGCTGCATGGGCTATTCATGATTATGGATTTAAAGTAGTAGTATCTAGTTTTTTTGCAGATATTTTTAAAGGAAACTCTCTTAATAATGGTGTATTGCCAGTACAAGTAACTCCAGCCTTTTTAGAAGAGTTATTTACCGAAATTAAAAAAGATGCAAATACACCAATCGAAGTAGATCTCGAAGCTCAAAAAATAACCATTATAGCTAACGGATCCTCCTCTGATTTTGAAATTAATCCTTATAAAAAAACCTGTATGATAAACGGGTATGATGATATCGATTTTCTTATGAGCAATACCGCTGTAATAGAAGAATTTGAAAAAGAAAGAGTATAACTAATTATATACAAATTGTCAGGCAGAGTTTGTCAAAGCCTAAATAAATAGATCCTATAACAAAACACTTCGACAAGCTCAGTGTACAAAAAGAGTAAATTTATGAAACTAGATATCGCAGTATTATCAGGAGACGGTATTGGTCCAGAAGTAACCGCACAGGCCATAAAAACATTAGATGCAATTGCGCACACCTTTAATCATTCTTTTATTTTTAAAGAAGGTTTAGTCGGCGCTATTGCTATTGATCAAACAGGAAACCCTTTACCCGACGAAACTTTAGAACTTTGTGTTAATACAGATGCAGTATTGTTTGGTGCTATAGGTGATCCAAAATATGATAATAATCCTAGTGCAACAGTTCGACCAGAACAAGGATTATTAAAATTACGTAAAGAACTTGGGCTTTATGCCAATATACGTCCTGTAAAAGCATACGAAACCTTAATTGATAAATCTCCTCTTAAACGCGAAATTATAGAAGGAACCGATATTTCTATTTATCGCGAACTAACAGGAGGAATTTATTTTGGCGAAAAAAAATTAAGTAAAGACGGTACAGTTGCTTCCGATCTTTGTGAATACTCCAAAGAAGAAATTGAACGTATCACACATTTGGCATTTAAAGCCGCTCAAAAACGAAGAAAAAAACTTACTCTGGTGGATAAAGCCAATGTATTAGAGTCTTCTCGTTTATGGCGCAAAGTAGTAACCGAAATAGCTACACAATATAGCGACGTTGCATTAGATTTCTTATTTGTAGATAACGCTGCTATGCAAATGATCTTAAACCCAAGCCAGTTTGATGTAATTCTTACCGAAAATATGTTTGGAGATATTATTTCTGATGAGGCAAGCGTTATCGGTGGATCTATCGGTCTTTTAGCTTCTGCATCTGTTGGCAATACTTGTTGTATGTTTGAGCCTATTCATGGCTCTTATCCACAAGCAACAGGTAAAGGAATAGCTAATCCAATTGCAGCAATATTATCTGCTGCAATGCTATTAGAACATTTTAATTTATTAGGAGAAGCTAATGCTATTAGAAATGCTGTAGAAAAAGCATTAGAATTAAACCTTACCACTCCTGATCTAAACTCTACGAACCCGCTTACTACAGAAAAGGTTGGAGATTTTATTGCAGATTATATTTTAAATCCTGAAGATTCGAATATAAATTTTGAGAATATACACGTAGGGCAATCTACAATTATATAATTTTTTATTAATGATTCTGTTTAAAAGCAAGCAAAGAGGTGTCTTTGCTTGCTTTTTTTATCAATTTGTAAATAATATGAAAGTAAAAATTTAAATATAATATAAATTTAAACTTCGGATACTCCACTAGGGCTCCAAAATGATCCACAGTAACTTCAGATCTTCCACTAGAGCCCCAGAATGATCCACAGTAACTTTTGATGTTCCACTAGA
>NZ_KE387191.1:0-53788 GCF_000430665.1 Aquimarina muelleri DSM 19832 | reverse complement strand
CAGTAACTTTTGATGTTCCACTAGAGCCCCAGAATGATCCACAGTAAACCCCTTACAACCCATATATCGCAAAAAATAATAGGGTATCTAAAATAACTTCAAAAAAATAAACTAATAATATATAAGATGTCTTCTCTTTTTGTATTTTAGAAAACATACGCTCAAAAAGACTTAATACATTTTATATAATGAAATTGAAAAGCTTATTTATCACTCTTTTATTAATTACTAATTCTATAACCGCACAACAAATCACTTGTTCGGCAAAGGATAAAGAAATTTTTACTCAAAAAATAGCACAACTTAAAAAAGGATATACTCCTACAGCAGATTTTGGAAAAACGATAGTGTATGTAGGCAAAACCTTTTTAGGTACTCCATACGTAGCCAAAACCTTAGAAATAGGCACAAAAGAATCTTTGGTTATTAACTTACAGGGGCTGGATTGCACCACTTTTGTAGAAAATGTATTAGCTTTTGGTTTACTACTTAAAAATAATAAAGAGGATTTTGAAGCGTATACCAAATACCTAGAAAAAATACGATATAAGGATGGTGTCCTAAATGGGTATGCCTCTCGCCTACACTATTTTTCAGAATGGATAGCTAATAATCAACAAAAAGGAATTATAAAAAATAATACTGCAGATATTGGGGGAGTCGAAATAGAAAAAGAGATCAATTTTATGAGTACGCACCGCGACCTGTATCCTTTTCTTAAGGAGGATAAAAACTTTGAAGGTATACTACAATCCGAAAAAGTCGTTAGTGAATCTTCTTTTTGCTTTTTACCAAAAGAGGAAGTGAAAGAAAATGAAGAATCTATTGCATCTGGAGATATTATTGCATTAACAACTTCTATAAAAGGATTGGATATTACCCATACCGGTATCGCTACCCGAGAAAAAGATGGCAGGATACACTTGCTACACGCTTCTTCTAAGGGGCAGGTTGAAATCTCTGAGTTGCCACTGGTAGATTATCTTAAAAAAATAAAAAATAATATAGGGATTATGATTAGTCGACCACAATAAAAGAGTATTCTTCATAACATATAGTTCTTTATTTACTCTTCTATAGTTTTGCTATATTTAACCTAAATCACTAATTTAGTGTAGCTAAAGAAGAAGAAAATGATAGTATCCAGAACTAATATTGAAAAAAAACTAAGTGCTCTTAGAAATAAAGAATTTGACCCCGAAACTTGGGAATACCAAGTACGGAAAATATTTGAAAGAGAAGAAAGTCACGAAAATAAAATTCTGAAAAACCTAGATACTTCTTCTTCTATAATAGCTAAAAATTACTTTGATCCAGATCATTTAGATACACATAGGATATACCATTTGGATCAAATCAAAAGTATTTGTGTAGATTATAGATTACGTTTTTTAGATTTTAAATACTTTAAAGGCAAATTACCTATTTCAGCACTGTCTGCTATTAAAGAGCTAGAGAAAAAACATCAAACAGAACTTATTGGATTTAAAATAATGGCACCTTCTAAGCTTTTTAAATTAGAAAATGCAGACGATCCCCTACTCTTTGCTCCTATGGGTAATGATTATTTTTATTTAATTCATAAATGGGGCAACGACTTGCACCCTATGCGTAAAAGTATGATGTGGTTTTTTAAAAGTTTCGAAAACTTACTTATTCTTACCTTTTTAATAAGTCTTTTGGTTACTTTTATGGTTCCTAATGGTATGTTTACTAAACATAGTAATGCTTCTACACATATTATGATTTTTTTCTTTATGTTTAAGTCATTAGCTGCTATCGTTTTATTTTATGGTGTTGCCCTAGGCAAAAACTTTAATTCTGCTATTTGGAACAGTAAATATTTTAATGCTTAATAACGGTACAACATATGTTTCCTGAAAGTGAATATGAAAGATTATATACAGGAAGTTTGATTAATATTCAATTTTTGCAAACTTTACTACAAGAAAAAGGAATCCATTCTATCGTTAAAGATGAAATGAAATCTGGTATGATGGCTGGCTTTGGAGGAGGTATTCCGGATCATATTCAACTTTTTGTTAAAAAAACAGATTTAGAAACAGCATTACCAATCGTTAAAAACAATCTATCTTAAAAAATTATGGAAGAAGAAAACAAATCTCCCCGAAGAAAATGGGATTTAATTATAGGGATTGCTCTTATATTATTTGGAGGAATAAGACTATACGACCGTTTACAGGCAGAAGCAGAATGGTCTTTTAGATCCATGATTACTATACTATTTATTGGATATGGAGGATATTTAATCTATCGTTACTTTCAGAATAAACCTAAATAACAAATTCAATTCGACTTTATTGTTTTTTAAAGTAATCTAAATTATTCAAAGAAAAGAAGTATTGTTCTCTTCTTTTTATATTAATTAATAACCTCGGAACAAGCTCACGAGGTTATTGATTGGGTTTTTTCGGAAAAATTGGAGAGCCCTCTGATATTGCCGAGGTTGTAACATTTCTTGCCAGCGATGAAGCAAAATGGATTAATGCTCAAAATATTGGTATTAATGGAGGAATGTCTTAAGAAAACAGAAAAACCTGTAACTTCTCATATAGTTTTTTGATTACCATACGCTATATATTTGTGTAGGCTTTTATACATTTACACTTTATAATATAAGCTTATTCTAATACAAGATACTCTAGATTTAGAATAACATTTTTCTTTTACGAACCAGTAACCATATTACTATGGGAGCTCCTATCAGAGAAGTAATAGCATTAATAGGCAAAGTATATTCACTAGATGGCAACTGTGCAATACTGTCACAAATTAACATAATAATGCTACCTAGTAATATTACTGCAGGAATTAAAGTTTTATGATTTGAAGTATGAAATAATAATCTGGTAAGATGGGGTACTGCAAGACCTATAAATGCAATAGGGCCAGCAAAAGCAGTAACACTACCTGCTAATAAACCTGTAGCTATAATAATAAGAAAACGGCTTTTTTTAATATTTAACCCAAGGCTTCTAGCATAGTTTTCTCCTAATAATAAGGTATTTAGTGGTTTTATAGAAAGAATGGCTAATAACATCCCTACTAAAGATATACTAAAAAAGAGAAGAACATCATACCAACTAAGGTTTCCTAAACTACCAAATCCCCAAAATACATATTGCTGTAATTGGTTTGCAGGAGCAAAATAAGAGAGCACACTTACTATTGCAGAAGTTATGCTACCAAACATAAGTCCTATAATTAGTATTGCCATAGTATCTCTAACTTTAACTGAAATTACCATTACAGCAAATAATACTAATATACTTCCTAAACTTGCAGCAATTACTAATCCCCATTTTGAAACTAAAAAAGTAGAAAAAACAATACCAGTAAAGGTGCTACTTAGTATTAACAAAGCTACTCCTAGTGTTGCTCCTGAACTGATACCTAAAACAAACGGCCCTGCCAAAGGGTTTCTAAACATGGTTTGCATTAACAAGCCAGAAACCCCCAGCCCACTACCAACAATGATAGCTGTAATTGCTTTTGGCAATCTATAATCTATGACAATATGTCTCCAGGATTCTTTTTCTACATTACCACCAATTAAACTATTTACAGTATCAGACCAAGGTATAAATACAGAACCTAAACTTATGTTTACTATAAAACAAATAAATAAAAAGAGAAATATCCCTAAAAAGACACGTTTATATGATTTGATTGGAGTCAATTAGTTTAATTTTTTGAAAAAATAAGGTTCATAATCAATTAATAATTCTGGATGTACAATTTTAATAATATCTTTTAAAATTAAATCCGGACGCATTGGTCCTAATTCATAATAAATCAACCCTTCTTTTGCTCCAGTTTTTAACGAGTAAGAATATACGTTTTTATTTTTAAATGCGTCAAAAGCTTCGTAACGAAGGTTTTTTTCTTTAAGTTCTTCTAAAGATTTGGAATTACCTACTCCTATCCATAGCTCTGCATTCTGTCCTTTTTCTAAAACACTTTCAAAATTTAGTGTTAAACTACCAGAATGGTTATTATCTGCCCATAAATAAGTTGTGTTCGCATCTTTTAAAAATTGAGCCATAAAACTATTTCCGCCAGGTACATACCAAATATCTTTAAACATACTACCAGATAGTACAGTCGGTGATTTTTTTACATTTTCAGCAAGAGTAACAGCTCTATTATATTCCTTTTTTATATTTTGAAAAATATGCTCGGCAATTGTTTCTTTTCCAAAAAATGCAGCGATAAACTTTATCCATTCTGCTCTGCCCAAAGGGTGTTTTTCCATCCAGGAACCATTCATAACTACAGGGATTCCTGTTTTTTGAATTAGATCATATGCTTTGGTATCTCCTGTTGCCGAAAAACCTATTATTACTTCAGGAGAAAGTTCGAGAACAACCTCTGTATTCAAATCATATTCTTTACCAAGTTCCTTGATCTTTCCTTTATCTATTAAAGCACGTGTTTTTTCTGAAGAAATATAATTAGTATGAGGAAATCCTACTAAGTGATTTTCAAGATTCATGTATTCTAACATAGGAATATCGGTAGTAGAAGTAACTACAACTCTTTCTATAGGGACTTCGATAAATATCGAATTAGCAGAATAAAAAGGTTTTTTGGTTCCTTTTGGATATAATATATAGGTTAAATCCTGTTTAGCATCTGGCCATGGGGTAGTGACTTTTATTTTTTTATAATCCTTATAATTCTGGATAGTAAACCCTGTAGCATATTCAATCTTTTGAGCAGAGAGATACATTGCAGTAAGTGGGTCACTATTTTCTTCTTTTTTCTTACAAGATATACTTAACAGAAATAAAAAAGAAAATTGGAGCAGGGTACGCATGAAAAATATTTTTTGTAAAAATAGTAAATCAGTAATAAGTTTCGCTCCAAAGTAGTATTTCATTACTCTATTATTATCCATGTGCTTTGGTTCATTATCATTTTATTAAATAATAGTGATTAATTGATAATCAAAATAATTAATCCATCGTATTTTAACCATTTGTTATCTTAAAGCTAAGGTAAAAAGAGGTTAAAAAAATGACCTTTGAATACCTAACTCATATAATATATCAATGAAAAATCTACAATATTACGTTGCTATTTTTACACTGCTTCTTTTTTTTTCTTGCTCTGAAGACGATAATAATATAAAGGATTACGAGAATCAAATAAAATCTCAAAAAAATAAAAATAGAAATACTGAAAGTTTAACAATACTAAGCTATAATATATTTCACTTGCCTGGGATTGCACTAATAAAACAATATAAAGAAGAAGAGAGGTCAAAAAAACAGCTTCAGGTTTTAACAAAAATGGCTCCTTCATTAGATGTTATTGTTTTTCAAGAAGGGTTTAACCACCATGTCGAAACACATTTGTTTAATAAATTAAAAAACATATACCCTTATAACACAGTACTTGTTGGTCAATATTGTAGTGCAAATTCTAATTGGGATTCTATTAGCGGAAACTGTTCTAACAGCATGTTTGTTGTTAATGGAGGTGTACGGATTTTTAGTAAACATCCTATAGATAGCAAAAAACAATATGTATTTAATAATTCTGGTTTTGGAACAGCAGATTATTATTCCAACAAAGGAGCCGCTTATGTAGAGGTTACTAAAAACGGTAAAAAATATCATATTGTAGGAACTCATTTACAGGCAGATCAAGAAAATTATAATGGAAGTACTGTTAGAATAAATCAATTAAAAGAAATTAAAAACTGGGTAGATAGCATGGATATCCCTGTATCAGAACCATTAATCTATGCAGGGGATATGAATATAGAATATACAGATACCCCTTCTTATACCAGTATGAAAAGTATTTTAAATTCTAAAATATATTATTCTTTTAATCCCTCTACAGATATAGGAACGTATTCTAATACCAATACTTTGGTTAACAAAGAGTATCCAGATTATAATAATACTTTAGATTATATTTTAATAAGTAAAGATCATAAAAAACCTATTTATATACCACAAATGGAAGTATTACAATTTGTGCGAGATAAAGAAGATCTATCGGATCATAATGCTATAAAAGCAACATATCGTTTTAATCCTTCATAGAAAATTTAATAACTTTATAATATAGTATAGCTATCCTATGGTTTCTACGATATAAATTTAGAAAGCTATAAAATCCCCGTAAAGAAAATCAAATCATTTTTGATTTAGGCTAAAAAAATCAGAGGTAACATTTTAGTTTGCCCCTGAATAAATTCGAGGTGTTCTTCTAAATTTTAAACTTAATATATTTGAGACATAAAATACAAGAAATGATTTTCGCAAATAAATTCAGTTAAGAGCTGTTATTATTTCAAAATAAATCTTATAAAAATCAATACTATATACTTGATTAAAATAGGATCTATTGCAATACCTATATTTAGGATTCATTAAGTATAACAATCTGATCAGAGCAAATACTTTGATAATAGTCAAAAAAATACTATTTAAAATCAAAGTATATTTGTCTATCCAATAAATTTTCTTACTACTTTTAAATATTCGATAATCACATACTGATAATGTACTTACAAGAACTAAAAAACTCTCATAAACTTATTAAACCATTTATACATAATACTCCTGTATTTACTTCAAACCTACTAAATCAAATTTCAGATGCTCAGGTTTTTTTTAAATGTGAAAACTTTCAACGTATGGGTGCATTTAAAATAAGAGGAGCGACTAATGCTATTCTTAAATTATCTGAAAAACAAAAATCAAAAGGTGTAGTAACACATTCCTCTGGAAATTTTGCTCAGGCGGTTTCTCTTGCTGCATATAATCTAGGGGTAAAAGCATATATCGTAATGCCATCTAATGCTCCTAAAGTAAAAAAAGAAGCCGTAAAAGAATATGGAGGTATTGTTATAGAATGTCCCTCTACTTTAAAAGATAGAGAAACAACCGCTACACAAATTGAACAAGAAAAAGGTGCTGTTTTTTTACATCCTTCTAATAATCTCGATGTAATATTAGGGCAAGGAACTGCTGCAATAGAATTGTTAGAAGATCATTCTGACCTAGAATACATCTTTACTCCTGTAGGTGGTGGTGGGCTCATTGCAGGAACTGCTTTAGCTGCTAATTTATATGGTAATAATTGTAAAATTATAGGAGGAGAACCTTATGAAGTAAATGATGCATACCGCTCTTTATTAAGTGGAAAAATAGAAACTAACAAAACTACACAAACCATAGCCGATGGGTTAAAAACACAGTTAGGAGATATCAATTTTCCTATAATACAAAAATATGTTACGAAGATAATCTGTGTTGAAGAGCAGGAGATTATTACTGCAATGCGATTAATTTGGGAACGTATGAAAATAATTATAGAACCATCTTCTGCCGTTGCATTCGCCGCTTTATTAAAAGAAAAAGAACAATTTAAAGACAAAAAGATAGGAATCATTATATCAGGAGGTAATGTCGATCTTAAAAATCTACCTTTTTAAATACTAAACTATTTTATATAAAATGTATACTATAAAAAAACAATACCCTCTATTTATCTTATTAGTTATTATATCTACTGTACTATGTGCTCAACAAAAAACTATTACTTATAAAACTATAGACTCTTTAATCTATAGTCAAAATGTTACAAATAACATGAATGCCTTAAAGCAGTTAGAAAATAAGTTTATTAAAGACAGTAGTAAAGTAGAATACTGGGAGAGATATGCACAAGCTTGTTTTAACTCGTTTAAATATTCAAAAGCTATAGAAAGTATTGATAAAGTAATTCAAAAAAAACCTAAATATTCTGAAGCATATTTTAAGAAAGCAACGTTTGTTTTAAAAATAAGAAAAGACTTAATAGAAGCGATTGATCTAATGTCTCAAGCAATACGTTATGAAAACAAAGGAGAATATTATTTTTATCGAGGTATTTATCATCAAATGAATACAGATGACCCTAAAGCGATTAAAGATTATGATAGTGCATTAGAACTAGGGTTTGTACATCCTGGGCTATACAGAAATTATGCTATATTATTACTAAAGTGGGATGATCCTAAAACTGCTTTAAATATTATTGAAAAAGCAATACAGCTCAATCCAGATGTAGCTGAAAACTATTCTACACGTGCCCAAATATACATACCATTACTAGAACCCGAAAAAGTATGTAGTGATTTTAAAACAGCGACAAAATTGGGGTATACCAAAAATATAAGTTTACAAAACATTCTTTGCAAAGAAAATTCTACTATAAATAAATACATGATTTTTGGAGATGTTCTTCAAAAAATGGAGAAGTTTGACTTTGCTAAAAAGGCATATAACTTAGCTATAGAAAAAGAAAAAGATTCGTCTAGATATTATCTAAATAGAGGATACTGTCATTTTAAACTTGAAGAATATGATTTAGCAGAAAAAGATTACTTAACAGCATTACAGCTACCTACACCAACAAAAGATTTATTATACGATAACCTTAGTTTACTATACTTTAATCAAGATAAATATGAGAAATCTATAGAATATTCGACAAAGCGTATAGATCTTAACTCAAACAATGAAGTTCCTTATATAGATCGAGGGCTAGCATATCGAAAGCTCGGAAAATATATAGAAGCTGAAAAAGATTTTAATACTTCTCTTTCTATAAAACCTACTTTTTTTAGAGCTTATGGCTACAGAGCATACTTGTTTTTTGAAAAAGGGGATTTTAACAAGGCTTTCGAAGATGCAAAAAAAGCTATTTCTTTAAATCCTGAATATGGATATGGACATGTTGTTCTTGGCTTATCTAAGCAAAAACTAAATATTGATGGGTTTTGCACCGATTTTAAGACTGCAAAAAAATACAATGGTCTAGATGCAGATAAAGCTATTGCAGCATATTGCAATACAGAAAAATAAAAATAAGACATTCCTAGAAAATGATTACCCTGCTTGTTTAATAAATTAACAAGCAGGGCTCTAAAATAGTTGGTTTTTAATTGTCTTTTTAAAACCTTTATATTCTTGGCAAGTCCCCTTCTCCTTTCAATGGTAAATTAGAGGTTTCCATTAAGTACATATCTACATGATATGCTGCTTGTCTGCCTTCTGCTATTGCCCAAACAATCAAAGACTGTCCTCTACGAGTATCTCCTGCTGCAAAAATGCCTTTGACGTTAGTTGTATAATTATCTTCTGTAGCCTTTATATTCGTTCTGACATCCATATCAACCCCTAACTGTTCTGCAATAGTAGGTTCTGATCCTGTAAACCCTAGAGCCAGTAATGCCAATTCACATTTCCACTCTTTTTCTGTATTCGGGATTTCCTTTAATGTAAAACGACCATTTTCTTTTACCCACTCTACCTCAGTCGTAATCAAACTTTTTAGGTTTCCATTTTTATCTCCTATAAATTCTTTGGTCGAAATACTCCAGTTACGTTCTACTCCTTCTTGATGTGAAGAGCTTGTACGTAAACGCATAGGCCAAAATGGCCAGGGTTGGTTTGCAGGGCGCTCAGTAGTTCCTTTACCCATAATTTCAAAATTTGTTACTGAAGTTGCTCCGTGCCTTACAGAAGTTCCTATACAATCTGATCCTGTATCTCCACCTCCTATAACTATTACATTTTTATCGGTTGCAAGTATCTCTTCTCCAAGATCTTTGATTCCATCTACTCGACGATTATTTTGGGGTAGAAAATCCATTGCTTGCACTACTCCTTTTAAATCCACTCCTTTTACAGGTAAACCTCGTCGAACTGTTGCTCCTGTACATAATACAACAGCATCAAAATCCGATTTTAGTTCCTCTGCTCTAATATCTTTTCCTATATGGATATTTGTTTTAAAAACAATCCCTTCTTCTTCTAAAACAGCCACTCGACGATCAATTACCTTTTTTTCCATTTTAAAGTCGGGAATACCATATCGCAACAGCCCTCCAACTTTTTCATCTCTTTCAAAAACAGTAACCAAGTGTCCTGCTCGATTTAATTGTTGTGCTGTTGCTAATCCAGAAGGGCCAGATCCTATTACTGCTACTGTTTTGCCTGTTCTTTCTTTTGGAGGATTGGCTTTTACCCATCCATTTTTAAAAGCTTGTTCTACAATATTTTTTTCGATATTCTCAATGGTTACTGGATCTTCATTTATACCCAAAACACAGGCTTCTTCGCAAGGTGCCGGACATAATCTACCTGTAAATTCGGGAAAATTATTGGTAGCGTGCAAAATAGTAGACGCTTTTTCCCATTTACCACGATATACTGCATCATTAAAATCTGGAATCAAATTACCTAAAGGGCAACCACTATGACAAAACGGAATACCACAATCCATGCAACGAGCTCCTTGATTTTTAAGTTGTTCTTCTGGCATTTCTACCGTAAACTCTTTATACTTTTTAATACGATCTTTTACAGGCTGGTACTGTTCGATCTCCCTTTCAAATTCTAAAAATCCAGTTATCTTTCCCATGTTTTATATCGTTTTATGCTTGCGCTAATTTTTCTTCTTCTAATCGTTTTAATGCTTGTTTATATTCTTCTGGGAATATTTTTATGAAATTTGACAATTCGTTCTCCCAGTTCTCAAGGATTCTTTGTGCCAAGGGGCTTAAGGTTGTATTGTAGTGGTTTTCTATTAATACTTTTAACTCTTCTATATCTTTTTGTTCTTTAAGAGACTCCAGATTAAGTGCTTCTTTATTGCAATGTGCTTCAAATGTCTTATTGCGATCATAGATATAAGCAATCCCTCCAGACATTCCTGCTCCAAAATTTCTACCTACTTCTCCTAGAATTACCGCAACACCTCCTGTCATATATTCGCATCCATGATCTCCTATGCCCTCTACTACAGCTATTGCTCCAGAGTTACGCACACAAAATCGTTCTCCTGCTTTGCCATTAATATAAACTTCTCCTGCAGTGGCTCCATACAAAGTAACATTACCTGTAATTACATTATTTTCTGGAATGATGGTAGACTCTTCTGGCACTTTAATTATCAATCTTGCTCCAGAAAGTCCTTTTCCTAAATAATCATTAGTATTACCATTTACTATCATAGTTAAACCATTAGTAGCAAAGGCTCCAAAACTTTGACCAGCAGCTCCTTTAAAATTTAATTTTAACGTATTATCTGGCAATCCTTGCGCTCCATAAATTTTAGAAATCTCATTACTTAATATAGTTCCTACGGCTCTATCTGTATTACAAATATTAAAATCTAAAACTGTTTTTTCTTTTCGGAAAAGCGCAGGATGTGCTTGCTCTATAATTTTAAAATCTATGGATTTTTTTAATCCATGATCTTGTTTTTCTGTATTATATATTGCAACTCCTTCGGGAGTTTCTACCTTATGTAAAATCGGTGTTAGATCTACTCCTGCTGCTTTATAATGATTTAGCGCTTTTTTATGATCTAATTTACCGACTTGCCCGACCATTTCATTTATGGTACGAAAACCTAACTGCGACATAATCTCACGCAGTTCTTGTGCTACGAAATACATATAATTTACTACATGTTCTGGTTTTCCTTTAAACTTTTTACGTAATTCAGGATTTTGAGTAGCGATACCTACTGGACAAGTGTTTAAGTGACATACTCGCATCATTATACATCCAGACGCTACAAGTGGTGCTGTTGCAAAACCAAACTCTTCTGCTCCTAACAAACATGCAATAGCTACATCACGCCCTGTTTTTAATTGTCCATCACATTCTAATACGATACGGCTACGTAAATTATTACCCACTAAAGTTTGTTGTGCTTCTGCCACACCTAACTCCCATGGTAAACCAGCATGTTTTAAGGATGTTAAAGGGGATGCGCCTGTACCTCCATCAAATCCAGATATCAAAACAACATCTGCTTTTGCCTTAGCAACGCCTGCTGCAATTGTTCCTACTCCTACTTCTGATACTAATTTTACATTTATTCTGGCTTCTCTATTTGCTGATTTTAAATCATAAATTAGTTGGGATAAATCTTCTATAGAATAAATATCATGATGTGGTGGTGGTGAAATCAAGCCTACATAAGGAGTAGAGTTACGGGTTTTAGCTATTTCTGGGTTTACTTTTGGCCCTGGTAACTGCCCTCCTTCTCCAGGCTTAGCTCCTTGAGCCATTTTGATCTGGATTTCGGCAGCATTTGTTAAATAGTTGGAAGACACTCCAAATCTACCTGAAGCTACTTGTTTTATAGCACTATTTTTCCAATCTCCATTTACATCTTTATAAAAACGTAAAGAATCTTCTCCTCCTTCTCCCGAATTACTTTTTCCTCCTATACGATTCATTGCAATAGCCAAGTTCTCGTGTGCTTCTTTACTGATAGATCCATAAGACATTGCTCCTGTTTTAAAACGTTTTACAATTTCTGTCCAAGGTTCTACTTCTTCTAACGGAATTGGATCATAATTAGAAAATTCTAATAACCCCCGAATTGTCATTAAGTTTTTAGACTGCTCATTGATCAGCTCTGCATATTCTTTATAAGTCTTAGGATCATTATCCCTGACTGATTTCTGTAATTTGGCAACAGATAATGGGTTAAACTGGTGTTTTTCTCCATTACGTCTCCATCTATATTGCCCTCCTATTTCTAAATCTAAAGTAGCTGCTACTTCTTGTTCTGCATATGCCTTTTTATGACGTTTTGATATTTCTTTTTCAATTTCATATAACCCAATACCTTCAATACGAGTAGCTGTATTAGGAAAATACTGATCTACTACCTTTGCATTAATCCCTATACACTCAAATAATTGAGAACTTCTATAAGAATTTAAAGTAGATATCCCGATCTTGTTCATTACTTTTAAGACTCCTTTGCCTACTGCCTTATTGTAATTTTGTATAGCATCATCAAAACTTAGATTAGAAATAGTACCCTCTTCTATTTGTTCCTTTATAATTTCATTTACCATATAAGGATTAATTGCACTTGCTCCATAACCAAACAATAAAGCAAAATGATGTACCTCTCTTGGTTCTGCAGATTCTATAATGATACTAACTTTAGAACGTTTTCCTAATTTTTGTAATCCACTATTTACATAAGAACATGCTAATAATGCGGGAATTGGTGCTTTGTGCTTGCTTACATTCCTGTCAGAAAGTATAACCACATTTGTTTCTTTGTCAATTACCTCTGATACATTTTTAAGTAATGTTTCTAATGCATCCTCAAGTCCATTTAAACCTCTGTTAACATTATAAAGTGTAGGAATAGAAGTTACTTTAAACCCTTTATCTGTATATGTTTTTATTTTGTCTAAATCTTCCTTAGATATTACAGGGTTTTGAATTTTTAGTTTTTTACAATGTTTTTCATTAATATCGAAGATGTTATGATCTGCTCCTAAAGTAAGGCTAATATCCGTTATTAACTCCTCTCGAATACCATCTAATGGGGGGTTTGTTACCTGAGCAAATAATTGTTTAAAATAATTATAAATCAACTGTGGGCGCTGTGATAATATCGCTATCGGCGTATCCGATCCCATAGAGCCTATTGGTTCTTTACCTAACTGCCCCATTGGAGCAATAATAGTGTCTATATCTTCTTGTGTATATCCAAAAATCGATTTTCGTTTTGCAACGGTTTCTTCTCCTAAAAATAATGGACAATCATTATATGCTATATCTTTTAAATAGACCAGATTGTTATTTAACCATTCTCTATAAGGGTGCTGAGATGCTATTTTTTCTTTTATTTCTTCATCATTAATAATTCTTCCTTGATCCATATCTACCAGAAACATTTTCCCTGGTTCTAACCTACCATGGTATTCAATATTAGCTGGTTTTAAATCTACTACTCCTGTTTCTGAAGACATAATTACATACCCATCTTTGGTTACACTATATCTAGAGGGTCTTAATCCATTTCTATCTAATACGGCTCCTATATAGTTACCATCTGTAAACGGAATAGATGCAGGGCCATCCCATGGCTCCATCGTACAAGAATTATACTCATAAAATGCTTTTTTAACATCAGACATTTCTGGGTTTTTTTCCCAAGCCTCTGGAACCATCATCATCATCACTTCTGGCAATGATCTGCCTGTCATTAATAACAATTCTACTACCATATCCATAGAAGCAGAATCGGATTTACCTTTTAATATTACAGGAATTATTTTTTTAATATCCTCTCCAAACCAATCACTTTTTAATAATTCTTCTCTGGATCGCATTCTGGTTACATTACCTCTTAATGTATTAATTTCTCCATTATGACACATATATCGAAAAGGCTGTGCAAGATCCCAAGTAGGAAATGTATTGGTGGAAAAACGTTGATGTACCAGTGCCAATCTTGTAACCACTTTGGGGTTCATAAGATCTGTATAGTACAACTTAATATCCTCTGGTAACAATAGCCCTTTAAATATTAATGTTTTTGTAGACAAACTTGGTACATAAAAAAACTTACTTTCGGATAATTTAGAACTATATATAGTATGTTCTGTTATTTTTCTGGCTGTAAATAACTTTAAAATAAAATCAAAATAGCTTTGTTCTTTATTTTCTTTACTTATAAATATTTGTTTAATGAAAGGTTCTGTAGTAGCAGCAATCTTTCCTATATGTGTATGATCTACAGGAACATCTCTCCATCCTAACAAAACAAGCCCTTGATCATTTATGTTTTTTTCAAATGTTTCTATGCAAAACTGTCTTTGATTCTCTTTTTTTGGTAAAAAAACATTACTTACGGCATACTCTCCTGATTCTGGTAATTTAAAATTACAATGCTCTACAAAAAAATCATGAGGGATATCAATAAGAATTCCTGCTCCATCACCTGTTTTGCCATCTGCACTAACTGCTCCTCTATGTTCTAATTTTTCTAGAATCTCTAACGCTTTGTGAATAATATCGTTTGATTTTTGCCCCTCTAAACTACAAATGAATCCGGCACCACATGCGTCGTGTTCAAATTCTGGTAGATACATACCTTGTTTCTTCATATTATTTTTCCGATCTAAAAAATGGTTCTTACCGATGAAATTAACAAAACATTAATGAATAGAGAAGAAAATTGAAGTAATCCATATTACTTTTCTGAGCTCCCTAAAAAAACAGCTTCTTAAATAAAACAATCCTAAAATAATGACTTGTAATTATGAATTTGACAATGCGTTTTTTAAGAAAAAAATACAATTCTGACAAAAACACAGTCTATTGATTATCAATAATTTCAGTCGAAAACGTTTTCGCTATAAATTCAAAAAAAACCACATCACAGATCATCATTTTTTAAATAAAAATGAATACCCCTTATTTTTTATAGGTTAAAAATATAATATCAATAAAAATATATAATTACACCCTTAATTTTTATATGTTAATAACACAATATTATATTTTTGAATCGAAACAATATTAATTTAATCTTTTTTATGAAGAAAATAGAAGCAATTATCAGAAGATCAAAATATCGTGCAGTAAAGGAGGCTTTACACAATAAAGGTGTAATGTTCTTTTCATATTGGGATGTTACTGGGGTTGGCCATGAGCAAAAAGGTAGTGTTTATAGAGGTATCTCTTATAGCACTACCGATATACAAAGAAGATATTTATCTATAGTTGTAAACGATGATTTTGAAGAGGCTGCAATATCTGCTATTCTGGAAGCTGCCAAAACAGGAGAGGTTGGAGATGGAAAAATATTTGTTTCTGACATACAGGAAGCATATAGAATTCGCACAGCAGAAAAGGGAGAAAACACCTTAATCTAGTTTACCACAATTATTACAAAACATCCAACTAAAACAAACAATAAATTTAATATCAATTAAAAATGGAACTTTTAACCACAAACAATGTATGGATGATGCTATGTACTGCATTAGTATTTTTTATGCACTTAGGGTTTTCTTTTTTAGAAATAGGATTAACTCGTCAAAAAAACACAATCAATATACTTTTTAAAAATGTATTTATTATATGCGCAGGATTATTACTGTATTACATTGGTGGATTTAATTTAATGTATCCCGGATTTGAAGAAGGAGATTTTGGGTTTTTAAAATTTGCGGGATTTGGCATTACTGCACCAGAAAACGGTATGACTCCTGAATACGCTAATGGAGGATATACTTGGTGGACAGATTTCTTATTTCAAGGAATGTTTGCTGCCACTGCTGCCACAATCGTATCTGGAGCTGTCGCCGAACGTATTAAACTTGGCTCTTTTATGATTTTTAGTATTATATATATAGGCTTAATATACCCTATAGTTGGTTCCTGGCAGTGGGGAAAAGGTTTTTTATCTACTTTAAAAATTGGAGAAGCAGAAGGTTTTTATGACTTTGCAGGATCTACATTAGTGCATTCTGTTGGAGGTTGGGCTGCTTTAGTAGCTGTAATTTTACTAGGTGCCAGAATAGATAAATTTACACCAAATGGCAAACCACAGGCAATCCCTGGGCACAATATACCTCTTGCTGCTGCTGGAGTGCTTATTCTTTGGCTTGGATGGTTTGGTTTTAATGGTGGATCTGTACTTTCTGCAGATCCTTCGGGAACTTCATTAGTACTAGTTACTACTTGCCTTGCAGCAGCAGCAGGAGGTATTGGAGCTTTTGTTTTATCTTCCATCTTATACAAAAACTACGACCTCACTATGTTTTTAAATGGAATATTAGGCGGACTAGTTGGGATTACCGCAGGAGCAGACTTAATGTCTCCTAATGAAGCTGTTGTTATTGGCTTACTTGCAGGTATAATTATTATACTTGGAATTGCATTCGTGGATAAACTAAAATTAGATGACCCAGTAGGCGCTATTGCCGTTCATTTAATCTGTGGTATTTGGGGTACATTAGCAGTAGGGATTTTTGGATCTAAAGCTAGTTTAGATCAATTTTTAGTACAAGGGATTTGTATTCTTATTGTTGGAGGGTTTTGTATCATTAGTGCTTTCTTAATTATTTTTGGACTTAAAAAAACAATAGGGATTCGAGTTTCTGAAAAAGAAGAAGTTGATGGATTAGATAATCATGAACATGGTATGGATGCCTATCCTGATTTTAGAATTAACCAGCATTAGAAAATGTAATTTCTAAATTAATTACTAATGAGCTTTTTATATGCATAAAGAGCTCATTAGTAATATCATTTTAATGGATAAGATCTTATTTTTTGAAAAAGATCACTTTTTTTATATGGCTTAGTGATAATACCATTCATTCCTGATTGACCGATTTTTTTAATATTTTTTTCTAAATCAACAGCTGTAAGCGCCAATATGATAACCTTTTTATTAAACTCTCTTATTTTTTGTGTAGTTTGTAAACCGTCTTGACCTGGCATGTGAACATCCATAAAAACAATATCAAAATTATTTTTATGTATTTTAGCGATAGCTTCAACACCGTTATCCACAATTATACAATTTGCCCCTGCACTTTCTAAAACTTTTTTTGTTATCATTAAATTAATTTTATTATCATCTACTATCAGTATATGATATCCTTTTAATATTTTTTCACAATCTTTACCTTTTAAATTAATAGTAGTTATTGTTTGTAAATTTTGCTTCATTTCTATATCAAAAGAAAATGCAGTTCCTTTGTCTTTTTTTGACTCTAATTGTATAGAGGATTTGTATAAATCTTCTATAATTTTTTTTACAATATATAATCCTAAACCAGATCCTCCTGTATTTTCATTTATATGATTAACTCCTTTAAAACCATTAAAAATGTCTGCTTGTAATTCTTTTTCAATACCGATCCCATCATCTTTTACCACAAAACGAAACATAATTGTATTTTCTATTTTAGTTAACTGAATTACTTTTACCCAAATATTTCCGTTAACCGTAAATTTAATCGCATTAGAAATAAGGTTAATAAAAAGCTGTGAAATTTTTAAACGATCGCCTATAACATTAGTTTCTGTTCTTGGTGATATATCGATATGTAATGTAGTATTGTTTTTATGAAGTTGATATGAAAATGAGTTTCCTATTTCTTGTAACATTTCGTCCAGACAAAAAGCATCTTTATTTAATCTTACATTACCTAATCTAAACTTAGAATACTCCAAAGCATTATTAACCAAACTAGACAGATGATTATTAGAGAATTGTAGTGTTTTTAAAAATTCTTTTCTTTGTGTTTCGTTTGTTGTATTTTCTATAATCTCTATTAATCCTTGTATTGTATAAATAGGTGTTCTTAATTCATGGCTCATTACAGAAAAAAATTGATTACGCTCTTCATCAACAGCTAATAACTCTTCATTTTTGTCTTTTAATTTTTTATTAATTTTATTATTTTGACTGTAAGATCTAAAGACATAAGCGCTAAAAATAATTGCTAACAATAACAAAAAACTAATTAGAAAACTTATTTGAGCATAATTTTTTTTTAATTGAATATTTGTGTTATTGATAATAGAAAGTTTTTCTGTATCATTTTTATTTTTAGCAATTTCATATATAAAATCACTTGCATTAGAAGCCCGTTCTTTTAATTTTTTTATATAAACTTCTTGATATTTATTAGATAAAGATTGATGATAGAATACAGAATCAATATTTTTATCAAATTCATAAAAATATCGAGCTTTATATTGACTTATAAGTCTTAGATACTGATCTCGTTCTCTTTTAACAAAAAGAAGAGAATCTTTATTTACTTCACCTAGTAATTGATAGGATTTTTTGTAATCCTCTTTTTTTTCTATTAAAGCCATTGCCAAGTGTAATTTTAGCTCATTACGAACAACTTTATTTATAGATTTAATTATACGTTTGCTTTTATCTGTAAAATCAAACGCGTCTAATTCTAAAATAGCTTTATTAGTAGTATCTATTACTTTTTTGTATTGTTTTCTACGCATACAACTAATTACGTAATCCGTATAATTTAAGAAAACAGCTACTGAATTATTTTTTTTGTTTTCTACAATATTTATCGCGTATAAACTATCTAATTCTTTGTACATATTAACCTCTCTATAGATTCTTAAAATCATACCAGAGATTCTTTCTTTATATAATTTATTGGGTGTTTTATTTGAATATTTTTGAGATTCTAAAAGGTATTTCAAAGCTTCCTTAAATTTTGCTGAACTATTAAACAGAACTCCATAATTATAGTTATAAATTACCCAAAAATTATTGTGCTTTGTATGTTGATACTTTTTATAAACAGTATCTAATACAGTTCGTGCTTCTACAATACTATCATTCTTGATTAATCTAGAAACTATTTCTTCGATACTATCTATAGATTTATGAATTACTGTTTTCTCTTGCCCAAAACTTACATTACAAAAAAACAACAAAATTATAATAGTTTTTTTGACATTCGTACTCCATACTTTCATAAGCTCTATTTGTTCTTACTTTTTATTAAATATAATAAATCTATTTATAATTCATACAAAGTAAGATTTATCAAATAAAGTATATCTTTTGAAGAATACTAATAAATGTAAAAGCTAAATTAAACTTTCATATTTAAACAGCACAAAAGACTATATGCGTGTTATTTACACCGTTTTTTTTATTGTAAAAAAAATTGTTTTGTATTTAATGTTTTGTATAAAAAAACAGGTATTAAGGTTCTCTTCTACTATTAACTTAAGTACTTATACGATTTACGAATAAAAATCTCGCATATAATCGCATTCTTTTTCTACTATATTTTCTTCATAAAATGAAACAATAGCTATGACTATTCTTTAATTTGATTCATCAATCTAGCGAAAAACCTTTGCAATTATTTATACGCAATTCTCATCCGTAAATCGTATTATTTATCAATAATAATCTAAAACAAAACATTAATAAAACTAAAAAACACCTCGTAAAAATAAACGAGGTGTTCTTAACTATATTTAATTCTTTTTAAAATATTAATTTAATTGATTATAAGTTTTTGTGTATTAGTACTACCATCACTACTTATAATTTTTACTAAATAAACTCCAACACCCAAAGATAAATCACGTGTGGATATAGTATTTACTCCTGGTTGCAATTCTAAATATCCTTTTTTGCTTCCTAAAATAGTATAAATAGTGGCCCCAACTTTTCCTGTAGCATATGGATTAATATGTAATGAAAATACATCTTTAGCTGGATTAGGAGTCATTTTTAGTCCTGCAAGATCCCCTTCTTCTTCATTACCCAATATTGGCGAAACAGATTCTAATTCTGCTACCAAACTTTCAGAAGTAGCAGACTGCCCACAAGATCCTTCATATATTTTCACATTACTAAATACAGAAGTATTACCACTACCAGTATCATTATCATTAATAAAAACTAGTCTATTCATAGCTCCTGTATAAAAATTCCCTACTGGTATAGTATATTTTTTAGTTCCTGATCCTGAGTAATTATCAAAGTTACCTACTCCATAATTCTGTGTCCCATACACTCTAAAATATCTTGAAGAAGTAAGAGAGTTATCATTTTCAAAACCTACACCATGTATTTCTCCTTGAGAAGTGCTACTAAAATCAAATTCAATAACGGTATTTGATGTTACTGTATAATTTAGCGTTATATATTTCCAAGTATTATTTTGCATAGATATACCTGCTCCACCACTTACGATTGAAAAGTTACCAGCAGTATCTTGATTTGAAAATGAGGTAATCTGATAATCATTAAAATCAAGAGTTGTACACGTTGGTGGAGGTGGAGGATTTCCATCTAACCCCATAGCATTCCAAAAAGCAGGTATAGTAGCTCTTTCTCCAGAGTTAGAACCTCCTGATGAGGAACAACCTCCATAAGCATGAACTCCAATTGCGTTTCCTGTAGCTGCATCTATGATCGGGCTTCCAGAATTTCCTCCTGTTGTATCTGTTCTATATCTAACAAATGTATTTGTAACTGAAGATAATGGACCTGCATGAGTTTGCTGAGTTTGATTATCAATTCCCGTATCGGTACCAAAACCAGTAATTCTTATCGTACTACTTGGAGCACTTTGCACTACATTAAACGATTTTCCTTGTGCTTGTATAGGTGTTTTTCCTGTTTGTGAATTTGCACTAGCCGTAAATACTCCCCAATCATTAGCCTGACTTGGACTATTTATATAAGGAGACACAAAATTACCTATTGGATATTGATCTTCTGGACCAGGGTGTACTATTGTTCTATTTGGGTTAGATTTAGGCACATTAAACTCTATTATCTCAGATCTACTAGTTAGGCAATGCCCCGCTGTTACAAGTTTACCATTAGTAATAATCCAACCTGTACATCCAATTGGAACTATTCTTCCAATAGCATTATCTGCAGAATCTACTCGGTCATCTGCTGATCCACATTGCGATTTCACATTAGGATCTTCTTCTCCAACACCTACCTCGAATATGTTTAATCCAATGGATTTCTCTCCAGAAGCTATAGTTAGTTTTACAATAACTTTATCTCCATTAAAATAAGCTGTTGTGTTTTTCCAATCTTTTATAGTTTCTGCCGTTAATGTTTGTGTGGCACCATCTAAAACAGAAGTAATAGTTACAGTACTTTTAGCTCCAAGATTTACATCTTTAAAAAATAAACGTAACCATGTCGCTCCTTTTTCTGATATGCTTTGAGTAATAACTTCAGAATTACTTTTGTTGTTAATACCTTCCGATTTTAAAGTTATGTCATATTTTGTATAATGACGAGCAAGTTCATCCTGAGCAAAATTAACATACGGCGAAAGCATAAAAACCGTACATATTAACAGACTGAACTTCTGTACAGAATGTTTTAAAGTAAAATTAATTAAGTTTGTGTTTTTCATAAGAATAAGATTAAAAATTATGAGTTAGATATTAAATATAGTTAGTTCCTAAAATATTTATAACCTAAAGGGTTACAATAAAATAGTATTCCACTAACCGGTCATCTAATTTTTAATCAAATGAAAACCAGCGTTTTCTCGTATTCTTCTTATTTTCCAAAAAGAATTAGCTATTTAAAAATAGCTTTTATTCCTTGTACAATATAGAAAAGAAAAATCACTCTTCAAAAAAGTTTAGCCTACAAAATTTAAAATACTTTCATTAATGCCTATTTTTGCTTTTGATATTTATAATAATGACACAAGATACCATAGTTGCATTAGCAACACCATCTGGAGCAGGGGCTATAGCTGTTATTCGTGTTTCTGGAAAAGATGCTATTACTATTTGTTCTCCTTTATTTCGTTCTATTAGCGGAAAAAAACTAAGTTCCCAAAAAACACATACTATACATTTAGGTCATATTGTTGATGAAAAAAGGATGCTTGATGAAGTTTTGGTTTCTTTATTTAAAGGGACAAATTCGTATACTGGGGAGCCCACTGTCGAAATTTCTTGTCATGGATCAGTCTATATCCAACAAGAAATCATTCAATTATTATTACGCAAAGGTTGCAGAATGGCAAATGCAGGAGAATTTACGCTTCGTGCATTTATTAATGCTAAACTAGATCTATCTCAAGCAGAAGCTGTCGCCGATCTTATTGCTTCAGATTCTGAGGCTTCTCATCAAATTGCAATGCAACAAATGCGAGGAGGTTTTTCTAATGAAATTAAAAAATTAAGAGATGAATTATTGAACTTTGCATCCTTAATAGAATTAGAACTTGATTTTGCAGAAGAAGATGTTGAGTTTGCAGATCGTACTCAATTTAATAGTTTAGTTTTTAAAATTACGAATGTATTAAAACGTCTTATTGATTCTTTTGCTGTAGGTAATGTTATTAAAAATGGTATTCCTGTAGCTATTGTAGGTGAACCCAATGTTGGAAAATCAACCTTGCTTAATGCTTTACTTAATGAAGAAAGAGCTATTGTTTCTGAAATTGCCGGAACAACCAGAGATACTATTGAAGATGAAATTAATATTGGTGGAATTGGTTTTAGATTTATAGATACTGCTGGAATACGAGATACTAAAGATGTTGTAGAAAGTATTGGAATAAAAAAAACCTTTGAAAAAATAGAACAAGCACAGGTTGTTATTTATTTAGTAGATAGTTCTCTTTTAACTCCAAATCGTTTACAGGAATTAAAAACAGAAATAGGTAAGATAAAAAACAAATACCCACAAAAGCCTTTACTTATTGTTGCCAATAAAGTAGATAAGCTTAATGATGATCAAATTTTAACTCTACGATCTGAAATAGAAAACATTCATTTACTTTCTGCTAAACAAAACACAGGGGTTGAAGAGCTACAAAATAAACTTTTAGAATTTGTAAACACGGGAGCTTTACGAAACAACGAGACTATTGTAACCAACTCTCGTCATTATGATGCTTTACTAAAAGCTTTAGAAGAAATTCAAAAAGTACAATATGGCTTAGATTCTGGGCTTTCTGGAGATTTAATGGCAATAGACATTCGCCAGGCATTATATCATTTTGGTGAAATAACTGGTGAAATAACCAGTGATGATCTACTAGGGAATATCTTTGCTAATTTTTGTATCGGGAAATAGATTTTATTGCTTTTGGTATGTTTTTAGCTTTATTTCTCTTCGACTTTTTTCTTTTAATTGATTATTATTTTACAGCTATTTGTATTTTATGATACTACTTTTAGTTTATTATCATTCCAAGTAGTCGCTGACGGATAAAACCTATATAATAACCACTTCTTCTCTTCTTATTCTTCTTAATTTACTTCAGAAATACTTTTTTTTCTATAAAGAAATTATAAAAATAGTACTGTAAAAAGCAACCCTCAGTGGTTAACAACTCCTCTGAGGGTCTAAGCCGAAGCAAAAAATTAAACTAACTCAACTTACACTCAATTAAACTGCTCCAGCTTCTCTTCTATATTTTTAAGACATAGGTTATTGATACTACCTATATGACTATGTTTTGTGTTTTTTTCTGGTTTATAAGTACCTTTTTCAATATCTAATCCAATCTTTATATAAGCATCTCTAAAAGACATACCTTTCATTACCAGTTCATTTAAGGTATCTACACTAAATAGATAATCATACTTAGTGTCTTCTAAAATATTTTTATTTATACGCACATTTTTTAAAGCATACATTGCCATTTCTATAGATGCCTTTAAATCTTGAATAGCAGGTATGATACCTTCTTTAAGTAATTGTAAATCTCTATGATAACCACTTGGTAAATTATTAGTAATCAAGCTTAACTCATACGGTAACGCTTGAATTTTGTTACATTTTCCTCTTATTAACTCAAAGACGTCTGGATTTTTCTTATGTGGCATAATACTGGATCCTGTAGTTAATTCTGATGGAATACTCATAAAATCAAAATTTTGGCTCATATACAAACATACATCCATTGCTAATTTAGATAAAGTACCTGCTACACTGCTCATTGCTAATGCTGCTGATTTTTCAGATTTTCCACGACTCATTTGTGCTGCCACTACATTATATTTTAATGTTTTAAAACCTAACTCTTTAGTAGTAAACTCTCTATCTATAGGAAATGAACTACCATAACCTGCAGCACTTCCTAATGGGTTTTGATCTACCACTTGTAATGCCGCATCTATAAAATACAAATCATCTATAAAAATTTCTGCATAAGCAGAAAACCACAATCCAAAAGAGGAAGGCATCGCTATTTGCAAATGCGTATACCCAGGAAGCAAAACCTCCTTATAAGCATCTGCATTTATTAATAATTGTTGGGATAATTTTTTTATCAAAGATCTAATTTGGTTTAATTCATCTTTTAAATAAAGATGCATTGCAACCAAAACTTGATCATTTCGAGATCTTGCAGTATGAATTTTTTTACCAGCTTCTCCTAACCTATTTGTTAATTCAAACTCTATTTTAGAATGCACATCTTCGAACTGATTTTCTATCACAAAAGTCCCTTTTTCAATTTCCTTTAACAATATATTCAATTCTGTCTTAATTCCCAAGATATCTTCATCAGAAAGCAAGTCTATTTTATGTAACATTTTTGCATGTGCCAACGTTGCTTGTATATCATATTTAGCAATAACTAAATCTAACTGTCTGTCGTTACCTACAGTAAACATATCAATTTTCTGATCTGTTGCCAATCCTTTATCCCAAAGTTTCATCTCTTGTTTTTTTACTTTTTGCTCTTATTTATACTTTTTCTAAATCTCTAAAAAATTTATATTAGAATATTTTACACTATTCCTTCTAAAATTTTTATATACATCTTTACTCCTTCTTGAATTTCTTCAATATAAATAAATTCGTCTGCAGAATGGGATCTAGTAGAATCTCCTGGGCCTAATTTTAAAGAAGGGCAACTCAATACAGATTGATCTGATAAAGTTGGAGACCCATAAGTAATTCTTCCTAATTTAATACCTGATTGCACAATAGGATGGTCTTTGGGTATAGAGGAAGAACCTAAGTCTAATGATCTTGGGTTTATAGTAACATTTTTAGGCATTTCATTTTTTATGACCTTCAATACCTCTTCATTTTTATACATATCATTAACTCGTATATCAACTACAAAATCACAACTTGCAGGGACTACATTGTGCTGTTTACCTGCATTTATTTGTGTTACCGTCATTTTTACTTTACCTAAAACATCAGATACCTTTTCAAATTCATATGATTGAAACCATTGTATTACTGGTAAAGCATTATAAATTGCATTATCTTTATTTGGATGTGCGGCATGACTAGCGGTTCCTTTTACAGATATTTCTATCACCAAAAGTCCTTTTTCTGCAATTGCCAATTGCATCAATGTTGGTTCTCCTACAATAGCAAATTCGACATTTTTGAGATACTTTAACACACTTTTTAAACCTAAAGGACCACTATTCTCTTCTTCGGCAGAAGCTACTATTACAAAATTATATTTTAGGTTTTCTTTTGCGTAGAAGTAAGTAAATGCAGCCATAAGCGAAACCAAACAGCCACCAGCATCATTACTACCTAAACCAAATAACTTATCTTCTACTATGGAAGCTTTAAATGGATCCTTAGTATAATTTCCGTTTGGTTTTACTGTATCATGGTGAGAGTTTAACAAAATAGTAGGCTTAGAGGCATCAAAATGTTTATTATACCCCCATATATTATTATTTTCCCTTTCAAATGGGATGCTATTTGCTGTAAACCATTCTTCTATCAACAAAGCTGTTTTTTCTTCTTCAGAAGAAAAAGAAGGTGTTTCTATCAATTTCTGCAAAAGTACAATTGCCTGATTTGTAAGTTTCTTTATTTTTGGATCAGAGGGTATTTGAGTTTGCAAATCATCAAGTACCTTACCTTTATGGCTATCTGTTTGTAAATTATACATATTCTTTTCTATTTTTTTCATTTTCAAATTTTTAAAACTTATCCCTCTTCTCTACCAATAATCTAAAAGTAAGCTCACAAAATATACTTTCTCATTTATCGGATTACTCATAAACTCAATGTAGTGTGTTTGGTTGTATTATCTTTTATAAATTCTACATTTGCAATATGCACTTTACTTACTTTTTTTTGTAATGCATCAAAACAATTTTGAAGCTTAGGAAGCATCCCTTCTGCAATTATCTCATTATCTCTTAATTGCCCATATTTTTCTAAATCAATGTGTTCTATTACAGATTCTTTATCCTGTATATTTTCTAAAACTCCTTTTAGCTCAAAACAATAATACAACGACACTTCATAATCAATACTCATTGCCGAAGCAATTTCAGAAGCTACAGTATCTGCATTTGTATTTAATAATTGTCCATTCCCATCATGCGTTACCGCGCAAAAAACTGGCATTATATTTTGTTCTAAAAATATTTTTAAAATTTTATTATCTACCTTAATAACATCCCCCACATATCCATAATCCACAAATTGCTTAGGTCTTTTTTTTGCTATAATTACATTTGCATCTGCTCCTGTTAACCCTAAAGCATTACATTCATGATTTTGTAAACCAGAAACAATGGTTTTGTTTACTAATCCAGCATAGGTCATTACTACAATATCTAGATTATCTGCCGAAGTAATTCTTCGTCCATCAATCATTTCGGTCTTTATTTCTAATTTTTCAGCAAGTTGTGTTGCTAATTTTCCTCCCCCATGAACCAGTATTTTGTACCCTTCTATTTTTGAAAAATCTTTTAAAAAAGAATCCAACATTTTTTTATTTTCTATAACATTACCTCCTATTTTGGCAACTAATAATTTTTGCTTCTTCATTTTTGAAGTTTTTCTAGTATTTTCTTTAAAACTAATTGTACTGCAAATGTTCTATTATTTGCTTGCTCAATCACAATAGAGTTTTCACTATCTATTACCTTGTCTTCTACTACTACATTACGCCGTACTGGAAGACAATGCATAAACTTGCCATTATTGGTTAACTCCATCTTCTTTTTTGTCATCATCCAGGAAAAATCGTTAGATACTACTTTTCCATAATCTACATATGAACTCCAATTTTTAACGTATACAAAGTCTGCGTCTTTTAATGCATTTTCTTGATTATAATCAATAGGTACTTGTTTAGTAATCTTATTATCTAATTCAAATCCCTTTGGATGAGTAATTACAAAATTCGCATCCATTTTTTGCATCATTTCTACAAAAGAATTAGCTACTGCCTGCGGTAAAGCTTTTGGATGCGGAGCCCATGATAATACAACCTTTGGTTTATTTGTCTTTTTATATTCGGTAATTGTTATAGCATCTGTAAGTGCTTGCAAAGGATGCCCTGTAGCACTTTCCATATTGATTATTGGAATTGATGCATATTTAATAAAACCATTCAATACCTCTTCCCGATAATCTTCCTCTCTATTTTTTAGTTTTGCAAAAGCTCGTATTGCCAACACATCACAATATTGAGAAACCACCTGAGCGGCTTCTTTAACATGTTCAGAATTTCCTTGATCCATTATAGTGCCATCTTCATACTCTAAAGACCACCCTTCTCCAGTAAAATTCATTACAATTACATGCATTCCTAAATTTAATGCTGCTTTATGTGTACTTAGCCTGGTACGAAGACTGGGATTAAAAAACAGTAACCCTATAGTTTTATTTTTACCTAAAGTTTTATTTGCTAATGGTTTTTTTTTTATTTCTATCGCTTCCTTTAACCAATCGGATAAGGAATCTATATCTTGTATAGAAAAGTAGTTATTCATTAGTATTTTTCTAAATAATTGGTATTTCGACTAATGCACCTTGTAATGCATTTATAAACTGGTCTATTTCTTTTTTTCTAATAGTTAAAGGAGGAAGTATTCGTAATAATTTTTTATTCATTGCTCCACCCGTAAATACATGTTTTTCATAGATCATTTTTTTTCGTAACTCACTAACTTCAAAATCAAATTCTAACCCTAACATCAGTCCCCTTCCTTTTACTTTTTGGACTCCAGGTATTGTACTTGCTTGGGATATAAAATATTCTCCAGTTATTCTGGCATTATCCATCAGGTTTTCGGTTTCTATTACCTCTAAAACAGATAATGCAGCAGCGCAAGCTAAATGATTACCCCCAAAGGTGGTTCCCAACATACCATGAAGGGCTGGTATATGTGGTGCAATTAATATTCCTCCTATCGGAAAACCATTACCCATACCTTTTGCTACAGAAATTATATCTGGAGTTATACCATGATATTGATGCGCAAAAAATTTTCCGCTTCGACCATACCCAGATTGCACTTCGTCCAGAATAAGAACTACATTATGCTTTTTACAAAGAATTTCTAAAGCTTTAAAAAAATCTGTAGTTCCTTCATCTAATCCTCCTACTCCTTGTATTGGCTCTATAATTACAGCACAAACGTCCCCTTTTTCTAATTCAGTTTTGACTAACTCAATTTGGTTTAATGGCAAAAATGAAACGCTTTGCTGACTATTTAATGGTGAATTTATTTTGCTATTATCGGTTGCAGCAACTGCGGCAGATGTTCTACCATGAAAACCATTATGAAATGCTACAATTCTAGATTTTCCTGTAAAAAAAGATGCTAGTTTTAACGCATTTTCATTGGCTTCTGCTCCAGAGTTACATAAAAACAATTGGTAATTGCTATATCCAGATAACTGACCGAGTTTTTCTGCCAACTTAGTTTGAATACTATTTTGAACAGCATTAGAATAAAAACCAATTTTTTCTATCTGTTCTTTTATTTTTTTTATATAATGAGGGTGTGAATGACCTATAGAAATCACCGCATGCCCCCCATACATATCCAAATATTCTGTCCCATCTTTATCTACAACAATACAATTATAAGCGTTAACAGGCTCTACATTATATAATGGATATACATCGAATAGTTTCATTTTTTATTAATTTTTTATTTGTAGTTCATTATGGATTTTGATAAAAATATTATCCATTATTTTCTATTTTATGGTATTTATTTTTTCATAAGATGCCATAACTCCTTTTATTACTGAAGAGCTTAATCCTTGATGTTCCATCTCATTTAAACCTTCAATCGTACATCCTTGTGGTGTAGTTACTTTATCAATTTCTCGTTCTGGATGCGTTCCATTTTCTGCTACCAACGTGGCTGCTCCGATAGCGGTTTGTACTGCTATAATTTGTGCTTCGTGAGGATGAAACCCCATCTGTATTCCTCCTTGTATCATAGCTCTTAAAAATCTTAGAAAAAAGGCGATACCACTTGCTCCCAAAACTGTTGCTGCTTGCATAAGTCGCTCTTCGATCACTAAGGTTTTACCAATGGTATCAAACATTTTTTGTACTATTATTAATTCTTCTTTTACATCTTCATTAGCAGCAATACAAGTCATAGATAGTTTTTTTGATGCTCCTGTATTTGGCATTACTCTTACAATTTTATTGTTAGGAATCACAGCATTTATTTCTGCTATGGATGTCCCTGTAACGGTTGAAATTAGTATTTGATCTGATGTTACTTTATCCTTAATCTCCTGCAATACATTCTCTAATTGTCTTGGTTGTACACAAAGTATTATCCACTTTACATTTGTTATAGATTGTATTATATTTTGAGAAGTAGACACTCCTAATTTTTCTTTTACTTCGTTTAAATTATATTTAGACTTATCTACTACAGTAATATTTTGTTTTTCGAATATATCGCTATCTGCTAATCCAGAAATTATGGATTTCCCTAAATTCCCTCCTCCTATTATGGTTATTTTATTCATTTTTATTTCTTATTTTGTATGCATTTCAATATTATTGGTATAACATCCATCTTAAAATGCACTAGCTTTCAACTCTAAACCTGTTTTTTCTTTTAATCCAAACATTAAATTCATGTTATGAATTGCCTGTCCTG
The DNA here is from genome assembly GCF_000430665.1 of Aquimarina muelleri DSM 19832. GTDB lineage: Bacteria > Bacteroidota > Bacteroidia > Flavobacteriales > Flavobacteriaceae > Aquimarina > Aquimarina muelleri. The sequence continues at coordinate 23,549 of NZ_KE387191.1, read as the reverse complement.
AAGCTCCTTTGATTAAATTATCAATTACCGATGTGATTAATAGCATTCCATTATTTTTACTGATATGAAGAATACACTTATTTGTGTTCACTACTTGTTTTAGATAAATTTCTTCTTCAGATATCTTTACAAACTCAGAACCTTTATAAAAAGAAGTATACATTTCTTTTGCTACCTCTATACTATCGTCATATTTAGTATACATGGTTGCATAAATTCCTTTACTAAAATTACCGCGATTGGGAATAAAGAAAATAGGAAAATCAAAATTGCTTTGTAATTGTTTCACATTTTGTTGAATCTCTCCTAAATGCTGATGTGCAAATACTTTATAACTAGAAAAATTATTATCTCTCCAGCTAAAATGTGTGGTTCCACCTGGCATTACTCCTGCTCCCGTACTTCCAGTTGTAGCATTAATATGTATTGCATCTTTCAATTTTCCTGAGGAAGCTAAAGGCAACAGTCCTAACTGAATTGCAGTTGCAAAACACCCTGGGTTCGCTATATTATTAGCAGTTTTAATTTGATCTTTTTGTAACTCAGGAAGACCATAGACAAAATCTCTATTGAGATATCTCTTATCTTGATGTAATCTAAAATCATTTCCTAAATCAATGATCTTAGTTATAGAAGAAAACTCATTGGTTTCCAAAAAAACTTTAGATCTACCATGTCCTAAACACAGAAAAACTACGTCTACATTTGGGTTTATTATATCTGTAAAACTAATAGCTATTTCTCCTATCAGATCTGGATGTTGTTTATAAATAGGATTCCCTGCATTTGTTGTACTATATACAAAATCCAATTCCACATTAGGATGGTGTACTAATAATCGTAATAATTCTCCTGCTGTATATCCAGATCCTCCTATTATTCCTACTCGTATCATAGTTTACCTGGGTTTATATTGTGATATATTTTATTGGCATTACCATAAATTTTAATAAAACCTTTAGCGTCTTCAGAGGTCCAAGAATTGTTCATTTCTCCATATTGCCCAAAATCTGATTTCATCATATCAAAATCCGATTCGATTCCTTCTAGTATAAAATGGTATGGTTTTAATTTTACTTTTACGTTACCCGTAACAGATTTTTGAGAATCTTCCATAAATACTTCAATATTTCTCATTACAGGATCCAAATAATTACCTTCATGCAATAGCATACCATACCAATTTGCCAATTGTTCTTTCCAATACTGTTGCCATTTGGTAAGTACATGTTTTTCTAATAAGTGATGTGCTTTTATAATAACGATTGGTGCTGCTGCTTCAAAACCTACTCTGCCTTTTATTCCTATAATAGTATCTCCTACATGCGTATCTCTACCTATTGCAAAAGCACTAGCTAATTCTTCTAGTTTTTGAATATTTCTGATGGGAGAATCTTTAACTCCATCTAATCCTGTTAATTCTCCTTTTTCGAAGTTTAAAAGGATAGTTTCTTCACTTTCTTTTTGAAGTTGACTTGGATATGCTTTTTCGGGTAGTGTATCATGAGATGTAAGTGTTTCCTTACCTCCAACACTAGTTCCCCAAAGTCCTTTGTTTATAGAATATTGTGCTTTTTCCCAACTATAATGAACTCCATGTTTTTGAAGATATGTAACTTCTTCTTGTCGGGAAAGTTTTAAATCTCTAATAGGAGTTATAATTTCTATCTCGGGCGCAAGTGTTTGAAAGATTACATCGAAACGAATTTGATCATTTCCTGCTCCTGTACTACCATGTGCTATATACTTTGCTCCTATCTTTTTGGCATGATTTATAACTTCTATGGCTTGAAAAATTCGTTCTGCACTTACTGAAAGAGGGTATGTACTATTTTTTAATACATTACCATAAATCAGATATTTAATTGCTTTATCATAAAATTCTTGTAATATAGTTTTATTACTATGCGAAGAACTTCCTAACTCGTATGCTCTTGTTTGAGTTTCTTTTAATTCTTTTTCTGAAAAACCGCCTGTATTTACCAAAATAGTATGCACTTCAAGGTTTTGTTCGTGAATTAGATATTTTACACAATAGGAAGTATCTAAACCTCCACTATATGCCAGTACTACTTTTTCCATAACAGTAATTCTTTATTGTTTTTAAGCATTATCGCTTGCTTAATATTTTTTAATCTTTTTAGTACCGCCTTATCAAACCACTTCTCTTTCTTACTATTTTTTTTGGCAGGATCATACAACATCCCAGTACATAGGCACATTTTATGCTCTTTAGATGTAAGAATATTAAAATTGGTACATGTTTTACAACCTTCCCAGAACTTAGGGTCGTCTGTTAATTCTGAAAATGTAACGGGTCTATACCCTAGATCTGAATTTATTTTCATTACTGCCAATCCTGTCGTTATTCCAAAAACTTTGGCTGTTGGATATTTTTTTAATGAATAATTAAATATAAATTCTTTGATGTTTTTTGCTAATCCTTGATTTCTAAAATCAGGATGTACAATTAAACCAGAATGTGCTACATATTTACCATGACTCCACACCTCGATGTAACAAAATCCTGCAAATTGATTACCCGATAGAGCAATTATTGCATTTTTGTTTTGTATTTTGGTTTGTATATATTCTGGTGTACGCTTTGCTATACCAGTTCCTCTAACTCTTGCAGAGTCTGCTATTACTTCGCATATTTCTTGTGCGTACTTATAGTGGTTTTCATCAGCAATGATGATGTCTACTTTTTTCATAAACGGACAACGCTTATTAAAGAAGCTTTAAATTAAGTTAGTAATCTGATTGTTCTAAATCCTGGATAGAAAGTGATTATGTTTCGTTTTTATGCGAAAAAAGACAATTAAATACTTTGAAGAAATAACTAAATTCTTCTTCATTTAATTTCACTAAAAGGATTTGATGTCTCTAGGGGAAGTAGGACGCACCTACTTCAAAAAAAGATTAGACCCACAAGGGGCGACGAAAACGACGTACAGTAATATCTATATTACTAAATGTGTTCGAAAATTGAACCTTAACTCTTGATAATGTATAATTTGACGTTTCCATAATAGTAACTCTAAATCGTCGGCCGTAGCCCCTTTCGTTAACTAGATGATACAATATTACGTAAAAAAATAATACATTATATTAGTAAATTTAAAAACTAACTGATTTTTATATTTTCTTCAATTTTAATCAACCACATTAATCAATATGATATTTTTTTCACATTAATTGTGTTTTTTAAATAGTTAATAATGTTAAAAAACTAAAAAACAGTTATGTAAAATTTTAAATCTCTAACAAATATCTATACCAAAAACTGAAACAAATCTGGCTTATCGTTTAGATAATCTCCAAAGAAATTATAAGCTTTCATCCTATCCATTAAAGGTTGTAGGTCTTTTTTATCTTTTAACTCTATACCTACCACCGCTGGACCGTTTTCTCTACTTGATTTCTTCGAATATTCAAAATGAGTGATATCATCATTTGGCCCCAGTACTTCTCCTACAAACTGTTTTAAAGCACCAGCTCTTTGCGGAAAACGAACGATAAAGTAATGTTTTAAATCTGCATACAAAAGTGCTCTTTCTTTTATCTCTGCGGTACGGGTAATATCGTTATTGCTACCACTTACAATACATACTACATTTTTTCCTTTAATCTTATCTTTATAAAATTCTAATGCCGCTAAGGTTAAAGCTCCCGCCGGTTCTACTACTATTGCATCTCTATTATACAAATCCAATATCGTTTGGCACACCAATCCTTCTGGAACAGTAATCATATCAGACAAATATGCTTTACATATTTCAAAATTTAAATCTCCAACTTTTTGCACTGCCGCTCCATCAATAAACTTATCTATATTATAAATCTCTGTATTCTTATTGTTTTGTATCGAAGTGAACATAGAAGGTGCTCCTGTTGGTTCCACTCCTATAATCTTAGTATTTGGTGATAATGTTTTCAAAGCACCGCATAAACCAGATGCCAATCCTCCGCCTCCTATAGCTACAAAAACATAATCAATAGGTACATTTGCCTGATTAAATATTTCTAATCCAATAGTACCTTGTCCTTCTATTGTTTTTACATCATCAAAAGGGTGTACAAATGTTTTTCCTTCAGAAGTACAGATTTGCATAGCAGCTTTAAAAGAATCATCAAATGTATCCCCTTCTAAAACTATCTTTACATGATCTCCTCCAAACATTTTTGTTTGTTCTACTTTTTGTTTTGGAGTTACCGATGGCATGTATATTGTTCCTTCTATACCTAAATGGTTGCATGCAAAAGCTACTCCTTGTGCATGATTCCCTGCACTGGCACAGACTACTCCTTTCTCTAGTTGGTATTTAGTAAGCGAACTTATTTTATTAAAAGCTCCTCTTATTTTATAGGAACGTACTCGTTGGAGATCCTCTCGTTTTAGCAAAACATTAGCTCCATATCTTCTAGAATACCGAATACTATTCATTAAAGGAGTTATCATAGCCACCTCATTAATAATAGTAGCAGCTTTTTGAATATCTACTAGCTTAGGAAAATATACAGGTGTAGTGGTTATGGTACTCATAATTAGGATTTACAATTAAAAAAGATCTGCCAAGACCTAATAAAAGGTTACACAATACACATCTCAAAACTCTTAAAGATCTCGGCAGATTATAATATTCATTATACTATAGGTTTCATTGCGGTCATTGAAGCTCTTAATCTAGCGCCTATAATTTCGATAGGGTGATTTCTTAATGCTGCATTTATAGCTATTAATTTAGCATTATCCACCCCATTACTTTTTCCTTCATCATATGCTTTACCTATTACATTAGTATCTATTGTTTTCATAAAATCTGCAAGTAATGGCTTACATGCGTGATCAAATAAATAACAACCATATTCTGCTGTGTCAGAAATCACACGATTCATTTCAAATAATTTTTTACGAGCAATAGTATTTGCAATTAAAGGCGTTTCATGCAAAGACTCATAATATGCTGATTCTTCTATAATTCCAGAATCTGTCATTGCTTCAAAAGCTAATTCTACACCTGCTCTTACCATTGCAACCATTAATACTCCATTATCATAAAACTCTTGTTCAGAAATTTCAACATTACCTGCAGGAGTTTTTTCGAATGCGGTCTCTCCTGTTGCAGCTCTCCAGGACAATAGATTTTTATCATCATTAGCCCAATCGTCCATCATTGTTTTTGAAAAATGTCCTGAAATAATATCATCCATATGTTTCTGAAATAATGGACGCATACTATCTTTTAATTCTTCAGAAAGTTCAAAAGCTTTAATCTTGGATGGGTTAGATAATCTATCCATCATATTGGTAATTCCGCCGTATTTTAATCCTTCAGTAATGGTTTCCCAACCGTACTGAATTAATTTTGAAGCATACCCTGCATCTATTCCTTTTTCTATCATTTTATCAAAACATAAAATAGATCCTGTTTGCAACAACCCACATAAAATGGTTTGCTCTCCCATAAGATCCGATTTTACCTCTGCTACAAACGAAGATTCTAATACCCCTGCTCTATCTCCACCTGTTCCTACAGCATAAGCTTTTGCTTGTTCAAAACCATGTCCTTGTGGATCATTTTCTGGGTGTACTGCTATTAATGTCGGTACTCCAAATCCTCTTTTATATTCTTCTCTTACTTCTGATCCAGGGCATTTTGGTGCTACCATTATTACTGTAAGATCTTCTCTTATTTGCATTCCTTCTTCTACAATATTAAAACCATGAGAATAGGACAATGTAGCTCCTTTTTTCATTAAAGGCATTACTGCATTTACTACCTGTGTATGTTGTTTATCTGGTGTTAAATTAATTACCAAATCTGCTTTTGGAATCAATTCTTCGTAAGTCCCTACTGTAAACCCATTATCGGATGCATTTATAAAAGACTGTCTTTTTTCTTGAATAGCTGCTTTACGAAGCGCATACGAGATATCTAAACCAGAATCTCTCATATTCAATCCTTGGTTTAAACCCTGTGCTCCACACCCAACGATAACGATTTTTTTTCCTTTTAATGCTTCTATTCCATCTGAAAATTCTTCAGAATTCATGAATCTGCATTTTCCTAATTGCGTTAATTGATCTCTTAATGATAGCGTATTAAAGTAATTTGCCATTTCCTTCTTAATTTGTTGTGATTTCTGTTAAGAAATTTGATTAAATTTTAATTTTCAGTTATTTTATATTATGATGTATCCCCAAACAAGTTTGGGGTCGGGCTATGCGCTATATCTTTTATCTTGTGGATCCCTTCGAGAACCTCAGGGATCCACAAAATAAAAGGATGTCGCTACTATCCCTTACACAGTTTCTACTGCAAAATTTTCTAATATTTTAGAAATATGCATTTTATCTTTTGTTATTGCAATTCTACCTGATCGAACAAACTGCATTAAACCATAAGGCTCCAGTTCATTATACAAAGCTTCTACATCGTTACGTCGCCCTGTTTTTTCTAAAACAAAAAACTCTGGAGTTACTGTGACTATGTTCGCATTGCTACTTTTAATTACGTTTTGAATTTGACGGTCTTCAAAAAGTAGTTTTGAAGCTACTTTAAACAAAGCCGTCTCTTGATAAATTGTTTCGTCATCGGTATGGTAAAAAGCTTTGATAACTTCAATTTGTTTTTCGATCTGTCCAATAATTTTCTTTACCTGCTCTTCGGTAATTTGCACCACTATTATAAACCGAAATACATCTTTAATTTCAGATACCGAAGCTGTAAAACTTTCTAAGTTTATATGTCTTCTTAAAAATATTGCTGAAATCCTATTTAACAGTCCTATATTGTTTTCGGTATATATAGATATGGTGTAATTTTCTTTTTTCATTATTACTATTTTATGTCGTTGTATCTTCTCTAAGCCTAAACTAGAATAAACAAAGGACTATTATTCTAATCTTATATCTGAAACAGAGGCTCCTGTAGGAACCATTGGGAATATATTATTTTCTTTTTCTACACATACTTCTAAAAAATAAGAGTCTTTACAAGCTATCATTTCTTTAATACTTTCTTGTAAATCTTCTCTTCTGGTTACTCTTTTGGATTGAATATGATATCCTTCAGCTATTTTTACAAAATCAGGGTTCACCATTTCTGTAGACGCATATCGTTTATCAAAAAATAATTGTTGCCATTGGCGCACCATCCCTAAAAATTCATTATTTAAAACAACTATTTTTACAGGTACTTTTGTTTGATAAATGGTGCCTAGTTCTTGTATCGTCATCTGATAACCCCCATCACCTATTATAGCTACCACCTCTCTATCTGGAGCTCCCATTTTAGCACCGATCGCTGCTGGCAAAGCAAATCCCATAGTACCTAATCCTCCAGAAGTAATATTACTTTTGGTTTTTGTAAATTCGGCATAACGACATGCTATCATTTGGTGTTGTCCTACGTCAGATACTATAACTGCATCTCCTTTAGTTTCTTCATTGATCCTTCTAAGTACTTCTCCCATAGACAAACCTTCCTCGTTAGGATATAATTCGTCTTTTATAACTTTATCATATTCGATAGTATCATAATTTCTAAATTCTTGTAACCAAGATTCATGCGTATTGGGTTTTACCATAGGTAGTATTTGTGCTAATGTATTTTTTACATTGCCCATAACCGCTACATCTGCTTTTACATTTTTATTTACCTCTGCTGGATCAATTTCAAAATGTATAACTTTTGCTTGTTTAGCATACCTTTCTAAATCACCAGTGACTCTATCATCAAAACGCATCCCAATTGCCAACAATACATCACATTCGTTTGTTAGTTTGTTTGGCCCATAATTACCATGCATACCCACCATACCTACATTTAATGTATGCGCTGTTGGTAGTGCTGAGAGTCCTAAAATAGTCCAGGCAGAAGGTATCCCTGTTTTTTCAATAAATTTTTTGAGCTCTTCTTCTGCTTCTCCTAAAATAATACCTTGTCCAAATATTACCATTGGTTTCTTAGCATTATTGATAAGTTTAGCTGCTGCTTCCAAACTATGCAGATCTGTTTGGGGAACTGGTATATAACTACGTACTCCTTTACATTTTTCGTACGCAAAATCCAACTCCCCAAACTGAGCATCTTTTGTAATATCGATTAAAACAGGTCCTGGTCTACCAGAACGAGCAATATAAAAAGCCTTTGCTAATACCGCAGGGATATCTTCTGCTTTGGTAATTTGATGATTCCATTTGGTAATAGGTGTAGAAATACCTATAATGTCTGTTTCCTGAAACGCATCAGACCCTAACAAATGAGAGCCTACCTGTCCTGTAATACATACCATTGGGGTAGAATCTATCTGTGCATCTGCAATACCTGTTACAAAATTTGTTGCCCCTGGTCCAGAAGTTGCTATTGCTACTCCCACTTTACCACTGGTTCTTGCATATCCTTGTGCAGCATGTGTAGCTCCTTGTTCATGTCGAGTTAAAACATGATGCAGTTGCTCTTGATATTTGTATAGCTCATCATACACAGGCATAATCGCCCCACCTGGATACCCATAAATTAAATCTACTCCTTCTGCCAATAAACATCTAATGACTGCTTCTGCACCTTTCATTCTCTCTGTTGACACTTTTGTTTCTTTTTTTATTGTTTGTGTTTGTGTTTCCATACACTATTATTTTAGAGGCTAGACTTTTAGAAACTATAGTCCAGGCTTTTTTTAGGTTCTGATTTACATCAGAATGATAATTTATTGTTTACCTGCATCAAATATTATTTTTTGACTTCAGCCTTCGCCGTAATACCAATTCATTTAAAACCAACATTTTGTGCAAGAGTACTTTTAGAACTCATCTGTTACACATCCTCGGGATGCAGAGGATACTGTTTTTGCATATTTGTATAATACTCCTTTATTAAACTTTAAGGCTGGTTGCTCCCATGCTGCTCTTCTTTTCTTTATTTCTTCCTCCTCAATAGCTACTGTAATAGTATTTGTTTCTGCATCAATAGTAATAATATCGCCATCTTTTACTAATGCGATCAAGCCACCATCTTGTGCTTCAGGAGTAATATGCCCTACTACAAATCCATGTGTTCCTCCAGAAAATCGTCCATCTGTAATCAAAGCGACATCTTTTCCTAAACCAGCTCCCATTATTGCTGCGGTTGGTTTTAACATTTCTGGCATACCAGGGCCGCCTTTTGGTCCTTCATATCGAATAACTACAACATCTCCTTTTTCTACCTTACCCTCTCTTATACCATCATTAGCATTGTACTCTCCTTCAAACACTTTTGCTTTTCCTTCAAATCGTAACCCTTCTTTACCTGTTATTTTTGCTACGCAACCATCTTGTGCTAAGTTTCCAAATAGTATTCTAAGATGTCCTGTTTGCTTTATTGGATTTTCTATAGGTTTGATTACCTCTTGACCTTCTTTAAGATCTGGAACATCCAATAAATTTTCAGCTATTGTCTTTCCGGTTACGGTTAAACAGTCTCCATGAAGTAGTCCTTTCTTTAAAAGATATTTTAATACCGCAGGAATTCCTCCTACTTCGTGTACATCTTCCATTAAGTATTTTCCACTTGGCTTTAAATCTGCCAAAAATGGAGTTTCGTCACTTATTCTTTGAAAATCGGCTAAAGTAAACTCTACATCTGCTGCTCTGGCTATTGCCAAAAAGTGTAAAACTGCATTTGTAGAACCACCAAGAATAGTAACCAATCGTATGGCGTTTTCTAATGACTTTTTAGTTACTATATCTTTTGGTTTTATATCTTTTTCTAGCAGTAGTCGCATTGCTCGTCCTGCAGCTATACTTTCTTGTTCTTTATCTTTACTTATCGCTGGGTTTGAAGAGTTATATGGCAAAGCCATCCCTAAAGCTTCGATTGCTGAAGCCATCGTATTTGCGGTATACATTCCACCACATGCTCCTGCTCCGGGACAAGCTTTTTCTATCACATTTTTATATTCTGTTTGGGATATTGTTCCTGCTACTTTTTCTCCCCAGGCTTCAAAAGCCGAAACCACATCTAGTTTTTTACCTTCATGGCATCCAGAGGCTATAGTTCCCCCGTATACCAAAATCGATGGGCGGTTTAACCGAAGCATTGCCATTAATGCTCCTGGCATATTTTTATCGCATCCAACTACAGTTACCATACCATCATAAGACATTGCTTGCACTACCGTCTCCATAGAATCTGCAATTACATCTCTGGATGGTAATGAAAATCGCATACCTGGTGTTCCCATAGATATACCATCGCTTACCCCAATAGTATTAAATATTAGTCCAACTACGTCTTCTTGCAGAGTTCCTTTTTTGACCAGCTTTGCGAGGTCGTTAAGGTGCATATTGCATGGATTTCCTTCATAACCAGTACTTGCTATACCAACCAATGGTTTATTAAAATCCTCGTCGGTTAAACCAATAGCATGAAGCATTGCCTGTGCGGCTGGTTGTGTATCATCTTGTGTGACTTGTTTACTATATTTATTAATGCTCATTTTTTTTAAATATCAGTTTTATGAATTATTTTAAATTTTAACTTTTTCAATACCATATATCTATCGAACTAAGCAAATCATAATGTAAAATTATTTCGTTGCATCTAAATCTTTAGATTTTATTCAATACCCTTACAATATCCAACACTACCTTCACTTATATTAATTACTGATTTACAGTATTTTATATTTTAATATTTACAATCACTATTTGTTATTTTTTTTTAAGTATTTAGATATACTCCAAAAAAAAATCCCTTCATAAAATGAAGGGAGCTCTATTTATTTTAGCATACAACATCCCTTCATACTTGCGAAATAATCACAATAATGATAATGACATTGATAATTATATTATTAAACACTCTCATTTTAATCTATATTCTTTTTTTAAGTTCTATTCTTTAAACAGACTGTTTATTCAAACAAAAAAATCCCTTTACTTGAGTAAAGGGATTTTTATATATGATTAATATCTATAAAGGTCCCTTATCAAGGTATAATAATTACCTCAATATTAATGACCACAATGATATTTATGTTTCTGTTATTCATTTTCTGAATTCAAATATAGTTTATTTTTTCGAAAGAGCTAACTTTAAAAAAATCATTTTATAAATACTTCTTTTAAGATCTCTTATCTATTTCATGAAAAAAATATCACTAAACCACAAAAAGTTTATTTTTTATGCAATAAATCACTAATCCAACTCTGGTTTTAACTTCTAGTTTTTTAAATACCGCTTCCCGATAATTTTCTATTGTTTTTGGGCTTAAATGCATCTCTTCTGCAATATCCTTATACGTAAGTTCTGAACAGGCATATTTTAAAAAAATTCTTTCCTTATCTGTTAATTTTTCATGAAGATTTATAGTTTCAGCAAGATCTTCTGAATTACGCAAGGCACTTTCTATTTTTCCTGAATAATAAAATCCTTGCTCGATCACCATTTTCATTGCAAACTCAAAATTCTCGGGATGTATATCTTTTAAAAGATATCCTTTAGCTCCTGATCTTAACATTCTAATAATGGTTTCTTCATCATCCTCCATCGTTAAAGCTAATGCTTTTTGATCTGGTTTGTTTTTCTTAAGCCATTGCATGGTTTGCACCCCATCCATTACTGGCATCTTAACATCTAATAGTATAAGATCTGGCGTTCTCCTTTTATGCTTAAAATACTGTGTAAGCTCCTTACCGTTTTTTAAAATTGCCAAAACCTCATATTTCTCCAGTTTTGATATTAAACTCTCTAACGATTGTGCAAACAGAAGATGATCGTCAACAATAACTATAGTCTTCTTTTTCATAAGTTTTATACGTTTTTATACTTTGATACGGTAGGAATATCTTTTGTACTACAAATGTATAAAATCAATTTTTATTGTATATAGGATAAGACAAAATAAGTAAAACTCCTTTATTTCGAGAAGATGTATACTCTAAATCTGCGTTGACCAAGGATGCGCGGCTTTTCATATTTAACAAACCAGAATTTGCCTGTACAGATTTCATATCAAAACCAACCCCATCATCCTGTATGGTAATATGTAATTTTTCTGGACTAAAATCTAAAGTTACATCTAGTTTTGACGCCTCTGCATGTTTAATAGTATTAGAAAAGAACTCCTGAATGATACGATATAATATAATTTCGTCTTTAGGATTAATATACACTTCCTCGCCTGTTACGGTTAAAGAAGGCGTTAAAAAATTTAGTTTTTCAAAACGTTTTAGTTCTACCTGTATAGATTTTTCTAATCCAACATTCTGGATTACTTCGTGGTTTAGGGTTTTAGACAAGCTACGAATCTCCTGCAAGCTATCTCCTACTAATTTTCGAACATCTTGTAAGGACTCTGCTGTTTTATCCTCTATAGAGGTACTCATAATATTAATTTGCATTACTGCGGTAGACAGCAATTGCCCTATATTATCATGTAGCTCCCAACTTACATTTTTAAGTGCTTGTTCTTGTATTTCTATACGAGATCTAAAAATCTCATCTTCATAACGTTGTTCTGCTTTATGTTTATCTAAAAGGAGCTTATTTTTTCTACGTTGAAAAGCAATAAAAAATATAATCCCGAATATTATAAAAAATAGAATAATAACGGTAAAATAAATGATTAATAAGATTTGTTCTTTCGCAAGCATACAATAAAGCCAATAGTATAGCAAGAATACATAAAAATATTTGCTGTAGTAAGTATAATTCTATAAATCTGAACAAATTCAGGGCTTTTCTCGTTATTATAATACTCTCCATATATAAAAACAGGATTAACTATAATATGAAACACCAAGGCTCCTACTGAAACATAAAATGTTATGGTTTTATAAAAATCTAAGATTTGTTCACTTTGAAGTATCTGATAATAATAATAAATAATAAATAAGATCAATAGTAACGTCCCCAATATTAAATTATAAATCATTGGAGTTTCAAAAAAATTTCCCGAAAGAACTAAATTTAACAATGAAGTTATCACATATCCTATTAGTATATATACTCCAATTTTTTTAATCTTATAAGAATCAATAAAATTTATAAAGAACAATAAATAAAAAGAGAAATTGATTAAGTCAAATGCATTATAAGCCCATTGATTATTTGAAAAAATAGTTTCTTTCAAAAAGGAAAATTGTTCTGTATAATAAATAAGTGTTGGCAACCAACCAAACACAATATCAACAAAAGCAGAAAACCAAAGAAAACAAACAAAGTATCGAGAAAAATTATCTTCTCGACACTTTGTTATATATATAGTTCCTACAATCGCAGCTACGATTTCAAAAAAATTAATAACTATTAAAAACATATTAGTACCCAATTGGTGGATGACCTGTTCCTCCTCTATTATAAGGCTCAATACTATAATTATTTGGAGAACCTCCTCCTCCTTTACCTAGTTCCCCTGCTGGGGCACCTGTAGGCGCTAAAAATACAGTTGCGTATCCTTTGTTCATTTTACATTTTTCTTTAGGGTATGCTCCAAAATAGATGCGAATCCCAGGATTACAGATCCCTTGCTTTTTAGATTGTTTTTTTACATATTTAAGATATTGCTGTAACTCCTCTACACTCCAATGAAACTCTCGGGTATCTTCAAAACCTACACATTTATCAATTTCTGGTGTTCTGGTACAGCACCAAGCATGCTGAAGCTCTTTTGCTTCCTCTGGTGTGATACATTTTTCTGGTCTCTTTTTCTTTCTTTTTGGTAATTCTTTTCCCATGACTGTAAATTATTTTACGTTAACTGAGGCTAATATATCCAAAAAACAAGTTGCAAAGCAAATACACCTACCCTTTGTATCCAAAACTTATCTATCCCAAAAACAGCTTAACAACACAAAAACAACTACTTAGAAGATTCTAAAGAATATTTAAAAAAATACAAGTAGGGGATTTTCCCCCTGTTGCTCTAAGGGGGATTCTCCCCCTTGTTTTTGGTCTGTATGTATTATAAACGTTATCTAAGCATTTGCTTTACTTAAAAAAAGCTTAACAACTTTATTTTGGATCCCAGTATGCACTGGGATGACAAGGATAACATGCGAACATCACATTATAGATACCAGTATGCACTGGGATGACAAAAAAATATCATTATAAAAACATAAAAACACAAAACTAGTTTGTCGCAATACGCAGTATCGTGTTATGGATTCCAGCCTTTAGTTTATCCTGAGTCAAGTCGAAGGGCTGGGATGACAGGGGTAACATTCAAACGCAACACCATGCATTCCAATTATTCATTATTCTTAGCAGAATCGAAGAACTATGTTTGCTATTACATTTCGACAAGCTCAATGTGACAAATTAATTGCATTTCGATAAGCTCCATGTGACATACGAACATCATATTATGGATCCCAGTATGCACTGGGATGACAAGGGGAATATCTTAAATCAAAAGCTTACTAAAACAAAATTAAGCTTCTCTCCCATTCTTTTTTGTGCAATTTGGTTAATCGCATTTTCTGTTACTTGTAAAACTCTGGGGTATCCACCTGTAGTTTGGCAATCTCGCATTAAAACAATTAAATTACCTGATGGAGTTAACTGTACCGTACCCGGCAAAACTGGAGAAGTTATTATGGAAAAAATACTATTTTTTAACTTTTCTTCTAACTGAATTGCCATTCGATTTATGCTATTAGAAATTGTAAAAACAGAATCCATCAAAACTCTTTTCTGTTCTATTGACAACAACTCAAATTCAGGCCCTGGATAGACTTCTACAACCTTTGTTGTTTCTGTAAAAAAAGAACTCGAAATACCAGAGAAATTTCCCTTAAAATATTCTTGTTTTTCATATGCTATTTCATCTCCAATTGATAGCTTTTTTTTAGCAGTAATCCCCCCATAATAAGACCTACTACCTAACACTATTAATGACCTAAATCCATCTTTAATTCCTATATATCCATACACTTTATTCTTACAAAAATTAATAACCAAAATATCATTTTTACCCACCTTAGTTTGATGATACATTTTTATTTTTTCACCATTTAAAAAAGCATCTACAGGTGCGCCTGTCAAAACAATACTTGTAGCTTCATAAAATTGTAAAACAGGAGGTTGAAAAGTCCATTCTATACACGCACAATTTTTATCGTTTCCTAAAAGTAAATTTGCAAACCTTAATGACTCTAAATCCATTGCACCGCTTTTTGGAACTCCATATTTTGAAAACCCAAAACGACCTTCATCTTGCACCGTAGTAAAAACACCTGGCTTTATTATTTTAACCAATCCCATCATAAAATTACAGATTCTGGAAGATAAACCCCGTTAGAAACCAATAACCTTATATCGTTATATTTTTTTTCTTTTATCGATATAAATTGAACACTATCCCCAGGAGAAATAAAACAGCATGGATCTGATTTTGGGTCAAAAAAATCCAACGGACACACACCTATAACATGCCATCCACCAGGGCTATCTATTGGATAGACACCAGTTTGTTTTCCGCCGATAGCAACCGATCCTTTTTTAACCTGTAATGAAGGTGTACTTTTTCTAGCAAGATGTAGTGGATCTACCAAACCACCTAAGTACAAAAACCCAGGTAAAAAACCAATAAAATAAACTTTATACAAAGGAGCAGTATGCATCATAATCACCTCATCGATTCTTAGCGATTTTTGGCTAGCAAAATTTTCTAAATCCGAAGCTAAAGAAGGAGAGTAGCAAACAGGTATTTTCCACAGTCGATTTTTTACCTTCAAATTTTTAAACCCCGAAAAACATAGTGATTTCAGTTCCAAAACAGCACTATAGAAATCCTCTATAGCTACATTATAATAAACTAATAACGAGTTATATGCAGATATTACCTCAATAATTAGTTTATCATAAAAAATCTCTATCCTTTTTTTGTAAAAAAGAAGGTTTTGCAATGTTCTTTCATCTATTTCTGAAGACCATTGAATTAAAATTGCCTTTTCTGAATACCTTATATATTGTAATTTATCGATCATCTTTTTATAATTCACAACAAATTCAACAATGAAAACTCCTTATGCAAATACTGTAAAATCTGAACAGCTTTTGGATTATCTCCATGCACACATATGGTATCGAAACCAACAGGAACTTCTACTCCATTTTTAGTTTTCACTTTTCCTTTAGACACCATTCTGAGCACATGATCAAAAATTTCCTTTGCATCTGTTAAGACTGCATTTTTTTCAGAACGAGAAACCAGCGATACATCTTCATTATAATTGCGATCTGCAAAAACTTCGTGCCTCACCCTAAAATCACCTTGTGCAAGATACGATAATTTAGATTCTTTTTGCGTAATAATACATAATCTTTTATCGATATTTTTGATAGATTCTAAAATTGCAGAAGCTACTTCTTCATTTTTAAAAGCTTCATTATACAAAGCTCCATGAGGCTTTATATGATGTAAATACACTCCTGCTTTTTCTGCATAAGATTTTACTAGCCCAATCTGATCGGTTACTATGTCTACCAAGTTTTGATACGGCATATCCATCTTTATTCTACCCAAATTTTTGCGATCCGGATAAGAAGGATGTGCTCCTATTTTCACATTATTCTTTATTGCCAGTTCGATCGTTTTTCGTATCACTTCACCGTTACCTGCATGCTCTCCACAAGCTATATTACACCAAGTAATAAAAGGCATTATTTCTGCATCAAAACCTGCTTCTTCTCCCACATCTGCATTAAAAATCATTGTATTCATTTCCTACAAAATATATTTTTTACACTTACAAATTTATGATCACTTTCCACACCCCTCTAAAACCTAAAAAACAAGTAATCACCAATATGAAAATCCCTATCAGATTTTGTTTCCAGGTATTGGTATATTTACCTAGTATTTTTTGTTGATTCATAACCCATAAAAGGAAGGCTGCTATGATGGGTAAAAGAAGTCCATTTGCAACTTGAGCAAACTGAATAATCACTATAGATTTTATCCCTAATGAAGAAAATAAAACTCCTAAAAAAAGGATAAACATCCACACTGCTCTAAAGGATTTACTCTTAAGATTTGACTGCCATCCCAAACAACCTTTTACAACATAAGCTGCTCCAAGAGGAGCTGTAATTGCCGATGTAATTCCTGCTGAAAACAGCCCTACAGATAACACATATTTTGCCATAGAACCAAAAACAGGCTCTAATCCTTTTGCCAAATCGGCTGCATTATTTATTTCTGTTTCTTGTATTGCTGCTCCGGTTATTATGATTGCCATAGAGACCAATCCTCCTAATATTATGGCAACTATGGTATCCTTTTTTGCTTCGGGTAAATCCTCTGTAGATTTCCATTTTTCACTAACTATGGATGCATGCAGAAATAGATTATACGGCACTACTGTAGTACCTATTAAACCTACAATAGTAAGTATATTATCTGTCGAAAAATCAGGAACAAAACCTCTAAAAAGAAGAGAAAGATCTGGTTTGGTCACTATTGCAATTACAATAAATGCTGCACTCATTAATAAAACCAATACTATTAAACTACGCTCCAGCACCTTATAATTACCTATATACAATAACACAAAAGCTATTATACCAATAGCTATGCTAAAATAATTGATCGAAATGCTTTGTTCGTTATCTCCTGAAGATTCTAAAAGTGTCGATAACCCTAATGCTCCTCCGCTTATATTACCTGCCTCATAAGCTGCATTACCTATAAAAATTGCGGATAAGATTAAAGCAATCAGTATCCCTCTTACAATTTTATTATCGAACTGTGATTTTAACACTTCGCTTAGTCCTTTTTGAGTAACCACTCCTAATCTTGCTGCCATTTCTTGCAAAACCACGCAGGCAATAATAGATAATACTAAAGCCCATAGTAATGAAAACCCAAATTGTACTCCTGCCAAAGTACATACGGTTACTGTTCCTGGACCTATAAAAGCTGCTGTTACCCAAGTACCTGGTCCTATATTAAAAAATTTTTTCATTTACTCTGCATTAGTATCTAAAGCATAAATAGCAAATGATCCAAGCCAATGCCCTCCTTCATAACTATCGGCTACCAGATTTGGTAAGGAATAATTAACATGTGCATTTGCTACTGAAAAAAGATGTGCATAGTCTTCATATTGCTTTGCAAGCCCGTATAAAACCCAAGCTCTGCTAAAATTAAGCCCATCTAAATGCACTAATTTTCCGTCGGTACGATCCGATACCTCTCCGACAGAAATAGTAAAATCTTTATTTTTAAGTTGTGGCATAAAGTTGGTAATCCAAATATCAAACTGGTATTTATCTAATATTCTTCGCATTAAATCGATTTCTTCTAAACAAGGAGATAAAAAATCATAACCACCAGGCTCCCAACTAATCGGACAACCTTTATCTTTTATATAAAAATCTTTTGCTCTGTTTTCTATAAGCGCTTTCAGTTTTTGATTCTCTGTAGTATGTGCATAATCCCATGCAAAAGATAATCCAAATGCTGTATTTGGGTGCTCTCCTACTCGAACTGGGTATTTTAACTTTGGTAAAAAATCAATATACCTTTGTACTATAATATCTGTTAATGGCTGTAAGTTTTGTTCTAACTCTCTTGCCAGAGGATCTTGCCAAGTATGCAACTCTTCTGCCAATTTAAGTAACCACGCCCAGCCATATGTTCTTTCATAAGATTTGTTATGCTTTCCTTGAAAATAAGAAACCTCTTCTTCTATATTTTTTGCGGATATATTTTGAAGCAATTTAGTTCTGGCTTCTTCTCTTTTTTCAAGGTTTGGAAACTCTTTTAGAAGTTTTACTAAAGACCAGTGCCCGTGCACTGAAGAATGCCAATCAAAACAACCATAAAACGCCGGATGCAAACTATGGGGTTCTCCTATATTTTCTTTTCCTCCTAATGTCTGTCCTAATTTGTTAGGATATTCTATTTGCAAGCAAGCTAATGGCAAATCTGCAAGAGTATTTGCTTGTTTTAAGGTGAGTTGCAAAGGAGCTTCTATTGGATTTTCTTGTACTGCTTCAGTGTTTACTTCTTCTAACTGTTGATTTTGTGTTTTTACTTCTTTATTACAACCTAAAAGAACGATCCCTATCATCAAAAATAGTATTCGGTTCATAATCAATATTTAAAGTTTTGAAAAAAATGATTTCTCTAAAAATATTGATTTCACAATGTAGACCACTAAAATTGTTAATAAGAACGGGGAATAGTTTATAAATTTTAAGTAAATACTAAAGTATACTGTTAAAACACTGAAAACATATCACCCTAACCACCCATCACGATCCAGGCTTCTGTATTGTATGGCTTCAGAAATATGATCTCCTTTTATAGATTCAGCACCTTCTAAATCTGCTATAGTTCTGGACACTTTTAGAATACGATCATAGGCCCTTGCAGAAAGGTTTAGTCTTTCCATTGCCGTTTTAAGTAGTTCTTTTGAACTGTTTTCTAATGCACAATATTCTCGTATTTGTTTTACTCCCATTTGTGCATTATAGTGTATGTTTTTTAGAGCTTCAAAACGTTTGGTTTGGATATCTCTGGCAAAAGTTACCCGTTTTCTTATTTCTACGCTTGATTCTCCTCTTCTCTCTTCGCTAAGCTTATCAAATGGTACTGGTGTAACCTCTATATGAATATCGATTCGATCTAATAGTGGCCCAGATATTTTACTAAGATAGCGCTGCATTTCTGCGGGTGAAGATGTAACAGGGGCACTAGGATCATTAAAATAGCCTCCAGGACTTGGGTTCATGCTGGCTACCAACATAAAACTAGATGGATAGGTTACTGTAAACTTAGCTCTGGATATGGTTACTTCTCTATCTTCAAGAGGTTGCCGCATTACTTCTAAAACTTCTCGTTTAAATTCTGGTAATTCGTCTAAAAATAAAACTCCATTGTGAGATAACGATATTTCACCTGGTTGCGGGTAACTTCCTCCTCCTACTAATGCTACATTAGATATGGTATGATGCGGACTCCTGAATGGACGCTGCGCCATTAATCCAACGTTATTTTTAACACGTCCTACAACACTATGTATTTTTGTAGTCTCTAAAGCTTCTTGTAATGACATTGGAGGCAAAATACTAGGTAATCTTTTACTCAGCATTGTTTTGCCGCTTCCTGGCGGACCTACCAATATAATATTATGTCCTCCTGCAGCGGCAATTTCCATACATCGTTTTATACTTTCTTGTCCTTTTACATCTGCAAAATCAAATTCGGGATTATCTAATGCGGTATAAAACTCTTCTCTTGTGTTTACTATAGTTTGCTCCAATGTTCCTTTTTCATCAAAAAAATCAATTACTTCTTTAATGTTATCTACTCCATACACCTCTAAATTATCTACAATCGCAGCTTCTTTAGCGTTTTGATTAGGTAATATAAAGCCCTTAAATCCCTCTTCGCGAGCTTTAATAGCGATAGGAAGCGCTCCTCTTATTGGTTGTAAGGTACCATCCAGAGATAATTCTCCCATTATTAAGTATTCTGAAATAGCAGTTCCTTTAATTTGAGAACTTGCAGCAAGAATCCCCAAGGCTAGTGTGAGATCATAGGCAGAACCTTCTTTTCTTAAATCTGCAGGTGCCATATTGATAGTTATTTTCTTTCCTGGTAATTTATACCCGTTGTTTTGTAAGGCTGCAGCAATACGATAACTACTCTCTTTTATTGCATTGTCTGGCAAACCTACTAAATGATACCCTATTCCCTTATCAATATTAACTTCTACAGTTATTGAAGTTGCTTCCACTCCAAAAACAGCACTACCAAATACTTTTGTAAGCATATTTTATATTTAACATAAATACAAACATAAGCATAAGAAGTTTTAAAAAATGAAACTTATTTTTTGTATGGAAAGGAAATTAAAATAAAAAAAACATCCACTAGATAGCCTTATCATAAGAAAAGTATATCGAGTGGATATTTTTTACACTTTGTTATAATCAATACTCTCGGAGAATTAAACTCCATAATGTAGATTAAAACAATACTTATAAAAGTAGGGCTGTCACTTCATTAAATATATTACATATGAAATCATAACAAAGCTTACACCCTACTTATATTATGTATAAATTACATAACAAACAATTATAGTACTACTTCTTTTTCAGAAAGAAACAGTTTTTCATTTAAAAATTTTAATGCTGGTATTTTATCTTTGGTATCTACCAGAATTGATATATTATTATTACTTCCTCCATAAGAAACCATTCGTACCGGAATGAAATTTAATATCTCAAAAAGTCTGTATGAATTTTTATCATTAATTACAGATTCTCCTACTATACATATTATACTGTGATCCTGATCTACAGTTACCTCTCCATAAGTCTCTATCTCTCTTACTATTTCGTCTAAGTAATTAGTATCGTCTATAGTTAGTGATATCGCAATTTCTGAAGTTGTGATCATATCAATAGAAGTATGGTACTTATCAAAAACTTCAAAGATCCTTCTTAGATAACCATGTGTCATTAACATTCGATTAGATTTTATCTTAATCGCTGTAATATTATCCTTTGCTGAAATTGCTTTTAATCCTTTTTGGTATGTTTTATTTGAAATTATGGTTCCTGTAGCGTCTGGATCAAAAGTATTTTTTAAAAATACAGGAATATCTTTATCTACTAAAGGCGAAACTGTTTGTGGGTGAAGGATTTTGGCTCCGAAATAAGCTAATTCTGCTGCTTCATTATAAGTAAGATGGGAAATAGGATGTGTATTGTCTACATATCTTGGATCATTATTGTGTAACCCATCTATATCTGTCCAAATTTGCACTTCTGATGCATTTATAGATGCTGCAATAATGGTAGCGGTATAATCACTTCCTCCTCTCTTTAGATGGCTAATCTGCTCTTTTTCATCTCTACAAACAAAACCTTGTGTGATATACAAAGATGATTCTGGGTTATTTTTTAAAGTTTCATTTAACTTTTCACCAACCCTATCCAGATTTGGATTATCCACAGAATCCACATACATAAAATCCTTAGCATCTAACAGTATATTAGAAACCCCTATAGAGTTAAGAAACCCAGAAAATATATAAGTTAGTAATGTTTCTCCGTACGTAATTATTCTAGAATTTATGACATCTGAATATTCTTGACTAGTTATCTCAAACATTTCTGTTATCATAGAAGACAAACCATCCTTAAGCCTATTCTTTATCTCTTCATTAGTGATTAATACATCTATCACATCAGTGTGTTTACTTTCTAAACGATGTAAATTTCTGGTTATAGCATCTGTGTCATTAAATTTTATATTCTCCACTAATCTAACCAACTGATCTGTAACACCAGACATAGCAGAACAAACTACAATTTTATCTTCTTGATCTGCTACTAAAATATCTTTTACTCTATTTAGGTTTTCTACAGATCCAACAGAGGTTCCTCCAAACTTTAAAATTTTCATCAATCTACCTTTTTACTATTTTTAATATTGCATAATTAGTTAATAACATACATATAATAAATTTTTTAAAATAAAAAGCATAGATTTGCACAGCATGTTAAATATATAACAATGAAAACAATTACAGATTGTGTGCATAATATTTTGAGGCACCAACCTTTTCTTGAGGATGCTCTATCTAGAGATATTATAAACTTTAGTTCTTTGGCTGTTGATTTATTACCAACTGTAGAGAAAATAATGAAAAAACCTGTTAAAGCAGGTTCTATCGTTATGGCATTAAGACGTTACCATCCCAAACGAATTAAACATATTGATAATTTAAGGGATTTAGGAGATATCGTAGTAAGATCCGGTATAACAGAATATACTTTCTTAAATTCTAATAGTATTTTAACGAGCCAGAGTAATCTTTTAGAGAATGTGAAAAACGAAACTAAAGCATATTTTACGTATTCCAGCAATTTTCAGGAAAGTAATATTTTGGTAACTTCATCGCTTAAAAACATAGTTGAACAACATTTTAAAAAAGAAACATGTATTTCTGTAGCTGATAACTTATCCTCTATTTCTATAGGTTTACCTGAGGATAACACTAAAGCTATTGGTTTATATTTTTATATTTTCAAATTATTAGCTTACGAAGGTATTCCTGTTTTTGAAGTTATTTCTACTTCCAATTATTTTACTTTATTTTTAGAAAAAGAATATGTTAATAAAGCTTTTTTATTAATGAATGAAATAAAAGAAAACTAACGTATTTAAACCTACTATAATGCCGTTTATCCTTTAAATTTATAAGTAAGTTTAAAGGATAAACCTGAATTATGCAATAGGGTTTAAATTATTGCTATTCCTATTGATTATTACTAGCTTTAGGTTATATTTTAAATTTCACCCATATGGTTAACCTTCCTATTGAGTATTCAGATAAGCAAGTCACTCCTTTTGGCGGTATGAGTTTGATGAAAAGATTTATAGATCAAACAGGGATTCGGGAGTATATGTCTGAATTAGATTTACCTGAACCCGGTTCTAATCGTGGCTATTCACCGGAGCATATTATAGAATCTTTTTGGTTAGGTATTTGGACAGGAGCTTCTCGTTATATTCATTGTGATTGGTTG
>NZ_AUML01000019.1 GCF_000430665.1 Aquimarina muelleri DSM 19832 | reverse complement strand
CAGTAGTTAATGCTTATGGTCCTACAGAGGCAGGAGATGATGTAAGTTTACATTTTATGAATGAAGCTCCATCGGGTCAGAATGTTTCTATAGGTAAGCCCGTAGCTAATATGCAAATTTATGTAGTTGATGATAAGGATAATTTATGTCCGGTAGGAGTTATGGGGGAGTTATGGGTTTCAGGAATAGGAGTAGGTCGAGGATATTTGAATGATTCAGCAAAGACAGCTAAGGTTTTTAGGGACAATCCATTTACGAATTCTTCTTCACGATTGTATAAGACAGGAGATTTAGGTCGTTGGTTGTCAGATGGTAGTTTAGAGTTTTTGGGTCGTAAGGATGATCAGGTAAAGATTCGAGGGCATCGTATAGAATTGGGAGAGATAGAAAGTGTTTTATCCTCTCAATCTGGAGTTAACAGTTGTTGTGTTTTGGCAAAATCAGATAGTAGTGGTTTGGATCGTTTGGTAGGGTATGTTGTGATGTCAGGAGCTTTTGACAAGCAGTTTTTACAGGATCAATTAAATCAGGAGTTACCATCGTATATGGTTCCTTTGGTATGGGTTTGTTTAGAAGAGATGCCTTTAACGGTACATGGTAAGATTAACAAGAAGGAGTTGCCAGACCCAGATATGTCAAGTTTATCCACAGCAAGTTACGTAGCTGCATCAAATGAGATAGAGGAGGAATTGGTACGAATCTGGCAGGATTTATTAGGCGTAGAGCAAGTAGGAGTTCATGATAACTTCTTTGAATTAGGAGGACATTCTTTACTAGCAACTCGTTTAGTAGCAATGATCCGCATGAAAATGAAAGTAGAGGTGTTAATCAGAGCTGTTTTTACACATGGTACAATTTCAGAATTAGCAACTCATATTTCAAAAATCGAAAAAGGAACAATATTACCTGAAATTGTTTTTCAGAAGAAAAAAGGAAAGATCCCTTTATCTTTTAGTCAAGAAAGATTATGGTTTATCGATCAGTTAGAAGGGAGTCTTCAATATCATATACCAATAGTTTTGCGATTAGAAGGAGCAGTAGATAAAAGCATATTAGAAAAATCTTTTAGAACGATTGTTGCCAGACACGAGGTATTACGTACAGTGATTCATTCCGATGATGGTGTTGGGTATCAAGAGGTAATTTCATCAGAGGGATGGAAAATGGAGGTTGTTTCAATAGAGAGTTCTGAAAATATATCAAAAAATTTAGAAGACTATCTTTCTTGTCCTTTTGATTTATCAAAAGATTATATGCTTAGAATGCGTTTATTGTGTTTGGGAAATGACTCATATATATTAGCAGGAGTATTTCATCACATTGCTAGTGATGGATGGTCAGATGGTATTTTAGTAAATGAATTTGTAGATTTATACAATAGATTTAAAAAAGGACAAATAGCAGATTTATCGCCATTAAAAATACAGTATTCTGATTATGCGCTATGGCAACGCGAACATATAGAAGGAGCTGTTTTAGAAAATGAATTAGGGTATTGGGAAGAGAAGTTAAAAGGAACTTCACCTTTGATACTACCTACAGACTTTCCTAGAACTTCTGTTCAAAGTATTAAAGGGGCAGATTTTAATTTTTCGTTAGATAAAGAGTTGCAGAATGGGATCTCTAGAATATGTAAAAAGCATGAGGTAACTACTTTTATGATGCTATTAGCTGCGTTTAAAGTAGTGTTATCCAAATATAGCGGGCAAGAAGATATTTGTGTAGGAACACCAATAGCAAACAGAACCCAGCAGGAGACTCAGGATTTGATCGGTTTTTTCGTCAATACTCTGGTGTTGCGTAGTAATGTAAATAGTGAAGAGTCATTTTTAAAGTACTTAAAACAAATAAAAGAAACAACTTTAGAGGCTTATGGATATCAATTTGCTCCTTTTGAAAAGGTAGTAGAACGTGTTGTTGAAACACGAGATAGGAGTACTAGTCCATTGTTTCAGGTATTATTTGTATTTCAGGATAAGGTAGTTAATCAAGGAAATATGTCATTAGATGACGTGCAGTTATCACCATACGATTATGATAGAAAAATATCTAGTTTTGACATAACATTAGCGGTGTCGGAAGTTGACTCAGGATTTGAAATAGGAATAGCGTATTGTGTTGATTTGTTTACAGAAGAAACAATTCGCCGTTTAGCAATTCATTATAGAGAGTTGCTAAGCAACATAGTTAATAATGCTGAGTTGAAAATAAATGAACTATCTATAATAACTAAAGAAGAGAAAAATGACTTATTATATGAGTTCAATCCTAAAAATATAGTTTATCCAAAGGAAACTACGGTATTGGAGATGTTTTATAAACAAGTAGAGTTGACACCTAATAATATAGCATTAGTTTATAAAAATACATCTTTAACATACCAGGAATTAGATATACGAACGAATCAATTAGCAATTTATTTACAAGAGCAGGGTATTTTAGCAAACAATTTTGTGGGAATTTGTGTGGATCGCTCTTTAGAAATGATTATTGGGATTTTAGGAATTTTAAAATCAGGAGGAGCTTATGTGCCTATTTCTCCAGATTATCCAGAAGACCGTATCAAGTATATTTTAAAAGATACAGCAATGCGCCTAGTTCTTAGTAGTATGGATTGTGTTGCTAGTCTAGAAAATCAACCAGAAGTAACATGTGTTTTATTAGATAAGGATTGGAGTACTATAGAAGCTACTTCACAAAAAACAGTATCTAAGCATATTAAGAAAGAAGATGTTGCTTATGTTATTTATACCTCTGGTTCGACAGGAACACCTAAAGGAGTTGCAGTTTCTCATGGAAATTTACAGGCTTTGGCTTTTTCTAGAATCTCTTATTATGGAGATGTGACGTCAATGATTTTATTACCTTCTTTTGTATTTGATCCTTCTGTATCAGTCATTGTAGGAACTTTATTAACAGGAGGACGATTGATTGTCCCAGAAAGTTTATCGATAAATGATGCTTCAGCGATGAAATCATTATTAGGAGGAGAGATGGACTTATTGTTATGCGTACCAGCATATTATCAATTTTTGTTAGATGAAAACGTATTGGATAATACTGTCTTTAGAGGAGTTATTCTTGGAGGAGAATCCTTAAGTAGCACTATTGTTTCTAGGCATTTTGAATTATATCCTGATATTCCTATTTATAACGAATATGGTCCTACAGAATGTACTGTATGGTCTACTGTATGTAAACTTACAAGATCAGACCAACGAATCACTATTGGAAAACCGATAGATATAGCACAGGTATATGTTGTAGATGAGTTTCAGAATTTAGTACCCAAAGGAGTTTCCGGAGAATTGTGTATCAGTGGCGATGGGGTATCAAAAGGATATTTGAACCAAGAAGGTTTGACTCAAGAAGTGTTTATAGAAAATCCATTTGTTTCTGGAAATAGGATGTATAAAACGGGAGATATAGTGCGCTGGTTGTCAGATGATTCTTTAGAATTTTTAGGGCGTAAGGATGATCAGGTAAAAATAAGAGGATATCGTATAGAATTAGGAGAAATAGAGAATGTTTTATCAGAATCAGAAGACATAAAAAGTTGTTGTATTCTGGCTAGAGAGGATGATTCAGGGATGAATCGTTTGATAGGATATATAGTAAGTGTAAATGATTTTGATAAGTCGAAGGCTCAAGAATTTTTAAAACAGCGTTTGCCTGAGTATATGGTTCCTCAATTATGGGTTGTTTTGGAAGAGATGCCATTAACAAGCAATGGAAAAGTAGATAAAAGAGCTCTTCCTGAACCTCAAAAATCACAATTATCAGAAGCAGAGTATATTGCTCCTAGAAACGATCAAGAAAAAAAGTTAGTGATCATTTGGGAAGAATTATTGGGGGTTGATAAAATTGGTGTTAGTGACAACTTTTTTGAGCTAGGAGGTCATTCATTATTAGCCACTCGTTTAGTTTCTAAAATCCGTAAGGATATGGAGCTAGAAATTACTGTTAAAAGTATTTTTACTCATCCCAAAATAGCAGATTTAAGTATTTATCTCGAAAATCAAACAAACCAGATAGTAGTACCCAAGATAGTAAAGGAAGAACGAAAAGCACGAACCCCATTGTCTTTTAGTCAGGAACGATTATGGTTTATTGATAAAATGGAAGGAAGTGTAGCTTATAATTTACCGATTATAATGCACTTAAAAGGGAAATTGAATGTCTCAATTTTTGAGGCTTGTTTTAAAGAAATTGTTTCTAGACATGAAATTCTTAGAACAGTTATTAAAACAGAAGATGGGATAGGGTATCAGGAGGTCATCTCTCCAGAAAATTGGAAACTGGATATTGTTAAAGTAGAAAATGACCAGACATTAGAAGCTTTTTTGAAAACGGAAATATCTCGTCCATTTGATCTTTCTAAAGAGTATATGTTTAGAATGAAATTGTATGACTTAGGAGCAGATAAATATGTTATGGCAGGAGTTTTTCATCATATTTCTAGTGATGGGTGGTCTAATGGTATTTTAGTTGAAGAATTTACAGAGTTATACAAGACGTACAGTTTAGGAGAGCAGCCAGTTTTGCCAGAACTTCCAATCCAGTATGCAGATTATGCATTATGGCAACGAAAGTATCTAGAAGGAACTGTTCTGGAAAAACAATTGTTATATTGGAAAGAGAAATTGCAAGGCGTCTCTCCATTATATTTACCTATAGATTATACTCGCCCTTCTATACAAAGTACTGAAGGAGCAAATAATTCTTTGATATTGAGTAAAGAATTAAGCGATTTGTTAAAGGAATTATGTGAAAAAGAAGGTGTAACCTTATTTATGCTCTTGCTAGCAGCTTTTAAAGTTCTATTATATCGATACAGCGGACAGGAGGATATTTGTGTTGGGACACCAATAGCTAATAGAACACAAGAAGAAACAGAAGGAATCATAGGTTTCTTTGTAAATACACTAGCATTAAGAAGTGATTTAGGTCATTCTCCATCGTTTGTAGAGTTATTGAGGCAAGTAAAACAAGTTACTTTAGATGCTTATAATCATCAATCAGCTCCTTTTGAAAAGGTTGTTGATGCTGTTGTAGAAAGACGGGATAGAAGTATAACCCCGCTGTTTCAAACAATGTTTACATTACAAAATACGATTAAAACAAAAGAAGATGTCCAAGGAACAGCAGTAGTTGGTGACCTAGAGCTGTCCTCTTATGATTTTGAAGAAACAACAGCACAATTTGATATAACATTAACAGCATCTAATAGTGATGCTGAAATTTCTTTCAATCTAGAGTATTGTACAGCTTTATTTAAGAAGGAAACTATAGAGCGTATGTTGAGGCATTATAAAGAATTGCTATATAGCATTGCCAAGACACCTGATGTGAAGATAGAAGTATTATCGATGCTTGTTCAAGAAGAAAAAAATCAAGTATTACATACTTTTAACACGACTAAGAAGGAGTATCCTTTAAACCGGACTATTTTAGATTTGTTTGTGGATCAGGTAACAGAAACACCAGGTAATCGGGCAGTTATTTTTGGAGAAGAATCCTTAACATATGCTGAGTTAGACACTAAATCTAATCAATTAGCGGAATATATACTAGACCAAGGATTAGATAACACGTCTTTTGTAGGTATTAGTATTGGGCAATCTATAGAAATGATTATTGGTATTTTGGGTATATTAAAAGCAGGAAAGACTTATGTTCCAATAGACCCTAATTATCCTCAGGAGCGAATAGATTATATTTTGAAAGATGCAGGCATAGAAATGGTTCTTACTAATAATGTTAGTAGTTCTATTTTTTCAAATATGGAGGGTTTATATAGTATTGTTTTGGAATCCGATTGGAGTTCTATGATTAAAGATACTCCAAGCAGAGTCTTGCCAAGGGTATCTTCTGAAGATTTAGCGTATATTATATATACTTCTGGAACAACAGGTAATCCGAAAGGAGTTTTAATTAGCCATGATTCATTATATGATTATTCTTTAACCTGTAGTGATTATTTTGGGTTTAATCAAAGCGATAGAATTATACAACAGTCGAGTATCTCTTTTGATACTTCTATTGAGGAGATTTTTCCAATATTAGTAAAAGGAGGAAGTCTTTTTATTATAGAAAAGACAAATGATTTTGAAGAGTTGTTGCGAGTTTGTGAAAGAGAAAGAATAACGATATTGAGTACTAATCCATATTTGGTTCAATATCTGAACGGACATAAGGAAGATTTTTCGCTTAATATCCGGGCATTGATTAGTGGAGGAGATGTATTAAAGCCAGAATATGTTTCGAATTTATATGAAGAATTATCGGTATATAATACTTATGGCCCAACCGAGAGTACAGTTTGTATTAGTTATCATAAGGTAACATCTTTAGATGGTTCGATTCCAATAGGAAAGCCAATATCTAACAGGCAGGTTTATATTTTGAATGAGGGCCAGCAATTGAATCCAGTAGGAGTAGTAGGAGAGCTTTTTGTAGGAGGATCAGGATTAGCAAAAGGATATTTAAATAAGCCAGAATTAACAGATCAACAATTTGTTCCAAATCCATTTAATACGGGGGAGATTTTGTATAAGACAGGAGATATGGGATATTGGTTACCCGATGGCAGTCTTGTTTTTTCAGGAAGAAAAGATACTCAGGTAAATATTCGGGGATATCGAATAGAGTTAGGAGAAATAGAGAGTGTATTAGCTTCGGTAAAATCAGTGATTAGTTGTTGTGTTATATCAACGACAGATGTGGAGGGGCATCCTCGTTTAATAGGTTATGTTGTTTATGAAGGAGAATTTGATAAAACAATCCTTCAGGAAGCATTACGAAATCGATTACCCGAGTATATGGTTCCACAATTATGGGTTCCATTATCTTCAATGCCCTTAAATCATAGTGGCAAGATAGATAAAAAAGCTTTGCCTACTCTTGAATTAGCAAGTCTTTCATCAGAGACTTATGTTGCTCCGGTAAGTGATATAGAGAGGAGTTTAGCTCAGGTATGGCAGGATTTACTAGGAGTTCCTAAGGTAGGAATACATGATAATTTCTTTGACCTTGGAGGAGATTCAATTATTACTATTCAGGTAGTGAGTAGGTTAAAACGATATGGGTATCACTTACAACCTAGAGATTTATTCGAACACCAGACTATTTCTGGTTTATCACAAGTTGCATTACTAAATGGGAGTGAGATAAAAGGAGAACAAGGAATATTGGTAGGAGAGAGTAATTTATTGCCTATACAACAATGGTATTTTGAAGAAGCATATTCTCAAACATCCCAATTTAATCAATCAATTTTTGTCGCTATTAATAAACAAATAAATCAATCGTTTTTAGAGCAAGCCGTAAAAGCATTAGTTGCTCATCACGATGCTTTACGATTTAGTTATGTAGAAGACGAAATAGGGTGGAAACAACATTATGATCATAAAGAAGCTATCCTAGAGGTTGTAGACTTACAGGATGCTAGTCAGAATGAAATAGCCTCTTTGATAACCAAAGCTTGTACTGAAAATCAAGAAGGGTTAGTTTTGGATAAAGGAGATGTGTTTAAGGTAGTTTTAATAAAAACGCCAGAATATGAAAAGATGAATCGATTGTTTATTGTAGCACATCATTTGATAGTAGATGGGGTATCATGGCGTATCATCTTAGATGATTTTAATGCAATTTTAGAAGCAGTTAATAAGGAAGAGAAAATAGATTTAGGAGTAAAAGGAAGTTCTTATAGAGAGTGGGTAGACGCTTTGAGTACATATGCTATTGATACATCTGTGATGGAACAATTACCGTATTGGAAAACTGCAATTAATGCATATACACCATTACCAGTTGATAAAAAGAATGAGAGATCAACATATAAAGATATTATAGACTATTCTATAAAATTAAATGCAGAGTACACAGCCATACTGTTAAAAGAGGTTCATCAAAGTTATGGAACAGAAATCGATGACATTTTACTTTGTTGTTTAGTACTGACTATAAATGAATGGACAGATCAGGATACAGTAAATATAGGTATGGAAGGGCATGGACGTGAACATATTTCTAAAAGTATAGATATCAGTCGTACAGTTGGATGGTTTACTAGCTTGTATCCAGTTTCATTATCCATAGCAAGAGATCTCTCTTTAGGAGATTTGATTAAAACGATAAAAGAACAATTAAGGCGTATTCCTGAAAAAGGGATAGGATATGGAGCTTTGCGATATTTACACCCTTCAGAAGATATAAGAAACCAATTATCGGGAATTTCTTGGGATATTGTATTTAATTATTTAGGACAATTGGATAATACAGTACAAGCAAGTGATATTATAGGACGAGCGGATGAATCCTCAGGAGAAGAGATTGGTGGAGATGTTCCATTTTATGAGAAATTAGCAGTAAACAGTTCCATTGCAGGAGGTGAATTAATTATGGGGTGGAGCTTTTCTAAAAAAGAATATGATATAAAAACCATAGAAAAATTAGCAGAAAGCTATTTGTATAACCTTAAGCAATTAATAGATCATTGTAAAAACAAAAAACAACGTGAATTAACACCTTCAGATTATGGGTTGCAAAAAGAAATAGAATATGATGAGTTTAGTACATATGCAGAGACATTAATCGAAGAGGATGTAAATGGACAACTATCTTTTGCTCCATTGTATCAATTGAGTCCTCTACAAGAAGGTATGCTATTTCATGGTGTTTTTACAGAACACTCTAATGCTTATGTAGAACAATTAGTAATAGATTTTTCTAAGCCGATTGATACAGAAACGATGAGAATATCTTGGGAGTATGTAATTCAAAATCATAGTATACTAAGAAGTGCTTTTATATATGGAAAATTTAGCACTCCTCTTCAACGAGTACATAAAAATGTAAAACTTCCTTTTGAGGAGTTGGACTATAGTGTATATCAAGAATCAGAGCAAGAAGCGTTGTTAAGTTCTTTTTTAGAGGAGGATAAAAATAAGGGATTTGAGTTTTCTAAACCTCCTTTAATGAGAATTACAATCATTAAATCGACTTCGGATATTTATAAAATGGTATTTACACATCATCATATTGTAATGGACGGATGGTCACTTTCTATTATGGTGGGGGAGTTAATGATGGCATATGAAACGATTTCAAAAGGAGAAAAATTGCCGGAAATAAAAGAAGATTTATTTGAAGAGTATATTAAATATATTGCGGAAAAAGATCCATATGAAGAAAAAAGATTTTGGAAGAAGTACTTAGACAAATTAGAGTTTCCAACATTATTATCTTTTTCTGAAAATAGATTATCTAGAAATAAAGGTATTGGTGATTATAGAATAAATTCGGAAATAATAAACTCTACCGATACCGAAAAACTAAAAGAATATGCTCAGAAGAATAGAATAACAGTAAATACTATAGTACAATGGGTGTGGTCTTTATTGTTGTCTAAATATACAGGGAATAAAACAGTTGTTTATGGAGTTACAGTTTCTGGTCGGCCAACGGGTATGGAAAATTCTGAAAATAAAGTAGGATTGTATATCAATACACTTCCGTTATGCACATCTATTGATCATGACAAAACTGTAGTTGCTAGCTTGCAAGAAATACAAAAAGCTCATACAATCTGTAGGGAACATCAATATACAAGTTTAGCTACCGTACAACAATATAGTGGAATTAAAGGAGATCTGTTTGATAGCATTTTAGTTTTTGAAAATTACCCTATCTCAGAAGAAGTTTTCAAAGAAGAAAGCTTGTTAGAGGTAACAAGTATGGAGGCTAAAGAAAAAACGAATTACCCATTGACAATTACGGTAAGTTTGGGGAGAGAGTTGGAAATTGATTTTAGTTATAATATGTCATCATTAGGTGCTGAAAAAGTAACTATGATTAAAGGGCATTTTAATAAGGTATTAGATCAATTATTAAACTTACCTGATGCTGCTGTGGTTTCTGAAGTGAATATACTTTCTGATAAAGAGAATGAATTACTAGAGATATTCAATGAGACATCAGTAGCATATCCAAAGGATAAGACCGTAATAGATTTGTTTACACAACACGTTATAAATACTCCAGATGCAATTGCTGTAGTTTATGAGAACGAGGAATTAAGTTATAAGGAGTTGGACAAGCGTTCGAACCAGTTGGCACGTTATTTACAAGAACAAGGGGTCGTACCAAATACTTTGGTAGGTATTTGTTTGGAGCGTAGCTTAGAGATGTTGATTGGTATTTTTGGGATATTAAAATCAGGAGGAGCTTATGTACCTATAGATCCTGCTTACCCAAAGAATCGTATTGATTATATAATTAAAGATGCAGGAATTGATTTGATATTGAGTAGTGGATCCAGTGCAAGTGTAATAATTGAACGTGATGATTTATCGGTTGTTTTATTGGATAGTCATTGGGACAATATTTCTGGTTTTTCTACAAAGAAGTTAAGTAGTTTGTTGCCTAGTTATTTAGCATACGTTATCTATACATCAGGAAGTACTGGTAAGCCTAAGGGAGTAATGATTGAACATGGTAATATTACAAACTTAATTAGCTCTCAGACTCATACATTTAATTTTGATCCAAGTGATGTTGTTTTACAATTTTCAAATTTTGTATTTGACGCTTCTGTTGAACAAATTTTTATAGCATTATGTAATGGGAGTAAATTGGTTCTTATAAATGAGAAAATCATTCTGGATCCATTACGTTTACTAGATTTCATCGATGATGAGAGAATTACACACCTCCATACTACTCCTAGTATGCTAAGTACTTTACCAATTGGACGCATTTTACAATCATTGAAACGTGTAGTTGTAGGTGGAGAGATTTGTAGTAAAGAATTGATGTTAGACTGGAGCGAGAACTATACATTTTATAATGAATATGGACCAACAGAAACAACAGTAACTTCTGTTATGTCTATTTATAAAAAGGTTAAGGATAATAAAGCAATTAGTATAGGAACCCCAATAGGTAATACTCAGGTTTATATTATGAATGAGAGGCATGCTCTATTACCTATAGGCGTAGTTGGAGAATTGTGTATCGGCGGAGCAGGAGTGACCCGAGGATATTTAAATCAAGAAGAGTTAACCAAAGATAAATTTATTTCTAATCCTTTTGTAGAAGGGGATAGAATATATAAGACGGGGGATTTAGCATGCTGGCTTCCTGATGGGACTATAGAGTTTATCGGTAGAAAAGATGACCAGGTCAAGATTAGGGGGTATCGTATAGAATTGGGAGAGATAGAAAATACCTTATCCTCTATAGCGTCTGTTATTCAGTGCTGCGTTTTGGCAAAGGAAGATGCAAGTGGTATTATGAGTTTGGTAGGGTATGTAGTAGTAGAAGGTGTATTAGATAAAGAAAAATTACAAGAAGCGTTGCGATTAAGTTTGCCAGAATATATGATTCCTATGCTTTGGGTAGCGATGGATAGGATGCCTTTGAATAGTAATGGGAAGCTAGATAAAAAGTCCTTACCCGAACCAGATATATCTCAATTATCCACTCAAGAATACATAGCTCCACAAAATGAAACAGAAGAGCAAATGGTTGCTATTTGGCAAGAGTTATTACAGTTAGAAATGATAGGAGTACAGGATGATTTCTTTGAATTAGGGGGGCATTCTATATTAGCAATGAAATTGATTTCTCAAGTAAATAAGAAGTTTTCTAAAGCATTACCGATAGTTTTCGTATTTGAATATCCCACAATTAAGCTATTTAGTGAAGCGATAAATTCTAATCAAAAGAAGGAGTATAAGGTTTTGGTTCCTTTAAATGAAAAGGGAGAAGAAAAACCGATATTTTGTGTACACCCTTTAGGAGGTACGGTCATAGTGTATAAAGAGCTATCTGACGCTTTGGGTGATAAGCAGCCTTTTTATGCATTTCAGTCTTCTGGATTGGATGGTCTTTCTCCTATTCTAAAAACTGTTGAAGAAATGGCAGCTGTTTATATAAAGGAAATGCAGAAAATAGATGCAAAAGGTCCTTATCGTTTAGCAGGGTATTCTTTTGGAGGAAAGATAGCATTCGAAATGACGAAGCAATTAGAATTAGAAGGTTTTGAGGTAGAAGAAATGTTGCTTTTTGATGTAGGGCCTCCAGTAGAAAAAGACCTAGAGGAGGAGTTAGAAATTAGTTATGAAGAGTTTTTAATGGTAATGATTGAAGGAATTAATAAAGAATACAATGTTTCAATAGCAGTAAATGCTTCTGATTTTGAAAATAAATCAGAAGAAGAACAATTAGAAAAACTATATGATTTGATACGAACTTCAGAAATTGAGATTACAGAGGCTCAAATGCGAGGAACAATAGGAGTGATAATAGCTAATGAGTATAGCAATTACAAGCCGCCAATAAACTCTCAAATAAAAACAACTATAAAACTATTTAAAGCAGGTGAAGAATTAGACGAAGAGGAACAACTATTAGAAGCAACATTAGCTGATGATGGATATGGCTGGAATGCACTAACTACAAAAGAGGTTGAAGTTTTTAAGGTTTCTGGAAATCATTCGAACATGCTAAACATGCCTTATGTATTGGATATAGTGAAATGTTTGAAAGTAAACAATTAATTGATTTTGGTATAAAGTAAAAAAATGAAAAAATATAAGGTTTATTTAGCACTGTTAATGATTTCTCTTTTTGGAACAGATTTAACAGATTTTGCACTTAGTGTATGGATTTTAGAACAGCCAGGATCTAGTGTTAGTTCCTATTCTCTGGTTTGGTTTTTTGAAGCTGTTCCAGGAGTAGTATTAGCTCCGTTTATAGGAAGTATGGTAGATCGTTGGGACAAAAAGAAAATGATAGTAGGGGGGCAAATAGTAGCAGGAATAGGAAGCTTGGCTTTAATGGCTTTACATAACTTTGGGATGTTACAGGCGTGGCACATTATGATAGTTGCTGGTATAGGGTCTGTAGCCAGTATGTTTGTTTTTGATGCATTTCAAGCATCTACCAGTACATTGGTTTCTAAGGATAAATTAGTGAAAGCGAATGGTATGTCAAGTACTATGTATGGAGTAATTCAAATGGGAGTACCAATTTTAGCTCCTGTATTGTATAAATTGATAGGTATACGAAGTATTTTTTTTATAGATGTAATTACTTTTTCAATAGCAGTAGTGGCATTTTTATTATTAGGATTTGTAGTAGTTGCCCGATCTAGTGATAAATTTAATTTTAAAGAAGATTTTAAACTAGTAAGAGCCTTTGTAAAAGAGAAAGCAGGATTTTCATACTTTATCTTTTTCTTTTTTTTAATGTCATTTTTGATAGGTCTTATCAGTGTATTGTTTACGCCTTTGGTACTCGATTTTTCTAATGAATATATATTAGGTATTATCATGTCATGTGCAGGAGTAGGAGCTTTACTCGGAGGAGTACTAATGAGTGTTTTAAAAGAATTTAAACGCCCAATGAATGCTGTTATTAATTTAGGATATTTAAAAAGTCTAGTTTTTTTAGGGTGCTTTTTTTTTATGAATCAGTATACTTTAGCAGTTGCAGGTGTTATAATAATGGCTCTTTTTACAATAGAAATGGTTATTAGTGAGGCTTTTCTTCAAACATTGATTCCTGTTGAAAAACAAGGAAGAATTATGGGGACAGTTTCTTTTTTGGTAGGAATTACCGCTCCTATTGCATATTTGATTGTAGGGCCTTTAGTGGATTATGTAAAACTTTTTGTTGATCATTTTTTTCCAGACCTATATACGCACTATCCAGGAACTAATCTTACGGCAGCAATCGCAGTAGTGTTTGGTTTATGTGGAGTGTTTTTAATTATTATTTCATTTGTTTATAAACAAAAAAAAGCATTTAATAATCTAGATGATTTGTATGTGAAGGAATTAGAAATGTTAAAAGAAAATAAAGATTTGACCCCAGTAGTTAATGGAGCAGAAATTGTTGATCAAATCGAAAATCATAGTGAAGAAGAAAAAGAAAAAGAAGTGGGGGTATAATATTATTTTTGACCTGAAACTTATCTTATTTAAATGAGTCTTATAAGTAAAATGAAAAAGAAACGTTTTTAGAGATGATTTATATTCAGAAAATATTAAAATAAAGAAACCCTCTTTAATATACATTAATTAAAAAAGTATTTATAAAAATGAAAAGTATAATAAGTAGTATGTTATTATTTATGATTTCTCTTGTAATAAGCGGGCAAGAAACATATAAAGGACAAGTAAAAGATAGTAATACTAAAGAAATACTACCTTATGTTAATATTGGAATTCTTGGTAGAAATGTAGGAACAGTATCCGATAATGTTGGTAATTTTCAAATTGAATTAGAGTCAAAATACGATCTGGACACTATACAAATATCGATGATAGGATATAAAAGTTATATAAAAACGGTAAAAGAATTTAAAAAAGAAATACTGAAATCAGACAATATTTTATTAGACCAAGAAATTACAGAGTTAAGTGAGGTAATGCTTTCAGGTAAAAAATTAAAAGAAAAAACACTAGGAAATAAAACAAAATCAAAAAGTATGATAGGGGGATTTTCTACTAATCAGTTAGGAAATGAAGTAGGTATAGTTATCAAAATCAAAAAGAAACCTACTTATGTCAATCAATTTAATGCATCTATTGCCTCTAATAAATATGATAATGTTAAGTTTAGACTTAATTTTTATAACTTAAAAGATGGAGTTCCTCATGAAAGTATTCTTAAAGAAAATATTATACTCACTACAGATATAAAAGAAGGTGTGTTTAGTGCAGATCTAAGTAAATATAATATAGTTGTAGAAGATGATTTTTTTGTGTCACTAGAATGGATAGAAGATTTAGGTAAAGATGGATTGATGTTTTCAGTAGGGCTTTTTGGAAGTCCTATAATCGAAAGAAAAACAAGTCAAGGAGATTGGAATAAAGTAGGAGTAGGTATTGGCTTTACAGTAGATGTAGAATACTAATCTTAACTGGATTATTAAAAAAGTTAGACTCTTGATATTGTAAGTCACACATTTTGTAGTGATTTAGTTTTTTGAGCAGAAGTAGGATTATTAGTTCTGATATAACTAAGAGAATTATCAAATGTGTTGTTCTGTTTTAAAAATGTTTTTCAATTTATGATTCATAGTTTTAATTCACATTGTGGAGTTTAATTCTTCGAAGCTTGCCTCGAAAATAAAATATATTTTCGGAAGCATGTTTCGTGAGTTTGCTCCCAATGTTATTGATTTATAATTTGTTAATAGTATGTTCCGGTCTACTCCGGAATAACAAAATAACCAAAACACAATGCCTTTTGCTTGTCATTCCAGCACAGGCTGGAATCCATAATAGAAATAAAGAGGTGTTTTGCTTTTACAGATATTAAATTCTCAAAAAAATACAGCTTAACTTAATGATATTAAGATTTCTACGAGGTTATTGATTTATGTTATTTAGAACTTAGTTTTTCTTTTTCACCATTTTCTATATCTATAAAATGGGCAAATGTTTTGATTAATCTATTATGTTTGTTTACAAAAGGATTTGTTTTATCCCAAACATAACCAGCAAGAACTGCACATATTTGTTTTTTGATTTCTGGGTTTTCGGGTTGATGAAAAAATAATTTTTGAAGGCTCCCCGTGTACCACTCTTTTATATAAGACGCAAAAACAGCTACACCAGCCTTAATATACTTTGAGTATTCTTCTTCCCAGTCAACTACTTTATTCTGTAGTTCTTTGGTAATAAGTTTTGCTGCTAATAATGCAGATTCTGTAGCAAATGTAACACCCGAAGAAAATACAGGGTCTAAAAACTCTGCGCTATTACCTGTTAATACATATCCTTTTCCGTATAACTGCTTTACAGATTTTGAATAGTTTTTTATAAGCATAGGTTCAAACATAAAATCAAGACCTTTAAATCTTTCATAAAAGTAATCCGAAAGCTTTAGCATTTGTGTTAGTTTTTCTGTTTCACTACCTTTAAATGAATCTAAAAACTCTGTAGGACCGACATAGCCTATACTAGTAATTCCGTTAGAAAAAGGGATTACCCATAGCCATGTTTGTGTATCTATTACATCAAAAGTAATAAGTGTTCCTTCATTTCCATGAGGTCTGCGAATATCTTTGATATGTGTAAAAATTGAAGAGTGTTTAGGCAGTTTAGAAGGTTTTTCCAAATCTAATATTCTAGGTAGTACTCTCCCATAACCACTAGAATCTATAATATACTTTGCGTGGATAGTCTTACACTTACCATCTTTATCTTTAATAGTGGTTTTTGAAATTTCTTTTTCGAAATGTACATCAATGACCTCTTGTCCAAATGCAATATCAATTCCTCTTTTTATAAGCTCTTGAACTAATGTATTATCAAACTCTGCACGAGGCACTTGCCATGTCCAATTCCAGCCTTCGGTATGTTTTTTACTAAAATCAAAATTACAGACTTGTGCCCCTTTGATAAATCGAGCTCCAGATTTTATTTCAAATCCACTAGCGTTTAAGCACTCTAATAACCCGACTTCTTCAAAGTGATCCATACATCTGGGTAAAAGGCTTTCCCCTATCACAAACCTGGGAAAAATACTCTTTTCTACGACCTTTATCTTAAACCCTTTGGCGTGTAAATAAGAAGCAGCAACACAACCGGAAGGACCAGATCCTATTATTAAAACATCTATATTTTCATCATTCATAGCACTACCGTAGTTATTAATTCCCTAATTATTATAAATTTGCAAACCAAAATAACTGTTTTATTTTTGGTTATTGAAATAATATTCATTAAAATTTCGAGGTAAATATAGATGCGAATACTCAAAGGGAAAATAGAAATACAGGATTTTTTTAATATTATATTTAACGAAGAATCAATAGCTATAGACGAAAGTGTAGTAGCAACGGTAGAAGAAAGTTTTGATTTTTTAAAAGAATTTTCTGAAAATAAAATTATTTATGGTGTAAACACTGGATTTGGGCCAATGGCTCAATACAAAATAGATGATAAGGAAAGAAATCAATTACAATATAATTTAATAAGAAGTCACGCATCGGGAACAGGAAATCCAATTCCACCAATGTATGTAAAAGCAGCTATGCTAGCCCGGTTAAATACATTATGTCTTGGCTATTCAGGAGTTCATAAATCTGTTATAGATGTTATGACCTCTTTGATTAATAAAAACATTACTCCACTTATTTATGAACATGGTGGTGTGGGCGCTAGTGGTGACTTAGTACAATTAGCACATCTTGCCTTAACTCTTATTGGTGAAGGAGAAGTATTTCATGAAGGAGAACGAAAAACTACCAAAGAAGTCTTTGAGCAAGAAAACCTAAAACCTATTACAATTGCTTTAAGAGAAGGACTAGGTTTAATGAACGGGACTTCTGTAATGACTGGTGTAGGGTTAGTAAATACTATTTATACAAGAAGATTATTAAATTGGATGATTATTGCTTCATGCGCAATTAATGAGATCGTAAAAGCATATGACGATCATCTGTCTCATGAACTAAATCATGCGAAAAAACATATTGGGCAACAGCAAATTGCCAAACAAATGCGAACACATTTAGAAAGCAGCTCTTTAATTAGAAAGAGAGAAGAATATTTGTATACCAATCAAACCGAGGTAGCTGTTTTTAAAGAAAAGGTACAAGAATATTATTCATTACGCTGTGTTCCTCAGATATTAGGTCCAGTGTTAGATACATTAAACAATGTAGAGAAAATACTTATAGAAGAAGTAAACTCTGCTAATGATAATCCTATTATAGATGTCAAGAAAAAGCACGTATATCATGGAGGGAATTTTCATGGAGATTATGTGTCTTTAGAAATGGATAAACTAAAAATAGTGGTTACTAAAATGACCATGTTAGCAGAACGCCAATTAAATTATTTATTAAACTCTAAATTAAATGAGATACTCCCTCCGTTTGTAAATTTAGCTAAACTAGGTTTAAACTTTGGTATGCAAGGAGTCCAATTTACTGCTACTTCAACCACAGCAGAAAATCAAATGTTGGCTAACCCAATGTATGTACATAGTATCCCTAATAATAACGATAATCAAGATATTGTAAGTATGGGAACCAATGCCGCTTTAATTACAAAAAAAGTCATTGAAAATGCATTTGAGGTTGTGGCGATAGAGCTCATTACAATTGTTCAAGCAATTGAATATTTAGAAGTAAAAGATCAGGTTTCTTCTAACACCAAAAAAATGTATGATGCGATACGAAACATAGTTCCTGTGTTTAAAGAAGATGTAATTATGTATCCTTATGTGAATCAAGTAAAGGATTTTATTATAAATAATGAAATGACAGAAGTATAATCAAGATAAAATAGGCTTAACTATTTTACTTTTTTTCAGATTATATTTCTATATAGTCAAGGACTAACTTTGATAAGAGGAAATAGGTTATAAATTTCATCATGATTATACTAGAGTTTTTAAAAATGAAGGTTTATTTATCCAAAAGAAACATGGATTATTAAATTATTTTATAGAGGATTTGTTAATAGAGACTAAGAACAAAATATAAAAGAAGAGGAACTGTAAAATATATGGTTTAAAAACTTAGAGTTATTTAATAAATACGATAGAGATTTCCCCAAATAAATTGAGATGATAACTACATCTAACTAAAAAAACAATACCAAGAATAAATGAAATGTGCTTTAATAACAGGTGGTTCCAGAGGGATTGGAAAAGCAATTTGTATACAACTCGCTAAAGATACTAGCTATCATATACTAATAAATTACAATAGCAATGAAGCTGCTGCGAAAGATACTCTTGCAGCAGTAGAATTAGCTGGTGGAACGGCAGAAATTATTCAATTTAATGTGACTAACTCTGATCAGGTAAAAACAAAGCTAGATTCATGGCAAGAAAATAATAAAGAGGCTATAATTGAAGTCATTGTGAATAATGCAGGAATTACAAAAGACGGACTCTTTATGTGGATGCCTCAAAATGATTGGCAAGATGTAATTAATACTTCCCTTAATGGGTTTTATAATGTTACAAATCATTTAATTCAAAAATTATTGCGAAACAGATACGGAAGGGTTGTAAATATTGCCTCTGTATCAGGAGTTAAAGGAACAGCAGGACAAACCAATTATTCTGCAGCTAAAGGAGCTATAGTAGGTGTGACAAAAGCTCTGGCACAAGAGGTAGCTAAAAGAAATGTTACAGTAAATGCTGTTGCTCCGGGTTTTATCAAAACGGATATGACCGATGAATTGGATGAAAAAGAACTTAAAAAATTAATTCCAGCTAACAGGTTTGGAGAAGCCGAAGAAGTTGCACATGTCGTATCATTTTTGATATCTAAAAAAGCATCTTATATTACTGGAGAGGTTATTAATATAAATGGTGGAATTTACTCGTAAATTAAT
Organism: Aquimarina muelleri DSM 19832; assembly: GCF_000430665.1. Taxonomy (GTDB): domain Bacteria; phylum Bacteroidota; class Bacteroidia; order Flavobacteriales; family Flavobacteriaceae; genus Aquimarina; species Aquimarina muelleri. Next base: position 91,247 of record NZ_AUML01000019.1, on the reverse strand, counting down.
TCTAAATATATGAGAAGAGTTGTAATCACAGGCATGGGGATATATTCTTGTATTGGTGAGAATTTAGAACAAGTAAAGACATCACTATATAATGGAACATCAGGAATTGGATTTGATGAAGAAAGAAAAGATTTTGGATATCGCTCTTGTTTAACAGGAGTCATAAAAGAGCCCGATTTAAAGAGTGCATTATCCAGAAGACAGCGTGTTAGTATAGGAGAAGAAACAGCTTATGCATATGTAGCTACATTAGAAGCTTTGAAAAATGCGAAAATAGATCAGGTTTTTCTTGATCAGAACGAAGTAGGTATATTATATGGTAATGATAGTACAGCAAAATCTGTGATTGAATCTGTAGATAAAATTAGAGAGAAAAAAGATACAACATTAGTAGGATCTGGAGCAATTTTTAAAGGAATGAATTCTACTGTTACTATGAATCTTTCTACTATTTTTAGACTTAAAGGAATAAATTTTACAATTAGTGCGGCTTGTGCTAGTGGTTCTCATGCTATAGGAATGGCGTATCAAATGATAAAAAGTGGGATGCAAGACTGTGTTATTTGTGGGGGTGCACAAGAAATAAATAAACTTGCAATGGGGAGTTTTGATGGCTTGGGAGTATTTTCTGTAAATGTAGATAACCCAAAAAAAGCTTCTCGTCCTTTCGATAAAAACCGAGATGGATTAGTGCCTAGCGGAGGTGGAGCTACATTAATCTTAGAGAGTTATGAATCTGCTATTAAAAGAGGAGCTCCAATATTAGGAGAGATTATAGGTTATGGATTTTCTTCTAATGGAGAGCATATTTCTACTCCAAATGTTGAAGGGCCTTCTAGAGCTATGAAAAAAGCTTTGGAACAAGCAAATATTGATTCTACAACTATTGATTATATAAATGCACATGCTACTTCAACACTAGTTGGAGACGCTAATGAAGCAAAAGCAATATTTGAAGTTTTTGGAGAAAATGGACCTTATGTAAGCTCTACAAAATCAATGACTGGGCATGAATGTTGGATGGCAGGAGCTAGTGAAGTCGTTTATTCTATGCTTATGATGCAGCATTCTTTTATAGCACCAAATATAAATTTGGAAAACCCTGATGAAGATGCAAATAAACTAAATTTGGTTAAGAAAACTCTAGATAAAAAAATTGATGTATTTTTGTCTAATTCTTTTGGATTTGGGGGAACGAATTCAGCATTGGTAATAAAAAAAATTAATAAATAGAATATGGATAAAAAAGTTATTATTGAAAAAATAAACGACTTTCTTATTGATGAGTTTGAAGTAGAAGAAGATGATATTTCTTCAGAAGCAAACTTAAAGGAGACTCTTGAGCTAGATAGCCTAGATTTTGTTGATCTCGTAGTAGCTGTGGAATCCAATTTTGGTGTAAAATTAATAGGTGAAGACTTTATAAATGTTATAACACTTCAAAATTTTTACGACCTTATAGAAAATAAAATAAAATCACTGTAGACAGGTATGACTACGGAATGGAAAGGGAAGTCCAGAGGTACCGTGCTTGGGTATAAAATATTTGTTTTTTTTATTAAAAAAGTAGGTTTAAATTCCGCTTATTTTATTTTATATTTTGTATCCCTATATTTTTGTTTTTTCTCTTTGTCTAGTAGTAGATCTATATATTATTATTTTAATAAAAGACTTAAATATTCTAAACTAAAAAGTATTTTTAAAATACTTCAAAGTTATTATGTTTTTGGACAAACCATTATTGATAAAGTAGCTATATCCTCTGGTCTTAGAAATAAATTCACGTATCATTTTGACGGTATAGAACTAATAAATGAAACATTAAAACAAAGAAAAGGTGGTATCTTAATTAGTGCCCATCTTGGTAATTTCGAAATAGCAGAGCATTTCTTTGGAGAATTAGAGGAAAATGCAGCAATTAATCTTCTTACTACAGACATAGAACATACTGCAATTAAAAACTATCTGGATAGCGTTGTCGAAAAATCTAACATTAAATTTATTTTTATAAAAGAAGATTTCTCACATATTTTTCATATCAATGCTGCATTAGCAAGAAATGAAATTATATGTATTACAGGAGATCGTTATTTTAAAGGATCAAAATTTTTAACACAAGATTTGTTAGGACAAGAAGCCAGATTTCCTGCTGGCCCATTTCTTTTGGCTTCGAGATTAAAAGTACCTGTGCTATTTGTATATGTAATGAAAGAGACAAATACACATTATCACCTTTATGCAAGAAAAGCAAAAGCAAAACACAGGGATGCTAAAGAACTATTAAAAGAGTATACACAAAGCGTAAAATGGATGTTAGATAAGTATCCTTTACAATGGTTTAATTATTTCGATTTTTGGAATATAAAAAAAGATACATGAAAGAGGTGTTGGTTGTTTACTATTCGCAAACAGGGCAATTGTTTGATATTGTTGGTAATATAGCTTCTGCGATGAAGGATAAAGATATAAATATAACATATCTTGAAATAGTTCCCAAGAATGCCTATAAATTTCCTTGGAAGAAAGATGCTTTTTTTGATGTTTTTCCAGAATCTTTTCTTCAGATCCCTATCCCACTTAAAGAATCAGATCCCGAAATATTTAATAAAAAATATGACTTAATTATTTTAGGATATCAAGTGTGGTACTTGAGTCCATCTATTCCTATCAATTCTTTTTTAAAATCTGAAAACGCAAAAAAGTTACTTAATAATACTCCAGTGATTACTGTTATAGGATGCAGGAACATGTGGATTCAAGCACAAGAAAAAGTTAAAAATCTTTTGATTTCCTGTAATGCAAAACTAGTTGGTAATATAGCACTGGTAGATAGACATATTAATCACATTAGTGTGCTAACTATAACGCACTGGATGTTTAAAGGTAAAAAAGATAGGTTTTTAGGTTTTTTTCCTAAACCAGGAGTTTCTGATAAAGATATAAACAATGTAGTAGTTTTTGTGCCCTCTGTAAAAGAAGCATTACGGAAAAATAACTTTATGGATTTACAAAAAAAAATAGTGAAATTAGGGGCTGTAAAAATTAAACCATTTCTAATTTTAGCAGATAAAAGAGCCAATTTGTTGTTTTCTAAATGGGCAAACCTAATATATAAAAAGGGAGAAGCAGGGAATCCAAAACGCAAAAAAGCCCTTATTTTATTTAATTATTATTTGTTATTTGCTATTTGGGTTATAGCACCAATAGTTTTTATTGTATTTTTGGTTACTTATATTTTTATGTATAAAAAAATAATCAGAGAAAAAAAATATTACTCATCTGTTGATACAAAAAATAATTAATGAAAGACGTTTACATTACTAGAACATCAAAATTTTTACCTAATGATCCCGTTGATAATGAAGAGATGGAAGAAAGATTAGGTATCGTTAATGGAAAAACATCTAAAGCTAGACGTGTTGTTTTACGTAATAATCAAATCAAAACCAGATATTATGCTCTTAATGATAAAGGGGAAATAACACACAATAATGCCCAGCTTACCAAAGAGGCAATACAACTTTTGTGTGATGAAGGTTTTACTGTTGAAAACATTCAATTATTATCTTGTGGTACTGGAAGTCCAGATCAAATATTACCATCACATGCAGCGATGGTTCATGGCTTTTTAAAAAATGGAAACTTAGAGATTAATTCGCCATCAGGAGCTTGTTGTTCAGGAATGAATGCTCTAAAATATGGTTATTTGGCAATTAAATCTGGACAAAATACTAATGCTGTTTGTACAGGGTCAGAACGAGCATCATCATGGATGAAATCTAATATTTTTGAAAATGAAATAGAACACTTAAAGAAACTAGAAGAAACACCAATTTTGGCTTTTAATAAAGATTTTTTACGTTGGATGTTATCTGATGGAGCAGGAGCATTTCTTTTAGAAGACCAACCTAATGGAGATATACCATTAAAAATTGAATGGATGGAAGGTTATTCTTATGCTGGTGAAATAGAGGCATGTATGTATGCGGGAGGAGATAAGTTAGATACTGGCTTGTTAAAATCATGGAGTGAATACCCCTCTGAACAATGGGCTCAAAAATCATTATTCGCAATAAAACAAGATGTTAAGTTATTGGCAGAAAACATTCTTGTAAAAGGTGTCGATAGTTTAAAAAAAACATTAGAAAAACACAATGTTAAACCTGAGGATATAACCTATTATTTACCGCATATTTCTTCATATTATTTTAAAGAAAACTTATACCAGGAAATGAAAAATAATGATATAGAGATTCCTTGGGAGAATTGGTTTATGAATTTAAAAAAAGTTGGTAATATCGGAGCAGCGTCAATTTATATAATGCTTGAAGAATTGGTTACTTCAGGAAACCTTAAAAAAGGGGACAAAATATTATTGTCTGTTCCTGAAAGCGCAAGATTTTCTTATACATATGCTTATTTAACAGTGTGTTAAAATGAAAATAAATTTACCTCTCACAGATATTAAACATCTAATACCTCAAAAAAAACCTTTCGAGATGGTAAGTGCTTTATTAGAATTTTCAGAAACAAGAGTAGTGTCGTCTTTAGAAATAACAGAAGAAAATATTTTCTTAAAAGATAATTTTTTTTTGGAGCCTGGGCTTATAGAAAATATGGCTCAAACGGTCGCATTACATACTGGTTATGACTATTTTATTAAAGAAGAGCCTGTTCCTATAGGTTATATAGGTTCTATAAAAAAAATTGATATTTTTTCTCTTCCAAAATTAAAGGAGACTATAATTACAAAGGCCGAAATATTACATGAGTTTATGGGGATTACTATGGTCAAAATAGAGGTGTTTAATATAAAAAAAGAAAAGATCGCTTCTGGAGAAATGAAAACCGTTATTCCCAGATAATGAATAAACTTCAAAAATTAGATATAGCTAAGTTTTTACCACACAGAGACCCTTTTTTAATGGTAGATAAGATATTGTCTATAGATAATAATCATGTATCTACCTCATTTGATATAAAATCAGACTGCATTTTTGTTAAAGATAATGTCTTTAATGAAATAGGTTTAGTAGAAAACGCAGCACAAACCTGTTCCGCAATAGTTGGTAAAAGTTATTTTGAAGAAGATGACTTAGAAGGCAATAGAACAAAACTTATTGGTTTTATTAGTGGAATAAAAAAAGTAACCATTTATAATTGTCCTTGTGCAGGAAAAACAATAATTTCTAAAGCTACTTTAAAATCCAGATACGATACAGAACAATACAGTATTTGTACATTAGAATGTAATATTTATGAAGAAGACAAAGAATTATTATCTTGTGAAATGAATTTATTTATTCAAGAAGTAAAATAGGTTTATTATGAAAGAAAACGAAGTTCCACAAGACAAGGGTAGCTTAGAATCATCTAATTTTAAGGAATTATGTTATGCTGTTAATGATAAAGGGGAATATACAACAGCAAGTAGTAGTGGGTGGACTCCAAAAACTATAGCCTTAAATAACGCTATACAAGAAATAAACGAGCGGGTGGAAGAAGCCAAAATAAGAGTTATAAATAACGAAACAAGTCCTATAGAGTATTATATGGAGCTTCATAAAATGGATATTGGTATTTTAGCAAGTTATGTGGGGCTATGGCAATGGCGTGTTAAAAGACACTTAAAACCAAAGGTGTTTTGCAAACTATCACAAAAAATGTTACAAAAATATGCTGATGTTTTTGAAATCACTATTGATCAATTAAATCGCATTGAACATGGAAATTAATTTTACACACCATCAATCTGCACACTGTGAAAACGGTGTGGTGTCTAATTTAATGAAACACAACGGATACAATGTTAGTGAGCCTATGGTTTTTGGTATTGGTTCTGGATTACTATTTTGCTATATTCCGTTTTTAAAAGTAAATCATGCTCCTGCACTTACCTATAGAGCAATGCCTGGTTTTATTTTTAAACGATTTGCCAAAAGAGTTGGAATAAAAATAAAAAGAGAAAAATTTAAATCTTCTCAGAATGCAAAGACTCGTTTAGATGAAAATCTAAATAAAAATAATCCTGTAGGACTTCAGGTAGGAGTATACAACCTAGTATATTTTCCAGACGAATATCGTTTTCATTTTAACGCTCATAATCTAGTTGTTTATGGCAAAAAAGAAGATACTTATTTAATAAGTGATCCAGTAATGGAAACCGTAACCACCTTAACAGAGAAAGAGTTAGAAAAAGTACGTTTTGCTAAAGGAGCGTTTGCTCCTAAAGGACATATGTATTACCCTATAGATTTCCCCAAAGAGTTAACCATAGAAAAAGCAATAATAAAAGGTATTAAACAAACGTGCAGAGATATGCTGGCTCCGGTCCCAGTAGTTGGGGTAAAAGGAATTCGTTTCGTTGCCAGTCTAATACGTAAATGGCCAAAAAAGAAAGGAACAAAAGTGGCTAATCATTATTTAGGACAAGTGGTTAGAATGCAAGAAGAAATAGGAACTGGAGGGGGAGGGTTTCGATATATCTATGCAGCCTTTTTACAAGAAGCAGGTAAACTTTTAAAAAATGATAAGTTAACCGAATTATCAGTCGAAATGACTTTGATAGGTGATTCATGGAGGGATTTTGCTTTGGATGCCTCTCGTATATATAAAAATAGAAGTGCTAAAGAAGATGCATATAATAATATAGCCTTACAACTAGAGACGATAGCAAATCGAGAAGAAATATTTTTTAAAAAATTAAGGAAAGCTATTTAATAAAAAAGCATGATTAGAATAGAACAATTATCTAAAAAATACAAATACGCAGATACGTATTCTTTGTCAAACTTAGATTTGTTTATTGCTGAAAAAGAAATTTTTGGATTACTTGGCCCAAATGGGGCAGGGAAAACAACTTTAATTTCGTTGCTATGTTCTTTAATTAAACCAACTTCAGGTTTGTTTACTATAGATGGTTTAACCTATAAAACTTCAAAAAATCGACTAAAACAACTAATAGGTATTGTGCCACAAGAATATGCATTATACCCATCGTTGACAGCTTTTGAAAACCTTATGTATTTTGGTAGTATGTATGGGTTAAAAGGCAAAGCGTTAAAGTCTAAAATAAATCAAACAATGGATATATTAGGATTGTCCAAGTTTGCGAATAAAAAGGTAAGTACATTTTCTGGAGGAATGAAACGACGTATTAATTTAATTGCAAGTATATTGCATGAACCCAAAGTGTTGTTTTTAGACGAACCAACTGTAGGGGTAGATGTACAATCCAAAAATGTAATTATTGAATACTTACGGATCTTAAATGAAAAAGGGACTACTATTATTTATACATCACATCATCTAAATGAGGCTGAAGATTTTTGTACCAAAGTAGCAATTATTGATCACGGAAAAATAATAACTCAAGGGCAACCAAAAGAGTTAATTTCTAATCAATCAAACGCGAATAATCTAGAAGACGTATTTTTAGCCTTAACAGGGAAAGGATTAAGAGATCATGCATAAATTATTAGCATCTACATACAAAGAGTTTTTATTAATAACCAGGGATGTTGGAGGGCTTGCTATTTTATTTATAATGCCAGTTGTACTAATCATTACAATAACAATAATTCAGGATAGTTCCTTTAAATCTATCGCAGACAATAAAATTCCTATACTTCTTGTAAATCACGATAATGGTTTGGTTTCAGAAACTATAATTAATGGTTTTGTAGAGTCTAATGCTTTTCAGGTTATTCAAAAAAATAAAGAAGAAGAAGCAAAAGATTTAGTGTTTAAGGGAGATTATCAATTAGCTATAATAATTCCCGAAAAATTATCATTAGATTTAGACAAGAAGGTTAACCAGAATGTGGAAGGCATTTTGGCTAAATTTGGATTAGAAGAGGATGTTGAGGTGGAAATTAAAGAAACAATTTTAAATAAAGAAGTCAGATTGTATTTTGACCCAGCAACTCAGCAAACTTTTAAAAGTTCTGTGAAAAATGGTATTGATAAAATGATTTCTAAAATAGAAACGCAATCTATATATAAAGCTTTTCAAGACCAAGTATCAGAAGGAGATGATACAGAAGCTATTTTTGAAACAGATAGTTTTATCAGCTTTAAAGAAATAGTTCCTAAAAAAGGAGATAAAGAAATAATCCCTAATTCTGTACAACACAATATACCTGCTTGGACACTGTTTGCTATCTTTTTTATTATTGTTCCATTATCTATAAATATAGTAAAAGAAAAAAATCAAGGAACCTTTGTTCGATTAAGAACAAATCCAGTATCCTATGCAACAGTTTTAGGCGGAAAAACAATAGTTTATTTAGTTGTTTGTCTAATCCAATTCGTTCTAATGTTACTAATAGGTATATTTTTATTTCCTAAAATGGGTTTGCCTACATTAGATGTTGCAGGAAGATTGTTTAACTTATTTATTGTAGCTTTTTTTGCAGGTTTAGCAGCAATAGGATTAGGTTTATTGTTAGGGACCATTGCCAAAACACAAGAACAGTCTGCGCCATTTGGAGCAACTTTTGTAGTTATATTAGCTGCTTTAGGAGGTGTTTGGGTACCTGTTTTTGTAATGCCAAAGTTTATGCAGACATTATCCAATATTTCACCTATGAACTGGGGTTTAAATGCCTTTTATGATGTGTTTTTACGGAATGCTAGTTTTATAGAGTTTGTTCCCGAGATAACATTACTTTTATTATTTTTTATAATAACAGTCTTAATTTCTATTATTTATAATGAAAAGAAAAATGCAGTATAAAGGTAATAAAGAAATAAGTTTTACCAGTGAGGTAAGAGTACGTTTTGTAGAGACAGACCCTTTAGGGATTGTCTGGCATGGCAATTATATTCAGTATTTCGAAGATGGAAGAGAAGCTTTTGGCAGACATCATGGTATTTCTTATTTAGATCAAAAAAAGTTTGGCTATGCTACACCTATTGTAAAATCCAGCACAGAGCATAAATTACCTTTGCGATATGGGGATATTGCTACTATAAAAACAATTTATGTAGATAGTCCTGCTGCAAAAATGATTTTTAGATACGAAATATATAATCAAGACCAAAAATTAGTTTGTACAGGAAAAACCATACAAGTATTTGTGGGGGATGTAGGAAATGGAGACTTGTCACTAACAATACCTCCTTTCTTTATAAAATGGAAACAAAAAGAAGGCCTTATAAATATAGATGAATAAGATTTATGCTTCATATAATAATATAATATCATCACTAGGGTTCGATAGTGAGATTGTTGTGCAAAATATTCAGGATAAAAACTCTGGGCTACAACTTATAGAAGATAAAGCCATTTTGTCTCAGCCATTTTATTCTTCAATAATAAATAGTAAAGATTTATATGCAAATTTTAAGACGTTAGGCATTGAAGGAGATTTTACTCGCTTAGAGCATATGATGATTTCTTCTTTAAGCAAAGTGATAGGGGAGGCTAAAATACCTATAAACAATAGAGTAGGGTTGATAATTTCAACAACAAAAGGAAATGTTGATGTTTTAGATAAAAACAGTAGGTTTTCAAAAGAACGAGCTTATTTAAGTGTTTTAGGACGAGTAATAAAAGAAGCATTAGGTTTTAAAAAAGAAGCTATTGTTGTTTCTAATGCATGTGTGTCTGGAGTTCTATCTATTGCAATTGCAAAACGTTATATTAATCAAGGTGTATATGATAATGTCTTTATTGTTAGCGGAGATATTGTAACAGAATTTATAATAACAGGATTTAATTCGTTTCAAGCATTAAGTAATGAACCATGTAAGCCTTATGATAAAAACCGATCAGGAGTAAATATAGGAGAAGTTGCTGCGAGTATTTTAGTTACTAAAGATACAAATGCTTTATCAAAAGAAGCCGTTGTTGTTTTGGGAGAAGGCTCTAGTAATGATGCAAATCATATTTCTGGTCCTTCCCGAACCGGAGAAGGGTTGTGCCGAAGTGTGAAGTCAGCCATTAAAGAAAGTAATATTACTTTTAATGATATAGATTACATTTCAGCACATGGTACGGCGACATTGTTTAATGATGAGACAGAAGCAATTGCATTTAATCGGTTAGGATTAAATAAAGTGCCTTTAAATAGTTTGAAAGGCTATTTTGGACACACATTAGGAGCTTCAGGGTTGGTTGAGACTATTGTCGGGATGCATTCGCTGCAAAATAACACCTTGTATACCTCATTAGGATTTAGTGAATTAGGAGTGTCGAAACCTTTGAATATTATCACAGAAACAACATCAAGAAAATTAGATACTTTTCTAAAAACTGCTTCAGGTTTTGGGGGTTGTAATACAGCAGTACTATTTCAAAAAGTAAAATAATTTATTCTATAAAGAGGTGCTAATCCAAATAATAAAAGTCATAGATCAAATCAAGAAGTTACAAAATTATTTCAATCATTTTATATATATAAAATGATTGAAATAATAGAACTGGTAAATGAATCTAGAATAATTTTTAAAAAAAGGATTTAGTAGTAGAGAGGATAGTACTGCACTATATTTACTTATAAAAAGAATGTAATTAACTTATGAATACTAAGTACTATATAAAATCATTTTGCCAGATAAAAGATAATAAAATATCATTAAATAAATCTGTTATATATAAGAATGAAGATACTCTTGATTTTTTAGATTTTATAAAAACAGCTTATAGAAGTTTTGAGATTAATTATCCCAAATTTTTTAAAATGGATGGGCTAAGTAAATTAGCTTTTCTGGCATCAGAAGTTTTATTAAGTAGAGAAAAAATAAACACTGAAGAAGAAAATAATATTGCAATTGTATTTTCAAATAAATCATCAAGTTTAGATACTGATAAAAAGCATCAAGAATCGATTCAAGATAAAGATAACTATTATCCAAGCCCAGCGGTTTTTGTTTATACGTTGCCTAATATTTGTATTGGCGAGATAAGTATTAAATATAAACTACATTCTGAAAATAGTTTTTTTATCTTTGACAGCTTTAATGCAGAATATTTATTAGAGTATACAAAAAGTTTATTGTCAACAAACAAAGCTAAAGAAGTGCTTTGTGGTTGGGTAGAGTTTAATGGAATAGAGTATGAAGCATTTTTATATTTGGTTTCTAAAGAAGGAACTATAGCACATACTAAACAAGAGATAATAAAATTATACAACACATAATATGGAGGTTTTAAAACAAGAGCTAAAAGAAAATATTATAGAACAATTAAATTTAGAAGATATAACCGTCGAAGATATTGCTGATAACGATGTTCTTTTTGGTGATGGTTTAGGTCTAGACTCAATTGATGCATTAGAGTTAATTGTAATGCTTGATAAAAATTATGGTATTAAATTAACAGACCCTAAAGAAGGACGTGCAATTTTTGGATCAATAGAGGTGATGGCAAAATACATTACAGAACACAGAACAAAATAAATAAACTATATTTATTTAGATGAGTAAAGGCGTTGCTATAACCGGAATGGGAATAATTTCTGCTATTGGAAACAATGTTACAGAAAATTACCAATCTCTTATAAATGGTAAAAAAGGAATCTCTAGGATTTCTAAAATCAAAACCATTCATCAAGGAGATATTATGGTTGGTGAAATAGCATCTACAAATCTGGAGTTAGAAAAACAATTGGGACTGACCTCAGATAATAATTATTCAAGAACTGCATTATTAGGAGCTATAGCAGCTAAACAAGCTATAGAACACGCAGGGATTTTAGATATTACTACATATAAAACAGGATTAATTTCTGCCACTAGTGTTGGTGGAATGGATAGAACCGAAGCTTATTATTATGATTATCTCAAAAACAAAGATGTTCAAAAATATATTGAGGGACATCATGCTGGAGATTCAACTCAAAAAATAGCAGAACAATTAGGAATTAAAAAAAGCTTAGTTACTACTATAAGTACAGCTTGCTCTTCTGCCGCAAATGCTATAATGTTTGGAGCAAGGTTAATTAAATCTGGTAAATTAGATAGAGTAGTTGTAGGAGGAACAGATTGTTTGTCTAAGTTTACTATTAACGGATTTAAAACCTTAATGATTTTATCCGATACATATAATACCCCTTTTGATGAGAACAGAAAAGGCTTAAACTTAGGGGAGGCCGCTGCATTTTTAGTCCTAGAGTCAGATAAGGTTGTTACAGCAGAAAGTAGAGATGTATTAGCATATATAAAAGGGTATGGTAATGCAAATGATGCGTACCATCAAACAGCATCTTCAGAGAACGGAGACGGAGCAACTTTAGCTATGCAAAAAGCGTTAGAAGTTGCAAAATTCATACCTGCTGATATTGATTATATAAATGCTCATGGAACTGCAACAGGAAATAATGATTTGTCTGAAGGGCGTGCAATTTTAAGGGTATTTGGAGATAAGCTACCTGAGTTTAGTTCTACAAAAGCATATACAGGGCATACTCTGGCTGCAGCAGGTGCTATTGAAGCTGTTTATGCAGTATTAGCACTTCAAAATAATATAATTTATCCTAATCTAAATTTTGAGACCCAAATGAAAGAATTTAATATTACCCCTCAATTACAACTCAAAAAAAAGGAATTACAATCAGTATTATCTAATTCTTTAGGTTTTGGAGGCAATTGTTCCTCATTAATTTTTTCGAAAAAACAATAATAAATTTTAGAACCTAATATATTGTATAAATGTTTTTTAGTTGAAGATATATGAGTAAAGTGTACATAAATGGTATTGGATCTATTTCATCTCAAAAAACATTTGGTAACAATGATTTTTTAGAGAAAATCCTAGTTTATACTAATAATGTAATTCCTGTAGTTAATCCAGATTATAAAGAATACATTGACCCAGTAGCAGCACGTAGAATGGCAAAAGGAATTAAAATGGGAGTTGTAGCCTCTAGAATAGCATTAAGAGATGCTGGTTTAGAAAATGTGGATGCTATCATTACAGGAACGGGAATGGGTTGTGTTAGAGATTCTGAAAAGTTTGTTAGTGCAATTATAGATAACGACGAAAAATATCTTACACCAACATCATTTATACAATCAACTCATAATACTGTAGGAGGGCAAATCGCTTTAGGACTTCAATGTAAAGGCTATAATTTTACATATGTACACGCAAGCATATCATTTGAGTCAACATTACTAGATGCCAAGCTACAATTAGAAAATGATGAAGCAAATACTATCTTAATAGGAGGGGTTGATGAACAAGGAGAGCATACCATTGCTATCCATAAACTTATCAATCATATAAAACTAGAAAAAATTGAAACTACTAAATTATTAGGCTCTAATACAGCAGGGACAATATTTGGTGAAGGAGCAAATTTCTTTGTGGTGTCAAATAAAAAACAAGATTCTACTTACGCAGAAGTTCTAGCAGTAGAGACTTATAATACTCTCTTAGAAACAGAGGTTTTAAATACTGTAATACTATTTTTAAAAGATAATAATATAAGTGTCGAGAATATAGATGCTATTGTATTAGGTAACAATGGAGACATACAATATGATATGTTTTATAATAAATTAAGCTCAGGTTTATTTAAAGATACCCAACAAGTATACTATAAACATTTATGTGGTGAATTTAATACAGCATCCTCTTTTGGCATATGGCTCGCTTCAAAAATCTTAAAAACTCAAAAACTACCAGAAGCAATTAAAATAAACAAAAAATCAAAAGAAAATTATAGAACTATTTTGTTATACAATCAGTATAGAGGAGAAAATCATAGCCTCACTTTATTGCGTAAATGTTAAATTTTAAAAATGTAAATAGAGTAACAATAATCGTTTTTTTGGTTTTACTTTTAACCAATTATGGGTTTCATGTATCCTTTTGGCTGTATTTTTTATTAGCCATTATATGGTTGATCCTTACAATATGTGGCTCTGGATTAATACAGTGGAACTATCATGTTAAATCTCTAAACTCTAGTAGCGGTATTAAAAAAAATCAAGTAGCGATTACATTTGATGATGGCCCAAATCCTGAGTTTACCCCCTTGGTTTTAAAACTTTTAAAAAAGTATAATGCAAAAGCCACTTTTTTTTGCGTAGGGAAGCATATTGAAGCATATCCAGATTTAGTCAAAAACTGTATTAATGAAGGACATTCTATAGGAAATCATACCTATTCGCACCCTAACTCTTTTGGTTTTTTAAGTACAGAAAAAGTAATTTCAGAGCTTCAACAAACAAATGCTATAGCAAAAAGTGTAGTAGGAGTGGATTTAAAGCTTTACAGGCCCGCTTTTGGAGTAACAAACCCAAGAATAAAAAGAGCATTAAAAGTTACAGGGTTGCAGTCAATAGGATGGAGTATTAGATCTTTGGATACAACATCAAGAAGTTCGGATAAAGTGTTAAAACGAATTACAAAAAAACTATATAAAGGTGATATCATTTTACTTCATGATACAAGTTTAAAAACAATTGTCGTTTTGGAACAGTTATTGTTATTTTTACAACAACAAAATATAGAATCGGTAACGATAGATTCTTTATTTAAGATAAAAGCGTATGCATAAAATTATATGTCTCATATTATTTATCACTACTACTCTACATGCTCAGACTAAAATGAGTATTGCAGAAATCAATGCTTTAAAAGAAAAAGTGAAAACTCACGCTATAGAAACAAAAACTATTTCTAGTGATTTTACACAATACAAGCATTTGGATTTTTTATCGAATGATATTATTACAACAGGAAAACTTGCTTTTAAAACGCCAAATATGGTAAAATGGGAATACATAAAACCTTTTAAGTATTCAGTAATATTTAAAAATGAAACACTTTATATTAATGATGAAGGTAATAAAAACAAGATTGATATAGGTGCTAGTGAACAATTTAAAAAATTAAATCACCTTATCGTTAGTAGTTTAAAAGGAGATATGTTTGATGATAATGAATTTGTCATAAATTATTATAAAAAACAAGGGAATAGCGAAGTTCATTTCGGATCGAAAGACAAAAAATTCAAAAAATATATTAAAGTGTTTTATATTACATTTGACTCTGATGGAGATGTAATTGAAATTAAAATTATAGAGCCTTCAAATGATTATACAAGAATAGTATTTAGTAATAGAATATTAAACTCTTCTTTGCCAGATGAGGTATTTACTCATTAGTTTTTGTTTTTTCTTTGTAGGATGTGCTTCTTACCCAGAGAACAACAATTTTATAAAAAGAGAGATATCTGATTTGGTTCTAAAGAACACATATTTTTCAGATAAACAGAAAGACTATATATATAAAGCAACTATTAATGTAAATGATAAGCCTTTTGGTGGAGTTTTTATTGTAAAAAAAATTAGAAATAACAATCATCGAGTTGTGTTTACCACAGAAATGGGAAACAAAATTTTTGATTTTTCATTTATTAATGAGGACTTTAGAGTAAATTACATTTTAGAGGATCTAAACAAAAAAATTTTAATCAATATTTTAAAAAAAGATTTCAAAGTGTTAATTGAAGAATCCCCTCTGTTTTTAAATGCATTTTCATCTAATAATTACGCGGTTTTTGAAACTAAGATTTATGATAAGAGACATTATTATTATACGATTAGTAATCAAATACATAAAATTGTCAGATCAGGAAAAGGGAAAGAAAAAGTAATTTTCACATTTAAAAATACAGATAATTTTATTGCAAATTTAATTAAAATAGAGCATAAGAATTTAAAGCTTACAATTAATTTGAAATCAATTTAAAAAATGAAAAAGCTTTTAGTAATAGTAATGTTTTTTGGTGTTTTTGGAATCGTATCTGCCCAAAACAAAACATCTTTTGGTTTACGAGGAGGAGCTAATATATCCAACCTTTCCAATTCAGATTTAGAAACTAAATTAGGAGCTTATTTAGGAGCTTTTGTAAATATTAGGTTTTCAGAATTTTATGCTCTTCAACCAGAAGTAGGATATTCAAATCAAGGAGGAGAAACTAAATTTCCGACAGCAGATAATGTCGAAATTCATTATATTTCAATAGCAGCAACAAATAAATTTTTTATCAAAGGTACAGGCTTACATTTTATAATAGCCCCAGGTTTTGATTTTGATTTTGATGATACTCCGGTAAGCCTTATAAACAGAGAGGAAGGTAATGATGTCACGTTTATAGATGTTTCAATTGCCGTGGGGTTAGGGTATGAGTTTAAAAATGGCCTAACTATAGAGGCTAGGTATAAACAAGGAACACTAGATGTTTTTTCTGGAGATTTTCATGATTTTTCAAAAGAACAATTATTGTACGAAGAAAAAAATCAATTCAATGAAGTTTTTCAACTTGGCCTGTCATATAGATTTAATTTCTAATTATTTATGTTATTAAAAGATTTTTACAAAACAAACACATTAATAACTGTTGGAAATATTTCAACAGTTACAATTACTATCAACAAGAATCATAAGATTTTTAAAGGACATTTCCCAGGGAATCCGGTTACTCCTGGTGTTTGTATGATACAAATAATAAAAGAGTTAGCAGAGGGCATTGTAGAAGAAGAGTTGTTTATGGAATCTTCTAATAATATCAAATTTATGGCTATTATAAATCCAGAAAAAAATCCCGATTTAGTTTTAACTTTAGATATAATCAAAATAGAGGATAATCGGTATAAAGTAAAAAATGTAACTACATTTGAAGATACAATAGCATTAAAGTTAACTGCTAACTTTAAAATAAAGTAAATTATTATCATGAAATTTTTAATTGTATTCATATCATTATTTTTTACTATTCTATCCGTAGATCTAGATGTGATTAGAATTGCGTATCGAGAAGCGGCTCATGATAAAACAAAAGTAATGGCACTTAATAAACAGCTATCGGCAATTACTAAAGCAAATAATGCAGCTTTAATAGCCTATAAAGGAGCTGCTATTGCCTTGAAAGCTAAGTATGAAAAAAGTATTAAAGAAAAAAAACGATTGTTTATAGAAGGGGTAACTTATATAGAATTAGCTATAGATAAATCACCAAATGCTATTGAACCTCGATTTATACGTATAGGAATTCAAGAAAATACTCCTAAATTATTAAAGTATAAATCGAATATAAAAGAGGATAAACTATTTATACTTAAAGAATATAAAACTACAAAACCTGAAATTTTAAAAAACCATATTGGAGAGTATATTTTACAATCGAAAGCTTTTAGTGAAGAAGAAAAAGCAGTAATTTTGATCCCTTAAATATTGAAACACTTATAATTGATTGATAAAAGAGTTTACAAATCAAAAAATTGACTTATTCAAAGTATGCGTAATAATTCCTACTTACAATAATTGTAAAACATTAGCACGTGTTATTGATGGAGTATTACTTTATACCACTAATATTATTGTTGTAAATGATGGTGCTACAGACGCCACATTAGAAATACTAAAGAAATATCCCCAAATTCAACAAATTCATTTATCAAAAAACAAAGGAAAAGGTAATGCTTTGCGTATTGGGCTTGCTCATGCACAAAAGCATAATTTTAAGTACGCAATTACTATAGATTCTGATGGGCAGCATTTTTCTGAGGATATTCCTGTTTTTATTACAGCTTTAGAAAAGGCTGAAAATAAAAACATATTGCTCATTGGAGCAAGAAATATGAACCAAGAAAGTGTCCCTAAAAAAAGTAGTTTTGGAAACAAATTTTCAAATTTTTGGTTTTGGGTAGAAACAGGTATAAAACTTAAGGATACACAATCCGGATATAGATTGTACCCGTTAGAAGAATTAGCAAAACTGAATTTTTACACCTCAAAATTTGAATTTGAAATAGAAGTTATTGTAAAGGCAGCATGGAACGACATTATTGTAAAAAATGTTCCTGTTAAAGTATTATATGACGAAACAGAAAGGGTTTCTCATTTTAGACCGTTTAAAGATTTTACAAGAATAAGTATACTTAATACTTGGCTGGTTATGGTTACTTTTTTATATATTAAACCACGAAATTTTTTTCAAAATCTTAAAAAAAAAGGAATTAAACGATTTTTTGTAGAAGATTTTTTAGGTAGCCATGATTCACCAACAAAAAAAGCACTATCAATCGCTTTAGGTACTTTTATTGGTCTTTCCCCTTTTTGGGGATTTCACACAGTGCTTGTTTTTTTTTTAGCGATTACTCTAAAATTAAATAAAGTTATAGCGTTTGGGTTTTCAAATTTGAGTTTACCTCCTTTTATTCCCTTTATAATATATGCAAGTTCTAAAATAGGACAGTTTATCTTAGGAACAAACTACTCTTATACCATAGAAGAAATATCTACAGATTTTGAAGTGTTTAAACACCTTAAAACATATATTGTTGGCAGTTTTTCTTTAGCCATAATTTCTGCAACTCTTTTAGGAGTTTTTAGCTATGTGTTTTTTGTAATTTTTCATAAAAAAATAAATCATAATGAATAGCTTTTTTTATAATCTTTATAAGGCTATTGTTTCTAGAAAGATAGTAGGTTTTGGGACGTTAGTAATCATTATGTCTTTTTTGTTTTTTGTAGCTTCAAAAATTCAATTTGAAGAAGATATTACCAAGCTGATTCCTTCAAGCGATAAAACTTCTGAGATTCAAAAAGTATTAAAAACAGTAAATTTTGCTGATAAAATTATTGTCAATATCACAAGGAAACCTCAAGGTTCTGTTGATGATCTTACACAATACGCCTCACAACTTATAGATAGTATTACTGCAAAATCCGGACAAAACATTAAGCAAATTCAAGGCAATGTTAAAGAAGAGGAGATATTTAATACCTTGGAGTTTGTCTATAAAAATCTTCCTCTTTTTTTACAAAAAAATGATTATAATATCATTAAAAACAAAATTCAAAAAGATAGTATAGAAGCTATAACCAATAGTAATTATAAAATTTTAGTTTCTCCAACAGGAATCATTGCAAAAGATAATATTTTAAAGGATCCGTTAGGGCTGTCATTTATTGCATTAAAAAAATTAAAACAACTTAATTTTGGTGATGGTTTCACATTGCACAATGGTTTTTTACTTAGTAAAGATCAAAATCATATTTTATTATTTATAACTCCTAAGTTAAAATCTAGCGAGACAGCCAAGAATGCTACGTTTGTAGAGGATCTTTATCGAATAAATAATCAACTTAATGATCTTTTTAAAGATAAAGTAAAGAGTGAATATTTTGGAGGGACTTTAATTGCTGTTGCAAATGCTCAACAAATAAAACAAGATATTCAATTAACGATTAGTATTGCGATTACTATCTTATTAATCATACTTGTCTTCTTTTATAAAAAAGTTACTATTCCTATAATTTTATTTGTTCCAACAATTTTTGGAGGGCTATTAGCTATTGCTTTATTGTATTTAATTCGCGCAAAAATTTCTGCAATATCTCTGGGTATCGGTTCTGTATTACTAGGGGTGACTTTAGATTATTCACTTCATATTCTAACACACATAAGAAGCAGCTCTAATATAAAAGCAGTTTACAAAGAAATCACTATTCCAGTTTTAATGAGTAGTCTAACAACAGCTTTAGCTTTTTTGTGTTTATTGTTTTTAGATTCACAAGCACTTCAAGACTTAGGTGTTTTTGCAGCAATTAGTGTTGTAGGATCCTCTTTTTTTGCATTAATTTTTATACCTCAAGTATATAAAAAAACTTCTCAGAAAAAGCCAAAAACAACATTAATTGATAATGCAGCCCAATATCCTTTACATAAAAACAAATGGGTAATTATAACATTAACATTGTTGTTAATAGTAAGCGTGTTTACCTATAACAAAGTCCAATTTAATAAGGATATTTCTAAACTAAACTTTGAACCACAAGAATTAAAAGATGCACAATTAAGATTAGATGCACTAACCAATATAGCTTCAAAATCAATTTATCTGGCGGCTTATGAAAATTCAGAGCAAGGCGCTTTACAAATAAACGACAAGATTTTCGAAAAGCTTCAACTACTAAAAAATGAAGGGAAAGTTATCGATTTTAGCTCTATTGGATCTTTAATTTATTCAGAAAAGACTCAAAAAGAAAGAATTTCGAGATGGAATTCTTTTTGGAATTCTAGTACAATAACAAATACAAAAGCTAATCTTATTGAAAGCGGAAACAAACTAGGCTTTAAATCTACTAGTTTTGGAGCATTTTATACACTCTTAGAGTCTGATTTTAAACCCCTTGAAATTACAGATTATAATGCTTTAAATACGATTTCTATTGCAGATTATATAACAACAAAAGATGATTTCACAACAGTAACAACACTCGTTAAAGTAAAAGATGAAAATGCACAGTATATAGTTGATGTTTTTAAAGACCAATCCCAGACCATAGTTATCGACAGGAAGCATATGAATGAAACCTTTTTAGGGAATTTAAAAAATGACTTTAATAAACTAGTTGGTTACTCATTAATTGTTGTATTACTTATTCTCTTATTATTTTATAGAAGTTTATCTCTTACCTTGGTAACAAGTATTCCTATAGCAATCACATGGTTGTTAACAATTGGTATAATGGGATTATTTTCACTAGAGTTTAACATCTTTAATATTATAATTTCAACCTTTATTTTTGGGCTTGGGATCGACTATAGTATTTTTATGACTAATGGGTTACTGCATGAATATAGAACAGGAGAAAAAGCATTAGCAACCCATAAAACATCTATTATTTTATCTGTTATTACTACTATTTTGGGAGTAGGTGTTTTAATATTTGCCAAACACCCTGCGTTATATACGATATCATTACTTTCTATTATTGGAATATTATCTGCAATTGTTGTTTCATTTACTATTCAGCCCCAGTTATTTAGGCTTTTTATAGGAAGTAAAACAAAAAGACCAACAATGCTTAGGTTATTTATACATTCAGTTCTTTCTTTTGGGTACTATGGTTTAGGAGGTCTATTCCTTTCGCTATTTAGTGTGTTTCTGATAAAAATTGTCCCATTACCTAAAAAAATCAAAATGAAATGGTTTCATGAAATAATGTCAAAATTTATGAAATCAGTATTGTATACAAATCCTTTTATAAGTAAAAAGGTAATTAATCAAGGTAATGAAACCTTTGAGAAGCCAGGAGTTATTATTGCTAATCATACTTCTTTTTTAGACATTTTGGTGATAGGAATGTTATACCCAAAAATTATTTTTTTGGTCAATGATTGGGTGTATAACTCTCCTTTTTTTGGAAAAGCAGTGCGGTTAGCTGGTTTTTACCCAGTGTCTAGTGGTATAGAGAATGGATTAGAGCATTTAAAGAAAAAAATTGACCAAGGGTATTCGCTTATTGCTTTTCCTGAAGGAACACGATCCAATACTAATAAAATTAAACGATTTCATAAAGGAGCATTTTATCTAGCCGAGCAATTTCAATTAGACATCATTCCTATACTTATTCACGGAAATTCTGAAATTCTCCCTAAAGGAAGTTTTATTATTAAAGACGGCAGTGTAACCTTAAAAATATTAGATAGAATAAAAGTAAACGATGCTAGTTTTGGAGAAAACTATGCTAGAAAAACAAAACAAATTGGAGCATATTTTAAAAATCAATTTGAGAAACTCAGAAATGAGATAGAGCATGATGAATACTTTAATAATATTATTCTTGAAGAATATAGATACAAAGGAGACCTTCTTTATAAAGAAGTAGTAAAAGATCTAAAAATTAATAAAGAAATTTACAAAATAATTATAGACACTGTCGGAAAAAAAGAAACGATACTTCATATTTCAAAAGATTCGGGGCAATTAGATTTTCTATTATCTTTAGATAGTACGGACAGGAAAATTATTAATTATATAGAAAAAAAAGATACCAGAAATGTTGTTAGAAATAGCTTTATTTCTAATAATCATAGCAAAATTATTTGCTTAGATGATATAGAAGAAATTTCGTCGTATGAGGCAAGTGTTCTTATAATAAACATAGCCTTAGTCAAACAAAATCAATTAGAAAAACTCTTCAGTAATAAAATCAAACTATTGATTTTATTAAAAGAAAGTAAGGACATACATAAGCAGATAATTACTAATTTAGGGTTTGAAATTATATGCAAAAAGGGTAGTCTGATTATTTTAGGGAAATAAAGTAAAATTCAAAGAATGAAAGAGAATTATGATGTTGTAATTGTAGGAAGTGGTTTAGGAGGATTGGTTTCTGCTATTATTTTAGCGAAAGAAGGTTATAGTGTGTGTGTGTTAGAAAAAAACAATCAATACGGGGGTAATTTACAAACTTTTGTAAGAGATAAAACTATTTTTGATACAGGAGTACATTATATTGGAGGACTTTCTGAGGGGCAAAATCTATATCAATATTTTAAGTATATTGAGATTATTGATGATTTAAAATTGAAAAAACTAGATGAAGATGGTTTTGATATCATAACTTTTGAAGGAGATGAAAAAGAGTATAAACACGCTCAAGGCTATGAAAATTTTATAAAAACCTTAGTCGATCAATTTCCAGAAGAAGAAAAAGCGATTAGAGCCTATTGTAATAAATTAAAAGAAACATGTCGTAAATTTCCGCTTTACCAGTTAGAACATGGTGCTCCTTACTTTGATGATAATGAAATTTTTTCACTTAATGCAAAAGAATATATTAATTCTCTTACGGATAATGAAAAACTTCAGAGCGTACTTGCAGGAACAAATTACCTATATGCAGGAGATAGTGACCGCACACCTTTTTATGTGCATGCATTATGTGTTAATTCATATATCGAAAGCTCATATCGATGTATAAATGGAGGTAGCCAGATAACAAAGATTTTAATTAAAAGATTAAAAGAACAAGGTGGTGAAGTATATAAGCATCATGAAGTTATTAAATTCGAGTTTGATAATGGTAAAATCAATTCTGTTATATGTAAAAATGGTAAAAAAATAAACGGAGATTTATTTATTTCTAACATTGAACCCAAACTTACTTTAAAGCTTGCAGGCAAGGATAAATTTAGAAAATCTTATGTAAATAGAGTAGATAAGATAGAAAGTACCATTGCAGCGTTTACATTATATATGGTGCTAAAACCGAATACTTTTGTTTATCAAAATAAAAACTTCTATCATTTTAATCATCCAGATAGAGTTTGGGATGCCCAAAGTTATACTCAACAAAGTTGGCCAGAAGGATACATGATGTCTATGGGGATTAATAAAAATACAGATCGATATGGAGATAGTATTGCTGTTATGACATATATGAGATATGAGGAAGTTGAACCATGGAAAAATACAGTTAACACAGTAGAAAATAAAAATGAAAGAGGGCAGACTTATGAAGAGTTTAAAGCAGAAAAAGCAGAAAAACTTATAATAGAATTAGAGAAAAAATTTCCTAACATAAGAGATTGTATTCAGAAAATGTATACATCTACACCATTATCTTATCGAGATTATATTGGTAGTAATAAAGGGTCAATGTATGGTTATGTTAAAGATGTTAATAAACCAATGCACTCCTTTATATCTCCAAGAACAAAAATAGAAAATTTAATGTTTACTGGTCAGAGTTTAAACATGCATGGTATTTTAGGGGTTACGATAAGTGCGGTTATTACATGTTCAGAAATAATAGGAAAAGATTATTTGCTCGATAAAATACTAGAAGCCAATAAAGGATGAAAAACTATTTGAACTATGATAAAAAATGAATAGAAAATAAAAAAGTATGTTCTTAAAAATATCTTGTTTTACAAAATGGGTATGCTTTTTTGTGTTCTCTTTTGCTCTAATGTCCTGTGGAGTTTCTAAGTCTATAAAGGATATCCCTGATGTTAGTGCCTATTCTTCTTCTATTGAAGAAAGAATTAAAATTTCGGACTCTGTTTTTACTATAGAAAATAGTTTTCTTAGTAAAAACAAACAAGGCTTATGGGAACTTTATGTAGAAGGAGATCCTTTACAAATCGGTTTACAAACTGGAAGTCTGACACAAGAACTGTTTAAAAAACAAGAGCACGCTTTTCTATCTAAGGTTGGAGAATTAGTACCTTCAAAAACAAAACAATATGTATTGAGAAAAATTGTAGCCTGGTATAATAGGAAAATGTATTTACACATTCCTTCAGAATATAAAGCAGAAATATATGGGCTTTCAAAATATGCGTCAAACGATTATGATCATATTGCAAAAAACTACCTAAGAATACTATATCTTCACGGAGCGCATGATATAGGACATGCATTGCAAGATTTAGCACTAGTAGGGTGTTCTTCATTTGCTGCCTGGGGAGAAAAAACCGTAGACGGCGATTTGATTATTGGTAGGAATTTTGATTTTTATGCTGGTGATGACTTTGCTAAAGATAAAATCATTGCTTTTGTAAACCCAACAAAAGGTCATAAATTTATGTCTGTAACTTGGGGAGGAATGATTGGGGTGGTCTCAGGGATGAACGAACATGGACTTACAGTAACTATTAATGCAGGAAAATCTAAAATTCCTTTATTAGCAAAAACACCGATTTCAATTGTAACTCGTGAGATTTTACAGTACGCTTCGACTATAAATGAAGCTATTGCGATTGCAAAAAAGCGAAAAATTTTTGTATCTGAATCTATATTAGTAGGAAGTGCAAAAGATAAAAAAGCGATTACAATAGAAGTATCTCCCAAAAACTTTGGTGTTTATGATGTCGCCAACTCTAATCAATTAATTTGCTCTAATCACTTTCAAAGTGAAGCCTATGCAGATGACCAAAACAATATAAAACATATTGCAGAAAGTCATTCTCAATATCGGTATCAAAGAATGCAGGAGCTATTGCAACAGCAGCCAAAAGTAACTCCAAAAATAGCTGTTGATATTCTTAGAAATAAGTACGGGTTAGCTAATAAAAAGATAGGATATGGTAATGAAAAAGCTATAAATCAGTTATTGGCACATCATAGTATTGTTTTTAAACCAGAAGATCGTATGGCTTGGGTATCCTCAAACCCCTATCAATTAGGAGAATTTGTTGCGTATAATCTAAACGATATTTTTAGTAAAAAGAAGACAAAAAAAGGACTATCCCAACCTGATTTAAATATTGAAAGAGATCCTTTTCAATATACTAAAGCATATAGAGATTATGAAAACTACAGAAAATCGAGGAAAAATATTCAAAAAGCAATAGACAAAAAAGAAATGTTAAGTCCCTCTTTTATTACTACTTTTCAAGATAATAACCCAGAGTATTGGCAGACGTATTATTTAGTAGGTAAGTATTATTATAAAAAAAAGTATTATACTGCTGCATTACAAGCCTTTGAAAAAGCAAAAAATAAAGAGATTACGACAGTTGCTGATAAACGTGAGATCGATTCGTATATTCAAAAATTAAAAAGGAAATTAAAAAAATGATTCCTGAAATAGAAAAAGCACCATTAGCTGAAATTAAAAAGGTACAAGAGCAAAAATTAAAGAAATTAATATCTTATTTAGATAGACATTCTGTCTACTATCAAGGTGTTTTTGCAGCGCATGATATTACCCCTTCAATGATAAATACGCTTGAGGATCTGGTTAAAATACCAGTTACTACCAAAGAACAATTACAACAGTTTAATGATGATTTTATCTGTGTACCAAGAAACGAAATTATTGATTACGTTACTACTTCTGGAACCTTGGGAGAACCAGTTACTTTTGCATTAACAGATAATGATTTAAAAAGACTAGCGTATAACGAAGCCATCTCTTTTGCTTGTGCAGGCGTAAAAAAAGAAGATGTATTGCAATTAATGACCACTATAGATAGACGTTTTATGGCTGGGTTAGCTTATTTTTTAGGTGCTAGAGAATTAGGCGCAGGAATTATACGGGTAGGAGCTGGGATTCCTGAATTACAATGGGATTCTATTTTAAAGTTTAAACCTACCTATCTAATTGTAGTTCCTTCATTTTTATTAAAACTAATTAAGTATGCCAAAGAACATGATCTTGATATCAATGCTTCAGGAATTAAAGGTGCTATTTGTATAGGAGAACCTCTTAGAAATCAAGATTTTACTTTAAATACCCTTGCAAAGAATATAAAAGAAAATTGGGATATAGAATTATATTCTACCTATGCCTCTACAGAAATGAATACAGCATTTACAGAGTGTAATGAGCAACAAGGGGGGCACCATCATCCAGAACTTATTATTGTAGAAATTTTAGACGATAATAATGACCCTGTTTATTTTGGGGAGATAGGAGAACTTACCATTACTACTTTAGGGGTAGAAGCAATGCCTTTATTACGGTTTAAAACAGGAGACATGGTTAAGGCACATACGTCAAGTTGTGCATGTGGGCGTAATACAATGCGTTTAGGTCCTGTGGTAGGAAGAAAAAAACAAATGATTAAATATAAAGGAACAACTTTATATCCACCAGCGATGGATAATATCCTCAATGATTTTAATGAAGTAGAGAACTATATCATCGAGATTTTTCATAATGAAATAGGTACAGATGAAATTTTAATTAAAATAGATACGCAAAACCCTACAGATGATTTACTTCATGATATAAAAGATCATTTTAGAGCAAAGCTGCGAGTATCCCCAAAAATTGAATTTCATGATAAAAAAGATATTCAAAAACTCCAATTTCCTAAACTAAGTAGAAAACCTGTAATTGTTATTGATAAAAGAAAAACAGAATGATTTTGTTTTAAAAGTAGTAAAAAAGAGTATTTCTAAAATTGAATAAAGTTAAACGAGTATTATAATGAATTAGAAGAAAATATTTTAATATTGTTTGTTAATCGTGCTTTTTTGATTTCCATTTTGCGTAGCATCCAATCCGGATAGCCAGAAGGATCTTCAGCATCATAAATACGAATATCCTGATCTAAATTTGCATCTGTAGTAATAAGATCGTCTTGTCTGCACTTAAGTATTATTGCAGCAGTCTGAACTCCAGAATAACTAGCTCCTGCTACTCCATGAGATGCAATACTAGCACCGCATAGATATAAATTCTCAATCTCACTTTTTGGTTTGTAAGCAAAAGGCCCTATATGGCGTAAACTTTTTTCAGTACCATATACGCATCCGTTAGTTGAATTTATATAGTATTTATTAGTAATAGGAGTGCCTAATTCTTTATGTACAATATGCTTGCTAATCCCAGGAACTACTTTTTCTAAGCTATTAATAAATTTTTGAGTCAGTTTTTTTTTGAATTGTAAATATTCCGGAGAACGTTTTTTATCCTCATTTTTAAATTTTTCAAAAGCTTGATAGTTAATATAAGTAATAACTTCGATAGTATGATACCTGCCATCAAAGCTTATTGGATCTTTAAGAGTTGTACAACTTATAAAAAGACCAGCAAATTCATCACCCTGCTCAATATCTATCCTTTGCATTTCTGCAAACTGTTTATCCATATCTTCATTTTTGGACATCATCCAAATATTACCCGAGTCTAATCCCGCTTTACGAAGATCCATATCTATTGTCAAAAATAGCATAAGCGATGTACATGAGTATTTTGTTTTATCTAGTTTTTTTGATAGTTTATTACTTATATTATCCCTGCCTACCATATCTAGGTAAGTTTTGCCTGGATCTGCATTAGAAATCACTCTTTTTGCAAAAATTTGCTCTCCATTTTCAAGTTCAACTCCAATAGCACGTTTTTTCTTTTTTCCTTCTAATAATATATGCTTTACATTTTGACCGGTACGGACTTCGCTACCGTGTTTTTTGATCATATTAGTCATTGCTTTTACTATGGCACCTCCTCCTCCCATAGGATAAAAACCACCATCAAAATAATGATCCATTACAGCACAATGTAACGGGAAACTTGCTTTGCCAGGTGGTAATCCATGATCGCCGTATTGCATGTTTAGGATCGTTTTGAGTAATGGATCTTTGAGATACCAATTAATAACTTTCTTTAAACTGAATAAAGCATATTTACCCATGTATTTTGTGCGAAAAGGAATCGTAACGTGATCCCAAAAACCTTTCATTTTAGGGATTAGTTGTATTTGGCGGCTCACTGTGCGAACCATGGCAAGGTATTTTACAATGTTTTTCTTTTCCTTAGGAAAACGCTTTGATAGTGAGTTACATAATTTTTCAAAATTTGCAGGAAAATCAAAACGTTCATCTCCAATCCAACAATGTTCATATCCTTTAGTGTTCATCCTAAAAAAAGCAAGGTCATTTGCTATTCCCAGACCTTTATATAATTCGCTTGTAGATTGCCCTTTGTCTAATAAACCTACATAATGTACTCCAGGAGTGAAACGATAACCATTTAAATAAAAACTATGACACCAGCCCCCTGGAACATCATGCTGTTCCAAAACTAATACGCGTTGTCCCGCACGGGAAAGACAAATAGCAGAAGCAAGTCCTCCTACACCAGAACCTATAATGATGGTGTCTATTTCAGTATTATTTATGTCTTTTGATTTTAAATCTGATATTTTTTGAGAGTTGTCTTTCATTACTTAAGATAAAAAAGGAACAGGTAAAATATAGCTGTAATGATACAACTATATTTTATGAATTATAGATTAAAAGTATATAACCCAAAATAGTTTTTTAAGAAAAACAACACGATAATCGAAGATATTTTGATTATTTTCTAGGTGTTTTAATCCACCTTGTGGAGTTTAATTCTTCGAGGCTTGCCTCGAAAACAAAATATATTTTTCGGAAGCATACCTCGTGAGCTTGCTCCGAGGTTATTAATTTTTCTTAATCCGATATGTTTTTATTCTTATCATAAAGAGGTGTAAGTGTTTTTGTAATGAACGCTTACTTTTTTTAGATCTTCCATTCTTAATGGTTTTTCTAAAAAAGTATAAATCAAATTACTTTCTAATGCTTTTAACTTATCTTTTGCCCAGTTTGATGTAGTAAGAAAAACTATTATCATATCAGCTCTTTTCTTTTTTGGTAGTTTAGAATAATTTTCTAAGAATTCAAAACCATCCATTTTAGGCATATTAATGTCTAAAAAAATTATATTCGGCCTTGGATGTAATTTAAATTTTCCTTTTTTACAAATATAATTCAGGGCTTCTAAACCGTTTTCGACATTATATATGTGGTTTACTTCTTTTGTAACCTCTATAAGTTTTTTATTATAAAAATTAGTCGAGGGACTATCATCTACTAATAAAACACAATCAATTTTTTTCATTTTTTTTCATTTTAGGGATTGTAAAAAAAAACGTAGAACCCTTATTTTGGTTAGATTTCACCCATATTTTACCATTATGGTTATCTACTATACGTTTACAGTTAGCAAGACCAATACCAGTTCCTTCGTATTCACTTTGGCTATGTAGGCGTTTAAAAACTTCAAATATTTTGGTTTGATATTTTTTTGGAATTCCAATCCCATTATCTTTAACGAAAAACTCTATAGAAGAAGCTCGGTCTGTAAAACCGATTTCTATTTTTGGAATATCATTTGTTCTGTATTTCAAACTATTAGAAATTAGGTTTTGAAACAGTTGTCTTACTTGTAAAGAGTCACAGATAGTATTAGGAAGTTTTTCTACTTGTATTTTAGCTTGGTTTTCTGATATAGTATTTTGAAGATCTTCAAGGATTTTAGAAATTATATCATTTATATTAATATGTTCAAAATTTAACGACTTATCATCTAATTGAGAGTATATTAGTAAGTCATTGGTTAGGGTTATCATCCTTGCTGATGCTTTCTCTATAAAATCAATATATTGTCTTCCGTTTTGATCTATTTTTTGACCATACTCATCTTTGAATAATTTGGTAAAGCTAGTTACAGTTCTTAAAGGTTCTTTTAAATCATGAGAAGCTAGGTAGGCGAAACGTTCAAGCTCTATATTAAGCTCCTTCATTTTACGTTCAGATTCCTTACGTTCATTTATATTTAATACAGTACCTACTACTTTTTTATTTGTTTCAACACTATTATTTTTAACCTGTGCATTAATTCTAAACCATTTATACCCTTCTTTGTGAGTTTTTAATTGTATTTCAGACTTAAAAGGGTTCTCATTTTTTATATGTATTTCTATTTCTTTTTTGAATTTTTTGACCTGATCTGGGTGAATAAGATTTATTAAACTATTAAAAGATGGTTCTACTTCCTTTGTAGTATACCCTAATATATTATATAATTCTGGAGATAACCAAGCTTCATCTGTGGTTATGTTGCTCCACTCCCAGAGACCAGACCCTGTACTTTTAACAGCCAATCTAAATCGCTCTTCGCTTTCTTTTAATCGGTGAGTCAATTTTTTTGTAGGTGTTGTTACCAGAGCTACTCCTAATATTGATTTTACTTCTCCTTCTTTATTTCTTTTATTTATTTTGTCGGTACTTAATATCCATACTGATTCTCTTGTGTTTTTATGTACTAAACGATATTCAAGCTGTAATTCTTCATTATTTTTAATATGTTTTAATTTTTCATGGTGAGCGTTAATTGCTTTAATATCATCTGGATGTACAACTATTTTCACAACATCTTCTTTCATTTCCTTAATTTCCTTCGAGGTATATCCAGCAGCTTCCCAAATATTAGAACTAGTGTACAAGCTTTTTTTAGCTATAACATCATAGATGTAGATAAATGCTGGACTAGAATTGTTTAAATGAGTTAGAAAACTATTAAGCTTTTCTTTTTCCTCTATAAGAGATTTTAATTCATGTATATTAATAAAATTAATGACTACTCCTTGTGTGATATCTTCTTGACTCCTATATGGAAAAATTTGCATTGAAAACCAATTTCCATTAGAATTGATAACTTCTTTTTTATAGGGTTGTAATGTTTGTGTTACTTCTTTAGAATATCGAATTAAATCTTTGCCTCCCAAAGTTCCAGAAAAATGAGTTATAGAACGCCCTATGTCTTTTGTACGTAACTGGAAATGCTCGTGAATGGATGGAGTGTATTTTCTAATTTTAAAATCTTTATCTAGAAATATGGTTCCGATATTAATGTTCTTCATCAAGTTTTCAACATCAGAGTTTAATTGGATAAGCTCTATGTTTTTTTCTTGTAATTCAGTATTAACGGTGTGTAGTTCCTCGTTAAGAGATTGTAGTTCTTCATTAGTGTTTTGTAATTCTTCATTGGATGCAAGAAGCTCTTCGTTAGTGGCTTGCATTTCTTCGTTAGAGATTTCTAATTCTTCTATTGTAGATTGAAGATTTTCTTTAGTTTCACTCAAAGCTTCCTTAAGCTCTATTAGTTGACTATCATTAGATATAAGCTCAGGAACTAAGGTGTTTTTGTCTATAATTTTTTGATCGGATTCCTCTATAATAGTAATTAAAAATAAACGACTATTTGTAGAAATAATATCGTATAAGCATATTATAAGGCGAATATATTTTGATTTATTGTCTATAATAAATCTAACATCTTTTTTTATAATCTCATTAGAGTTAATAGATAACTTACGAGTTAACGCTTTAATAGGTATATTTAATTCATCAGGGAGTATTTTTAATAAATTATTTGAGTATCCTTCGTCAGGATATTGTATGTATTTTTTTAATTTTCCTGAGGCATGGATGATTTCAAAATTTTCATCAACGCAAACACTTACAGTACATAATTCATCCATTAATAATTTATTGATGGATTTTTCGATTTTATCCTCTAAAGAACTTTCTGAACGTAGAGATTGAAGCCTTGTGTTTCCTTCTTTTTGTATTCTCCAAATATCGTTTCTGTTTATATTTATAACACGTTCAGAAAGAATATTTTTGTAGATTTTCCATTTAGCACTAATTTCTGTAAAATTTTTCCGTAAAATTCCAAGGCTTTCAGGACTCCCTAAAAAAAGATACCCATTAAGATTTAAAGCATAGTGTATGCTAGATAATACCTGAAACTGTATGTTATTTTCCATGTAAATAAGCAAGTTTCTACAAGAAACTAGATCCATTTTATTAAAGGGTGGGTTTTGTAAAATGTCATGTTTAGAAAAAATAATATTTTTTCTAATATTAGGTAAGATTTGATATTTGTTTTCTTTTTTAAGAAAGTATTTACTTAAAATTTCAAAAGGTACTTCAGATTCAATATTTTTATTATAAATACCTTTGGTAGCTCTCTCAATAGCGCGATCATCTAAATCCGTGGCAAAAACTTTGTAGCGAATAGCTAGATTATTTTTTCGTAAATATTCTTCTAATAGAATAGTGATTGAATAAGCTTCTTCGCCAGTAGAACATGCCACTACCCATATTTTTATGACTTCTTCTTTTGATTTTTTTGAAACTATTTTGGGAATAACTTTCTTCTTGAGAATATCAAAAGCGTTTTGATCTCTAAAAAACTTGGTTACGCCAATTAAATACTCTTGTATTAAGATAAATTTTTCGTTTGGATTGTTATGAAGGTAATTGATATAATTTTCTACAGTTTGAGATTTTGTAATATTAATTCTTTTTGCTGTTCGTCGAAGTAAAGTTGGTTTTTTATAAGAAGAAAAATCATATCCAGTATAGTTTTTGATTATTTTTAAAATACGAAGTAAAGGTTCTCCATTATCCGAAAATTCTTCTGTAAGTTTTGGATACACATAATAAGGATGAGAAACAAATTCTACAAGTTCATTTCCCATTTCTTTTGGAGCGATAACATAATCAGCTAATCCTTGAGAGATAACACTTTTTGGCATACCATCAAAATCAGAAGTTTCAGGACTTTGCACAAATATAGTACCACCAACTTCTTTTATAGACTTAGCTCCTTTGGTGCCATCAGATCCTGTTCCTGATAAAATAATAGCAATCGCTCGATCTTTTTTCTCAATAGCTAAAGAATTAAAAAAGATATCAATAGAAAAGTTTATTTGGTTATTTGGGGGGCGTTTGGTAAGGTTTAGTTTCCCATGTTTAATCTGAATGTTTTTAGTCTCTGGGATAAGATAGATATGATTTGGTGCAATTTTATCTCCTTCTTTGGCTTCTTTGACATCCATTGATGTATGTCGAGATAAAAGTTCGGGCATTAAACTTTTATAATCAGGAAATAAATGTTGGATAATTACGAATGCAAAGCCAGTATCTGTTGGGCAATGATCAAAAAAACCTTCTAAAGCTTTTAAACCTCCAGCAGAGCTTCCTATGCCAATTATATAAAAAAACTCTCCCTCTTTTTTAGGTATTATTTTTTCCATTCGTTTAACTCAGTATTTAGTCAAGAAATAATTTAAAATAAAGTTTATTTTACTGATGAAATTTTAAAATTTTAAAAGCAGGGGGTTTTATCTTTAAATATAAAAAATAATAAAGGATTTTTTTTACTGAAATCCATATTATTGTTAATTCCATAACTATTTTGAGGTGAAAGCGTAATGTGTTTTAAGTGTGGTTGTTAAAGTGAATAATTACCTAAAGGTATCCATGAGGTATAAGAATATAGAGGTCATAAAAATTAGAAAGAAAAACACTAATTTCTACTATCATTTTTTTTGTTTTAGTATAAGAATTATAATATTTGTCATTTTTTTAAGCTATTTATAATGATATAGTATCTTTTGGGAGTTAACTAAAGAGAGAATTGTTTCATAAAGAATATTTGTTATGTTATTTCGAGGACTCATATTTTTATACAATCGTATAATATAAGAGGAACTTTTTTAGTTAATAAGGTAAATGTTTGAAGCAAAATAGGCGTGGACTATCTCTTAAATTTTTGGTAAGAATTTTTTAAGAATTTTCTCATTCTTGTATTTAATTGTACATTGGTACCCGCACCTCAAAATCTAATAATATGTCAGAATTTTGGCTTTATGTAAAGCTAGGCTTTAGTCATGTGCTGGATTGGCACGCTTATGACCATATCCTTTTTTTAATTGTACTTACTGTAGGGTATACTTTTGATAACTGGAAACGAATTTTAGTATTAGTAACGTTATTTACACTTGGGCATACCATATCTTTGTTTTTAGCATCGTATAATGTAGTTTCAGTAAATTCCAAATTAATAGAGTTTTTAATACCGCTTACTATTTTAATAACAGGTTTGTTTGCTGTTTTTACAGTAAAAAACACCTCAAAAAGCGGTAAAATGGGACTTTTGTATGGAGCAACTATTTTCTTTGGACTTATTCATGGATTAGGTTTTTCAAGTTATTTTAAGGCAATTAGTAGTAATGTTAGTTCTAAAATTTTACCATTAATTGAATTTGCTTTAGGTGTCGAAGGAGCACAAATAGTTATCGTTTTACTGGTTTTAATTATTAGCTTTATAGTTCAGACTTTTTTTAGGTTTTCAAAACGAGATTGGGTATTGGTCATTTCTTCTATTGTAATAGGAATGGTAATACCTATGCTTATCGCAAATAAAATTTGGTAAATAAGTAAGGATTAAGATTGTATTTGCCACATCGTAATAATATATTCGTACTTTGAATTATTATCCATTTGTTATTTTTCTACTTTATGTCCAAAAAAAAACAGCTCAAATATGATAAAGCGTATCTTAGAATAGCAAATGAGTGGGGGAAACTATCTCACTGCGAACGAAAAAAAGTTGGAGCGGTTATTGTTAAAGATAGAATGATTATTTCTGATGGATTTAATGGAACCCCGACAGGTTTTGAAAATCCATGTGAGGACGAAAAAGGCTATACAAAGTGGTATGTGTTACATGCAGAGGCAAATGCTATTTCTAAAGTAGCGTCATCTACACAATCTTGTAGCGGAGCAACACTATATATAACCTTGTCTCCCTGTAAAGAATGTAGTAAGTTAATACATCAAGCAGGAATAAAACGTATTGTATATCAATTAGGTTATAAAGACGATTCAGGCTTGCAATTTCTTGAAAAAGCAGGGGTAGAAATAGAACAGATTACAGATTTAGAAGAGTAATGGGATATTCAAAAAAATACTTGCCTTTGTTTTTAGGCCTGGCTATAGGTGTTGGGGTGTTTTTGGGGAGTAAACTAAATTTTAGTAACCCATCAGCAAAATTATTTTCTTATAATTCCAAAAAAGAAAAACTCAATAGACTTATTGATTATATTGATTATGAATATGTTGATGAGATTAACACAGATAGTATAGTAGAAGTTGCTGTAAATCAAATATTAGAAAACCTAGATCCACACTCTGTTTATATCCCCACAGAAGAGTTAGAAGGAATTACAGAAAGTATGCAAGGTGATTTTATAGGTATAGGAGTTAGTTATTATCCATATAGAGATACTATATCTGTAATTAACACAATAAAAGGTGGTCCTAGTGAAAAATCAGGGATTAAAGCAGGAGATAGAATTTTAATGGCTGATATGGATACTTTGTATGGAGAACGTCTTGTACGAGAAGGGTTGGCAAATAAGTTAAAAGGAGAATTAAATAGTCAAGTACAACTTAAAATCTTTAGAAAAAGTAAAGGGGTGTTTAATGTGCTTGTTAAAAGAGGTCGTGTACCTTTACAAAGTGTCGATGCATCTTATATGTTAGAAGATAAATTAGGCTATGTTAAGGTAAATCGTTTTGCAGAAACCACATATAAAGAATTCAAAGTAGCATTAAATAAATTAATTACAAAGGGAGCTAAAAATATTGTAATTGATCTTCGGGATAATGGAGGAGGGTTTATTGCTCCTGCATTAAAAATGGCAGATGAATTTCTTAAGGACGATGTTCTTATTATGTTTACTAAAAATAAAAAAGGAGCAATAGAAAATAACTATGCTACCAGTAAAGGTGTTTTTGAAAAAGGAAAAGTTTATGTGTTAATTAATGAAAACTCAGCTTCGGCTAGTGAGATTTTTGCAGGAGCAATACAGGATAATGATAGAGGAGTTATCGTAGGTAGACGATCTTATGGTAAGGGTTTGGTACAAAGAGAAATGGCGTTAGGAGATGGTAGTGCAGTTAGATTAACAATTTCAAGATATTATACTCCTACAGGGCGTTCTATACAAAAACCTTATGATAATGGTAATAAAGAATATTTTAACGAATATCTGGAACGATATAAAAATGGGGAATTACAAAGTGCAGATAGTATTCAGGTAGCAGATTCTTTGAGATTTAAAACACCAAAAGGTAAAATTGTTTATGGTGGCGGTGGTATTATTCCAGATATATTTGTAAGGAAAGATACAACGCGTGTTGGAGAAACATTAGATTATATGCTTCGTTCTGGTCGTATGGGAGGTTATGTATTTGAAAAACTAGATAAAGATAGAGAGTATTATAATAGCTTATCCGAAGATGAGTTTGAACAGAAAATCAATATTGATGATGATTTTGCAGAAGATTTTTTAAAATATGCAAGAAGAAGAGGTGTAGAAATAGAGCTAAAGGATTACGAAGATCAATTGAAAAAATATTTGAAAGCTACGATGGCACAACAACTTTTTGGTGCTGGTGCATTTGAAAGAATTATAAATAAAGATGATGTAATGATTAATAAAGTAGTGTCGCTTTTGAAAAAAGAATAACTTATACCCCCTAAATATGTCAGAATTTGAAGAATATTTAATAGCTATAGGAATTTGTTCACCACTCTTTTTCTTTATTATTGCAGTTGCTTTTAGATTATTAGATAATAGTGCCTCTATCTTTTTAAAACATGACATTCTGGTAGATACCTCTTATGTATCAGGAGATATAATTAGAGAGCATATACATCGTAATTCTGAAGATAAAAAACTTAAGAAATCGTTAATGACAGCACTTATGTTTAGGCGATTACATAATTTTTTTATGATATTAACAGTAATTACTATTCCTCCTGCAATTATTGCCTGTTTTTTTGTCTTTTAAGCTTTTTGTGAAAAATTATTTGCTTCTCTTCTTTTCTTGAATACTTCTTGATATCAATAAAATTAATAGTAATACAACTACACAAGAAGAAGAAAATACACCTATAAGAGCGGTTTTGCTATCTTTGATTAATGGATTTTCAAAGTCTATATGCGTAGTGTTATAGATGATTAAACTTACTGCAATAATAATTAATGTGTATATAAAATATCTCATTTGTTATATGTATTTAGTGTTTCTATTTTGTTTAAAAAAGATCCTTAATGTTGGTGGCAAATAACTTGACAGCTATTGCAAGTAAAATTACACCAAATATTTTTCGAACAACATTAATCCCTTGTTTGCCTAAAACTTTTTCTATTCGACGGGAAGACTTTAAAACAATATAAACAAAAACAATATTAACTAAGATTGCAATTACAATGTTAATAGTGTGATATTCTGCCCTTAAAGATAATATAGAAGTCATAGTTCCAGCTCCTGCGATTAAAGGAAAAGCAAGAGGAACAACTGCTGCCGTTTCTGGAGCATCATCTCTGTATAATTGTATGCCAAGTATCATTTCTATTGCCAAAAAGAAAATAATAAAAGATCCTGCAACAGCAAAAGAATTAACGTCTATCCCAATCAAGCTTAGGATTTCTTTTCCTACAAAAAGAAAAAGAATCATTAATATAGCAGCAACTATAGATGCTTTTTCACTTTGTATATGCCCTACCTTTTTACGAAGGTCTATGATAATAGGTATGCTTCCTACGATATCTATTACAGCAAATAAGATCATGCTTGCAGTTAATATCTCTTTAAAATTAAAGTTCATAAAAAATAGTTTCAAAAATTTGTGCAAATGTAATTAGACTTTATAGAATAAAGGTATTATAAAAAGATGAATAAATTGTAAAAAATTATGGCATAAGAATTATCTTTGTCCCATGTTTCAATTAGGAAAAACCATAGTTTCTGAGGATATCATAGAAAAAGATTTTATGTGTAACCTCTCTGCTTGTAAAGGAGCTTGTTGTATTGATGGAGAAGCAGGAGCGCCTTTGGAAGAATCAGAAATACATAAGCTTGAAGAAATTTATCCCTTAATAAAATCTTATTTAAGAAAAGAAGGTATAGATGCTATTGAAAAGCAAGGGATTTATGTAAAAACGGAAGAAGGAGAGTTAGAAACACCTTTAATTAATGGTGCAGATTGTGCATATGTGACTTTTGATGATAAAGGAACTGCTTTATGTGCAATTGAAGAAGCGTATAACCAGGGAGAAATAGATTGGAAAAAACCAGTATCCTGTCATTTGTACCCTATTAGAGTTCAGCAATACACTGAGTTTTCTGCTGTAAATTATCATAAATGGGAAATATGTGATGATGCTTGTACATTAGGTAAAGAATTACAAGTTCCAGTATATAAATTTGTAAAAGAAGCCTTAGTCAGAAGATTTGGAGAAGATTGGTATGCAGAACTCGAAAATGTGGCAGCAGGTTTAAAAAAATAACCATTAATGACTGCTTTTAAGTATTAAATCTCTTCTTTTTGATATCTTTTTCTGTTAAAAAACATAAAATTTTTAATTACGGTTTAGCCGTAAATTAGCATATTTCTACCTTTTGAATTTTCTGTTCATAAAACGCGGTTAGTAAGTGAGAAATGGGAGGTTCTCAAGGGTAATCATTACCTAATTTGATATTTTCAAAAAAGAACTAAATAATTGATAGTCATTTATTTATACTTAATTTTGTAATTGATCTTTTTTGTCTCTATTTCTCTTCGTGTTGAAAACTTTGTTGAAAACGTTTGCTAACTTTTGGTGAAACTTTTAACGTATTTTTTGATCTTTGTAAGACCGTTTGAGAAGAAAAAAATTACAAAAAAGTTAAAGAAAATTAAGATGAGTGCTGTAGAACCTATTTTGCAAGAAAATAAAGATCGATTCGTAATTTTTCCAATTCAACATCATGATATTTGGGAGTGGTATAAGAAATCAGAAGCCAGTTTTTGGACTGCAGAAGAAATTGACTTGCATCAGGATATTACAGACTGGGCAACTAAATTAAGTGATGATGAAAAATATTTCATCAAACACATTTTAGCATTTTTTGCTGCATCTGATGGAATAGTAAATGAAAATCTCGCAGAAAACTTTATAAATGAAGTGCAGTATAGTGAAGCAAAATTTTTCTATGGTTTTCAGATTATGATGGAGAATATTCATTCTGAAACATATTCATTACTTATTGATACTTATGTTAAAGATGAAAAAGAAAAAGATATTTTGTTTAATGCACTCGAAAACTTTCCAGCAATTAAGAAAAAGGCAGATTGGGCATTAAAGTGGATTGAATCTGATTCCTTTGCAGAACGCTTAATTGCTTTTGCAGCAGTAGAAGGTATTTTCTTCTCTGGAGCATTTTGTTCTATCTTTTGGTTAAAAAAGAGAGGATTGATGCCAGGACTAACCTTTTCAAACGAGTTGATCTCTAGAGATGAAGGTGTACACTGTGATTTTGCAGTTCATCTTCATAATAAACACCTAATAAACAAGGTTCCAAAAGATAAAATTCGCGAAATTCTTGTTGATGCATTGGATATCGAAAGAGAATTTATTACAGAATCACTTCCGGTAAGTTTGATTGGAATGAATTCAAAATTGATGACACAGTATCTAGAGTTTGTTACCGATAGATTGTTGGTAGAATTAGAGTGTGAAAAAGAATATGGTACGGCAAATCCATTTGATTTTATGGATATGATCTCTTTACAAGGAAAAACTAATTTCTTTGAAAAACGAGTTTCAGAATATCAAAAAGCAGGAGTACTTAATAAAGATACCGAAGAGAATAAAATAAGCTTTGACGCAGATTTTTAGCATGGAATTTTCATAGCAAAAACATATTCATTCTGAGCTAATCAAAAAACATTTCTTCTGTTTACAACAGTTTAGCTCAGTTTGATAAAGCTTAATAAAAAGCTTTACAAAGAAAAACAAAAAGGGGAGAGTCATATATTTTACTTTTAGAATTTCTCAGATCTTAGGATTTAGAGGTTTCTTTTTAATACCTAATATTAAATTAGGTGTGGTGTAATTTTTTGACTCTTAAATAATAAAAATAGTAAGACGAATTAGTATCACTTTCTTTAAAAAAAAGAAAATTTAAAAACCAAAAAAGCATATGTATGTAGTAAAAAGAGACGGTCGTAAAGAGCCAATTATGTTTGATAAGATTACCGCTAGGGTAAGAAAATTATGTTATGGACTTAACTCCTTAGTAGATCCTGTAAAGGTAGCTATGCGAGTGATAGAAGGATTGTATGATGGTGTAACGACAAGCGAACTGGATAATCTGGCTGCAGAAATAGCTGCAACCATGACCATAACACATCCTGATTATGCAAAGCTAGCAGCTCGTATCTCTGTTTCTAATTTACATAAAAACACAAAAAAGACATTCTCAGAGGTGGTTACCGATCTTTATGAGTATGTAAACCCCAGAACCGGTAAAAAAGCAGCTCTGATTGCAGATGATGTATATGATGTTATTATCGCTAATAAGGAAAAGTTAGATTCTACTATTATTTATAATAGGGATTTTGGATATGATTATTTTGGTTTTAAAACATTAGAACGTTCTTATTTACTTAAGATTAACGGTGAAATTGCAGAACGTCCACAGCATATGCTAATGCGGGTTTCTATAGGAATTCATCTTAATGATTTGGATGCAGCAATAGAGACGTATGAGCTAATGTCTAAAAAATATTTTACACACGCCACTCCTACTTTATTCAATGCTGGTACACCAAAGCCACAAATGTCATCCTGCTTTTTATTAACCATGCAAGATGATAGTCTTGATGGTATTTATGATACTTTAAAACAAACCGCTAAGATTTCGCAATCTGCAGGAGGTATAGGGTTATCTATTCATAATGTTAGAGCTACAGGATCTTATATTGCAGGAACTAATGGTACTTCTAATGGTATTGTGCCTATGTTACAAGTGTTTAATGATACAGCTCGTTATGTAGATCAAGGAGGAGGAAAACGTAAAGGATCATTTGCTATATACGTAGAGCCATGGCATGCGGATATCTTTGATTTCTTAGATCTTAAAAAGAACCATGGTAAAGAAGAAATGCGAGCACGAGATTTGTTTTATGCCATGTGGATCCCAGATCTATTCATGAAACGAGTACAAGATGATGCAGAATGGACATTAATGTGTCCTAATGAGTGCCCTGGACTATTTGATATACATAGTGATGCGTTCGAAGAAGCTTATCTTCGTTTTGAAGCAGAAGGAAAAGGTCGAAGAACTATAAAAGCGAGAGAGTTATGGGAAAAGATACTAGAATCTCAGATCGAAACCGGTACTCCATATATGCTATACAAAGATGCTGCAAATCGTAAATCTAATCAGCAAAATTTAGGTACTATTCGTTCTTCTAACTTATGTACCGAGATCTTAGAATATACTAGTCCAGATGAGATAGCAGTATGTAACCTTGCCTCTATTGCATTACCCATGTTTGTGAAAAACGGAGAGTTTGATCATAAGGAATTGTTTAGAATAACCAAAAGAGTAACTAAAAACTTAAACAAAGTAATCGATCGTAATTACTATCCTGTAAAAGAAGCAGAAAATTCTAATGTGCGCCATCGTCCAATAGGATTAGGAGTACAAGGATTAGCAGATGCATTTATACAATTGCGATTACCATTTACTAGTGATGGGGCAAAGAAGTTAAACCAAGAAATCTTTGAAACCTTATACTTTGCAGCAGTTACCGCATCGATGGAAGAAGCCAAAGAGGATGGCCCTTATCAAAGTTATGAAGGATCTCCTATTTCTAAAGGAAAGTTTCAATATAACCTATGGGGATTAAAAGATGAGGAATTAAGTGGTAGATGGGACTGGGATAAGCTACGAAAACAAGTGCTTAAAAATGGTGTTCGTAACTCTTTATTAGTGGCGCCAATGCCAACAGCATCTACCTCTCAAATACTAGGTAACAATGAAGCTTTTGAACCATATACTAGTAATATTTATACCAGACGAGTATTATCTGGAGAATTTATCGTAGTGAACAAACACTTACTAGAAGATTTAGTGAAATTAGGGTTGTGGAACGACTCGCTTAAAGATGCAATTATGCGAGCAAATGGATCAGTACAAAATATAGATATCATACCACAGGATTTAAAAGAGTTGTATAAAACTGTTTGGGAACTGAGTATGAAAGATATTATCGATATGTCTCGCCACAGAGGATATTTTATCGATCAGTCACAATCTTTAAACCTTTTTATGGAAGGAGCAACCATGGCAAAACTAACCTCGATGCATTTTTATGCATGGAAAAGTGGCTTAAAAACAGGAATGTACTATTTAAGAACAAAATCTGCGGTAGATGCCATTAAGTTTACACTAAAAAGTGAAAACAAAGAAGTGTCACAGCCAGAAAAAGTAGCTGTAGCTGCTGCACAAGTTATGGAGTCTCAATCTGCTAAAGCAGAGCCAAAACCACAGCCTGTTGCATTAGAAGAAACAGCACTTACTCCAGAAGAACTTCGAGCAATTATAGCACAGTCTAAAGAAGCTGAAGGAGATGACTGTTTAATGTGTGGGTCTTAATCTAAGTTTATATATAGCAAAAGGGGGAAGTTTTCTTTAGAAATACTTCCCTTTTTTATTATTTTTGAGCTATTTCTCGGTTTATATCGAGATTACGGGTTATTCACTGTATTTTTTATAGATTATTCCTTTTGATAGACTTAAGGACGGTCATAAAAAGAATACTGTTTTTGTCCCTTTTGCAAACCGTAAGTATATATTATGATGAATTGGGAGCAACTTCTGTCTTTAAAAAGACAAGGAGATAAAAATAAGAGATTACGTAAAGAACAGGATGAAACTCGATTAGGTTTTGAAGTAGATTATGATCGTATTATCTTCTCTTCGGCATTTAGGAGCTTACAAGATAAAACACAGGTCATTCCCTTGTCTAAAACTAGTTTTGTACATACCCGATTAACCCATAGTTTAGAAGTTTCTGTAGTAGGACGTTCTCTGGGTAGAGTAGTAGGAAAACAAATTTTAGAAAAACACCCACATCTGGCAGAAGTTTATGGGTATAAATTTAATGATTTTGGTGCTATAGTAGCTGCAGCAGCATTAGCACACGATATAGGAAACCCTCCCTTTGGGCACTCTGGAGAAAAAGCCATAGGAGAGTATTTTAAAACAGGTAGCGGTAAGCGATATAAAGAACAAATAACAGCAAAACAGTATCAGGATTTAATTGATTTTGAAGGAAACGCCAACGGATTTAAAATCCTTACCGAATCCCGAAAAGGAATCGAAGGAGGTCTGCGATTATCCTATGCTACATTAGGAGCTTTTATGAAGTATCCCAAAGAGTCCTTACCAAAAAAACCAACAAAACACATAGCACATAAAAAATTTGGATATTTTCAAAATGATGTTTCTTTTTTTAAAGAAGTAGCAGAAGAAGTTGGATTGTTATCCTATAAAATAGATAATGAATATACCTATAGTCGGCACCCATTAACTTTTTTAATAGAAGCGGCAGACGATATATGTTATACAATTATTGATTTTGAAGATGGAATTAATCTGGGGTGGATCGAAGAGGAGTATGCTCTTGAGTATTTGATTAAGTTGGTTAAGAATTCTATCAATACCTCCAAATATAATAACTTGGTTACTACAGCAGATAGGTTGAGTTATCTTAGGTCTTTGGCTATAAATACTTTGATACAAGAGGCGGCAAGTGTCTTTATTGAAAATGAAGAACAAATATTATCAGGGACTTTTGATATTGCGCTAATTGATAAAAGTAAGTATCAAGCACAAATTAATGATATTATCAAGATAAGTATCGATAAGATTTATCAAAGTAAAGAGGTGACCGAAAAAGAAATTGCAGGGTATGAGATTCTTGCAACTCTTTTGGATAGATATTGTGTAGCTACAGATAATTTTAATCAGGATATAAGCTCTAATTATGATAAGTTAATCCTTAGAGCCGAAGGAGGTAATTTTGATTATAAAAATGAAGATGTATATACTCGTCTTATTGGTATTTGTAATTATGTAGCGAGTCTAACCGATGGTAATGCATTGATGAAATTTCAGAAAATACGAGGGCTACAAATATAACAAACCACTTGTTTTGATTAAAACAAGTGGTTTGTATGATTTGATAATATTTAGTTATATTTTTTTGTAGGTATCTACATAAATATTTTTTGTAACAGTACCATCTTGATTTACATCTTCATGAGGGTATTGTACCTTTAAAATTTCTGAATTTAATTCTATTATAGTTTCAGAGCCATCACCAGTATCATAAGATATTATGTTACCAGATAAAGACCAAGGAGAAGAGTATGCGGAGTTACTACAAGTATCTCCTGTGCCGTTTGCATAAGAGTAAAAATAATCTATAATATTTCCTGTTTTATATTCTATAGTGGTTTTTAGGTCACATTCGTCAGATTGCATTACAACTCCGTTTTCTGTAGAACCTGTAAATTGCCATTTTCCTATTAACTTAGTTTCGTTTATGTTAATAGATGTACTTGGTTCAATATCAGGCTTTCCAATATAGGTAAATGTTTCAGCATAAATGGATGTTTTCTCAATACCCTGATCGTCTTTATATGTCTCTTTAGACTCAAGTTTTAGAGTGGTTTTACTCAACGTTATTATTGTATAGACATCTTCATAATCCCTATCATGATTTGTTAAAATAAAAGTAGATAATTTATTACCGGATAGTTCCCACGTATAATCTGCACTAATAGAAGAAGTGCATTCTTCATTACTTTCATGATGTCCGACAAATTTTGCTAATTTGCTTCCGTCTTCTTTAATAGAAAATTGTGAAATAT
The DNA here is from genome assembly GCF_000430665.1 of Aquimarina muelleri DSM 19832. Classification (GTDB taxonomy): domain Bacteria; phylum Bacteroidota; class Bacteroidia; order Flavobacteriales; family Flavobacteriaceae; genus Aquimarina; species Aquimarina muelleri. The sequence continues at coordinate 46,596 of NZ_AUML01000019.1, read as the reverse complement.
CCTTTTTATCACAATCATTTAATATATCTTCTTTTCCGTCTTCTTCAATTTTAATTAATTGCCACTTTCCAATAAGATTTGTTTCGGTTATTTCTACATTGTCAGAAGCATCGTCATCTTTGGAGCAAGAAATAAAAATTGTTGCGATAAGTAAGATAAATAGGTTTAGTTTTTTCATAATGTAATTTATAGTTATTTTCTATATATAGAAGGTTTATGTCTTGTTTAGATAAAATGTTACCCTTAATTTTGATGAATATATATTAAGGAACCTGAATTCGATGCGAGAAAATTTACATCAGTCTGATTTTCGATAGAAAATAATACTTCGGCAAAACTCAGTAGAACTATCGAAGACAAATAAATGTTCATTCAAAAGCCTTGTTGCCTTGAGTTCGAAAGTGCGATGCCATTTTCTTCATGTTATCTCAGGCCTTTCGGTAGAGCTAAGACAGGATAGATTTGTAGAGAGATCATTATGAAAAACCCCTCAATTTGATGGTTTTTTGTGGAGAGATTAAGAATAAAAAAAGGGTGCTAAATTTTTCAGACACCCTCAAAAGTTATATTTTAGATAATATTATATTCTTTTGTAAGTATCGATATGAGTATCTGTAACAGTATTACCTTCTTGATCCTTATACTCATCCGTATATTCAATTTTAAGAGTAGTGTTTGTTAATTCTAATACTTTACCTGTGTAAGGTTCATTTTCAAATACGTTAGTAACTATTTCTCCAGATAAAGACCATTTGCCAGTCTCAGAAGAATCTTCTTTACAGGTTGTAGTAGTTTGACTATTTTCTACAACAATATTAGTGTAAAAAGTCATAGTTGTAATAACATTATTAGCTTTAAACTCTATGGTATCCATCAAATCACATTCGTCAAGAATAACTTCCTCTCCATTTTCTATAGAGTTAGTATGTTGCCATTTTCCAATAAGATTTGCTTCGGTAATACCATTGTTATCATCATCACTACTGCAAGAAGTAAAGATTGTAGAAATAAATAAGGTAAGTAAAACTAGTTTTTTCATAATTATAGATGTATATTATATTTCCGCAAAAAAACTATTTTAAAACCTAACATCAAAATACTTTCTTAATAATTTTAAAGATATAATTCTTGCTGAATTACCTTTAAAATTCCTGTGGTAGAAATACCACAAATATTATGTAATTCATCAACTGTGCCATGATGAATAAAGATATCGGGTATGCCTAGTGTTATGATTTTATTCTTAAAATGATGTTGATTGGCATGTGCAACAATAGAACTCCCAAAACCACCTTTAATAACCCCATCTTCTATAGTAATAATGGTTTTGTATTGTTGTAGTATCTGTTTTAGAGTATTGGTGTCTAATGGTTTTACAAAACAAAAATGATAGTGCCCAATTTCTTCTTCGATTTGTTTTAATGCATTGGTAATATTATGAGCAATGGTACCAGTAGAAAGTACAGCAATTTTAGATCCTGTTTTTAAGGAGGTAGCTTTTCCTATTTCAATCTTTTTCATAGGTACTTCCCAATCCACAATGTGACCTCTGCCTCTTGGGTATCGTATGGCAATAGGATAATCTAAACCCAAAGATGCAGTATATAATAAGTGCCTTAATTCGATTTCATCGATAGGTGCGGCAATACTAATGTTTGGAATACAATTTAAGTAAGCTATATCAAAAACACCATGATGTGTAGCACCGTCTTCTCCTACCAAACCAGCACGATCTACACAAAAAATCACAGGTAAATTTTGTAACGCTACATCGTGAATTACTTGATCATAAGCACGTTGTAAAAAAGTAGAATAAATGGTGCAAAAAGGAACCAAACCTTGTGTTGCCATTCCTGCAGCCAGAGTTACTGCATGTTGCTCTGCTATACCTACATCAAATGCTCGATCTGGCATTTCTTGCATCATGTATTTTAGCGAGCTTCCTGTAGGCATTGCTGGTGTAATACCTACGATTTTTTTATTTTTTCTTGCTAACTCTAAAATAGTATATCCAAAAACATCTTGAAATTTGGGGGGCAGACCTGTGTTGTCTTTAGAGATTAAATCTCCTGTAGAAGCATCAAATTTGCCTGGTGCATGGTACTTTACTTGGTTTTCTTCTGCTTGTTTTAATCCTTTTCCTTTGGTAGTAATAATATGTAAAAGCTTGGGGCCTTTAATGGATTTTAAATTCTCTAATGTTTTAAGTAACATTGGTAAGTCATGGCCATCAATAGGGCCGAAATAGTTAAAATTTAAAGCCTCTATAATATTATTGGTTCGAGGTTTGACTCCAACTTTAGCTTTGGTTAGGTATTCTTTAAGTGCTCCAACGCTTGGATCGATTCCTATTGCATTGTCATTAAGAATGACTAGCATATTTGCATCGGTTACTCCAGCATGATTAAGGCCTTCAAAAGCCATCCCACTAGCGATAGAAGCATCTCCTATTACAGCAATATGTTGTTTTTGAATTTCTCCTTTTAGTTTAGAGGCAAGTGCCATACCCAATACAGCAGATATAGATGTTGAAGAGTGTCCTACTCCAAAAGTATCATAATCGCTTTCCTTTCTTTTAGGAAATCCACTTATACCATCTAATTGGCGATTGGTATGAAATATATCTTTTCTTCCAGTGAGGATTTTATGAGGATATGCCTGATGTCCTACATCCCAAACCAAAAGATCATTAGGAGTATCAAAAATATAGTGAAGTGCAATAGTCAGTTCTATAACACCAAGACTTGCACCAAGATGCCCCTCTTTGGTGGCAACAATATTAATTACAAAATCTCGAAGCTCCTTTGCTAGTTCTGGTAATTGATCCAGAGATAATTCTCTAAGATCTGAAGGATATTCAATGTTGGATAATATGGATTGCTGCATAACACAAAAATAGTATTTTGTATTGGTTCTTTCTATACTTTTTATTTCATTCAGAATGCGATTTTTTTTATTTAGCTTTACTAAAAATTAATAGTATATGCTAGATCCATTAGATGATTCTTATTATATGAAAAAAGCCTTGCAGGAAGCGGTATTGGCGTATGAAAAAGAGGAGGTTCCTATAGGAGCGATTATTGTTGTTGCAGACCGAGTCATTGCTCGGGCACATAATCTTACCGAACTATTAAACGATGTAACTGCGCATGCAGAAATGCAAGCCATAACTGCTGCAGCAAATTTTTTGGGAGGAAAATATCTTAAAGAATGCACCTTGTATGTAACTCTGGAGCCATGTCAGATGTGTGCTGGAGCTTTATATTGGAGTCAGATTAAAAAAATAGTATATGGTGCTGTTGATGAAAAGAGGGGATGTGGTACAATGGGTACAAAATTACATCCAAAAACAGAAATAGTAGGAGGTGTTTTAGAAGAAGAATGTAAAGAACTACTTACTCGTTTTTTTATAGAAAAACGTAGTGCAAATTGAAAATTTTATTCTTAACAAATGAAAAATACGATTGCAGAGAGGATACAAGATTTTTTAAAACAATTTCCACCTTTTGATAGTTTACAAGCAGAGGACTTATTGTTAATTTCAAGTCAGATTAAAGTTTTGTATGTACAGAAAGGAGAGTATGTTTTTAAACAAGAAAACCCTTGTAATGACGAATTTTATATAGTTAGAGAAGGAGCTGTTGGATTGTATCGAAATTTTGATACAGATCAAAGCTTGGTAGATATATGTGATGCTGGTGATCTGTTTGGACTTAGAGTTATAATTATTAAAAAAGAATATAGAATGTCTGCAATAGCAGATGAGGAATCTATCGTTTATGCAATTCCGACACAAGTATTCGAACCATTTATTGAAGAAAACAAAGAAGTAAATAAGTTTCTTTTAGAAACCTTTGCTGCACATGCAAGAAATTATTTTACTGAAACAGATAAAGGGCAGCGTATAGATAATACAATTTCTATAGAAGTAGCAAAAGATCTTTCTACATTACGTAGTATCTCCTATTTAAAAAAACCTATAACATGTTTGCCTAAAGATACTGTTCGGGATATTGCCGAAAGGATGACCAGTAAAAAGGTAAGCTGTATCGTGATTGTTGATAAAGATAAATGCCCTGTAGGGATAATAACGGATAGAGATTTAAGAACAAAAATAGCTACAGGAATGTTTGCTGTTACCTCCTCTGTAGATCAAATTATGACCTTTCCAGTAATTACGTATCCTAAAACAATAACAGTTGCAGAAGCTCAGATAGCTTTAATAAAGCAGGATGTTAGCCATCTTTGTATTACTAAAGATGGAACCCAAAACTCAAAATTAATAGGCATTCTTTCTGATCATGATCTTTTAGTTTCGTTTGGTAATAACCCTTCTGTATTAATCAAGGAAATAAAACGTATTAAGAAAGTCCAAGAGCTTAGGTATATCCGAAAACAGGTAGAAAAGCTTTTAAAAACCTATTTAGAACAAGACATTCCTACTATACATATAATAAATATTATCTCTGAAATAAATGATGCATTAACAATCCGAATAATAGAGCTAGCAATAAAAAAAATGATTTACCCTCCTCCAGTTTCCTTTTGTTTTTTAGTTTTAGGAAGTCAGGGTAGAAGAGAGCAGTTGTTATTAACAGATCAGGATAATGCTTTTATTTTTGAAGATGTAGAAGAGGAGTATTATGAATCTACACAACACTATTTTATAGAATTAGCTAATGAAATTACCAAAGGACTTCACACCATAGGTTATGAATATTGCCCTGCCGAGATGATGGCTAGCAACCCCAGATGGTGTATGTCGTTGTCTAAGTGGGAAATGCAGTTTAAGGATTGGATGACAACCCCTACAGAAGAAGGGACTTTATTATCTTCCATATTTTTTGACTTTCAATATATATATGGTAATGTATCTATGGCAGATAAATTATCAAAAGTTGTTTTTGAAGGAGTTAATAAAGGGAACAGGTTTTTAGCGTTATTAGGAGTTAGTGCTATTCAAAAACCATCTCCTTTAGGGTTTTTTAAGCAATTTTTAGTAGAACAAAATGGCGAACATAAAGATACTTTTGATATAAAAACAAGAGCAATGATGGTTTTGATTGATGCAGCCAGAATCTTAGTGCTTTATCATAATGTAAAAGGAGTAAATAATACGTTATTACGATATGATAAACTTGCTGAAATAGAGCCAAACAATAGAGAGCTTTTTGAAAGCTGTGCCAAAGCATTTAGAGTTCTCATTAAATTTAGAACCAGGCAAGGATTACTTCATCATAATTCAGGTAGATTTATAAAATTAAATACGTTAAGTAAGAATGATAAACTACGACTTAAAAGATGTTTTAGACCAGTAAGGGATATTCAAGAATTATTACGAGTGCGTTTTCAACTTAAGAATTTAATATAAATGCAATTTTGGTTTAAAAAAAATAAAAACTATCCTGTCTTTTGGCAAAACTATTTGAATCTGTTTAGTAAAAAAAAACAAAAACAAGCGGTTCAAGATATTCGTTTTATTGCTTTTGATACAGAAACTACAGGATTTGATTATACTCATGATCGTATTTTGTCTATTGGAGCGATAGCTATTAAAAAAAATGCAATCGATGTGTCGGATCAATTAGAGATATATCTAGATCAGGAAATTTTCAATAAAAATACGGTAGAGATTCATGGAATTAGAAAAAATAATGGTTTAACCAAAGTCATAGAAAAAAAAGCTCTTGAATTTTTTATAGACTATATTGGAGATGCTATTCTTATCGCGCATCATGCAGAGTTTGATAAAAAAATGATTAACAAAGCTTTGTCTAGACACAACCTAGGAACATTAAAAAACAGAATATTAGATACAGGGATTCTTTTTAAGAAGATAAAGCACCAAGTATACCTTACAAATCAGCAAAATGTACATTATAGTTTAGATGAATTATGTAATGATCTTAAGATATCTAAAAGCGATAGACATACAGCATCTGGAGATGCATTTATTACAGCATTAGCTTTTTTAAAAATTTTAACAAAATTAAAGAAAAATAAAAAGATAGAGATTTCTGATTTGTTTAGATAATGTAAGTTCTTTGATTTTTATAAAGAGGAGTTTTATTGATGAATCTAAGGATTTTTACTTTCTTTTTCTTTCTCGTAATTTTTCATTTTATTAATATTTTCTTCAGTAAGCATATAATCTTTTACATTTTTGTTTTTCCATCGGTGGTATATAAATACAGGCATTAATATAAAAGTAGAAACCAAAATTCCAACTCCTACGAACTTGTCTCCTGTCACATGGTTTCCGATATTTTTATAATAATATCCAATACAAATTAAGAATAGGATAGCAGCAAAAAGTGTTTTAATAATGTATTTCATTGTATGTTATTTATTCGATACTTGTTAGATCTAAGTAGTATTTTTCTATTGTGTGAAATTAATTAATTTACGACGGTAGGATGTTAGAAGTTTTGATTTAGAAATAAACCCAAAATACTTTCCGTTTTTAATTACAGGAAGATTCCAAGCTCCTGTATCTTGAAATTTTTTCATAACTGTTTTTACATTATCTTCTTCGTAGATGATAATAACGGGTGGCTCTAACATCAATGACTCTACTTTTGTTTTATGATACAAGGTAATATCAAACATAATATCTCTAATGTCGTCTAGAGCAACTATACCAATTAAGTGATCTGATGCATCAATGACAGGAAAAAGATTTCTGTTAGACTTCGCTACTGCTTCGCTTAAAAGCTGCTTTAAGGTATATTCTGGTTTTACAGATACAAAATTAGTCTCAATACAATCCTCCAGGTTCATAAGAGTCAATACCGTTTGATCTTTATTATGGGTTAATAACTTTCCTTGTTTTGCTAGTTCGCGGGTATAGATATTATGTTCGATTTTATTTTTAGAAATAATAAAGGATATGGCTGTTGTGATCATAAGTGGTACAAATAACTCATAACTAGAGGTTATTTCTGCAATAAGAAATATAGAGGTTAGTGGAGCATGTAGTACCCCGGCTATAAGCCCAGCCATTCCCAATAATGTAAAATTAGCTTCAGAGACTTCAAAGCCTATACCTAGATTATTAATAACTTTAGATACTACATTGCCTAATGCACTGCCCATTACCATGGTGGGGATAAATATTCCTCCATATCCTCCTGCAGCAAATGTAGCAGTCATCGCAACAGCTTTAAAAATGGTAATACCAGTTAATAAAGCAATAACAACCCAGATATTATTCGTTATATTATCAAAAGGAGTTTTGCCTATAGCTTTTATATGATCTCCATGTAACAGGTGATTTATAAACCCAAGTCCTTCCCCGTATAATGGGGGAATAAAATACAACATGATTCCGATAGCAAGTCCGCCAATTAGTAATCGATGTATTTTTTTAGGAAAGCGGTTAAAAAAATGTAGTATTCCGAAATACATTTTAGTAAAATAAATAGATGCTATTGCAGTTCCTACCCCTAAAATGATATAAAAAGGAGTATCATAAATATCAAATTTTTCTAAAACATCGAATCTAAATAAAACTTCATCTCCTAAAAAGAAATAAGATGTAATTATAGAGGATACAGATGCAAATAAGAGGGGTAATAGGGATGTTAATGTAAGATCCAGGCTAAATACTTCTACGGCAAATACCAAACCAGCTAAAGGAGATTTGAATACTGCGGATATTGCACCTGCAGAAGCACAACCAATAAGTAATACCCGAGTTTTTCGGTTAACATGAAATAAGGTGCTAAAGCTAGAGCTAATGGCAGATCCAGAACTAATTGCTGGGCCTAAAAGTCCTACAGAACCTCCAAAACCTACCGTAATTGGCGCTAAGATAAGGGGTAAATACCCGTGGATAGATTTTATACTTCCATTTTTTTTAGAAAGAGAATGTAAAATTAAAGGAATAGCAGATTCTACATTTTCTTTAAATATGTATTTTGTAAATAAATAGACTATCCCTAGACCTATTATAGGAATAACAAAATAAAAAGAAGTTTGCCATGAAATAATATCACTTTGCAAAACTACCTGAATTAGGTGGGTAATGTTTTTTAATAATAGAGAAACTAAACCAGCAGTAAAACCAACAAGAATACTTAAAATCAGAATAAAATTCTTGTCTGAAATATGCCGATACCGCCATTTAAGAATACGATAAAGTAATGTCTTTTTTTTGGAGGACATATATACTTGGCTTAACTAATTTTAAAGATAATAAAAATCCCGCTACGAGCGGGATTTAATTTTTTATTATAAATCAAGCTTTATATGTAATTCTTTTAGTTGCTCTTTATCAATAATAGCTGGTGCATCGATCATTACGTCTCGTCCGCTATTGTTTTTTGGGAAGGCTATAAAATCTCGTATGGTTTCCTGACCACCAAGGATAGAAACCAATCTATCAAACCCAAATGCTATACCTCCATGCGGTGGAGCTCCGTATTCAAAAGCATCCATTAAAAATCCAAATTGTGCTTTTGCTTCTTCTGGAGTAAACCCTAAGTGGTCAAACATTAAAGCTTGTGTAGCTTTATCATGTATACGAATAGAACCTCCTCCAATCTCATTTCCGTTTAAAACAAGATCATAGGCATTAGCTCGCACATCTCCTGGTTTTGTATCTAATAGAGCAATATCTTCTGGTTTAGGAGAGGTAAATGGATGGTGCATAGCGTGGTATCGCTCTGTGTCTTCATCCCATTCTAATAAAGGAAAATCAACTACCCATAATGGAGCAAATTCTTCTGGGTTTCTAAGTCCAAGTCGTTCTGCTAATTCCATTCTAAGTGCGCTTAATTGTGCTCTTACTTTATTTGTAGAGCCAGAAAGCACGCAGATTAAATCTCCTGGATTAGCTCCAGTAACCTCTGCCCACTTAGCTAAATCTTCTTGGTCATAAAACTTATCGACAGATGATTTGTAAGTTCCATCTTCATTACATTTTACATATACCATTCCTAATGCTCCAACCTGTGGGCGTTTTACCCAATCAATAAGTTTATCAATTTCTTTTCGGGTATAAGAACTCCCGTTAGGAACCGCAATACCTACTACAAGTTCAGCATCATTAAATACTTTAAAATCTTTATGTTGTGCAACTTCATTAAGTTCGCCAAACTTCATTCCAAACCTAATATCTGGCTTGTCATTACCATACGTTTTCATGGCCTCATCATAGGTCATTCTAGGAAAATCAGCAATGTCAACCCCTTTTATTTCAGATAATAAATGGCGAGTAAGTCCTTCAAAAATATGTAGAATATCTTCTTGTTCTACAAATGCCATTTCACAATCTATTTGTGTGAATTCGGGTTGTCTGTCTGCTCTTAAATCTTCATCTCTAAAGCATTTTACAATCTGAAAATATTTATCCATTCCACCAACCATAAGCAATTGCTTAAAAGTTTGTGGAGATTGTGGCAAAGCATAGAATTGGCCTTCATTCATTCTAGAAGGAACAACAAAATCTCGCGCTCCTTCTGGAGTAGATTTAATCAAATAAGGAGTTTCTACTTCTATAAAATCATTAGTAGATAAGTAATTTCTAACCAACATTCCTACCTTATGGCGAAACATTAGGTTGTTTTTTACAGGATTACGTCTAATATCTAAATAGCGATATTTCATTCGTATATCTTCGCCTCCATCTGTTTCATCTTCGATAGTAAAAGGAGGTGTTTGTGCTTCATTTAGGATAGTAAGTCCCGAAACTAAAACCTCAATATCGCCAGTTGGCATATTAGGGTTTTTAGACTCTCGTTCAATAACGGTTCCTTTAATCTGTATAACGAACTCTCTTCCTAATTTTTTAGAGTTTTCTAAAAGTTCTTTAGCAGAACGTCCTTCATCAAAAACTAATTGAGTAATGCCGTAGCGATCTCTAATTACAACCCAATTTAAAGAGCCTAAATCTTTTATTCTTTGAACCCAACCGGCAAGAGTTACTTCTGTGTTGATATCTGTGGCTCGTAATTCACCACAAGAATGACTTCTATACATAGTTACATATTAAGCCTGCAAAAATAAGAAGATTTATGGATTAGTTGATATTTGATAGTTGATACTTTTTTTAAACAGTAGATTTTAATAAATAACCTATTAGTGGTGAGTTTTTGAGTTGTGATTTATGTGGTTTTAGGGCATTTTATTGAGGGTATTAACTGATTTTTTGCTGTTTTTTTGCGAACAATTGTTAGTTTTAACATTTTTATATCAAATTCTTTTAATAGATTTAACGAAACATTTAAACAGATTATTATGAAAAAACACAAACACTATAGTAAAATGAAGATTTTACTACTTCTAATTTTTGCTCCGGCTATTTTACTTGCTCAGGAGACCATCACAGGTAAGGTGGTCATTGAAGGTACGGGGCAAGGGGCAGCTTTTATGAATGTTGTAGAAGAAGGAACAAATAATGGTACTTCTAGTGATATTGATGGTAATTTTAGTATTACAGTAAATAAATTACCTGTTAAACTTAGGGTATTTGCATTAGGATTTGCTGAAAAAACAGTACCTGTGTCAACTGCAGGAGATATTACTGTGCAGGTAAAAGAATCTACAGAATCTCTAGAAGAGGTTGTTGTAACTGGTTTGGCAACATCTGTAAAAAGAAGTAATGCTGCAAATGCTGTGGCTTCTATTTCATCAGAGGATTTGGCGGGATTAACACCACCCCAAACTTTGGATGGAGCTTTAGCAGGAAAATTTGCAGGAGCGTTAATTACTAAAAGTTCTGGTGCGCCAGGAGGAGGAATATCTGTAAAACTTAGGGGGGTTACTTCAGTTAATGGAAATTCTCAACCTTTATATATTGTAGATGGAGTGTATGTAAACAACAGTAGTATTTCTGGTGCTGGTTTAAATGCAGTATCTGGCGCAGCTACAGGAGGAAATGCTTCTAACCAAGATAACCCATCTAACAGGATTGCAGATATAAATCCAGATGATATAGAAAGTGTAGAGGTGCTTAAAGGAGCATCTGCAGCAGCTATTTATGGTGCTAGAGCAGCAGCTGGGGTAATTATTATAACTACTAAAAAAGGACAGAAAGGAAAAACCAGAGTGTCTTTTTCTCAGGATATGGGTTTTAATACTATTCTTAATTATAGAGGACAAAGAAATTTTACAGAAGCAAGAGCTGAAGGACTAGGAGCGGGGCAAGGAGCGGCGTTTTTAGCGGCTCGAGCAGCAGGAAAATTAGTAGATTATGAAAAAGAGATTTATGGAGAAAAAGGATTTATTTCTAATACAAGTGTAAACGTTTCTGGAGGATCAGAAAATACATCTTTTTATACTGCTTTTTCTAATAATGAAGAAGATGGAATTGTTAGAAACACTGGATATGATAGAAAATCTATTCGTTTTAATTTAGATCATACTTTTTTTGACAGAAGAGCAAAACTTTCTTTGAGTACTAATTATATTGACTCCAAATCTGATAGAGGTTTTTTTAATAATGATAATACAGGTACTACCATTGGGGTAGCTTTAACCTCTACACCACCTTGGGCAGATTTATTTCCTGATGCTAATGGTGCGTATCCTGATAACCCGTTTGGATCATCAAACCCACTTCAAACAAGAGATCAGATAACTAACAGAGAAGATGTAAATAGGTTTATAGTAGGAGCCAATCTTGATCTAAAACTTTATGAAGCAGATAAGTCAGACCTAAAGTTAATATTAGGAGGGGGAGTAGATTATTATGAATTACTAACTACTGCTTTTTTTCCTAAAACATTACAATTTCAAAAAATATCAAATACAGGATTAAATGGATTATCTGCATTAGGAACAACAGAAAATAAAGATGCTAATTACTCTGCATTTCTAGTTCATAATTTTACAACTAATAAAGACCTTAATTTTAGATCTCAAGCAGGACTTACTAAACAAACATTTTATAGAAATACAGTAAGAAATATTGCAACAGATTTAATCGCTTTTGAGACCAATTTAGACCAAGGGGCTAATATAAGTGTAACTCAGTTTAGACAAGAACAAGAAGATTTTGGATTTTTTGTACAAGAAGAGTTAAATTATCAAGATAAGATAATTGCAACTATTGGAGTTAGAGGAGATAAATCTAGTAATAACGGGGATGCTAATGAATTCTTTTATTATCCAAAAGCGTCAGCAGCTGTAAATTTACATAGTTTTGATTTTTGGAAAATCCCAGTTATGAATCAATTTAAAATTAGAGCAGCGTATGGGGAAGCAGGAAACTTTGCACCAAACGGAGCATTATTTACAACATATACAAACTCATTAATTGATGGGATAGCGGGTATAGTAGTTCCTTTAACTTTGGGGAATCCTGATATTACTCCAGAAAAACAAAAAGAATTAGAAGTAGGTTTTGATGCAGGCTTTTTTAATAGTAGAGTTAACCTAGAGTTTTCTTACTACAACAAAAACGTGGATGATTTAATTTTACAAGCAAATATAGAGCCTTCTTCAGGTTTTACATCTAGATTCACTAATGCTGGAAATTTAGAAAATAGAGGAATAGAGATTGGGTTAAATGCAGATGTGTTTAAAGAGGAAAACTTTAATTGGAATACAGGATTGTTATTTTTTAAAAATACTTCTGAAGTAACTAAGCTAGAAGTAGATCCTTTTAATTTAGGTGGTTTTGGAACTGGTTTAGGAACTTTTAGAATAGAAGAAGGAAAGAGTGTAACACAGATAGTTGGAAACAATGCGAATGGAGATTTAGTAGTTTTAGGAAATTCAGAACCAGATTTTCAGGTTACTTGGTCTAACAATTTACGATATAAAGATTTTACTTTTTCTTTTTTATGGCATTGGAAACAAGGAGGAGATAATATTAATTTAACTAATTTATTAACAGATTTTGGAGGAGTTAGTCCAGATTATGATGATATAAGCGATGATCCTGCTGGGGTTACTCCAAATGGACCATATAGAATAGGAGCATTTCGAGCGGGTAATGCAACACCTTTTGTAGAAGACGCATCTTATTTACGTTTAAGAGAAGTTGGACTTTATTATACACTACCAACTAAATTTTTGGATCAAGTATTTAGGGGGTATGTTTCTAATTTTAAAATTGGTTTTTCAGGAAGTAATCTAGTTAATATCTTTGACTATAATAGCTATGATCCTGAAGTTTCTAATTTTGGATCTAATGGTTTGTCTACGGGAGTTGAAGTAACACCATTTCCTTCATCTAAACGTTATTTATTTCATCTAGCAGTTGGATTTTAATATTAAAAAAACATAAGAACAATGAAAATAATAAAAATATTTTTAATTACGATTCTTTCTTCTACAATGCTACTATCGTGTGATGTTGAAGATGGAAAAGATTTAAATGGACCAAGTACAGAGTCTATATCTAGTGGTTTATCTAGAGGAGAGTTACGAGAGACTATAGGAGGTATTTTATCGGATATGCGTATCCAATTGGGTACGCAAATAGATGCGCAATCTGTAGCAGGAAGAGAATATTGGCGTGTATCAAGTTCAGACCCTAGATGGGTAGCAGATTTATTGACGGGAACATTAGATAATAATACATTTTATACAACAAACCCTTATGCAGCAAGATATGCAACAATAAAAAATATCAATCTAGCTCTAGAAGGGTTAGCAAATACGACCGAAGCATTTTCTGCTGAAGAAATAGCAGGGATACGAGGTTTTGCTAATACGATTAAGGCGCATGAGTTATTGATGGTATTAAACCAACAGTATCAAAATGGGATACGAGTAGATGTGTCTAATCCAGATAAACTAGGGCCTTTTTTAAACTATCAAGATTCTTTATCAGCTATTTTTAGTTTGTTAACAGATGCTGCCGCAGATTTATCTAATGCAGGAAGTGAGTTTGCTTTTGTTCTTCCTTCAGGATTTTCGATTACAAGTGATCCAGCAAGTTTTCTTGGGTTTACTAACGGACTAGCAGCTCGAGTAGAGGTGTATAGAGGTAATTACAGTTCAGCAAAAACATTATTAGAGAACTCTTTTATGGATAATAATGTAGGAGCTGATCTACAAAAAGGAGTGTATTTTTCATTCTCATTAACTGGTGCTGATATTGCTAATCCATTATTTTTTGGATTAAATGCTACCGTTGCAAATGTAAGATTAGCGCATCCGTCTTTTGTCGCAGATGCAGAAGCTGGCGATACACGATTAGGTAAAGTAGTGTTTAGAGAAACAAAGAATAATGACACAGGAGTGTTAGAGCCTAATCCTCTTGTTATAAAAGATGAAAATATAGGAGATTTAGTAGGAGAGCATGATGTATTTATTTATAAGAGTAATATAGATCCTGTTCCAGTTATGAAAAACGAAGAGTTGATTCTTTTATATGCAGAGGCTAATCATATTTCTGACCCTGTTGCTGCTGTAGCAGCGATCGATGTAGTAAGAACTGCTGCAGGTTTACCTGCTTATACTGGTAGTACTACACCAACAGATTTGGTAAATGAGATATTAAAGCAAAAACGATATTCTTTATTTGCAGAAGGAGGGCACAGATGGATTGATTTAAGAAGGTTTAATAAATTAGGAGAATTGCCTATTGATAGAACAGGAGATGGAACATTCGAACAGTTTCCTACTCCAGCAAACGAAAATAAATAATATATACACAATAGTATACTATAGAAAACGCCGCATTTTGCGGCGTTTTTTTGCGTTATAATTCTTTTGGTTTATTCTCCTTGGCTTGGGTCAAAATCATCATCTAACTCTTGTGTTATATCTGATTTGTTACTAAGACGGCGCTCTATAGACAGGTTATATTGTTCTGTCAAAGCATTAAGATTACCAATGTATGTCTCAAATTGTGTAATTCCTTTGGTTTTAGCACGTATAAAAACCCAATCCAGCAATTCTCTTAATGCTTTTGTAGTTGTTTTTCTTAATTCGGTAATACTTAGATCACTTTGTTCTTGTTGCTGTTCTTTAATTCTACTTTTATAGACTGTATCAAAATTGAGATGCGCTTGTTTCATTTCATCAAAATATTTACGTTGATTTAACTCCTCTATGGCAGTACGTAACTCAGGAGTTTCTTCTATTTCTTCTATGATTTCATCCATTATGCCTCCTTGTTGATTATATGCCATATCATAAATCTTATAACCATGTTTGCTAAATACTTTGTATAGCATGTTGGCTTGTTTGCTATCTTTTTCATCTTTAGCAAAATCTGCAATTAGTTTTACCCCTCTTTGTACAAGTTTTAAACCATTATCTCGATATTGATCCATCATAGCTAATTCTGGAGTAAGAATACTACCTCTATTTTTTTTGTATACAGTTTTGAAGGCGTCGTATTCTGATACCAGAGTATTTTTGTAGCTGGTCAACTCCATAGCATCCAGATTTTGCTCATTACTTAGTTCCAAAAGGGTACGAACATATTTAGAAAACTCTCCATTTTTGAAATTTTCTAATTTTGGTGCGGCTAATAACTCTTTCATAATTATTTATATTAGATTAAAATTTATTTACTTGATTTTCAATTAATTGTGTTTATTATTTAGAATGAGTAAACGAAACTGGAAAACGCCCCGTAAAATACGGCACGTTTTCCAGTGCCACTAGATGTGTTGCCGCAAAACACGGCACGATTCCAGTCATACAGGATATGTTGCCGTAAAACACGACTGGACTTGCTGTCTGACTGTGATTTCTTTTTGGCTTTATAAGCGATCTTATCATTAACTTATAGAGTAGCCGTATGTTTTTACTACTCATTTTTTTTGTTTCTATTGTTTTTCAGTACAATATTAATAGCTTTTAGTTTCATTTTTCGGGAGTGATAAAAATTTCTTCAAAAATTCTAATACACTAAACGTATCGATTTAGGCAGTTCGAGTTATCCATTCTACCATTTTTCAGGGAGCTTGGATTCACTATAAAGAGGGTTCTTTAGCAATATATATGGGTATATATTTGATCCATAATATTCATATTCATTTTAAAAACATCCAACATGGGACTAAAAGAAAAAAGATTTAGCAAAACATTTCAAGAAGAAAAATATCCAGCATTAAAAGAAGAAATAAATAAAGCATTAGGTTTTGATATAACAATAGAGGTAGCATGGGATACTCTTTTTGAGGATAGATTTATGCACTTGTATGAGGATACTTATCCAAAAATTTATTTTCAGCCATTAGTTTTTGCATTTACAGCTATTACAGTAGATGAGTTAGGGAAAGAAGCTCTGCAAGAAAGTTTGCATAAAATTGTAATATGTAATACCAGTGATCATCATAATCCAGAACGAGCATATAGTTTTACAGATGGGGTGCTTACTGTAGATTTTAGCCCAGTACTTAATGCAGATAAGATAGAAGAACGTACAGATGTATTACAGCAAATTTTGGAAAACGCTCTGTAAACATGCCGTTTTTGTATATAATTTATTACAGAAATAAGAGTAGTATATAGAATTACTCTAGAGGAATACACAATATTAAAATAAGATAGAAGAATGGGGTTAAAAGAAAAAAGAGCTATACAAGCATTTCAAAAAGAGCAATTTGGCTCTTTAAAAAAGGAAATAAATCAAGCAGCAGGTTTTGATGTAGTATTAGAAATTGCATGGGATACACTGTACGAAGATAAATTTGCACATTTGTATCAAGATAGTTTTCCGAAAATTTATTTTCTACCATTAATCGAAGCATTGAAAAACATTTGTGTCGATGATTTTGGAAAAGAGCTATTAAAAAACGGTTTAAGAAAAGTAGTTATTATTAACCAAGATAATAAACATAACCCTGCAAATGCAATTACTTTTGAAACAGGAGTGCTTATTATAGATCATAGTCCTATTCTTAATGCTGATAAGGTAGAAGACCGCACAGATCGTATTACTATTTTGTTAGAAAACAACTTAGACGAGGTACAAATCCAACCTAAGCAAGAAAAACCTATACCTCAATCCGAAGAAGTGGTTGAAGAAAAACCAAAGGAAATAGATATTAATGAGGTATATAACCAATATATAGCCTTATCGTATGAAAAGCAATCAGTATTTGCAGATATGGTAGAGGATTTGCCATGGCAATTTGATATGGCAAAAGGGGTAGTGATTTTTGGGGATATAGAGTTTCCTGTACAAATGTTAGCTACCTATTCTGAAAAAGAAAGCTCATGGCTATGGGCATGGGCAAATAAACAAAGTGGCATACCAGAGCATTTGCTAGCCAGTGTATATGAACTTAAAGAGGCAGGAAGTAGAAAAGGACTAGAAGTTTTTGCTTCTCCAAAATTAGAAATAGATGAAGATTCAGGACATTTTTATGGAGCCCTGTCAAGCGTATTAACTAGTTCTAGTTGTTACTGTCAATTAGATTTTAAAGGTCTAAAAGTATATGTTTTGATAAAATCGGATGTATTAGATCAAAGAGCAATAACCCAAACACCTTTTATCATCTCTAATTTCACAAAGATGATAGCTAATGTAGATTGCTCTCATAAACATGCATTGTATTGTTATTTAGAACAAAAAGGATTTGCTGTAGAGTTTACAGGAAACAACATTGTGGGTAAAAAAGAAGACAACCAGATATTGGGCATATTTGATCTTAAGGGTCGACTTATGAAATTATCTAATACAACCGTATAATAATAAAACGAGATATAGATATATGCAATATCAAGCAACAACCATAGCAAGTTTGGCAATAGAGCATCAAGAGGCTATTGCAAAAGCCCAACAACAAATGATGAACATATTGGATGAGGCACAAGGAAACATGGAGCTTATAAAAAAAGCAAGTGAAGATTTTCAAGAAACCACCACAAAATTGATAAAAGAGTACGAAAGACAAACAGCCGTAATTGATGCATTAGATATAATTGCAATACCAGAAATAGAGCAAGTATATGATAACTCTAGAAGTGATTTAGATTTAGATGCATTGGTTTATGATGGAGATAGAGACGGGGTTTTAGATTTTAAGAAAGATCAACTGATTGAAGAAGTTTTAAATAAAATTAAAGACAAAAGAATAGCTTTTACATCCCGTAAACATTTACTAAAATCAAGTTTACGTCTAACCAAAACATTAGCACCTGTTTTACACGAGATAGGAGAGCATTGTAAAGAGGTTTTGAAGTTAAAAGCAACTATCGAATTTTTTGTTTATCAAAGTGATGTGTTTAATGCCTCTTGTTATCCCCCAGACGATAATAAGTTATACATTATCCTATCTTCAGGGATTTTAGAGCGTTTTCAAAAAGATGAACTTAGTTTTGTAGTAGGACATGAAATAGGGCATGTGCTATTCGAACATTTTAATTATCCTGTAAAACATATATTGGATGAAGGTAGTAATACACTTGCGCCAATACATGCCATGAAACTTTATGCATGGAATAGAAATGCTGAAATAAGTGCAGATAGAGCAGGCTTATTATGTTGTCAGAGTTTTGATGCAGCAGGACGTACATTTTTTAAACTTTCTTCTGGGGTAACTACGGATTCTTTAGACTTTCAATTACATGAATATATGGAACAGTTTGTAGATCTAGAAAACATATTAAACGATTCGGATCACGATCCATCAGATTGGTATAGTAGTCACCCTTTTAGCCCTTTACGGATAAAAGCATTAGAGCTTTTTAATAAAAGTAAAACCTACCAAAAATTTAATCCAGAAATTTTTGGTGAAATTACAGAACAAGATATGGAAGATCAAATAAAAAGAATAATGTCTCTAATGGAGCCAGAAGACCTTAACAGTGAGTCAGAACAAGCGCCAAAAATACAACGCTTTATGTTTTTAGGAGGATATATGATCTCTAATGCAGATGGTACTATAGAGGATTCTGAAATACAGGCACTAAGCAGTATTGTTGCCCCCAATGTATTTGCCGAGTGTATGTTGACGATAAAAGGCTTATCTGAGGATGAAATTATTGAAGAGTTACAAGTGCTAGCCAAAGATTTGGATATTGTACTTTCGATAATGCAAAAATTAAATGTATTAAGAGATCTTTCGATTATATCTTATGCCGATGGCCATATCGATGAAACCGAAGTTGAGGTTTTATACAATTTGGCAAGAATACTATACATTAATACAGATTTTATTGATCGTGTCATAAATGATGCGCAACAGGTAGATTAATTTAAATTTTTGTAATGGTTATGTTTTGAAAACAAAGAAAAAGAAAACTTTATTACAATTAAACATATTAGTTTTTAAGAAACTTATTTTTGTATCATATTTACGCTGAAAAAAAGGATTAGTTACAAAACAAAAGTGTAAAAGTAGATAAGTGTGTTGATTTCAAGAAATATGGACGCTTTTTTATGTTTAATAAATTTGTATTTGGATAGCTTTGTAACTAAAATTAAGAGGTTCGTTTTTTATGATAAAAAATAAAAAGGTATTAATTGTTGAGGATGAATTTTCAATCGCATTAGATATTAAAACCAGTTTAGAAAAACTAGATTATTTTGTAGTTGGTATAGCAGACAGTCATAAAGAAGCGATGAAATATATGGCAGAAACTATATTGGATATTGTTGTAATGGATATTCATATTTCTGGAGACAAAAATGGTATTGAAACAGCCGAAGAGATTTATAAAAAGTATAAAACACCAGTTGTTTTTCTTACTGCTTATGATGATGATACTACTTTTAAAGAAGCTTTGAAAAGTAAACCTTTTGGCTTTTTATTAAAACCCTTTAAAATAAAAGAATTATCCTTTGCTATACAAATAGCCTTACAAAAACAATTCGAAAATAAAGATAAGGTACCCTCTGTATCTAAAAATAAATTATGTGATACATTATTTATAAAAGATAAATCACAGCTAACAAAAGTTAAGATAGATGATATTTTATGGGTAGAAGCAATGGATAATTATACCCAGATTATCACTAAGAATAAAAAGATAGTAGTCAATATGTTTTTAAAAGAGTTTTATGAAAAAGTACCAGAAGACAAATTCTTAAGAATCCATAGATCCTATATTATTGCATTACAAAAAATAGATAAAATAGAGACTAGATTTGTTTGTGTAGGAGACAACAATATCCCTATAAGTAAAGCATATAAAAATCAACTATTAGAACGATTGGATATTTTATAGTATGAGGATGATAATATGCTTTTTGAAGAGAAGTAGTTTGTTGTTTTTTTTGCTCTTACATCTTTCATTACTAGGGCAAACAGATAGTTTAATTCAAAAACTGGAAACAGTTTCTAAGAAAGAAAAAATACAGATATATAAAGAGCTAACCCTTAAGTATAGTAACTCAGAGACAGAAAAATCACTTCAATACGCCCTGGAAGGATTAGAGTTATTAGAAGATAAGAGTTCTAAAAATGCAGGCTATTTCTATTTTATTTTAGGTAGGTTATATAATGCAAGTGCTGATTATGAACAAGCATTATTTTGTTATACTAAAACACTAGAGATAGCTAAAGGGTTACAATATGAGTTGGGGGTTGCCAAAAGCCATCAAAACATAGGATTAGTGCATATAAAAAAGGGAGATTATCATCAGGCACTTGACCACTATTTAAAAGCAGTTACGATTTATGAAATCCAAAAAGAAGAGAACTTTCTTGTAGGCGTTATAGGTAATATAGGCTCGTTATATTCTTGTAGGCTAAAAGATGATGAAAATGGTTTACTGTATTATAATAAAGCATTAAAACTATCAGAAAAGATAGGGAATGCAGAACATAGAGCCAGTATATTAGTAGCGGTAGCAGAAATGTATATGCGCCAAAAAGATTTTGAAAAAGCAAAAAATATATTAAAAGAATCTATTGATGTTGCAGAAAAAACAAATGTTCCCCAAACAGTTATAGTTGGATTGAGTAATTTATCAGCAATAGCTGAAGAGGAAAATAAATTAGAAGAAGCATTAGTGTATGCAAAAAAATCTTTAAAACTAAGATTAGATACTGGTAAAGTAAACGAAAATGCCTCAGAATATTTAAGATTAGCTAATATCTATGAAAAACTTGGAGAGGCAAAAGAAGCAAAATTACATTACGATAAAGCTTTGTCTACAGCTTTAGCTACAAATGCTTTACCACAATTGTTAAAAGTATATGAATCTCTTCAGGATTATTATAGTAGACAAAAAGAGTATAAAAAAGGATATCAATATTTGCTACAATATAATACAATTAAAGACTCATTGTTTACTGAAGAAAAACATAAACAACTTAAAGAAATACAAGCAAAATTTGATATAGAAAGTAAAGAGAAAGAAGTACAACTACTAACTAGTGAGAACCAGATAAAAGCCTTAGAAAATAAGAGCCATCGAATTGCCAGATTTTTATTAGTAATAGGGTTAGTTGCACTATCGGTAGTATCGTTAACAATGCTATACGCATATAGAAATAAACAAAAAACGAATAAGATCCTGGCAGAAAAAAACAAAAAAATATCACAAACCCTAAAAGATCGCGAAATACTATTGAAAGAAGTGCATCATAGGGTGAAAAATAATTTACAGATTGTTTCTAGTTTATTAAGGTTGCAATATAAATTTGGAGATCATAAATCTTCTGGAGAGATTCTGCAAGAGATTCAGAATAAAATACAAGCAATGGCTATCATTCATGAAAGACTTTATAAATCTAGCGACCTGTCTTTTATTAATCTACAGACGTATTTAGAGAATTTGTTAAACTATTTTAAAACAAGTTACGATCTGCCAAAACAAAATATCACAATAAGCGCTACAGTAGATACTATTAATCTAAATATGGATTACCTGGTACCGTGCGGGCTAATTGTTAATGAGATTATTGCTAATAGCATAAAGTATGCTTTTAAAGAGTCGTTAAGTGGCCATATTAGTATAGAAGCATCCAAAAAACAGGATACCTGTTTACTAACAATAAAAGATACAGGAGTTGGTTTTCCAGAAGGTTTTAGAATGAAGGATAGTACATCTTTAGGAATGCAACTTATACAAGGACTTACCAAACAAATTAAAGGCTCTGTAGAAATAACCTCTAATCCAGGAGCATGCTATATTATTAAATTTGATATAGCGTAAGAAATAACAAGAAATCAGCTTACCCTTTTTTATAATTCATTTACCAAATAAATAGAACAATACACCAGATTAATTTAGAAACGATACTATAGTACGGTAGTTTTGATCCATAAACGATTTAAAGAAAAGTGAAAAATGAGAAATATTATTAAACTATTAAGAGTAGGAAGCGCTATTCTATTTGCAAGCACTATAGTTGGGTGTAGTTCTAACGATGATGATCCTGTTTCAATTGCAGAAAAAATAAAGATAGAAGAAGCAAAACTTTCTGCTTTTCCATTATTTGGTATACCATCCACAAAAGTAGATATCATTGATCCTGAGATTGTCGATAATAAGGAGGTTAAATATGGAGAGATTAATATCACAGTACCCAGCACAACGGTTTTAGATAATATAAGTGCCTTAATTACATCTGAAGAGCTTAATTTAAGTAAGTTTAGTATCTCTCCTAGTAATGATGTAAAATTATCGTATGTAGAAGGAAAAACAAACGTATATACTATTCGTAATATAATAGGGGGTAAAGAAGAATTATTGCACTATAATGTAAGTATTACAAAAGAACCAATAGAGGTGTCTGAAACTTTAAAAATTACAAGTTTTACTTTCGAAAAAAGTAAAAATCCAAGCCTGCCTAATGATATAGAAATTTCAAGAATAGTTGAAGGTATAGGTGTAGATAGGATATATCTATTTGTACCTGCAGGAACAGATTTTACTAATCTAATTCCAACAATTACTTATGATGGCACAAAAATTTATTATTACCAAGATTCTTCACAAAGACCAGGTAGTACTAACAATGAATATCCTGCGCAGGGTAAAAGTATAGATTTTAAATACCCCAAATCTTTTATTCTGGAAGTTAAGGATCGGAATAATGAAGAGTTTAAAACTACTTCTGTAATTGTAGACGTAGTAAATCCTCTTATAGTCGAAACAACATCGGTAATTATACCCGATACAAAAGAAGGTAGCACAGAAGTATATATGATTGCAAAATGGATTAATCAAGGGAATCACATGCTTGTATACGGAAAAGCTGATGCTCAGGAAAATCAAGATCCTGATTTAGGAACAAATGCAATTAGAGTAACTAGAAGTTTGCCATCAGTAGGTTTGGTACCAGGCGAAAGTGCAGACGTAAAGGCTGGTATTGCAAGTGCAAGTTTCCCCAGAGGAACCTATAAAACAACCGCTGTGTTTTATCCTAGATTTAGATATAACGAAGAGGTTGATGATTTATTAGAGCCAGCAAGACTAAACATAACGGCTAAAATCATTGAGTAATACTAATACCAAATTAATTATGAAATTGCTTTTTCGTTTTATAACCCTGTGATTGATTTGCATAACAGTAGCTATAGAAATCACGAACAAGAAAATAACCCAGAAAACGAATACCTTAGATGTGATATTTTATGGTTAAACTGGTATAAGAGTTATGTTTTATAAAAAAAGAATAGAGTTTAAATAAAACAGGCAGTATTCTTTAGTTTTATCTTAGAATACTGCCTGCTGTCTTAAATCAATTTTAAAATTGAACTAAGCAGTTATTGTTTTTGATGGCACTTCTGAAACTTTCTTTTTATGAAACCTTACCTTAATTTTATGTACAATATAAAACAAGCATGGTACAATAATAAGAGTTAAGAATGTAGCTATAATTAATCCGTAGATTACAGCCCAAGCTAGTGGTCCCCAAAAAATCACGTTATCTCCTCCTAAATAAATTTTTGGATCAAAGCTAGAAAACAATGAAAAGAAATCTATATTAAAGCCTATGGCGAGAGGTATTAATCCTAGTACTGTGGTAATAGCAGTAAGTAATACAGGTCTTAAACGCGCTTTACCTCCTTTTATAATAATTTTCATTACCTCTTCATTCGGTAAAAGTTCTTTTTCTAAAACGTTAAGCTCTGCTTTTTTTCTATCTATTAAAAGTTGCGTATAATCTAATAATACAACCCCATTATTTACTACAATTCCTGCAAGTGAGATAATCCCCATCATGGTCATCATAATTACAAAAGAAGCTCCTGTAATTAATATACCTCCAAATACACCAATAAAACTTAAAAATATTGCAATCATTATTATAGTAGGTTTTGAAATAGAACCAAATTGAAAAATAAGAATTAACATAATAAGTCCTAACCCAGAAAAGAACGCACCCATTAAGAACGACATTTGTTTACCTTGCTCTTCTATCTGCCCTGTATAATCCACTTTAACACCTCTTGGTAACTCTGAAAAACCAGCCATTTCGGTCTTAATCTGAGATACAATTGCTCCTGCATCTGTAAAACCAGGCTGAAGCCCAGAATATACAGTTACAACTCTCTTGGTAGCTTTATGTTTAATAGCACTAAAAGAAGAAGTGTTTTTTTGAGAAGCAACTGTAGAAACAGGAATTTCTTTCAGTTGTCCTGTTGCCTGATTTCTAAAAGTGATATTTTGATTAAAAAGCGCACTGGTATTATATCTGTTTTCTTCATTAAAACGCACATAAATATCATAATCTTCTCCATCTTTTTTATACACCCCTGCTTTTTCTCCAAAAATAGATCGACGCAGTTGGTTTCCTACTTGCCCTGCGGCAACATTAAGTTCTCCTGCTTTTTCTCGATCTACTACCACCTGCATAGCAGGTTTTCCTTTATTAACATCTATTTTTAGCTCCTCTATACCAGCTATGTTTTTTTCATTAATAAAATTACGTATTTTCTCTGCAAGAGTAATTAACTCGTCATAATCAGGGCCTTCAATCTCCATATTTATAGGATATCCAGCAGGTGGGCCTACAGGGTCTTTTTCTACAGAAATGGCAACACCGGGGTAGATTCCTTTTAAGGATTCTTGTACTTTTTGACGTAATACCTCAGAGTCTTTTCCTTTTCGGTATTTAAACTCTCTCATAGTAGCTGTAATCTTTGCTTTATGAGGCATTTCGGCATTACTTCCTCCATCTGTTTGTGGATTTCCAGCACCTTCTCCTACCTGCGAAACAGCAGATTCTACTAAGAAATTATAGTTCTCGCCATCTACATACTCTTTGTCATTTACAACAGCATATACTCTTTGTTCTATTTCTTTGGTAATCGCGTTGGTTTTATCAATATCTGTTCCCTGTGGATACTCTATATAGACTACAATCTGATTAGGCTTATTATCTGGAAAAAATTCTACTTTGGTTCTTTGGCTACCAATAGATGCTCCAAACATTGCAAAAACAACAAATAATAAGATAAAGGTTCCAGTTATAAAAGCATAAGATCTCCAGCCCTTTAGAGCAAAGTTTAAAAATCGGTGATATTGATTTTCTAACCAAGCTAAAATTCTTCTTTGAAAGAAATTTGCTGCGCCTTTTAATACATATCTATATAGCCAGAATAGGATTGCAGTAAAAATCATAAGACTACCTAAACCTCTTACCGCTCCTCCAAAAATTAAGATAAATGTACCGATACCTCCTAAAATAATACTTAAACGTATTAGCTGTTTACGAGTTAGTTTTTTTTCACCTATTTCCATAAACTGAGATACTAACATAGAGTTAATGAAAATGGCTACAAATAAAGAGGATCCAAGTACTACAGATAGTGTAATAGGAAAATAGATCATAAACTGTCCCATGACCCCAGGCCACATTCCTAAAGGGACAAAGGCTGCTACGGTAGTTAAAGTAGATATAATGATAGGAAAAGCGATTTCGCCAATACCTTTTTTTGCAGCTTCGATCCTGGACATACCTTCTTCTTCCATCAAGCGGTATACGTTTTCTACTACCACAATACCATTATCTACCAACATTCCTAATCCCATAATTAATGCAAAAAGGATCATAGTATTCATAGTATATCCTAAAGCAGATAAGATCATAAAGGACATAAACATAGACATTGGTATAGCAAAACCAACGAATAATGCATTTCTAAAACCTAAAAAGAACATCAAAACTCCTACAACCAGAATAATACCAAATATGATATTGTTAACCAAATCACTTACTTGATTGTTTGTCTTTTCGGATTGGTCATTTGCAACTGATATTTTAAGATCGTTTGGAAATACATTTTCTTTTGCATCCTCTATAATCAATGCTATCTTTTCTGCTGCTTCGATCATATTTTTTCCAGAACGTTTCATAACGTCTAGCATTACTACACTATGCCCAAACTCTCTGGCAAAGGTGGTTTGATCTTCATCTTTAAATTTTACTTCAGCAATATCTCTAAGATATACAGCACCATTTTGAGATTTTACTACAAAGTCATTAAGTTGCGATGGTTTTTCTATTTCTCCTAAAATTCGTATCGTACGTCTTTGCCCACTTGTAATTAGGTTACCTGCAGACATTGTCATATTACCGTTACGGATGGTATTGATAATATCGTCGAAACTAACTTTTGCAGCCATCATCTTATAGATGTCTACGGCAACTTCTACTTCTTTTTCTTGAGCACCACGAATCTCTGCTTTTTTAATTTCTGGAAGATCTTCTATTTCATCTTCTAGATACTCAGCAAACTCTTTTAATTTATCCACAGGATAATCCCCTGCGATATTAATGTTCATGATTGGAGTTTCTTCAGAAATACTCAAATCAAAAACATTAGGTTCTACTTTGGCTCCATTAAAAGTAGGCCAGTCTTCATTTGCTTTTTCAGAATCTACCTCATCTTTTACTTTTTGTTTAGCTTCGGGTATACTAAGATCTTCATCAAATTCTATTGTTATTATTGCATAATCTTCTTGCGAGGTCGAAAGTATTTCTACTACGTTGCTTACGTTTTTTAATTTATCCTCCAGAGGATCTACAATCAAACGTTCGATATCCTCTGCAGTGTTACCTGGATATGGCACACTGATATAAATTTTGGTTTCGTTAATCTCAGGAAAGTTTTCTCTAGGCATAGAAAAATATGCCGAAAGGCCTAACACGAGAAATATACCAATCATTACATATATAGTAGTAGGATTGTCTATCGCCCAAGACGATAACTTAAATTCCTTATCTACCTTTTTTTTATTGACTTCCATAAATGTGTTAGTTTAAGATTTTAACTTTCTGACCATCTTTTACGCTTCTGGCCCCTTCACTAATTACAGCATCACCATTTAGAACTCCTTCTGTAATTTCGATTAGGTCTCCTTGTGTTTTTCCAGTTTTTATAATTACTCTTTTTGCTTCGGCAATGTTTTCTGAATTTTTACCCGAAGTAACGTAAGTGTATTGGTCTCCTTCTGCATTTTCAGAAATAATACTTTGTGGTATTAATATTGCTTTTTCATTAGTATAATCGTTGATCTTTACTTTGGCAGTAAGGTTAGGTTTTACAGTTCCTCCATTGGATGGGACACCTATTTCTACCATAAAAGACCGATTGTTTGGATTGATATAATTTCCTACCTGACGAATTTTTGTAGTAATTGTTTTATTCAAAACAGGAAAATAAACTTCAACATCTTTACCTATAGTGATACTAGTGATATACCGTTCTGGTACTTCGGTTTCGATGTACATATCATCTAAATTAACAATTCGTATTACAGGGGTTTGACCTGGCGATACTACACTTCCTTGTTCTGTTATGATATCATCAATAACACCAGAAAAAGGAGCGTTTACAGTAGTTCTAGCTAATTGACGTTTAATTTGACTTACTACGTTTTGTTGTGCTTCAAAATTTGTTTTAGCTTCCAGAAATTGAATTTCTGAACCTATTTTTTGCTCCCAAAGTCTTTTTTGGCGATCAAAGGTAGTTTTGGCTAATTGTGCCTGTACTTCTACTTGTGATAATTGTTGGCTAAGTCCACCGTCATCAATTCTGGCAAGTAATTGACCTTTAGATACTTTTTGTCCTTGCTTTACGTAAATTCTTGTAAGAATCCCACTCATTTCGGGATATAAAACTATATTTTTCTTAGTTTCTACGTTTCCTTGTAATTCCAGATAGTGATTAAACAAGGTGTCTTTTGCTATAATGGTAGTCACTAAAGGTAGTTTTTTAACAGAATCTAAAGCAGCTATAGCTTTGTCTATCTGTTTTAATTTGTTAGTAACCTCTTGTTGTTCGGTTATTATTTCAGTTCTTTTAGAACGTAAATCTTGTAGGTTGCCTTCTTCTATGATTTTCTCGATAGATTTGGCATTATCTTTCCCACACGATAGGATGATAAGTGATATGGTTAGTATAGAAAGTATCTTTTTCATGATAGGTTAGTTGTTATTGTTTGGCGTGTTTATAATTGTTTCTAGTTCTGCCTTTTTATTAATAATATCAAGCATAGCGGTTAATACTTCGTTTTGAGAAGAGTACAATTGTAATTGTGCTTGTCTTAATTCAAAACTGGTAGCAAGACCTTCAGAATATTTAATTTGATTTTTTTTCTCAATTCGTTCTGCTAGCGTAAGGTTTTGTTTTGCTGTGTCATAACTTTCTAATGAAAATTTATAATTACTTACAGCATTATCATATTTGATTTGTATTTCTTGTTGTGTTCTGGTAAAATCTGTTTTAGATTGCTCGTTAGCAATTTTTGCTTGCTTTGATCGTGCACTTCTTTTAAAAGAACTAAAAATCGGAATATTTAAAGTTGCTCCCAGAATTGAAGATTGAAACCACCTTGTTTCATTATCTAAGAATACGAAATTGTTATCAAATGCAGAGGTGCCATAATTTACAAAAGCAGATAAAGATGGTAAAGCTTTACTCTTTTCTAATTTTAATTCTAATCTGGTTTGTTCGGTGAGCAGATATGCTAATTTGTAATCTATATTGTTTTCAATTATAAAAGATTTATTAACAATAGATTGGTCTATGTTTTTTAAAGCTAGTCCTTCTAATGTTTCTGTAAGTACAATATCCGAATCTAGATTTTTTACTCCAATAGTCAAGCTAAACATTTGCATTGCAATTTTTTCTAATCGTTCTGCGTTGCTAAGTTGATTAGTGATTTGTAATAGAGTTATTTGTAATTGTTCTACATTTTCTTCTTCTGTAAGACCGTTGTCAAAAATCTTTTTTGTCTCTTCGTAGTTTTTCTCAAGAGTTTCTAGATTGTTTTTAAGGATTTTTACACTTTCTTGAGAAATAAGCACACTGCCATAAGCATTTATAACACCTTTACGAACTTGTAGTTGCGTTTTCTCTTCTACATCATTACTGTATTGTAAAAAGGTTTTTGCCGCCTCTAAGCCTACTAGGTATGATCCATCAAAAATAAGTTGGCTTAACGTAGCTGTTGCCGAGGCCTGTTGTTTTGTGCCAAATACAATAGGAACAAATGTACCTGGTTCTCCGCCAGTTACTTCGCCAGGAAGTAGTGTGACTGGTTGCTTTAATTGATTTTGATAATTAATAGCAGCATTAATTTGTGGAAGACCATCTGCGGTCGCTTCCCATTTTCTTTTTAGCGCTTTCGCAACATCACGTCTGGCATTAATTGATTGGTAACTATTCTCTAGTGCAAAATCTATAGCTTCTTCTAAAGTGAAAGAATACGTAGAACTTGCAGGTGGTTCTTGTTGGGCTGATATTGTGGTTGTAATTAACCAACCAATGCAGATTAACCAAAGGTTGTTTTTCATAAATATTACTCTTTTATTAGTAGATTGTTTAAAATTTCTAGTCCTTTTTCTGTAGCAATTCCTCTAATATGGTATTCCAGGTAATCCTCCATAAGTTTAGTCATGGGGAATTCCTGCATAGGAAATGTGTCTTGATCTTTTATTCCAATAACTCCAACAAAATAGATTCGTGAAATAAACTGGACATCCATGTTTTTTCTATACATGCCAGATTTAATACCTCTATCTAAATTTTCGATAACACATTCTTGCATTACCTCAAACTGTCTGGATTTTAAGGCACTGTATATCTTTGGATAATATTTTTGTAGTTGGTATTGTGGAGAGGTTTTTTCGTTTTTTAAATGGTTCATTACAAAAGCCTTGATTTCATATAGTTCTTCGATGGGATCATTTTTTTGATCTATAATAGTATCTATACCATCCGAGATACAACAGAATAAATGGTCTGTGGTAGCTTTTACTAATTCTGTTTTATTTTGGAAATGAGTATAAATAGTTTTTTTAGAAATCCCCATTCCAGTAGCAAGGTCATCCATAGTCACACTTTTAAAACCAAGATTTAAAAATAGATCATTAGCTTTCTCTATAATTTTTTCCTTCATTAATTATGTGTTTAATTTTTGCGCAAATGTACATCTGGAAACTATGAAAACAATAAAAGTTTCCTAAGTTTTACATTTTTTTAACACTACTTTTAATTTTGAGGATATTTGCTTAACAAAATGTTTTAAGCGACATAAAGGATAAACTTCCTTTTTTTAAAAGTTTCGATTACTTTAGCACAAAAAAACATTGTGCATACAGTTTCTGACTATCAAACATATTTTTTAGAGTATTTATCTAAGAAGATTATTACCAAAGAACCTAAAAACCTATACGAACCTATATCTTATATTCTTAATCTTGGTGGTAAACGATTGCGTCCAATATTAGTTTTAATGGCTTCTGAAGCTTTTGGAGGGTCTTATAAAAAATCTCTGGATGCAGCATTGGCAATAGAGGTTTTTCATAATTTTTCTTTGATACATGATGATATTATGGATGCAGCTCCTCTTAGGCGGGGTAAAGAGACGGTTCATGAAAAATGGGGGGTAAGCACAGGAATTCTTTCTGGAGACGCTATGCTTATTAATGCATACCAACTGTTTGAAAATTATGAAAGTGAAACTTTTAGAGAGTTAGCTACATTATTTACTAAAACAGCTATAGAGGTTTGCGAGGGGCAACAATACGATATCGATTTTGAAACTCGTGATGATGTAGTGATTTCTGAATATATCAAAATGATAGAGTATAAAACAGCCGTTTTGGTTGGTGCAGCTATGAAAATGGGTGCTATTATCGCCAATGCTTCAGAAAGTTGCAGAGAGGCCATTTATGATTTTGGAAGGTTGTTAGGCTTGGCATTTCAGCTTCAGGATGATTATTTAGATGCATTTGGCGACCCTGATACTTTTGGTAAACAAGTAGGAGGTGATATTATCGAAAACAAAAAAACTATTTTATATTTAAAAGCTCTCGAATTTGCTAATGAAGGTGAAAAAAAACAACTAACAGGGCTGTTTTCCCTTAATCCAGAAAACCCTTCTGAAAAGATAAATACAGTCAAACATCTTTTTGAAACAACAGGAGCAAAAGAGCAAACACGCATCGAGATCGAAAAATACACAGAAAAAGCCTTTGCAGTACTAGATAAACTATCTGTAACAGAAGATAAGAAAGAAGTGTTACGATTGTTTGGAAAAAAACTAATGAATAGAAGTGTCTAAGTCTTATAACCTTGTAGCGGCAGATAAATTATTAGAGGAGGTTCGTGAATCAGAGCTTTATTCTCAGGTTGTTATGCAAATACAAAAGGACTTAAATCGTGCTGGAATGGATCATACTATTAAAAGTGAAAAGCCTCAGGGTTTGTTTTTAGAAATAGTCAATTTACTTTTAGAGAAATTACATAACGATTTCAACGAATTCCTTAACCTGTTATATGCTGTTGATGTCTCTGAAAGTGAAATAAAAAAGCTAGATTCAGAGGATAGTACAGACATAGCAAAATATGCTACTTATTTGATTTTAAAAAGAGAGTGGCAAAAAGTTTGGTATAGAAATCAATAAATCTTTAGCTTATTTCTGTAATAGTTTAGTCGATTTAACAATTGGTAATCCTTTCTTTATTTATTAAAGAGTTTTTGATTTAGATTAGTTATAAAATTTTAAATAAATGAATCTATATAATAGTGTTTTCTTATTTTTCTTTTTCTCTTTTAGCTATAGTCAAGAGCTCTCCCAGAACGAGATAAATATATCTTATGAATCATTTTTACAAGCGGTAGAAAAAAAGGACACATTAGTTACTGAAAAATTTAAAAGATATAAATGTTCTGAATTTTTTTCTGGTAGTATTAAGTTTTATTTTCTAGAAAAGAAATTAAAACTGATTATACATAGATATAAACAAGGCGGAGATATGAATTTAGAACATTACTATGTGGATAAAGATACGCTGAGGTTGCAAACATCTTTTTTAGAAAATATTCGATATAATACGTATTCTTTTGAAAGTACACATGAAAAATCTTCAACTATAGAAAAAGTGCTAGAAGTTATAGAGTTTCGAAAGTTTTTTGGTCGTGACTTTAATGAATTGTGTTATGAAAGAAAGGATATGCAAAAGCTTGCAGAGTGGAATTCGGATTTTTTTAATTCTTTAAGTTTTAAAAAAAAACAATGTGCTAATGGAGTAGTAGAAGATGTGAATTATAAATACAGATTACTTCTTAAAGCAGAAAAGAAACTTGTTAATTATGGGGGCAAAAAACTAGGCTGTATTTTTCATTTGTGGTAATAATAAAGACTTTGTTTGTAAAATTAGTTTTAAAAATACACTCTAAGAAATGGGGTGTATGCACTTCCATAAATACTTTTCTTATCATCGTATAAAACGTCATATTTAATTCCTAAAGCCATAAAGCCAACTCTGTATCCAGCACCAATAAATAAAGCAGGATACCAATAATCCTCTGTGATTTTTTTATCTGAAAATTTAATATTTCGGCTAACCCCCATTTCTTCAAACTCTGCAGAGATCTGTAATTTTGGAAAAGGATTTAATAAAGTAATAATGCTTGCGCCATAATTAGTGCTATTTATCTTTTGATTTAAACGTTTGTTATCAAAACTACTGTATCCAAAACTCACGCCTAATCCAGCACTGAACCACTTGTTAAATTCATATATAGCAGATGGAGCAACAACAGCATTAAATGTGTCATTAGAAAAACCAATGCCCAGATTACCTCCAAATCGTACGTTCGACCAGAAGGAGTTGTCCTGAGAATAACTTTTTTGTAAGGAAAAAAGAATAATAAGAACTAATACTAGAATTTTAGGATTTATATAAAAATTTACTTTCATTATTCGTTTTATGAAAAATTATAACATAAATATAAGTAATTCGATGTCTAATATATCGTAATTATTGTATTTTTGTGGCGTTTTGTTATTTAAAAGACAGTTGAATACTTACATATGGATAAATATTCATTTTTGAATGCGGCTAATACCGCATTTTTTGCAGATTTATACGATCAATATTTACAAAATCCAGATAGTGTAGAGCCTAGTTGGCGTGCATTTTTTCAAGGTTTTGATTTTGGGCTAGAGAGCGCCAATGGATCGGGAGAAACAATATACGTAGATCGTGACCCTGGTGAAACAGTTGCGGTTCCTCAAAATGTTCAAAAAGAGTTTCAGGTAGTTAGATTAATTGATGGCTACAGAACTCGTGGACATTTGTTTACTAAAACCAATCCGGTAAGAGAACGAAGAAAGTATACTCCTACTTTAGCACTAGAAAACTTTGGGCTAAGTCAGGGAGATCTTAATACCGTTTTTAATGCTGGGGAGATTATAGATGTAGGCCCTAATACGTTAAGTAATATAATAGTTCATTTAGAACATATTTATTGTGATTCTATTGGAGTTGAGTATATGTATATTCGTAATCCTGAAGAACGAGAATGGATACAAGCGCGAATAAACTTTAATACCAATAGAACAAAGTTTTCTGCCGACCAGAAAAAACATATTCTTAAAAAATTAAACCAAGCAGTTTCTTTTGAAACCTTTTTACATACAAAGTATGTGGGGCAAAAACGTTTTTCACTTGAAGGAGGAGAAACACTTATTCCTGCATTAGATGCATTAGTAGAAAAAGCTGCAAGTTTTGGAGTAAAAGAATTTGTGATGGGTATGGCTCATCGTGGTCGTTTAAGTACGCTTACTAATATTTTCGGAAAAAGCCCTAAAGATATTTTCAGCGAATTTGATGGTAAAGATTATGAAGAGGCAATATTTGATGGGGATGTAAAATATCATTTAGGATGGACTTCTAAACGTGAATCTGATTCTGGAAAAGCTATTAATATGAATATAGCCCCTAATCCTTCACATTTAGAAACAGTAGGTGCTGTAGTAGAGGGTATTACCAGAGCAAAACAGGATACGCATTATAAAAATGATATCTCGCAGGTACTTCCTATTGTAGTACATGGGGATGCTGCTGTAGCAGGACAAGGGTTGGTGTATGAAATTGTTCAAATGGCACAGCTTGATGGATATAAAACAGGAGGAACAATTCATATCATAGTCAACAATCAAATTGGTTTTACTACAAACTATCTAGACGCACGTTCTTCAACGTATTGTACAGATATCGGAAAAGTTACTTTGTCGCCTGTTTTGCATGTAAATGCAGATGATGCAGAAGCTGTAGTACATGCAACCAATTTTGCATTAGAGTTTAGAATGAACTTTGGTCGGGATGTATTTATAGATTTATTAGGATATCGTAAATATGGTCATAATGAAGGAGATGAACCCCGTTTTACGCAGCCAAAATTATACAAAGCGATCTCTAAACATGATAATCCAAGGGATATATACGCACAGAAACTAATATCCGAAGGGATTATTGGTGTAGATTATGTTGCAGATTTGGAGAAAGAGTATAAGGAGTCTCTTGAAGAAGAGCTAGAGGATTCTCGTAAGCAAGAAAAAACAGTTATCACTCCTTTTATGCAAGATGAGTGGGCTGGGTTTACTAGAGTGCAAGAGGATGAGATGATGAAAGTGGTAGACACAACTTTTTCTAAAGATAAATTAACAGAAATAGCAGAAGTAATAACCAAGCTGCCTTCCAATAAAAAATTTCTTCGTAAAATAGAAAAAATTATTAATGAAAGGCATAAAGGGTTTTTTGAAAACGACCAATTAGATTGGGCAATGGGAGAGTTACTTGCCTATGGCTCTTTGTTAACAGAAGGATATAATGTAAGAATGAGTGGGCAGGATGTTGAGCGAGGAACATTTTCTCACAGGCATGCAGTAGTTAAGGTAGAAGATAGTGAAGAAGAGATCTTATTATTAAATAACCTTAAAGGAAATCAAGGAGACTTCTATATTTATAATTCATTGCTTTCAGAATATGGAGTTGTAGGTTTCGATTATGGGTATGCTATGGCTAGTCCCGATACATTAACTATTTGGGAAGCGCAATTTGGAGACTTTAGTAATGGAGCACAAATAATGATTGACCAATATATATCCTCAGCAGAGGATAAATGGAAGTTGCAAAATGGATTGGTAATGCTATTGCCACATGGATATGAAGGACAAGGAGCAGAACACTCTTCTGCAAGAATGGAACGCTACCTGCAATTATGTGCAAAAGATAATATGTTTGTAGTAGATGTAACCACTCCTGCAAATATGTTTCATTTGTTAAGAAGACAAATGAAGGCTAAATACAGAAAACCACTAATTGTATTTACTCCAAAGAGTTTGTTAAGAGATAAAAGAGTAGTATCTTCTGTCGAAGAATTTACAAATGGAAGCTTTCAAACCGTAATTGATGATGTAAGTGCTGTTCCAAAAGATATAAAATCTCTTGTTTTTTGTACAGGTAAATTCTATTATGATTTGCTCAAAGAAAAAGAAGAGTTAGGAAGAAAAGATATTGCTTTAGTGAGAATAGAACAATTATTCCCTTTGCCAACCGTAGAGATGGATAAGTTGATTAAAAAATATAAGGCAGAAGAAGTGGTATGGGCACAGGAAGAACCTCGTAATATGGGAGCATTGAGTCATATGTTAATGAATTATGACGAAGCGAAAACATTTAGGTTTGCTAGTAGAAGACCTTATGGAGCTCCGGCAGCAGGTAGCGCTACTAGGTCTAAAAGAAGACATCAAGAGGTAATCGATTATGTGTTTGATAAAACAAAGAATAATCAAAGAAGATAAAATATAGTAAATAATCATAGATTAAAAGTTTCCAAAGGAAATTATACAAAGGATAAATTCAGAATTATGGCTTTAGAAATGAAAGTCCCATCACCGGGAGAATCTATTACAGAAGTTGAAATAGCACAATGGCTTGTTGAAACTGGTGACTATGTAGAAAAAGATCAAGCAGTTGCTGAAGTAGACAGTGATAAAGCAACATTAGAGTTGCCTGCAGAAGCAAGTGGTATTATAACACTTATAGCGGAAGAAGGTGATGCCGTAGCAGTAGGTCAGGTAGTGTGTCTTATAGATACAGAAGCTGCTAAGCCAGATGGCGCTGCTGCACCTGCTCCTGTAGCAGAAACTCCTAAAGTAGAGGAGAAAAAAGAAGAGTCTAAACCAATAGCACCAGCTAAGGCACAAACGTATGCCACAGGTACTGCGTCTCCTGCTGCAAAAAAAGTACTTGCAGAAAAAGGAATGGATGCAAATCAAATACAAGGAACTGGTAGAGATGGTCGCATAACTAAAGCAGATGCATTGGATGCAAAACCATCTATGGGAACTCCTGGATTAGGAAGTAGAGGAGAAGAGCGTAAAAAACTATCGATGCTTCGTCGTAAAGTTGCAGAACGTTTGGTTTCTGTTAAAAATGAGACTGCAATGCTTACTACATTCAACGAAGTGGATATGCAGCCAATTTTTGATCTTCGTAATAAGTATAAAGAGGGTTTTAAGACCAGACATGGAGTTGGTTTAGGTTTTATGTCTTTCTTTACACTAGCATGTGTTAGAGCATTAAAGATGTATCCTGCAGTAAACTCTATGATTGATGGAGACTTTATGGTTTCTTACGATTTTCAGGATATCAGTATTGCTGTTTCAGGACCCAAAGGATTAATGGTGCCTGTAATTCGTAATGCAGAAAATCTAAGTTTTAGAGGAGTAGAATCTGAGGTAAAAAGATTAGCACTTAGAGCTCGTGATGGTCAAATTACTGTAGATGAAATGACGGGAGGGACTTTTACTATTACTAACGGAGGAGTTTTTGGAAGTATGTTATCTACACCAATTATTAATCCACCACAAAGTGCTATTTTAGGAATGCATAATATTGTAGAGCGTCCAATTGTTAGAGATGGTCAAATCGTTATTGCACCTATCATGTATGTAGCTTTGTCTTATGATCATAGGATTATAGATGGTAAAGAGTCTGTAGGGTTCTTAGTAGCCGTAAAAGAGGCATTAGAAAACCCAGAAGAATTGTTAATGGATAATAATATAACTAGAGCATTAGAAATGTAATTAGTTTTATCATATATTTTATAAAAACCTTAGTTCAAAAAGAACTGAGGTTTTTTTTTATAGAACCATTTCAGAATACGGTATAATCGTGGTATACCCTTTTTTTCTAAAGTATTCCATTTCTAAGGTATTTCCGGTGACTAAGATAAAATCACCACCCCATCCACCAAGGCTTTTTATACTACCAGAGTAATCAGGGAATAAAACAGATTTTACTGTCGGTGTTTTTATAATTTTAGAAATAGTTTCTTCGTGAGATTGTATTAAAATTTCAAATCTTTTTACTGATGAACAATCTAATATTTTAGAAGTAATTTCATTTATAATCGTTTCTGCTTTATCAAAATCTTTTAATGGTAAAGATTGATAATGTTTTATAGATTCTTTGCTATCTTGTTTTTGATTTAAATAAATAAAGAATAAGTTTTCTTGAAAAATAGGATTAAAACTAGAAACTGTTATTATTGGTTTTCCACTATTACGCTTATATAAAATAGGAGAGTTGTATTGCGCACAGGCAATATCATAACCACTACCTCCAAAACTTTTTTCTAATAGAGTAAAAGCATCTACTTTTGCCCATTGAGCGATATTATTAATTAATGTAGAAGAAGATCCAAGTCCCCATTGGCGATCAAACTCTAATCTGGTTTCGACTAGATACCCTTTTTTTAAAGATAGAAACTCTGGATTTAATATTTTTGCAACAGTAAGGATGTTTATTAGTGTTTTTGTGATAGTGAGCTCTTTATTAGTATCCTCAGTTGGTCGAAACGTATTATTTTCTAGTATTAGATTAGTCTCAAACCAACAATTACCTTTGTCGTCAAAGCTTTTCCAGATAATTTGATTTGTATCATTTTCTTCGATATATAACCATTGCCCTTTTTTTGTTGGTATAGCCAGAGCTCTCACCCCATCAAGAACCAAATATTCTGCGGTAAGCAATAGTTTGCCATGACTATAAAAGGATTTTTTCATTTTAAGCTCTCAATTTTTCAATTTGTGCTACCACCTCACTATGAGTAACCGTATTTGTTTTAAAATAATTTATTAGTTGTTTTTTTTCAGTTTCAGTGGCCTTAAATTGGTTTAAGATGTTCATAAGGTGCATTTTCATGTGTCCTTGTTGTATACCCGTAGTTATTAAAGAATTTATAGCGCCAAAATTTTGAGCAAGTCCGGCTACAGCAGTAATCTCCATTAATTTTTTTGCATTTGGTTTTTTTAATAATTGTAAAGATAACTTTACGAGAGGATGAAGCGATGTTAGCCCACCAACAGTACCTAGTGCTAAAGGGATTTCTATAGAAAAAAAGAAGGTATCATCCTCAATTTCGGCATGAGTTAAGCTAGTATACTTCCCATTTCTTGCGGCGTATGCATGTGCTCCTGCTTCAATTGCTCTAAAATCATTTCCTGTGGCTAATACTACTGCATCAATACCATTCATTATACCTTTATTATGAGTCACAGCACGATATGGCTCCACTTCGGCGATACGTACGGCTCTTACAAATTTTTCGGCATATTGTTGTGAAGAAAGAAAAGGAGTAGAAGGTAGATCCTTTATAGCACAAGAAACAGAAGCTTTTACCAGACATTGTGGGACGTAATTAGAAAGGATACTCATAACTACTTCGATATTCTTTTCATTATCAAAAAAGTTAGAATACTCTTTTGCTTCCGTAGTGATTGTTTTAGCGAACTGCTCTAGACAAGAGTTTATAAAATTAGCTCCCATTGCATCTACAGTTTCAAAAGTGCAATGCAATTGGTAATAGTTGTCTATTTCAGTAGTTTTATCCTTAAGTTCAATCTCTAGTACACCACCACCTCTTTTTTCCATATTTTTGGTTAAATGAGAAACAGAGGATAGCAAGTTAGGTTTTATTAGGTTGAAAAATTGCTGTAATTTCTCATAACTTCCTGGATAGATAAAATGTACTTGTCCTACTTTTGTAGTGGATATTACTTCTGTATGGAATCCTCCTCGTGTCTGCCAAAATTTGGCAGCCTTACTGGCAGCAGCAACTACTGAACTTTCTTCAATAGTCATTGGTATGGTGTACTGCTTATTGTTAATAAGGAAATTTGGAGCTATCGAGAAAGGAAGGTAGTAATTAGAAATGGTGTTTTCAGTAAACTCATCATGAAGTTGTTGAAGTGCATTATCAGAATTCCAATACTTTATTAAAATAGCTATAGTGTTTTGATCATTATTAAAATAATGTTCTACTAACCATTTTATTTTAT
Source organism: Aquimarina muelleri DSM 19832 (assembly GCF_000430665.1). Lineage (GTDB taxonomy): Bacteria > Bacteroidota > Bacteroidia > Flavobacteriales > Flavobacteriaceae > Aquimarina > Aquimarina muelleri. The sequence continues at coordinate 7,132 of NZ_AUML01000019.1, read as the reverse complement.
CCGTTTTAGAGAGTTTAGAAAACCCAGAAACTACAGGTGTCATTGTCTTTTTTTGTTATTAATGAGGTCAAAGATACTATTCTGTTTTATCATATCTATTGTTGAGCTATTTTTAGAAGCCTTAAAAAGGAGAGTTTATGAGTTTTTGTGAGAAACTAAATGCTAGATTATCTTTTAAAAATGATTTTTTTAAATATTAAATTCTATTTTGGATTTGTGTAGGTTTTACCTTAATAGATAATAAGATACATCAATAGTGTTTTAGCTTTTATTGATGATATGTTAAAAAAATCAAGTATGGACTCATGAAATTATTGTATTTAACAGCAATTGTTGTATTTTTCAAGGATTTTTTAGTATTCTTGGCGTTCATAAATTTTAAAATTACGGTATGAAAATCACAAAATTACTTTTTGCGATTGCATTTTTTGTTGTTCTTGTAGCATCCGCACAAGAAAAGGCTTTTACTTTAGAAGAAATATGGAAAGGAGCTTTTAGTACAGAAGGGTTACAATCGCTTCATTCCATGAAAAGTGGAAAAGAATATTCTGTTATAGAAAGAGATGCAGTTTCTGGCGCAATTAATATCGAGGTTTATAATTATGAATCTGGAGAAAAAACAAAAACACTAGTAACTTCTTCTTCTTTAGGAGATCTATCTACATTTCAAGGATACTCATTTAGTAAAGATGAGAATAGGATTTTACTTTCCAGCCAATTAGAACAAATATACAGACACTCTTCCAGAGGAATTTATCATGTATATGATGTTCTCTCTAAAGGGATTTTTAAGGTTAGTGATAAAAAAATCCAAGAGCCTTTATTGTCACCTGATGGTAATAAGATAGCATATGTGTTAGATAATAATATTTATATGTTAAATTTTGCTACAGGTCAAGAAGTTCAGCTAACAGATGATGGAAAAAAAAATGAAATAATAAATGGAATAACAGATTGGGTGTATGAAGAAGAATTTGCATTTGTAAGAGCTTTTGATTGGAGTGCTGATAGTAAAAAAATAGCATTTCTGCGATTCGATGAACGAGAAGTGCCTGAGTTTTCTATGGATGTGTATGGTAAAGATTTGTATCCGAAACAAGAAGTCTTTAAATATCCTAAAGCAGGAGAAAAAAATGCAAAAGTATCTCTTTATGTAGCAGATATTACTGAAATGACTTTAGACGAGATTAAGTTAGGAGATTATAAAGATTTTTATATTCCTAGAATAAAATGGACAGCAAGCCCAGATGTTTTGAGTGTACAGGTACTAAACAGACACCAAAATAGTCTGGATTTAATTTTTGTAGACGCTAAGACTAAAACACCGACAGTAGTGCTTAATGAAAAAGATAATGCGTATATCGATATTACAGATAATCTTACATTCTTAGACGACAATAGTTTTATCTGGACTAGTGAGAAAGATGGATTTAACCATATCTATCATTATACAACAACGGGAGAGTTAATTAATCAAATAACCAAAGGTGCTTGGGAAATAACTAACTACTATGGGTATGATAAAAAGAACAAAAAAATATACTATCAAAGTGTAGAAAACGGAAGCATAAATAGAGATATTTATTCAATTACTTTAGATGGAAAAGATAAAAAACGACTAAGTAATAAAGAAGGAATTAATGATGCAGATTTCAGCGCAGATTTCAGCTTTTATATTAATTATTTTTCTAATTCTACGACCCCATATGAGTATACTTTAAATAAAGGAAATACAGGGGTAATAGTTCGAGAAATTAAAAATAATAAAGGGTTGTTAGAAAAATTGAAGCAATATAATGTTAGGCCTAAAGAATTTTCTACAATAGAAATAAATGGAGAAACACTAAACACTTGGATGATTAAACCAAAAGATTTTGACTCAGCAAAAAAGTATCCTTTGTTGATGTTTCAATATTCTGGACCAGGATCACAAATGGTAAAAAACTCATGGCATAGTGCTAATGATTATTGGTACATGATGTTAGCACAACAGGGGTATATTGTTGTCTGTGTAGATGGTAAGGGGACTGGTTTGAAAGGAGCTAAGTTTAAGAAAGCTACACAGAATGATTTAGGAAATTTAGAGGTTCAGGATCAAGTTGCTGCAGCAAAACATTTTGGGGCATTAGAGTATATCGACGCTTCAAGAATTGGTATTTGGGGATGGAGTTATGGTGGTTTTATGTCTAGTAACTGCTTGTTTAAAGCACCAGATGTTTTTAAAATGGCTATTGCAGTAGCACCAGTTACTAATTGGAGGTTTTATGATACCGTTTATACAGAACGATATTTAATGACTCCTCAAGAAAATACAAAGGGATATGATGATAATTCGCCAATCAATTTTGTAAATGGATTAAAAGGAAAATTTTTATTGATACATGGTAGTGCAGATGATAATGTACATGTGCAAAACACAATGCAACTGGTAGAAGCATTAATACAGGCAAATAAAGATTTTGATTGGGCAATTTATCCAGATAAAAATCATGGTATTTATGGAGGTAATACAAGATTGCACTTATATAATAAAATGACTAACTTCATTACAAACAACTTATAATTAACTAAATAAAGATAATGACAAATACAGTTAAAGCAGCGCATCAAAAAGAGCTTTTTGGGCATCCCGTGGGATTATATATATTATTTTTTACAGAAATGTGGGAGCGTTTTTCATACTATGGTATGAGGGCATTATTAGTTCTATATATGACAACAGAAACTATAGGGGACGAAAGAGGTGCAGGTTTAGGTTGGACAAGTAAAGAAGCTTTGGCATTGTATGGTTGGTATACCATGTTAGTGTATGTAGCATCCATTCCAGGAGGAATGATTGCAGATAAAATTTTGGGACAAAAAAAATCAGTTCTATTAGGAGCTATAATATTATGCCTTGGTCATGGAGTATTGGTTTTAACGGATACTTGGGCATTTTATACAGGTTTAGGTTTAGTTATTTTGGGTGTTGGGTTATTGAAACCAAATATTTCGACTATGGTAGGAGGTCTTTATAAAGAAGGAGATATTAGAAGAGATAAAGGATTTAGTATTTTTTATATAGGGATAAACCTAGGATCTTTATTAGCTACAATGATAATAGGGGTCGTAGTCGCAAATTGGGGATGGCACGCTGGATTTGGATTAGCAGGAATAGCTATGGTTTTTGGACTCTTAAATTATGTGTACGGACAAAAATTTTTAAAAGAAGTTGGTAATTATGTGCCAAATAAGATAGATGAAAATGAAGTTTCCTACGGAAAGCTGTATGCAAAATTATTTAGTTCGCCTAAACAATTAGTAATTGTTGCAATTTTATTAATAGCATCAATTTACGGCTGGTATACTTTAGATTGGGGTTTTGGGTTATTATTCATTTTTTTAACAGCTATCACTGCATTATTAGTGATGATATACAAAGATTTAGATTCTCAAGTGTTTAAAGATCGTTTTTTAGTGTTATTACTATCATTTATCATGGTAATTATTTTTTGGGGAGCTTTCGAGCAAGCAGGAGGATTAATGAATTTGTATACAGAAACCAATACCGATAGAAATTTATTTGGATGGGAAATTCCTACAGTAATGTTTCAGAGTCTAAATGCAGGTTTTATTATTTTATTTGCAACATTAATTGCAAGTATCTGGGCTAAAAGAAAATTGAAAGGAAAAGAAGCATCTTCTTTATTTAAAATGGCTTTAGGTATTATAATTATGGGATTTGGATTTTTATTTATGGTATTTGCTGCGATAGAATTTGAAAAGTCTGGAAGTTCAAGTATGATTTGGTTAGTTTTAGCGTATTTGTTTCATACCATAGGAGAATTATGTATTTCTCCGGTAGCATTATCCTTTATTACAAAGTTAGCACCAGTTAAATATGCCTCACTAATGATGGGGGTATATTTTGCAGCAACAGGACTAGGAAACAAAGTGGCTGGAATTGTAGGTGAATCTGCAAGTGAATATGGAGAGTTAACTATTTTTTCTGGAATAGTAATATTTACAGTAATTTTCGGATTATTATTTATTATGATATTAAAACCTTTAAAAAGATTAACACATGGAGCTGAAGAAAAAGAGAGGGTCTTAAAAAATGATGAAGCAGAAGGTTTTGAATTAGTAGAGAATTAATAGTAGTTTATTTATGAATACAGATATAGAAAACTTATTTAAAGATAAAGTTTTAGGGCATCCTGCAGGTTTATTTGTGCTTTTCTTTACAGAAATGTGGGAGAGATTTTCATTCTATGGAATGAGAGTCTTGTTAGTGATATTTTTAACCCAACCATTGTTTGGAGAAAACCCCGGATGGGCAAATTGGCCTAGAGAACATGCATTAGCATTATTTGGAACGTACGCATCTCTTTTGTACTTAACACCAATTTTAGGAGGGTATATTGCAGATAAAATAACTGGTTATCGATGGGCAGTTACTATAGGGTGTTTGATTATGACATTTGGTCACGTTGCTATGGCTTTTGAGACAGAAGCAACTTTGTATTTTGGATTAGCATTGTTAGTAATTGGTACAGGTCTTTTTAAGCCTAATATCACTTCTATTATTTCTGAAATGTATAAAGGAAATGATTCTAAAAAAGACGGCGCCTATACCATATATTATATGGGGGTTAATGCAGGGGCTTTTTTTGGTATTATGCTTTGTGGATATTTAGGCGAAAATTATAGCTGGGCTTTGGGCTTTGGTTTGGCAGGAGTTTTTATGCTTTTAGGAACAATTCAATTTTGGCTTTCTAAAAATATATTTGGAGAAATTGGGGCAAAACCTAAAAAAGAAGTTGCTGAAAAAGAAACTGTTTTAGAAGATGGAGATAAGCTTAATCCTTTTACTTTAATTGACAAGATTCTCATTGCAATAACTGCAACAATAGGACTAACTTGGTTAATTAATGACCCAATGTCCAAAATTAGAGGTATTAATTTATTTGATTTTAAAGTAGGTAGTTATGAAGGAACAACCTTTATGATTGTTTTAGGTATATTGCTTTTTGTATATTTAATAGTTTCTAGAATTATAAGGTACAGTCCTACAGTAAGAGATAGAATGATTGCAGTAGGAATTTTTGCTTTTTTTACTATTTTCTTTTGGGCTGCATTTGAACAAGCTGCAGGTTCTTTAAACATTTTTGCAAGAGATTATACTGCAAGGGATTTATCTGGTTCTTCTGCATTGGTGTTTAAAATTATTGATACTATTTTAACTGTTGTGCCATTAGCTATTATATCATGGGTATTGTACTTGTTATTTAAAAAAACATTTTCTAAGATAGGACTTTCTAATATCGTGTTATCGATCAGCTTTATTATTATATGGGGAATTGTTGTGTGGAAACTAAACAATGAGTTTAGTAAGGATACTACAGAGGTAGGTGCAACATGGTTTGGAATATTAAATTCATTTTTTATTATAGCATTAGCACCATTGTTTTCTAAATGGTGGGAAAGTAAATATAATCCTAGTGTGGCTTTTAAGTATGGTTTTGGATTAGGGCTATTAGGCTTTGGGTTTGCATTATTGGCATTTGGATCTTCTGATATTCCGCAAGGAGCAAAAACAGCTTCAGTAAGTATGATTTGGCTAATTTTAGCCTACTTGTTTCATACATTAGGAGAGTTATGTTTGTCACCAGTAGGATTGTCCTATCTTAGTAAGCTTGTCCCAGGCAGGATGATTGCATTTATGTTCGGTATTTGGTATCTTGCTATTGCAATAGGTCAAAAAGCAGCAGGAACTCTTGGAGGCATGATTGATGAAATCACTGCAAACTATAACTTGTCTACTTTCTTTTTAATCTTTACAATAGTTCCAATTGTGGCAGGAGGGTTGATTATTCTTCTGAATCCAGTATTGAAAAAACTAATGCATGGAGTAAAATAAATAATATTTATTTTTATTCGTTTACCCAAATACAACATAAATTTTTAAATTAAGGAATAGTTTTTATTTCCGACCTAGTTATAAAATTTTACACCTATGAAAAACCTACTTATTATTATGTTTCTGATGTGCTTTTCTGCCCAAGCACAAGGAATTAAATGGATGTCTATGAATGATGCGTTAGAGGCTCAGAAAAAAGAGCCTAAAAAAATTTTTATGGATGTATATACAGATTGGTGCGGGCCTTGTAAGCTTTTAGATAAAAAAACTTTTCATAATAAAGATGTAGTATCTTATGTAAATAAGAACTATTATGCAGTAAAGTTTAATGCAGAAGGAACAGAAGAGGTGAAATACAATAATTTCACATACACTAATCCAAATTATAATCCAGATAGAAAAGGTAGAAATAGTCAACACTTTTTTGCAAATGCATTAAAAATAAGTGGATATCCTAGTATGGTATTTTTTGATGAAAAGGCAAACCTCATAGCTCCAGTGGTTGGATATAAAACACCAAAACAGTTAGAGATATACCTTAAAATGATCTATAGCAATGATTATAAAAAATTAACGAGCACTGAAGCATGGAAGGATTATGAAAGTTCTTTTGTAAGTACTTTTACAGATTAGAAAAACATATATAAAAAATATTGTAAACCCCATTAAATAAAGTGATTAATGGGGTTTTGTTTTTGCTAATATCTGATTAGCATATAGTTTTTGGTTAAGAATAGGAGTTGTTTATTAGGTAGTCCAGTTTCTGATTTTTCCATAAATAACTCTATATAGTAAAGAGTTTTGTGCAGGGCCCTATCTTTTTTTCTGCTAGTAATAATTTAAATAACCTCTTAGTTTTATTAAGAAACTCTGTTATAACCTGAGTTCGACGTAAGAAAAAAGGGTTTTTACTTGTAGAAAAAGCAGAAAAACATTATATTTAAGTATCTAACATTCAAATATTTAAATGAATTTCTGCTTATGATTTCTAAAGATAAAATTACTGAAATTTTCTTTTCTATTGATGAATTTTGCAAGGTTTTTAACCCTGCTTTAAAGAAAAGACAGCTTACTACAGGAAAAAAGACAAGAAATAGGAAGTTTACCATGTCTGCTAGTGAAATTATAACCATTACTGTTCTATTCCATTGTAGTGGCTATAGAACCTTCAAACACTTTTATATTTTTTACGTAAAAGAGCATTTGCAAAGAGAGTTTCCCAATACTGTTTCT
>NZ_AUML01000018.1 GCF_000430665.1 Aquimarina muelleri DSM 19832 | reverse complement strand
CTTACTCACTAGTTACCTGCCATACCCAGTATCCTTGTAAGGAAGTATTACACAAACTCAACTTAAACGTAATTTCCTTTTACTGCTTGTTTTTAGCATTCCAATATTCCTTTAAATTTATTTTTTTAACCATTTCCATAATATTATTATAAGTCCCCTTGCTAATGATTATGATGTCTTTTTCCTTTTTTACTTCTACAACAGGGTTTATATTTTTTAGTACCTCTGCAATGATTTCTTTTGCAGATGGTATACGGCTTAGTTCTACTATCTTTTGTTGTACCAAAACCCGTTCTTCTTTGGATAATTGATTGTATGTAGAATTGCTATCTAACATTAGTAATATATTGCTTTGCCAAGCTGTTTATTTTGTATCAGTAAAAGGGTGCGGGAGCAATCTTAAAGTACGAGGCTCTAATTACACAAACTCGACTTATATAAAATAGCAGATTACCCCCGCGATTCCTTTTACCCTACCTATTTTGATAATGCGTTTACATGGGTTTGGGGTAATGTACTAGTTTCTATAACTGCAATTGGATGAAAACATAGTGCTTCTCCTTGTGATATACTGTCTAATGCTAATGGGGATTTGCGTATGGTATTAGCGATATCAAAAGTGGTTTGTCCTTGTTTACGGCAATCTTTGATCCAGTTACGTAATAAAATTGCATAGCCTTTATACTGATCTATAGAGTAGTTAAAGTGCCATTGCTCTATATGCAATAGTTTAAGCACTTGGGCTTCAAAAATCCTACTCTCTTTTTCTGGACTTGATTTTACAATTGTTCTCATATTTCAATTTATTAGGGTTATTATTTAATCACTCTACTTGGCTTTACTTGAAACAAATTCAAAATATAATTCTCTTAATTATTTGCCTTTAGATGAATTTTAAATTGGTTCAAAAATATTTTATGCAACTCCTTAATTTCATTGTCTTTTATATTATGTACATTAATCATGCATTCTACCGCTCTATACAAAACATTAATATCCGTATCAATCGATTTAATTTTTTGTTTAAAGTAATAATGAGATAAACCAAACTCTTTTGCAGCTTTTTTTACATCACTAAGAGGTAGTTGTTCGAGTATTTCATAGGCTAGTTGTGTAAGGCTCACGTATTTTTTGTAATTTTGTTTAGTGTTTTTATTTTAAATATGAAGTAAATATATCTAAACATTTCGAAATAACAAAAACATTTCTAAACTTTTTAATAAAAAGAAAAACAAAGCGAAATTAAACAAAAGTAATTATCAGTATATAACCTTATGGACGCAGGGCAAAGAATATTAAAAGTGATCGATCATTTGAAAGTCTCTAAAAACAAATTTTCCACAAAATTACTTGGGCTATCTGCAAGTACAAAAATTGACCATATCATAAAAGGTAGAAATGATTTGACTTCTGAGTTTTGTAATGAAATTTGTTCTGTTGCTCCTGAAATCAATTATACTTGGCTATTTAAAGGGGAAGGAGAAATGTTAAAAGAAAATGTAGAGGATAATAAGAAAAGCTACGAAGATATTGACATCGACGATCTGGCACTCATGGTGGTAGAATATGAAGATGAGTTAATGAAGAATTCTTTATTTCGAAAAATGATAGAAAGACACTCTTTGATAATGCTTAACGACAAAATGCCAGAGCTAATTGATCGTATTTATAAAATGAAATCATAATAAGTGTTTATCTATCATAGTTCTGTTTATTTCTGAAAGTATCATATTTTTTAAAGTAGTTTTATCTATCTTTTTTTTTAAAGCTATATCTCTTACTTTTAAAAAAACAATAAATAACTTTTCTTCTTGCTCTAATATCTCTAAACTTAACTTTTCTTCAAAATCACCCTGTATATAATGTATTTCTTCTAGTAGTACTTTTTCATATTCTTTTTCGCTTAACTCCCCTTTATTGAATTTTTCCAAAAAGTACTTATGCCTTCTAATCCTTTTAATAATACGCTTTAACATTATTGCTCGCCTTTATAATGACTCCTATTATTTATTATCTAGTCAGCTTTGATTTCAAATAAGACAAACCATCTTTTAAAACATTCTCTCGATGTTTATTAATAAGTTTTAATGTATTGATATACCTAAGAATCTGGTAAAATATTATAAGAGAAATCGAGCAAATAAAAAGAGACAAAAATATATACGCTAGTAAATTATAATCCACATCTGGTATAAATACCCAGGATAGATAAAATATACTTGATATAAAAGGAGAGATAAGAGAGTATCGCAAATAATTCTGTACAATTTTATATCTAGCAGGACTATTAACAACCGAAATGATTAATAAAACTCCTATCACTAAAAACAAAATACTTAAATGTACCCCAAGTGAATATAAAAAAGCTTGAATGCTAGGGTATCCAAAAAATTTTTCCGTTAAAATTTCTCTTTCAACAAACGAATGTACAAAAGGCATTAATCCACTTAATAAAATAAATAAAAACCCTACCTTTTCTATAAAAAATAAAGTTAACCCTTTATTTTTTGTCTTAATTTCCTGATTGTCCTCCTGATGACTCAACTCTGTCTTTGTCGATTTCATTCCTAAAGGCATCGTATGTATTTCCTTGTCCACCTGGAGGAGTGACATCCTCTTTGTTAATTGCTTTAAATTCGATTCCTGTTTCATTTTCTATATCGTTTTTTTCACAACTAACAAATATCACAACGAGTACAATAACCGAAAAGATTACACTAAACTTTTTCATTTTTTCTAAACATTTTTAAAATTAGTACCTTAAAGCTAATTATAAAATATAATTTATTGACTAGAAAAAATATTTTTGTGTTATAAATCTCTGTTAGGGTAGGTGTTACAGATATTTAAGATGTTAATTGTTTGGTTAATAAAACAAAGAAAAGAATTTTTATCAAAAAATAGTTATGGCTTTCCCGTATATTTAGTTCGAAACATATAGTATACATTTCTAAACATACGGTATTACTAGGAAAAGGAGAATTAAAATATTTTAAAAAATAAATAGTTTATTTTCTTGTTAAGAAAAATTTAACAAAAAAAGACGATTCAGAGGTTTTTTTGGTTGAAATTATTCTATCTCTTTAACTTTTACTTATTTATAAATTACGCTGTTTTTTTTATCTTCTGTTTTTCGGTTTTTTTGCCTATTAGTTGGTGTTTTTTTCTACAGAGAGGTAATCGCAAAAATGGCAGACTATTTTGTACTTTTGGTATTATAACCTTATCTAATAACCAACTTATGTATTTATTTACTATTCCCGTTTCTATAAGAAAAGGTTCTGGTCCAGAATGGTATCAAAAAATCTTTACGGTAGAGTATACGGATTTGGATTTTGACATAACTATAGAGGATTTAAAAGAATGGGCAAAAGAAGATGTTAGGAGTCAATTAAGAGCTGCAATGAAGGATAGTCAAGATGAAGAAAACTGGGTTATCGAAAATGTAGAATTAAAGAAAGTGTAGTTAGTAATGTATTTTGTAATGAAAGATGATTTTAAAGTCTTATTTGTTACTGTTCTACATTGAATTAGTATTCTTCTGCTAATTAATATTACTCCCTACTAAGCGAATATCCAATAAATAATCTGCAATATCCCATCCTTTTTCTTTTTGAATTTTAGAAGCTTTTTTTTCTATAAGATCTGATATTTGATAATCAACTTCAGGGTAAAGGGTACTGATTTTTTCTTTCCATTTTTCATATCCGTTTAGGTCAGGAAATAAGACTACTTGTCTTCCTTTTAAAACTTTAGTATTTTTATAATTAAGATTGGATAAGCTCCCTGTAGCCATCCAAATAAATTTAGAAAGAAAAACACTGGAAATAATGGCTGTTTTCTCACTTTCTACTATAGCTATTGGCTTTTCCCTATTCGTTTTCAATAAATGTTCTCCAAAAAGACACTGCTTTAAATGATAGTCTTTAATCTTTAGTGTTTTATGCACCCAAGAGATATGTGGAAATGGTTTTTTAACTCGTTTACCAGTTATTGGGTGATATAACATGATCTTGCCGCTTCTTATATTTCTTTGCGCATCCATTTGCCAGAATATAGTAGCTCCCTGCCATTTTTTGGAAGTTCCTATTAAATATTTTTCGGTAAGTTCTTTTGTAGTTTCTGGGTTAAATATATTTTCTAAGAATAAAATAAAATTATTGGGATATCTGGACTGCATGCTTTTAAGTAACAATCTATATGGAATTGTATGGATAATGCTTTTGCGTTTTGGTATATATATAAGATCTCTGCTCTTTTTTGTAGGCTCGATTTCAACTAAATTATTAGTATCCTCAAAAAATTGTTTGGGAGTATAATGATATCCGCATTGGATCTCACGATTACAGCGTCCTACATTATCCTGCATATAGGTGTTTTTCTTTGTGTCTATATATCTGGAAAACATTGTTTTTTTACCACAATTAGGACAGGTATATCTGGATTTAATAGTAGTATATGGCTCTAGTATAAATCTATATTTCAAAATAAAAACAATTTATTTTCAGCTACACGTTCTACACTTTCTACACGATTTTTAAGGTATTGGTGTAGAAAGTGTAGTTTATGTAGCAGAACTTAATACTTTCTTTTTTACATAAATAGCCATTCCATAATTTTTGCGTTGTATCGCATATCCAAGTTTTTGCATCCTTTTAGAGAATGATTTTTTAGATTCAAAATTATAATTGCTTTCTACACAAAAAGTTCGATACTCACTAAATAAGCTTTGCAATGGAATATCCATAACCGTATTAGGTTCGTAATCCATATCTTCTAAAAACATAAAAATAGTATCCCTTTCTTTTTGGTACTTTAGGATTTCGTTACGTACAATTGCACTATCGGTAAATTTTCTGTTTTTCAATAATCGGTTAGTACCTTGTAACATCCAATTAAGTACTCCGGATAATTCCTCTTGTATAATGCGTTTGGATAGATCCGGATCTTGTTCCTTGACTGGAATGGTTACCTTAAATGGAAGTATCAAAAATCTTCTGAAAAAAGCATTATTGTTTTCTATGTTTTCGGGAAGCTCATTACAATTAAACATAAAACGGGCATAGTCTTTTATCAATTTTGGTTTACCAAAAGGCAATCTGGCTTCTACAGGCTCCCCCGATACCAATAACTTAAAGGTATTGGTTTCTAGTTTTCCGTTGATCTCACTAGCATAATTTAATAGTTTATTAGTAAGCATAGCTCTATAATACCCCTTATCCTCTGTTAGAGATTGTAAGGAATAGCTAGTAAAATTCTCTTCCCCTAACAGGGCGTTAATAATATCAAACAATACACTTTTTCCGTTAGCTCCGCTACCATAGGCTAATAATACTTTCTCTAATTTAAGAACATTGTTTTTTATAAAAATATACCCTAGATACTCAGATAATACATCTTGTAATTCCTGTTCAGGAAGTACTCTGTCTAAATATCCCTGAAACATAGGTGCAGTAGCTGTTTGATTATATGAAAAAGGCAACTGATAGGTAAGGAAATCGTTTTTACAAAATGGACGTAAAACTCTTGCAAATGGCGAGATCTCAAAAGTGCCATTTGCTAGATTGATAAGTGTGGTTTTACTATTTTTTTGAAGTTCCTTTAATCTTGCATCCGAAAGGAATTGTTTATACATATCGCCTTTAAATGCAAAATATTTGGCATAAAAGCGGTTCATCTTGGTTTTTAATGCCACTTGGCATAAAAAATCTTCAAACTCTTCCTGTCCTACTAATTGCCAATACTCTCCATTATACAGATATACATAATCATATTTACGGCATAAATGAAATCCTAGAGATATTGCTTTTTCTAATAATATTTCAATAATAGAAACCAGAAAATGTACTTTTCGTGGTTTTTCATTTGTTGATAATTCTGCATACTTTCTAAAATCAACTTCTTCGATATGTTCTAGTAGTTGCTTAAATATATCTGATAGTTGATTGTGTTCTCTTTTTTCTTTCTGACTATTTGCAACAGCAAGTAATTTATCCGTTTCTTCCAGAAAATCATTCGCGCTTAATGTTTTTGATTTGTTGTTTTCCATAAGGTGTTTGTACTATATCTTCAAAACTTTGGTTTATATACAATATCCTCTATTAAAGGAGGTTCTCCCAAATGAGAAACTATTATTTTAACTTGTTTTGGGGTATACAAACCTCCTTGATATGCGCCTAATCTACTATTGATTTTTTTAGTCCACTGGCGAAATGTATATGGAGAACATTGGTAAGATTGCTGTAAGACTGTTTTAGACACTGCTTTGTAACGTTTATTATTGTTCTTAATAATCTTGGTCATTATTTGGTAAGGTTTAAAGATTTGATTAAATCCTGATTATGTAATCTTTTTAAAGTATGCGTATTATGTTTAGGAATCTTGTTGTTAAGTAACTCTTCCATTGTACAATTGAAATAATTAGCTATTAAAGCCAGTTTGTCTGCTGATATTTCTAATCGATCTTCTTTATTTACATACAACCATCTTTCAAAAGTTCGTTTACTTACCTTACAAGCAACGGGTAATTTTCTTTTAGCAATAGTGTATTCATTATAAGGAAGTTTCTTTAAAAACTTTAAAATATGATACTTCCTTTTATTTGCACTCCATTCGTTTGTCATAATTATCTATTTTTTTGATTTAATTTATGGATATATTGATTTTTATATTTGTTAGTAACTGTACTTGTTTTGTGTAAAGAATATGTTAACCTCATGTAAAAATTTAGACAATTTGTAGGTATTTTTATGAAATTATATGTAAATTTTGTAATATTGTACTTATAAAGACTATCAATCATAGTTTTATTTCCATTTTTACGACATAAAATTACTCTTTATTTCATTTTGATAGTAATTTACCGACATAAATTTGATTATAAATATAAAAACATAGACGTAATATTCAAACAGACTTACATTATTTTTACAAACTTTCACTTTTATAGATATGGCACAGCATTTAGTAACTAAGAGAATTTTAACTATTATGGATATGATTTTGGAAGAAGGATCTGTGAAATCAGGAAGCGCATTAGCCAGAAGTATTGGCTATTCTGCTCAATCTTTTGATAAGGTTAAAAATGATGGTAGAAACTTCCCTATAGATGTAATTTATAAATTCTTCTCTAAATACAATATCAATCCATCTTTAGTATTTATTGATGATATATGGGAAGAACATAGTAGTAATGGGCAAGGGTTTTATCAACAAAACACACACAGTTCCTCAGAAGTTGCATTTTATACAGATATAGAATACAAAACATGGGTAGCACTAATATCTATAGAAGATATTCAAGGATATGCTCTAAACCACAAAAAAGATGAGTATATAGATCAATTGGATTATATGTCGTTCACTAAAAAAGAAGATCCATCTAAAATAGTTAGAGGGTTTCAAGTAAAAGGAGACGATATGGAGCCTAATTTTTTTCATGGAGATTGGGTTTTTGGAATATTAAAAAAAAGTTATACTAGTATAAAATTGAACAGAATTTATATAATCGTTTTAATAAATACGATTATAGTAAGAAGGATTGTTGCTGTAGACGAAGAAGAGAATTTACTTACAGTTAGCATGGATAATTATGCATATCCTAACCATACTATTTCATTAGATGGGGTGTTTCAAATCTGGGAAGTTGAAAATGCTTTAAAAAGTAGATTCCCAATGCCAATACAAACGAAATAACATTGCAAATAACACAAAATCAGGTAGTTAAAAAGTAGTCAGTTGTAGTCACTTAAAAACAGTAAATCAGTCACAAAAATTATTTTTAAAAAATCCTACAGTATTCTTGAAAAACACTTAATATACAGTATATTAGTGTCACTGAAAACGTCAAATAATAGTATAAAAATATGGGTAAGATAGCAGGTTCAAATCCTGTCATCCCGACTAGTACAAACCGTTCATTTTCAGTAAATAATGAACGGTTTTTTAGTTCTACATGTTGTGTTAATTTAATTTCCTCTTGTTTTTTCTTAGAGAATTTATTTTCTATCTATTTCAATAAAATCGTGTTATTATTATTTATTAATTAATTGCCCTTTACAATTCTCAAGAATGTAATTAAAATGTTCTATATCATCGGCATTTAACTTCAAAGTACCTGTTATAGATACTATAGCATCTGTTTTAAAAGTTGGTTTGGAGGTAAATTGTAGTTCTATGGCTGTTTCAGGACCACCAACTCCACAAAAAAAGCAAGAAGACATAGGTCCTTTAGATAAAATATATAATTTCCCCTTAGGATCTACATTTAAGAAATAACCGGTAATGGTTATCTGTTTTCCTTCCAAAGCTTTTACAAAAGAGAGGAATTCTGGGTACAAAAAAGACTCTCCGTAAGCAGGAAAAAACTTCTCTGTAAATTTTACTTGTGATAAATCTTTCCAAGTCACCTTCTGTTGACTAAAACATGTATAGCTAGATAGAAGGATAATAATAATAATAATAATTAAAAATTTATTTTTCATTACTCAAAATAGTTGATATATTCATTTTTATGATGGGATATATAGCTAGTAAAACAGAAAGTACTATCATACTAAACACTAACATTACTGTTTGTAAGAGTTCGTGAAATGGTAGTTCTTGAAGTATGTTTTGTTTATTGTCTGTTTCTGTTATTTTAAACATAAAGTATACCCCAATTTTTGATAAGGCAAGTCCTAATATTAGAGCTAGAAATACAATTAATACCCCTTCATAAACAACCATTCGTATTAACTGAAAATTACTTGCTCCATAAGTTCGTAAAAGTGCCAAATCAAAGGCTCTTTCCTTTACCATTTTATAAAGACTAATGAAAACGGTCATGCAAGAAATAACAAGAATTATATAGGCAATCCAAGAAATTGTTTTAAACCCAACACCAGTATATTGATATAACCTATCCAACTCATACTTTGGTAATGCTGCTTGCATATAGGTGTGTTTATTGATTCTTCTGGGAAGTGTTAAAAGAGCTGAAGGATTTCTAAAAGAAACCAACAGTGAGGTTATCTCCTTTCCTTCATGATATTCCATGTGATTTTTCTCTTTTTCATGTACTTCATTATCATGATGATGAACATCCCATACACTTTCTAAATTAGTGATAATCAAACGATCTATTACTTTTTGAGTTGGTTTTAATATCCCCACTACAGTTAAGCTCTCAGAATGTACCTCTATATCATTTTCAATCAACCCATGAGAACTTAAGAAAGTCTCCCCTACCTTTAGATCTAGTTGCGCTGCTACGGTATGCCCAAGAATAACCTCCATAGACTTTTTTACTACACTTCCCTTTTCTAATTTAGCATTATAAAGAGATACAAATTCGCCTGTAGTTCCTATAATCTTATAACCTTTGTAATTATCTCCATAAGAAATGGGAACAGCTGTCTTTATCAAAGGGCTTTTGCTTATTTTTTTTGCATCTTTATATAAGATATTTCCTGTAGGATTATCTAAATGTAGTACAGAAGCCAAAACCAACTGTAACGGACTTCCTTTGGCTCCAATAACCAAATCAATAGCTCCTAAATTATTTTCCATTTGGTGTTCAAATGAGGTTTTCAATTGTTGGATTCCTAAAAGAAGAGCTATACTTAATGATAGAGTAAAAACACTTAAAAAAGTATATAGAGGTCTGGTCTTTATGTTTTGTAAGCTAATTTTCCAAATAGTCATAATATTATTGAATTTGAAAATAATGATTTAATCCTATGATCATGCGTTATAACAATTAGATTGGCATTGGTTCGCTTTGCTTGATTAATAAGCAATTCAATAACTATTTTGCAGTTATCATCATCTAAATTCGAGGTAGGTTCATCTGCTAGAATAACTTTTGGATTATGTACTACAGATAACGCTATCCCTAATCGTTGTAATTGTCCTTCACTAAGCTCATTAACCTTACTTTTTTTACAGTCGTCCAAACCTAATTGATTTAACAAATTGTTAATCAGTATATTGTTTTTAGATTTTTTACTAAAAAAAAGGCGAGCCTGTAGGTTTTCAACAGTATTCAAAGATTGAACAGCATGACTTTTTTGAAATACAAGCCCTATATTTTGCCCCCTAAACTTATCTAATTGTCCATGAGACAAAGAGTTGATATCTACGCCTTCCATTACTATTTTTCCGCTAACAGGGGGTAATAAACCTGCTAAAAGATGTAAAAGAGTTGTTTTTCCTATTCCTGATTTACCTAGAATAAGTAAGTTTTCCTGCTCCTTTAAATCTATGTTTGGGAAACAAAAAGTGCATTCCGTTTTTTTATAACGAAATGTAAGATTATCTGTTTGTATCATCTCAAATTTTATAAAATCTTGGATTTTTATCTTGCTATAGGCCAGTAGTCTTCTTGAGGAAACAATTTATTTCCCCATAATTGTTCTTCCTTATCTGTAAGCAGACAATCCAGTAATTGGTTTATGATTTCTTCTTTTTCTAGATATTGCCCAATAAAGACCAATTCTATTTTTCTGTCTCCAAATAAGGTATCCCATTCCGATTCAATTTGATTTTTATTTTCATTGAAGGCGGCATAGCTAGTTCGCTCTACAAAAGGCATGGACGCCCACCAAATTCCTGCATTATCGGCTTTAAAAGATCCTCCTGCTGTACTCCATACTAAAGCCTGATCAGATCTTGAAGCTAACCAAAACAACCCCTTACTTCTAATAATGTTTTGTGGAAAGCTTTCATTTAAATACTTTAAAAAACGTTCAGGATGAAACGGCTTTTTGCTCTTGAACACAAAAGAACCAATACCGTATTCTTCGGTTTCAGGGATATGCTCGTTTTCAAGTTCTTTTATCCAACCAGCAGAAGCTTCTGCTTTTTCGTAATCAAAAAGACCTGTATTGATGATATGTTTCAATTCAACCTTTGATTTATTGACAGGAATAATACGTGCTTCTGGATTTAATTTATGGATGATAGCATGAAGCTCTTTTAATTGCTCTTCTGTTGCAAGATCAATTTTATTAATAATAATAACGTTAGCAAATTCAACCTGATCAGTAAGTAAATTAACTATAGTTCTATTGTCATCCTCGATATCTGTAAGCGATCTTGTAGTAAGATAGTCAGAACTAGAAAAATCTTTTAAGAAATTAAAGGCGTCCACTACCGTTACCATAGTATCTATATAACTAAAACGACTTAGGTCTATATTGCCATCTTCACTTTCAAACGTAAAAGTTTGGGCTACAGGAATAGGCTCACTTATACCAGTACTTTCTATCAATAGGTAATCAAACTTATTTTGTTTAGCAAGTCTTTCAACTTCTACCATAAGATCTTCACGCAATGTACAACAGATACAACCATTGGACATTTCTACCAATTTTTCTTCGGTTCTAGAAAGTGTGTTTTCATTTTTAATGAATTGGGCATCTATATTCACTTCGCTCATATCATTAACAATGACAGCTACTTTTAAGCCTTCTTTGTTATGTAGTATATGATTTAGTAATGTGGTTTTTCCTGCCCCCAGAAAACCGCTCAATACAGTTACAGGTAATTTTTTCATGTATTCAGTTTATTATTTATAAAACAAACAGTATGTTTTCGGTTTGACATTGGTAATACGTATTTTATAAGCAACAACCTCAGAGCAATATCACGAGGTATACCTCTGAAGGTGTATTTTATTTTCGAGACAAGTCTTGAGAAACAAACTCCTTAATAAGGGATTAAAAGCAAGAAGTAAAAGGATAGCTGACATTCTAAAACACAAAAAATCTATGCGCGATTATTTCTAAAAAAAGCCTTGAAAGGCGAAGCATTTTAGAATATTTAAAATATTAATTGAATCCCCATATTTATGATATACAGTTATAATAATGAATATCCAAATTATTAAAATCTAACATTATTATAAACCTCAACTTTTGTCTTTGAAAGAACTTAAATTGTCCTCAAAGACCAATGAGAAAACAAATAATATGAAATTTCAACTTTTTCTCTACTTAATCAATAACCTTAGAGCAAGCTCACTAGGTATGCTTCCGAAAATATATTTTGTTTTTGAGGCAAGCCTCGGAGAATTAAACTCCACAATGTGGATTAAAATTGCGAAAAAACTATAATGTAGAGGGTGGAGGTCGGGAAAAGAGTTGATCCGAACCAATAGTATTAGAGATAATAAATCTATAGTTTTTGGTTATCTCTCTCTGAGCAACAGGCTCTATAATATTAATTGTAAAATCTTGTGAATCAGAAAAAATAAGTGGTGTTGCATTGTATATAATAGCATGGTCACAAACAGTACAATGTAAAGCATGATCCTTATCGTCTGTATGTAATAATACATGAATCCCTGCCGTTTTCATGGATAGAAAAAGCACAAGAAACAGATAGGTAATGCTATTTTTTAACCGACCATTTTTCATTAAACGCAAACTTAATAAAATTAACGAAATCTTATGGCAACAACTTAGAATAAAAACTTTTTATGCTTGATTTTTATCTCGCCAAATATTTTTTAATTGAATAACAAACATAACTCCTGCCTATAAATAATTATTATATATACACTGTTTTTAATACCCTAATAAGTTAAGATCTACTCTACCTTAATATTTCTGTTACAGTTTTATTTCTATCTGATAATTTCAAAAAACTCTCTCCATTTTAGTTACTATGTAACAAATGTTACTGTACTCTATTTTTATACACTATAACTTTATAATAAAAATAAACCATGATAAAAATGACTTCGTAAAATACCTTTTCGAAACACATTTTTATACAGTCTGTATTCAATTTGACTAATAAAATAGATCCAGATATTGTATATATAATCATCTATTAATAGGAAACTAAGTATAACAAAATCACAGCTAAAAAATAGTAAAGAATTTAAATTAACAGACACAAACAAATCAATAACCTCGGAGCAAGCTCACTAGGTATGCTTCCGAAAATATATTTTGTTTTCGAGGCAAGCCTCGAGAATTAAACTCCACAATGTGGATTAAATCAATATACACTTTTAAAAAACTATAAATCATCAAAAAATTATGGAAACTACACCAATAGAAATGAATACAATACCTAGAATAGGAGATAATGCTCCCGATTTTGAAGCAATTACAACACATGGTAAATTAAAACTATCTGAATTTGCAGAAAAAAAATGGGTGGTTTTATTCTCACACCCTGCAGATTTTACCCCAGTATGTACTACAGAATTAAGTGGTTTTGCAGAAAAAAAACCAGAGTTTACCTCTTTAAACACAAAACTTATAGGTCTTAGTATCGATAGTAT
Organism: Aquimarina muelleri DSM 19832; assembly: GCF_000430665.1. Taxonomy (GTDB): domain Bacteria; phylum Bacteroidota; class Bacteroidia; order Flavobacteriales; family Flavobacteriaceae; genus Aquimarina; species Aquimarina muelleri. The sequence goes on along the minus strand of NZ_AUML01000018.1, from coordinate 98,537 downwards.
CCATTCGCATTTGGCTTGGGTAAATAATGTGCATGAAAAAACAAATGTATACTTTGATTTTCCTATAATAGCAGACATCGATATGAAAGTTGCTAAATTATATGGCATGCTACAACCTAATGAAAGTGAAACTGCTGCGGTAAGAGCTGTATTCTTTATAGACCCAAATATGAAAATAAGACTTATCATGTACTACCCTCTTACTATTGGCAGAAACATGAATGAAATCTTAAGAGTATTAGAAGCCTTACAAGTATCTGACAAACACAAAGTAGCTTTACCTCTAAACTGGAAAAAAGGAGATAAAGTAATTGTTCCTCCCCCAAAAACCTTAACCGAAATGAAAAATAGAATTGAAGATACCTCGTGCGAAAAAGTAGATTTTTATCTGGCAAAAAAAGATTTAAAACTAGACTAATGAATATGCATTATCAAATACTTGTTATTGGAGGGGGAACTGCAGGAATTATGACTGCAAGTAGTCTTCTTAAAAAGAACTCAAAACTTAGCATAGCAGTTATAGAACCATCAGAAACACATTGGTATCAACCAGCATGGACACTTGTTGGTGGGGGCACTTATAGCTATGAAAAAACTAAACGACCGATGCAATCTGTAATGCCTAAAAATGCAATATGGATAAAAGACAGGGTCATTTCTATACATCCTAATCAAAATAGTGTAGATACAACACTTGACAAAAAATATACATATGACTTTTTAATTGTTGCGCCTGGATTAAAATTAGATGCCTCTTTGGTAGAAGGATTACCAGAAAGTATCGATAAAGGGGTGGTTTGTAGTAATTATACCAATCCTAATCATACTTGGGATGTTATAAAAAATTTTAAAGGAGGCGTTGCTTTGTTTACACAACCTCCAAAACCATATAAATGCGGTGGCGCTCCACAAAAAATAATGTATCTGGCGGATGATTATTTTGCAAAAAATGGCGTTAAAAATAGTACTAAGGTAGTATATGCAAGCGCCTCTGATATCATTTTTGCTGTACCCGAAATAGCAAAAACCTTAATGAAGGTTGTTGACAGAAAAGAGATTGGTATTAAATTTAACCATGAACTTAAAAAAATAGATAGTAATAAACAAATCGCTTGGTTTAAAGTAAGTCCTGATTATAAAGAACATAATCCTATAGAATTAGATATTCTTCAAGAAAAAGAATTAATAGGAATCCGATATGATATGTTACATCTGGTACCACCCAATACACCTCCAGACTTTATTAAAGACTCTGTATTAAGCGATTCTACTGGTTGGATGGATGTAGACCAATATACGTTACAACATAAAGAATATCCTAACATATTTGGCCTAGGGGATGTTACTAATGTACCTACATCCAAAACAGGAGCCGCAATAAGAAAACAAGCCCCTATTGTTGTTCATAATATTCTAGAATTAATTACATATCAAAAACTAGGCACCACAAAATATGATGGCTATTCCTCTTGTCCCTTTATTACAGGATATGGCAAAATGGTATTGGCAGAATTTGACTATACCAAAAAGTTTACTCCAGATCCTAAATTAAAAAAAATGTGGATTAAAGATTCTTCAAAAGAACATTGGAGACTTTGGATTTTAAAAAAATATATACTACCATATTTATATTGGAATAAGATGTTAAAAGGAAAAGAAGTATAAAATAGATTTCTAATTTTAACTAAAAAAGTTTCTTACTTTGCATTAAAGAGGTAAACATATCTTTAGAGCTTGTTTGAAAAAACAAGCTCTAAATGTTGAGTACTACTTTTTAAGAGTACCCAAAAAATTAGTCTTAAATAAAAATTTTTAATGAAAAAATACAGTAATGCATTTATAGATGCTTTTACAGGAAATGTAGATTGGACTATAAAATCTATAGCTTTCGAAGTTCCTTGGTTTACTAACTATTTTTGGGGGTTGACTATTATATCTTTGTTAGTTTGGGGGCTAGAAATTGCTTTTCCATGGAGAAAAAACCAGTCTGTATTCAGAAAAGATTTTTGGTTAGATGGGTTTTATATGTATTTCAACTTCTTCGTCTTTTCTATTGTTATTGGTGGGTTTTACAAACTTTTAGAAATTTTTCTTAACGATATAGGGATCTCTACAAAAAGCTTGACCGTTATCGACATTTCCACATTACCAATGTGGGCACAACTCCTACTATTTTTTATTATTTTGGATTTTGTACAATGGTTTACGCATGTCCTGCTTCATAAATACCCTTTTTTATGGAGGTTTCATAAAATACACCATTCTGTTAAAGAAATGGGGTTTGCAGCGCATTTACGGTATCATTGGATGGAAAATATTTTTTATAAGCCATTAAAAACTATTGGAGTAATGATTTTGGGAGGCTTCGAACCAGAGCAGGCTTATATAGTACACTTTTTTGCAATTATGATTGGGCATTTTAATCATGCAAATATTAAAATTACCTGGGGGCCATTAAAATACCTCCTAAACAACCCTGTAATGCACCTTTATCACCATTCGTATAGTATCCCCAAAAACTCTTATGGAGTAAATTTTGGTATTAGTCTAAGCATTTGGGATTATATATTTAAAACCAATTATATACCCGAAGATAGTGGTACTATCGAGATTGGTTTCCCTGGAGATGAACAAGTTCCTAAACACTTTTGGAAACAAATTATTTATGGTTTTGGAAAGACAAAAACATAAAATACTATACCATATCGCATTTTAATATACACTCCTACAAACAACAAATGCACAATACGAAATCATACATATAGCAGCTTTAAAACAATCAAACCATATATTACTACGTTAGAATTACTTTGTTATATTGTAACTTAATAAAAGTTTTCGCTAACCGAACAACATATATGAAACTCTTGGCTCTCGGTATTATATTTCTAATCCTGTGTAAAGGAAACGCACAACAGCAAAAAGATTTTAATCCTAACACGTATCGGTTTAGTTATAAATCTGAGTTGTATAAAGGCACCAGAGTAGAGATAACCTCAAAATTAAAAGCATTAAAAAACAATTCCTGGTTTGTAAACATTCCTGAAGAAAAAAAAACCGTACTCAATATCCTGTTTAAAAAAGCAAAAGAGCAACCCATACCAAAATTATATAAAAAACATGCAATAGCATTTTTAGATGCTCTATATGCTTATGAAGAGTTTTTAAAGATATATGATAACGCACTTTATGAGGTGATTCTTAACCTTAAACAGGATATGCGCCGTCTTGATTTTAAATTCGAAAGACAATTTACAAAAGCTAAGATAGCGCTAGAACGTGCTAATAAAGAAGATAAAAATAATACTCAAAAGATAGATCTTATTAGCAAAGAGCTTCTGGATAGCCAAATAAAATTAATATGCCATCGATGGATGAAAAAGAAAATAGAGAAATATAAAGGTATGGATGCAATTAAAAACCCAGATGAACTAATTGCAGAATTTAAAAAAGAGGAAGCTATGAATGTTTTTACTATGATTGAAAAAAAAAGAACAGAGCAGATTAGTGCATATCTTGAAAACCAGATCATTGATTTCTTTTATAATAAATCCCTTCCCGAAATAGATGTTGAAGATCTTCAACTAGACTATATAGATAAATTATAAACTATTCTGATACTAATAATTTATAAGTATCTTTCTTTCCTTAATAACCATTCATGACAGAATCTAATAAAAATAAAAATGCCTGGGCTTGGGTACCATCCTTATATTTTACAGAAGGCTTACCTTATATCATCATCATCACAGTTTCTGTAATAATGTATAAAAAATTAGGGATTAGTAATGCCGATATTGGGCTATACACCAGTTGGCTTTATTTGCCTTGGGTTATAAAACCCTTATGGAGTCCTTTTGTAGATCTTAAAAGCACTAAACGTAATTGGTTTTTAACAATGCAACTCGTTATTGCAATTGCATTTTTAGTTGTTGGGCTAACCATACCTACCAATAACTTTTTTGTATTAAGCCTTTCCTTTTTTTGGATTGCAGCTTTTGCATCTGCTACAAATGATATCGCATCTGATGGGTATTATCTAATTAGTCTTTCCGAAAAAAAACAATCTCTTTTTCTTGGTGTACGAAGCACTTTTTATCGATTAGCAATGATAACGGGGCAAGGATTAATTGTTATACTTGCTGGTTTTTTAGAAGAGTATTATGGTAGTAATCAAAAAGCATGGTCCTATACTATGATTATTACAGCTATTTTTATGATTACATTAACCTTGCTAAACCTGTTTACTACTCCAAAAGTAGAAACATTAACTAAAGCTACACAAGAAAAAGCTTTAGGATTTTTTGATGTCTTTAAAACATTTTTTCAAAAAAAACAGATTGGTATTGCTCTTGCGTTTATACTAGTATATCGTTTGGGAGAATCGCAATTGCTAAAAATGGCATCTCCGTTTTTGTTAGATCAAACAGATACTGGTGGATTAGCTTTATCGACTACTGAAGTGGGCGTTATTTATGGCACCTTCGGGATTATTGCATTGGTAATCGGAGGTATTCTAGGAGGTATTGCTATTTCTGTAAACGGATTAAAAAAATGGATGCTCCCAATGGCTCTAGCAATGAACCTTCCTAATCTATTATATGTTTTATTATCCTTCTGGAAACCATCTTCTACCCTATTTGTTACCCTAACCGTTATTGTAGAGCAATTTGGGTATGGATTTGGATTTGCCGCCTATCTTATGTTTTTGATTTATGTGGCAGAAGGGGTTTCTAAAACCTCTCATTATGCCATTGCAACAGGATTTATGGCATTAGGCGTGATGCTACCAGGTATGGTTAGCGGTTTTATTCAAGAAGCTGTAGGATATACAGGATTTTTTGTTTGGGTTGCTATTGCAGCAATCCCTGGGATTATCCTTACCAAATATATTAAATACCCCGCAACCTATGGAAAGAAAGATAAAGATTAACCTCTAAAAAGTTACACACAAACAATGAATATACCCAGCCTTTCTATAACCGAAAAAATTGGTCAATTTTTCTTTCCAGCAGCATTTATAAACGATACGGATCAAGAAGTAAAACAAATAGAACAACTTATACAAAACTATAAAATTGGCGGTCTTACTTTTTTTCATAGCAGAGCTAGTGCTGCAACAAATTTTGAAGGAAAGAAAACCGTAATTAGAAATGAAAATAGTGCGCAGCGACTGTCAGAACTTATCACCCATTACCAAAGTATCTCCTCCTCTCCTCTATTAATTAGTATAGATGCAGAATGGGGTTTGGCTATGCGGGTAGAAAACACCCCACAATATCCGTATGCGATAACCTTGGGTGCTATCCCAAAAAATCAAATACAATGGATTTATGAAGTAGGAAAACAAGTAGGGATAGATCTAAAAAACATGGGAATCCATCTTAACTTAGCTCCTGTGGCAGATGTAAATACCAATCCTAATAACCCGGTAATTGGGTACCGATCTTTTGGCGAAAACAAAGAGCAGGTTACCAATACCTCTATTGCTTTTTATAATGGTCTAAAAGCTTCAGGAATATTAGGGTGTTTCAAACACTTTCCTGGGCATGGAGATACCGAAGTAGATTCGCATTTGGGGCTTCCTATAATACATACCTCTAAACAAGATGTATACAACCAAGAGCTGTACCCATTTATAAAAGCAATCGAATCTAAAATAGACAGTATCCTGATCGGGCATTTGGCAGTCCCTTCTTTATCTCAAGGAAAAAATGTTTCTGCAACCCTTTCCAAAGATATTATAAAAGGAATACTTCGTAAAGAATTAGGTTTTGAAGGCGTAGTAATCTCGGATGCACTTAATATGCATAGCGTTTCTAAACTATACCCTGAAAAAGGAGTTCTGGAGTGGAAAGCTTTTGATGCAGGAAACGATATACTATGCTTTGCCGAACATGTAGAAGAAGGTATTCTTGCTATAGAAAAAAATGGAACTAATGCGCAAATTGAAGAAAGTTTTAGCAGAATACAAAAGCTAAAAGAAAATGCTTTTAAAGAAACCTCCTCTACTGCTGTTTTTGATTTTGAAAAAGCAACTAGTCTAAATCATGTTATTGCAAAGCAATCCATCACATATCACAAAGCAGATATAAAAAGTTTCGAAAAATTTAATACCGAAAAATTTGAAATCCTTGTTCTGGGCAGATCCACAGATTGTGTGTTTTGTGAAGAAATCAAAAAATCGAAGTACTGCACTGCTATAAAAGATATCCATAGTTCAGTATCCGAATGCACTACCAATAATGTTGGGATAGCCTTGTTTCCTCCCTCTATAAAACCGATGCAAGAATTTGGTATGAATGCCGAAATAAAAGACAGGATCCTAGAGTTAAGTAAAACAAAAAATGTAGTACTCTATCTATTTGGTAACCCTTATGCTTTACGAATATTACCAACCAAAAATATTGCAAATATAATACTTGCCTATCAGGATTTTGAAACCTTTCAGCAAGTAGCAGCACAGCATTTTATTGGACAACATAAGGCTGTCGGAAAATCTCCTGTACAACTTTAAACAGAATCTCTATGAAAAAACTATATACTGTAATCGGTTTAATGTCCGGAACCTCACTGGATGGTTTAGACATTTCTTGTTGCAAATTTGAAAATAAAGATGGGCTTTGGTCCTTCTCTATTCTTTATACAAACGCTATAGAATATACCGATTATTTAAAAAATAAGCTTAAAAACGCAATACACTTAAATACTGTCGATTTATTATCGTTTCATAATGAGTATGGAAATTGGCTTGGCAAACAGGTTAAAAAATTTATAGCTCAAAATAATCTTACGGTAGATTTTGTTGCCAGTCATGGGCATACCGTTTTTCATCAACCAGAAATTGGAGTAACCTATCAAATAGGATCTGGGCAACATCTGGCTAATGCATCTGGTCAAAAAGTTATCTGTGATTTTAGAACCAACGATGTAGATTTGGGAGGTCAAGGAGCGCCTCTGGTACCTATAGGAGATCAATTATTATTTGGCACCTATGATTTTTGTCTCAACCTAGGTGGGATTAGCAATATTTCTTTTACTATGGCAGAAAAAAGAATTGCTTACGATATTTCTCCTGCCAATATGTTACTTAATTATATTTGTGCTACTATAGGGAAAACATACGATAAAGGCGGAGAAATTGCCAAAACAGGAACCCTAAACAAGTACCTGTTAGACACCCTAAATAATTTAGAATACTATACACTACCATTTCCTAAATCTTTGGGATACGAATGGTTTATCAAAAAAATAATCCCTATTATAAACGCTACTCCAGATACTGCTCAAAATCTTTTACATACCGCAGTACATCATATTGCTACTCAAATTACTTTTGCTATTACAGATACCAAAAGTAAAAATGCGTCTTTACTGGTTACGGGTGGCGGTGCAAAAAATGATTTTCTGATAGAAGTATTAAAACAAAAACTAGGCAATTCTACTGCAGTTATAGTTCCTTCAGAAGAAATTATAGATTTTAAAGAAGCCTTGATTTTTGCCTTTATGGGCGTATTACGAGACAGAAACGAAATAAATTGTTTAAAATCTGTTACCGGTGCTCGTATAGATTCCTCTTCTGGAGTAATTTTTGAGCCTTGGTAAGGATTTGAAATAATGAACGCTCTATTTTTGAACTTCGACGCTCTTTGGATGAGGTTAGACACTCTATTTTTAAACTCCACCGCTATTTGGATAAGGTTGGACAACATCAAGATATCCTTCAAAGGTTTCCTGCGCTAATATCAAAATGAAGTTTGATAAGATCGATATACACTCCAAAGGTATCGATATGAAGTAGAGACCATCAAGATACACTTCGCAAGTATCAAGATGAGGTTCAATAATGACAAGGTGCAATTCGTAGGTTTCAAAACAGGATTCGAAGACCCTAAGATGCACCTCATAGGTTTCGATATAAAATTTAACAACTTGTTTTTCCTAAATTAAAACGGAATAAAAACACGAAAATCAACTTCTATTTATTGAAAAAAATTACCTTTGAATACACAACAAAAAAACCAATCCCTATAGCAAATTAGTCTATAACTTGTGTAAATCATGTTCCTTAAAGAACATTGAAAAATAAAGAATTAAACCAATGAATAAAGACGAATTAATAACCTTTTTTGAAAGAGACCTGAACAAATTAATCACTGAAATAGAACTCTACAAGAAGGAAGAAAATATTTGGCGAACAGAAAAAAACATCTCTAATTCCGCAGGAAATTTAACCCTACATTTAATTGGAAACTTACACACATTTATTGGAAAAGAAATTGGAAAAACAAACTATGTTAGAAATAGAGAGCTTGAATTTACGCAAAAAAATGTTCCAAGAAAAGAGTTGATTGATAGTATACATGATACCATACAAATGGCTAAAAAATCACTAAGCTCTCTTACTAACCAAGAATTGCAAAAAGAGTATCCAATCATGAAGTTTCCTAAAGTAGAAACAATTGAATATTTACTAATTCATTTGATCAATCATCTGACGTATCATCTTGGACAAATAAATTATCATAGAAGACTTATAGAGGAATAAAAAACTTACACTAGTCTGATAACTTGTAAATATTTCTTAAACCTCCTATTAGGTTTAAGATATCTAGAACCCTTATTAGAACATAGCAATACCAAAATATACACTTAAACCATAATAAATAATTTTAAATCCATTAGAAATCCCCTAGATTTGTAAGAGATATATAATGGATATATGTGTACCAGTACACATACTCTATTGTTATGCATTATTTGAACTAAATGAAGAAAACCCTCGGAAAGCCAGAAAATTGGCAAGATTTTGAATCACTTTGCAAAAAGCTTTGGGGAGAGATTTGGCAAATTCCTAATAAGATTAAAAAGAATGGGCGTTTAGGACAAGAACAAGCTGGAGTGGACGTATATGGAAAACCAAAAGGAGAAAACCAATATTGGGGAATTCAAGCTAAAGGTAAAGATGATTACACCAATGCAAAACTAACGGAATCCGAGATTACGAAAGAAATTGAAAAAGCTAAAACTTTTGAACCAAATTTAGCTGTTTATATCATTGCTTCTTCAACCAACAAAGATTCGAAAATTGAAAAATTTGTTAGAATCAAAGACATCGAAAATCAGAAAAATGGCTCATTCGAAATTCTACTTTTTTGCTGGGAGGATATAGTTGACTTAATCGAAGAAAATCCTGATACTTACAATTGGTATTTAAATGGAATTGGCCAAAAAGGGCGATTTGATTTTGACATTTCGTTTAATGATTTGCAAGAATCATTAACGTTAAATCCTATATTCGAAAAGACAATCACTAAATATAAAATGACACCTAAATCGGATTCGGAATTACTAATGGAAAGTTTAAATTCCAATCGATTGTCTTTAGATTTTTACCAAAATCTATTAAATCCGTTCGGCTCAAACAGAATTAACAAATCTTGGGTTGATTTCGAGTTAGTGATGGAAAACAAAGGTTCAATAGTTTTAGAAGATTGGCGATTAATAATAAAATTCAAAGAAGGTGTTACTCGTTTGGACAATGGTTCACCGATGTTTCCAAAGCTATCCCTAACCGAATTTATTGATGATGAAACTAAAACAATCACCTATAGACCGATTGACAATAATCCTCTGATACAAAAAGATAATCGATATTTCGAAATTTCATTATTACCAGAACCTAATTCTGAAAAAATAATTTTTGAATGGGAATTACTTGCTCGTGACTTTAATAAAAGCGGAAATGCTGAAATTCGTATTGAACCAGAGTATGTGGAAAAAATAGAATACGAAGAAGTCAACAAACAATCGGATTTAAAAGATGACAAGATTAACATTTCATACTATGTTGTTGAAAAGGAGAAAAAAAAATAATGCATAATCGTGTAGATGGCTCCGCCATCATTAGATAACGGAGTGCACCTCACACAGCTCTACTGAGTTTATCGAAGTACCACCTGCCATACGGGTCTCGTAACAGGCGGTTCACCAAATCTAAGTTTGCTCCTTATTTAAATAGTCTATTATTAGGAACGTAAGGGACTTTAGCCTCTTGGGACATTCAAATTAATTGAACTATATTTATCATTCAAGGTACAAACATTAATATAAAAGTAATAGTGTTTAATCTGCTACTGCTCTTATAATAATCGTTGGTGGCAAGTGTAGAGTAACGATAAAAACAGCATAAAATAGAATGTAAAATATATTTCTTTGATAGATAAGGAGAGGAACGCGTTACTCTCGTTAGACTTATATCACTCGGTAAAAAAGGGACAGTTTTACTCAAAGAAGGACAAAAATCGAAAGGTCTGTGTATATTTATAAAACCTCTAAATGACAAAACACATTAAAAAAATTGAAAAACTTATAGCTTCATTTGATAAAGCAACAATCGATTTGCTAAACAAGATAGAAGTAATAAAACATTTCAAAAAGGGTGATGTTCTTCTTAACGAAGGTTATATATGTAAAAACAGCTATCACATTACCAGCGGAATAGCTCGAAAATATTACTTAAAGGAAGGGAAAGAAGTTATCACAGATTTCTATTTTGCAGATGATATAGCAGTTGCTTTTAATAGCTATACCTTTCAACAACCAAGTAATGAATTTATTGACTGTATAACTGATGTAGAAGTTAAAGTAACCCAAAAACAGGATTGGGAAAAAGCTAAAGTAAATTTTCCTAAACTTATAAAACTTGATTTGCTATTAACAGAAATACATGCAGCGGCGTTAGAAGAAGATATGCATGACTTAAGATTACTTAACGCTACTGAAAGGTATCAAAAACTGCTATCAATTGCCCCAGAACTACTAAAACATATTAAACTTCAGCATATTGCATCCTATCTAAATATCTCATTAGAAACACTAAGTCGTATTAGAGCAAAAATTTAATTATTTGATGTAAGTCAAATTTTATGCTTTGGCTTTGGCTTTATTTTGCTTCATGATTTTTTAATAAAAAAGAATGATATGCGACATGCAAAATATTTTATTTACGTTACGCTCTTTTCCTTACTTCCTTTGTCTGTTTTTAGTCAAAAAAAGTTAGATACATTGTTGATAAATCAATTACACATGATTACCTATAAGCATGTCGTAAATAGAAATTATCAAAGCACTTCTATACAATATCGAGAATTTCAGAAAGAAACAAAAGAGTTTGTTATCCCTATTACATTAAGTTTTGGGAGTACAAATATAGATGGTAGCTTTTTAGAGAAAAAAAACATAAAAGATGTAGACACCTATTCGCTTGGGTTTGGTTTCGATGGCTATGAACACTTAGGTGGTGGATTTTATTTTAACCTTGGATTGGGAGGATGCATAGGAGCAGAATCGATTGAACGAATTTCTACTGATAAAAATACTCGATTTCTGATCGGAGGAAATGCATCAACCGGACTTCTTTATGTGCCATTCAATGATTTAGGATTCGTAATAGGGTTTAATATTATAGGTAAACTTTCCAATTCAAAAGTGCTTAACCACTCCATAGGTTTTGGTATTGAAGGAGGATTAAATTTTTAATTTGATGCAATACAATATAAAAAAACAATCTGTGCGCATTTCTGGGATTGATTTAGCAAGAGCTTTAGCTGTTATCGGAATGATAATAGTGAACTTTAAAGTTGTATTTGGTCAGCAAGGGTCGAGCTGGCTAAAATTCATCATAAATATTTTTGACGGTAAGGCTGCCGCAACATTTGTGGTTTTAGCAGGAGTTGGGCTTGCTTTAATGACAAATACTGCATTGAGAAATAATGACAGCCAAAAGTTAAAAATTATTCGAATAAAAATATTTAAAAGAGCACTATTCCTATTTATTCTAGGGCTTACATATATACTAGTTTGGCCAGCAGATATACTGCATTTTTACAGTATTTATATGCTTATAATACTTCTTTTATCAAAAAGAAATGAAAAAGTAATTTTAATATCATTAATTGTATTCATCTTTATTTACCCATTACTCATTAGCTTTTGGGATTATAAAACAGGATGGAATTTTGACACTTTAGAGTATCTCGATTTTTGGACATTTAATGGTTTTTTCAGAAACTTATTTTTAAATGGTTTTCACCCAGTAATTCCTTGGGTTTCTTTTATGCTTTTTGGCTTTTGGTTTGGTAAACAGGATTTGAAAAACGACCGATTTATCAAAAAAGCATTTTGGGTTAGCTCAATAGCTTTTATAGTAATTCAAATTTTATCATACGCATCCATTTCTATTTTATCAAAAGGAAACGAACAATCTGTAAGTGAGTTAACAGAAATTATTGGAACAAGCCCAATGCCGCCATTACCAATTTATATGCTTAATGGAATTGCAATTTCCATATCAATAATATCAACTTGTATCATAATTGGAAAAAGATATCCAACGAACAGAATAATTTTAGCGCTTAATAAAACAGGACAATTAGCTCTTACTTTTTATGTGGCACACGTAATTGTTGGTATGGGGATAATTGAGTTACTTAACCCAGAAAAAATGGGGGATTATCCTATAGTATTTTCAGTATCTTATGCTTTAGTATTCAGCCTATTGTGCGTTTTATTTGCTACATATTGGTTAAAGAATAGAAAAAATGGACCAGTTGAATGGTTAATGAAAAGAATAATTGGATAGAAAAACTGGCTACAGTCGAGTAGGAAAACCAAAATTATGTACATTTAAATAAGTATTTAGGTTGTTTTAAGACAAACTGCCGTTAGGCAACATAGAAACAAAAATGAATCTACAAAAACTAGATGGTGAAATTATATTGCGAGTCATAGTAATATTTATTATTGGTGTAGTTTATGGAATACTTGATAGAAGAAAATTTAAAGCCACATATGGAGATAAAGAGACTTTAATTTGTTTGGATGTAATTATTATAGATGAAACCGTAGAGTATTTTAAAGAGAATATAGACCAAAAGTTAATTGTATTAGAACGTGCTTTAGATACCACGAAAAAATGGAATTTAAAACACGCTATGGGAGATAAGTTTAATGCCTTTTAAAATAAAAAAATGAGTAATAAAGTAATTGATTTGTTTGGAAACAACAAAATTGTTCCTAATACAGGTGTTAAGTATTCAAAATTATTAGAGCAATTTATGAATCCATTTATGGATGATTTTAAAGATTATGAATTCATAGAAGATATTCTTGATTTTGCAATTAATGCTTGGAACACGGCTAATATAAATAGTATTATTCCAAGTGAAAATATTGAAAAAACAATGAATTCAATTGAACAAAATAAAGAAGATGTTCTATTGCTAAAAAGAATGGTAGCCCACAAGGAAGAGAAATTCAAAGCGTATACAAATTTTATAGTAGATTTTGAATTAAAAGAAGTAAACGATGGTGGAGACCCTATACTAAGTGTCGTGACCCAAGAGGAAGAATCATATTTAGCCAATATAGTCAATACAAACGAAGAAAATAATCTGCACGCTCAAGAAGATTTTGAAGAAAACTATATAAACCGAAGTGCATTTATTATAAAACCAAAACAACCATTTATAGATTGGCTCAATAATTTATATCCTGATAGTAAAATGGATGAGATAGATGTTGATATATATCTGGTTAATGACACTATAAACGATTTAGAAAGATTTCTTGAAAAGAAATTCGATAAGTTATTTACAATGGTATTACACGATTGGCATACCAACAAAAAAGAATGGCCTCAAAAACGTAATTACAAAATGTTTAAACAATGGTTTCGAGTTGAAATATCAGAAACGATTTACGATTTAGAGAAACAGCCTATCTTAAAATCAGAATAATTAGCCCTTTTACATCTAAACAATGAAAATACAATTAAACGAATTTGAGCAACTCATTAATGAAAAAATACTAAAAAGAGGTTTATCCTATTTTAAAGGTGATGCAATAACTAATTTTACAGAAATTTCAAATAGAGAACATGAAGCCATTGTTCCTGACTCAGAAGAATATACTATTCAATAAAAATTGGCAACAACATTATTACCCAACATAAAAAAAAGGGTTACTCCTGTCCATAATGGACTTGCACTGGATGAATTATTTATCTTCAACACATAAAAAGATGCCCATGCCAGATACACACGGTGTATAAAATATAGGGTGGTCAATACTAAACGTTTAACCCCTAAGAGCCTATCATGGGTCTTTTTGACCTTCCCGAGCGTCTTTTTGACGAAGTATTTAACTAACGGTCTTGAAATTTTAACCCAGCTTGTTAAATTTTTAACCTCGGTTATTGAAATTTCAACTCTGCTCTTTAAAATTTCAGCCTCCATAGCTAAACGTTTAGCTTATGGAGTGAAACGGAGCGTCTTTTTGACCCAACAGAAGGTGTTTGGGAAGAAAACAGCAAAGGTAATGTGTTGTTTGAACAAACCACTACAAACGTTAAGTTTAACAATTGGTTTAAAAAAGAAGCATTAGCCAAATAAAGCCTACATAAACATATTTTAAACTCTTTTTTTGATTTAGCCAATTTGAATTATGTTTTAAAGCTCATCTTTGTGATGAGCTTTTTGATATTGTATTTATAATCAAAATTCAAATCTAAAATAATTGTAGCTACAAAATATCAAAAAATATTTTCATAGAAATAAGAAACTACTTTTCTCAAGAGCTTACAATTTCTTCACATCCATAAGTATAAAAACATCATTTTTTGAATTAAGTATAGAAAAACTACTATCTATTTCTATTCTATAACCAGAGAAAAAAGAACATTTTATTAGTATAAATTCAGTAAACAAATAATATATACTAAAAACTCATAAACACATCCTCTTTAAAACTCAAAAACAATCTTTAAATTTGCAAAAAAATCAGAATGCTAATTATCGGAATTGCTGGAGGAACTGGCTGTGGTAAAACAACTGTTGTAAATCAAATTGTAAATGAGCTACCAGACAACGAAGTATGTGTTATCTCTCAAGACTCATACTATAAAAACACTAGCCACCTAACTTATGATGAGAGAGTTAAAATCAACTTTGATCATCCCCAATCTATTGATTTTGATTTATTATGCGAGCACTTAAAAGAACTTAGAAAAGGAAAAACTATAGAACAGCCTGTATACTCATTTGTAGAGCATAATAGAACTAACAAAACAGTTACTACCAAACCTAGCAAGGTGATTATTGTAGAAGGAATTTTAATACTTACCAATCCAAAAATTAGAGATATGTTTGATATTAAAATATACGTACAAACCGATAGTGACGAGCGATTAATACGTCGATTAAAAAGAGATATTGTGGAGCGCGGTAGAGATATAGATGAAGTTTTAGATCGATACCAAAACACCCTAAAGCCAATGCACCAACAATTTATAGATCCAACTAAGGAATTTGCAGATCTTATTATACCAAACAATAATTATAATAATGTAGCCATTGATATTGTACGTACTATTATCAAAGAACGCTTGAATTAACTTTTGTACCTTTACCCCCAATATTATTATCTATTAAATTTGAAGTTAAAACAACATTTTCAAAAATTAAAAAACAAACCGGTAATGATACCGATATTTGCTGTATTTCTAAATAAATATCTGTTTATCATCTTATTATTCGTTATTTGGATGCTGTTTCTAGACACAAATTCATGGCTGATTCACAGAGAGTTAGATCAAGAAATCCAAGAACTTAATGATAATAAAAAGTATTACATAAAAGAGATTGTAAAAGATCAAAAAGATATTAAAATTTTAAAAGACAGTAATGAACTTGAAAAATTTGCACGAGAAGAATATTTTATGAAACGTGATGATGAAGAAATATACATCATCGAATACGAAGACAGTGTACCTAAAAACAAAAATGATGACTAAATCCTTATTTAATAGTTTTGAAGACGTTTCTTCAAAACAATGGAAACAAAAAATTCAGTTTGACCTTAAAGGTGCAGATTATAATGAAGCATTAATATATAAATCTCTAGAAGGGATTGATATTAAACCTTTTTATAATCAAGAAGATATTACAGACATAAAAAATGAAGTTTCACACCCTTCTACATGGAGAAACTCTATAAAAATAATAGTAGACCAAGCCAGTAACAGCAACCAAAAAGCACTAAAAGAAATTAAAAGAGGAGCAGAAAGCATTCATTTTATAATATCTAATGAACAAATCGACCCAAATGATCTTTTATTAAACATTCCTTCTGATATTTCTATATATTTAGAAACAGATTTCCTTTCTTCTACATATATTCAAAAACTTAATGAACATGCCAAAGAAACACATCTTGACATTTATCTCCTAACAGATATTATTGGCAACTTAGCAAAAACAGGTAATTGGTATGATAATTTAACTACGGATCACACACTATTAAATACAATAACTACAAACTCAAACCTCAAAAGCACTATAAGTATTAATCTTGACTTGTATCAAAATGCAGGAGCTACTATGGTACAGCAGCTTGCCTATGGGTTAGGGCATGCTAATGAGTATTTACATCATTTTGAATCCAACTCTATTACTACTTTAAAAAATACAATACCCGTATTTAAAGTCGCCGTTGGAGGAAACTACTTTTTTGAAATTGCTAAACTAAGAGCTTTAAGAATATTATGGAGTGCTTTGGCTTTAGAGTATGATGTAATACCAGAATGTCATATAATAGCATATCCATCACACAGAAACAAAACCATTCTGGACTATAATGTTAATATGCTACGCACTACTACAGAATGTATGAGTGCTATATTAGGTGGTGCAGATACTATACAAAATATACCGTATGATGATATTTATCATCTCGAAAATGATTTCGGAACCCGAATTTCATTAAATCAGCTTTTAATTTTGAAAAATGAAAGCTACTTTAACTTAGTTTCTAACCCAGCTTCTGGATCTTATTATATAGAGAGTTTAACCAACCAGATAGCAGAAAAAGCTTTAGAGTTATTTAAAAACATAGAAGAAGGTGGTGGTTTTTTACACCAATTAAAATCAGGTATCATTCAAAAGAAAATAAAGGAAAGTGCCGAAAAAGAACAGGAGTTATTTGATAATGAAAAAATCATATTAACTGGATCTAATAAATATCAAAATTCTGAAGAGCACATCCCTAGTTTTCAAAAAGTTGTATTCCCAGAGAAAAAAATACGAAAAACATTATTATCCCCAATTATAACAACCAGATTAACACAAAAAATAGAAGCTAAAATTAAAACAACGACAACATAACTCATTAATTTTTCGTAACTTAAGGGAAATATTGTGTTTTCATAATTAATTTTTCAATTCATGTTCGAGAAAATTAAGCATAAAATTTTACTATTTTTGGTAGCATTATCTATTAGTACTATAAGTAGTTCTCAAACTAGTAACAAAAAATTTAATTGTCTTAGTATAGATACTATGGGATTGCTAAAAAAGTCATTCGACTCTTTTGAAAAAGATTTATTTAACCATTATGAATTCAATAACGATTCTATAAAAACATATCGAACATTTCTTACAGAGCTATACAGCCTATCTATAAATCTCCGAAAGCTACCATCAGACACTTCTATCGAATTAGCACGTATGTTTAAGAAAAAAGCAAAAGACAAAAGCTCTCTTTGGGTTTTACTAAGTACATACGACGATCAAATGGAAGCTTCTAAGGAAACTTCTACCCCAAAAACAGATACAAAAAATGAAGAAGAGATAATGACTTTTAATTATCGCGGAGGTTTTATACAATGCTTAAAAAATAATAGCTCTAGTAATAGCTTTAAAGATATTATTAATACTTTAGAATATGATGGTAATGTTAGTCCATCCTTAATTGCACAAAGGCTTCATGACTTACCAACCAAAGAACTTAACTCCCCTGAGGTAAAAAATTTTATAGCATTTGATATCTATTACTCGATACTATTAATAATCGAAAAAGCATTTAAATAAATTACACTTAAAACAAAACACAAGTAACAAAATGTGTGTTTTTAACCAAAAAAACACAAGGAAACGTTAATGTTTACAAACTTATTGTTAACTTCACTCCTTTATTTGATAAATTGAATTTATAAATTAATATAACTAAATCTAAATCAATGCCCCTAAAGATTAGATCTAGAATCATTGCTATATGCTTATGTATATGTATAAATAATACGTTCTCACAGTCTGTTGTTAATTGTCTTAACGTAGATGAAACAGGTATTATAAAAAAGGCTTATGATTCTTTTGAAAAAGACTTATTTACTCATTACAAGTTTGGTACTGACTCTATAAAAACGTACAGAACTTTCCTAGCCGAAGTCGCTAGTCTATCCATTGATCTCAAAAAACTCCCTTCTAGTAATTCTATCCAATTAGCTAGAGATTTTAAAAAAATAGCAAATACAAAAAATTCTCTTTGGATCAAACTTAGTGAATACGAAAATAAGGAGACTATAAAAAGTTCTACTCCTTCTTCTAATAAAAAAAATGAAAAAGAGATTCTAATCTTTAATTACAGAGGTGGTTTTATTCAATGTCTTAAAAATACTAGTGATAGTGATGATTTTAAAGAGATTATCACCACATTAGAAGAAGATGGAAACGTTAGCACTTCATTAGTCTCTCAAAGAGTTTATTACATCCCTGATAAAGAATTTTGCGCTATAGAGGTTAAAAATTTTATAGCTTTTGATATTTACTATTCTATTTTGATGGTTATAGAAAAAGCATTTGAATGATTTTTTTGCTTTTTTACTAAAAACTTATATTCGAACTTTACTTTTTTTAATAAAAAATCATTTTTAAAACCTTAATTTTATAACCTTATTAATTCATCATTTAGAAATGAGGCTTTAAGTAATGACTAGAAAAGACGTACAACACATCCAATTACCTAAAAAAGCTACTTTAAACAGACAGCAAAAAAGTACCGTATTTACAACATCTGAGGGAATTGATATAAAATCCAATTATATCAAAGAGGATCTTAATACTATAGATCATCTTAACTTCTCCGCAGGAATTGCTCCGTATTTGCGAGGTCCATACTCTACTATGTATGTTCGTAGACCTTGGACCATACGCCAATACGCAGGGTTTTCTACTGCCGAAGAAAGCAATGCTTTTTATCGCAGAAACCTTGCTGCAGGACAAAAAGGGCTATCTGTTGCTTTTGATTTAGCAACACATCGCGGATATGACAGTGATCATGAACGAGTATTTGGAGATGTTGGTATGGCAGGAGTTGCAATCGATAGTGTAGAAGACATGAAAGTACTATTCGATCAAATTCCATTAGATAAAATGTCTGTTTCTATGACTATGAACGGTGCTGTTTTACCTATCATGGCATTTTATATTGTGGCCGCAGAAGAACAAGGAGTAGATAAAAAATTACTTTCTGGAACTATCCAAAATGACATTCTAAAAGAATTTATGGTGCGTAACACTTATGTGTATCCTCCTACTCCATCTATGCGAATAATTGGAGACATCTTTGAATACTGTTCTGCGCACATGCCCAAATTTAACCCTATTAGCATTTCGGGGTACCATATGCAAGAAGCAGGTGCAACATGTGATATCGAATTAGCATATACTCTGGCAGATGGTTTAGAGTATATTCGAAAAGGACTAGAAGCAGGAATGGATGTTGATGCTTTTGCCCCTCGATTATCTTTCTTTTGGGCAATTGGCATGAATCATTTTATGGAAATAGCCAAAATGCGTGCTGCACGTATGCTTTGGGCAAAACTGATTCAGCAATTTAATCCAAAAAATCCAAAATCTTTAATGCTGCGCACCCATTGTCAAACTAGTGGATGGAGCCTTACTGCACAAGACCCGTTTAACAATGTTGCTCGTACTTGTATAGAAGCTAGTGCAGCCGCATTTGGAGGCACACAAAGCTTACATACCAATGCACTTGACGAAGCTATTGCATTGCCTACAGATTTTTCTGCAAGAATTGCAAGAAATACACAAATATATCTACAAGAAGAAACCCAAATTACTCGTACAGTAGACCCTTGGGCAGGAAGTTACTATGTAGAATCTTTAACTAAAGAAATTGCCAATAAAGCTTGGAAACTTATTGAAGAAGTAGAAGGACTAGGTGGAATGACAAAAGCAATTGAAGCAGGAATCCCAAAAATGCGAATTGAAGAAGCTGCCGCTCGAAAACAAGCCAGAATCGATAGTGAGCAAGATATTATTATAGGAGTTAATAAATTTAAATTAGAAGAAGAAGAGGCTATTAGCACCTTAAAAGTAGATAACCAAGCCGTAAGAATACAACAAATAGAAGGGCTTAACAAAGTAAAAGCTTCCCGAGATGAGAATGCAGTACAAAATGCGTTAAATAATTTAACTCTGGCAGCAACTGATGATAATAAAAATTTACTAGCTTTAGCAGTAGAAGCAGCAAGACTAAGAGCTACTCTAGGAGAAATTAGTGATGCCTTAGAAAAAAAGTTTGGTAGATTTAAAGCAGAAATCAAATCATTTACAGGAGTGTACTCAAAAGAAATAAAAAACGACGAATCCTTCCACAAAGCCCAAGAACTAGCAAATAAATATGCAGATCTAGAAGGTAGAAGACCTAGAATAATGATTGCTAAAATGGGGCAAGATGGTCATGATCGTGGTGCAAAAGTAGTTGCGACCAGTTATGCTGATATAGGTTTTGATGTAGATATAGGCCCTTTATTTCAAACCCCGTCTGAAGCTGCAAAACAAGCTGTAGAAAATGACGTCCATATTATAGGAGTATCCTCTCTTGCAGGAGGACACAAAACCCTTGTGCCACAGATAGTAGAAGAGCTAAAAAAATATGGCAGAGAAGATATTATGATTATTGTAGGTGGAGTAATACCCCCAGATGATTACCAACATCTGTTTGATGCAGGAGCAGTTGCTATATTTGGCCCAGGAACAAAAATTAGTGATGCTGCAATTACCATACTAGAAATTTTAATTTCTACTTTCGAATAGGTACTAAAAAAACTATGCATGCATAGTTTTTTTAGTACCTTAGCAAAACATCATTTTATAATATACTTATGAGTTATACAGACAAAATGCTTCGTGATGGAGCACTAAAAGGAAAAAACATAGTGGTTACCGGTGGCGGTAGCGGGCTAGGAAAATCTATGACCAGATATTTCTTAGAACTGGGAGCTAATGTAGCTATTACTTCTAGAGATCTGGAAAAACTACAAAACACCGCAAAAGAACTTGAATCTGAAACAGGAGGAACTTGTTTACCGGTACAATGTGATGTAAGAGAATATGATCAGGTAGAAGCAATGAGAGACAAGGTTTTAGAAACCTTCGGATCGGTAGATGTATTATTAAATAATGCCGCAGGAAATTTTATATCTCCTACAGAGCGCTTATCCCATCGTGCATTTGACATAATAATAGACATTGTACTTAAAGGTACCAAAAACTGTACATTAGCTTTTGGTAAGCATTGGATTGATAGTAAATATAAAAATACAGTAGTTTTAAATATCGTAACTACCTATGCATGGACAGGATCTGCTTATGTAGTACCAAGTGCCAGTGCAAAAGCAGGAGTTTTAGCAATGACAAGATCCTTAGCTGTAGAATGGGCTAAGTACGGAATGCGTTTTAACGCAATAGCTCCAGGGCCATTCCCTACAAAAGGAGCATGGGATCGTTTATTGCCAGGAGATTTAAAAGACAAGATTGATATGGCAAAGCAAGTTCCTTTAGCACGAGTGGGAGACCATCAAGAGTTAGCTAATCTTGCCGCTTATTTAGTATCAGATTTTTCTGCTTATGTTAATGGAGAAGTAGTAACTTTAGATGGTGGTGAATGGCTAAAAGGTGCTGGACAATTTAATCTTTTGGAGCAAATTCCTGAAGCAATGTGGGATCAATTAGAAGCTATGATTAGAGCTAAAAAAAATAAATAACAAATTTCGATTCCTATTATAAAAAAATCATCCAGATATCTGGATGATTTTTTTATATATTTTAATTTCTAAGCACATACAAAACTTACGATATTAAGTTAACATTTTATCTTTTCTAAACATATACACTAAATACTAAAATAACTAATGAATTATAAAACAACACTCTTATTATTCAGTAAAATACTCTATATCAAATTACTACACAAAAATAATAAATAAAATAGGATGTTTTAGGGATTATCAAATATGGATTAACCTTTTCAGAACCGCAAAAATAGATCTTAAAATTAGAGTATAACTTTAGTTTTTATACAAAACTATACCTATGTCTAAAAAAAATTTATCAACAATTATAAAGGCACGTAAGACCATCCATACAGGCAGATAGTCTTTTTTGTGAATAGTGTTAACATTTTTCATTTTTATAATATATAATAAATCGTATTTTTATCGCTGTTAATCCAAATCTCCCCACATGGGTAAAATTATAGCAATTGCAAATCAAAAAGGTGGTGTAGGTAAAACTACTACCTCTGTTAATTTAGCAGCTTCTCTAGGTGTTTTAGAGAAAAAAGTACTACTTATCGATGCCGATCCACAGGCTAATGCAACCTCTGGGCTTGGATTAGATGTAGAAAGCATTGAAAAAGGAACATACCAGATTCTTGAACATACTATAAAGCCAGAAGAGGCCATTTTAGAAACCAGTGCTCCAAATGTGCATATAATTCCCGCACATATCGACTTGGTTGCTATTGAAATTGAACTTGTTGATAAAGAGCAACGAGAATATATGTTAAAGAAAGCTATTGAAGGATTAAAATCTCAATATGATTATATTCTTATAGATTGTGCTCCCTCACTTGGCTTGCTTACGCTAAATGCGTTAACCTCTGCAGATTCAGTAATTATCCCTATACAATGCGAATATTTTGCTTTAGAAGGGTTAGGGAAACTTCTGAACACGATAAAAAGTGTACAAAAAATTCACAATTCTAATCTTGATATAGAAGGATTATTACTTACTATGTATGATTCTAGATTAAGGCTATCCAATCAGGTAGTAGAAGAGGTGCAAAAACATTTTAGCGAAATGGTTTTTAAAACAATCATTCAAAGAAATACTCGTTTAAGTGAAGCTCCAAGTTACGGAGAAAGTATTATTAATTATGATGCTTCTAGTAAAGGAGCAAGTAATTATTTAAGTTTGGCGCACGAAATTATTAAAAAAAACAGTTAAGTTAAGGGTTCATGGCGAAGGCAACGAAGAAACAAGCATTAGGTAGAGGTTTATCTGCTCTGCTAAAAGATCCGGAAAATGATATAAAATCAGTAGAGGATAAAAATGCAGATAAAGTAGTAGGTAATATTATTGAGTTAGAATTAGAAAGTATAGATGTTAATCCATTTCAACCCCGTACTAGTTTTAATGATGAAACTTTAAGGGAACTTGCTACTTCTATAAAAGAGATAGGCGTTATACAGCCTATCACTGTTAGAAAACTAGACTTTAATAATTATCAATTAGTAAGTGGAGAACGTCGTTATAGAGCTTCAAAATTAGTTGGACTAAAAACTATACCTGCCTATATTCGTATTGCTAATGATCAAGAATCATTAACAATGGCGTTGGTAGAAAATATTCAACGACAAGATTTAGACCCTATAGAAATCGCTTTATCCTATCAACGCTTAATTGATGAAATAAGCTTAACACAAGAGCAATTAAGCGATAGAGTTGGTAAAAAAAGATCCACAATCGCTAATTATCTTAGACTATTAAAACTAGATCCTATTGTACAAACAGGTATGCGAGATGGTTTTATTTCTATGGGACATGGTAGAGCACTCATTAATATCGAAGATCAACAACAACAATTAGA
The DNA here is from genome assembly GCF_000430665.1 of Aquimarina muelleri DSM 19832. GTDB lineage: Bacteria > Bacteroidota > Bacteroidia > Flavobacteriales > Flavobacteriaceae > Aquimarina > Aquimarina muelleri. The sequence continues at coordinate 74,744 of NZ_AUML01000018.1, read as the reverse complement.
TATTTATGAATCTATTATTGGTAAATCCCTATCTGTTCGAGACACAGAAAACTTAGTTAGATCTATAAATAATAAAACAGAAACTCCTAACGTAAAGAAAGGAACTGCAAGCAATCAATTACCACATCACATCTCTAAAGGAGTCAAAGAATTTTCAGACTATTTTGGCGCAAAAATTGATGTGAAAATTTCTAATAAAGGAAGTGGAAAATTAATTATACCATTTTCTTCTGAAGAAGATTTTAAACGCTTAAAGAAACTTATAAATAGTGAAGAGTAGATTCTTTTATATTATTTTTTTTGTAATACTTTCTATTCAAAATATTCTTGCTCAAGAAAATGAAGAATTAAAAGTTGTTACCGAAGAAGTACCGGTAAAAAAGAAAAAGGAAAAAAAGAGTAAAATACGCCCTTATGAACCTTTAGCTCCAGCAAGAGCCGCATTTTATTCTGCAGTTCTTCCTGGTTTGGGACAAGCATATACCAAAAAGTATTGGAAAATTCCTATTGTATACGCAGCTTTAGGAACTGGAATATATCTATATGTCCAAAATAACAATAATTATAATCGCTTGCGTGATGCTTATAAACGTCGATTAGCAGGTTTTACAGACGATGAGTTTTACGCCCCTATTAGTTCTAATGGAGCACCAAGAATTAGTAATGATCAGTTAATATCCCTACAAGATCGTTATCGTCGGGAACAAGAATTATCTCTTTTGGTTACCGTAGGTATCTATTTATTAAATATTGTAGATGCAAATGTTACTGCCCATTTATTACAGTATAATGTAAGTGAAGATCTTTCTTTTAAACCAAAAATAAATTTTAACCAATTTGATACAACTCCTAGTTATGGAGTATCCTTAAATTATAGTTTTTAAAAAAGTTGCGTTTTTACTAAAAAATGCACTAAAACATTAGCCAAAAAACATGAAAATAGCACTGCTAGGATATGGCAAAATGGGTAAAACCATAGAGAAAATTGCAAAAAAAAGAGGCCATACTATTGTACTTAAAATAGACAAAGAAGATAGCATATACGACCTATCTGATACAGATGTAGCTATCGATTTTAGTATCCCATCTGCCGCAGTAAATAATATCACTAACTGTTTTAATGCAAATGTACCTGTTGTATCAGGAACTACGGGTTGGTTAGAACATTATGATGCTATGATTTCTTTATGTAAAGAAAAAAAAGGAGGATTTATATATGCCTCGAATTATAGTTTGGGAGTCAACCTATTTTTTGAATTAAATAAAAAACTAGCAAAAATGATGAATCCTTTAGAAGGATATGATATCTCTATGGAAGAAATTCATCATACCGAAAAACTAGATGCCCCAAGTGGTACAGCTATAACTCTTGCTGAAGGAATTATCGAAAACACTAAAAAACAAGCATGGATTCTTAATGAAAATAAGGATAACAACATTACTATACATGCTAAAAGAATTAATAAAGTACCAGGAACACATACCGTAACTTACTCCTCTTTAGTAGATGATATCGAAATCAAACATACTGCACATAATCGTGATGGTTTTGCATTGGGAGCCGTAGTTGCTGCAGAATGGTTAGTAGGAAAAATAGGAAATTTTAGCATGAAAGACGTTTTAGGACTATAAAATGTAACACTTTAGAAATAAAAAGTACTTATACTAAAAAATATACTTAAAAATGATATTTACAGAATGGCTTATTCTTTTCCTAATACTACAAGTAATTCACTTTTTAGGAACTTGGAAACTATATAAAAAAGCAGACAGAAAAGCTTGGGAAGCTCTCATCCCTGTATACAATGCAGTGATTTTGATGAAAATCATAGGTCGCCCTTGGTGGTGGGTGATATTATTATTTATTCCAGTAATTAATGTTATCATGCTGCCCGTAATTTGGGTAGAAACAATTAGGAGTTTTGGCAAAAACTCTACGAATGATACTATTATTGTAATAGTTACTCTAGGATTTTATATATTTTATGTAAACTATATGCTAGATGTAACACATATAAAAGATAGAGACCTAAAACCACGAACAGCTGCAGGAGAATGGACAAGTTCGATATTATTTGCTGTAATTGCAGCAACTATAGTACATACTTATTTCATGCAACCTTATACAATACCTACAGGATCTTTAGAAAGAACATTACTCGTGGGGGATTTTTTATTTGTAAGTAAGTTCCATTATGGAGCTCGTACTCCTATGACGGCAGTATCTTTTCCTATGGTTCATGATACAATACCTGTATTACATACCAAATCCTATACTAGCAAACCACAATACCCTTATTTTAGACTTCCTGGGTTTCAAAAAATAAAACGTAATGATATTGTTGTATTTAGCTTACCAAATGACACTCTTCGTTTTTTCTTTGACACTTCTAATATTTCAGTATACAAACCAATAGATAAAAAATCTAATTACGTAAAAAGATGTGTTGGAGTACCAGGGGATTCATTATCTCTTGTAGATGGATATGTATATATTAATAAAAAACAAAATGATTTACCTGATAGAGCACAAGTGCAGTTCTCATTTACTGGCACTACAAATGGAGATCGTTTTAATCTACAAAACTTATATGATAGATATAAAATAAAAACAAACAATCCTGGTGAATTTGGCTATGATAATCAACGTTTTTTTATAAAGGGAATGACTATTGAAAATGCTGCTAAATTCAAAAACCATCCCAATGTAACCTCTATTGAAAGAATTATTACAGAAAAAGGAAATAAAGAATCTAATATTTTCCCTAATAATGGTAAAGTAAACTGGAATAAAGATAATTTTGGTCCTATATATATCCCTGAAGCTGGAAAAACAGTTAAAATGGATTTAAAGAGTTTTTCTCTTTATCGCAGAATTATTGAAGTATATGAAGGTTCTGAAATGGGAATTGACAATAAACTTACTGCTAATGGTAATCAGGTATTACTTAATGGAGCTCCTATAGACAGCTATACCTTTAAACAAGATTATTACTGGATGATGGGGGATAATCGTCATAATAGTGAGGATAGTCGTTATTGGGGGTATGTCCCTGCTACACATATTGTTGGTAAACCAGTATTTGTTTGGTTTAGTTGGGATTCGAACGCTAAAGGGCTTTTTAACAAAATTCGTTGGGAACGAATGTTTACTACAGTTGGAGGTAGTGGAGAACCTGTTTCTTACTTTAAATATTTTATTATTCTTTTAGCTGGATATTTTATTTATAACCAATATCGCAAAAGAAAAAAAGGAGCTTAAGCATCCAAATGCAGTTTAATTAAACTTACTTTAGTTGAGTTTGATTAAACTGCATATAATAATTAAATACAATTGAATACTACTACTCTACTCCATCCATCTTATTTAGGTCCTATAGCGCAATATATTGCTATTGTAAAATCTAATACGATAGTTTTTGAAAATGAAGACAATTATCAAAAACAAAGCTATCGTAATCGCACATATATCTACGGTGCCAACGGTAAACTTTTGTTAACTATCCCTATTAAACATAGTCAAACAAAAGAGAAACAATTATACAAAAATGTACGTATAGAAAATGATTTTAAATGGCAATTATTACACTGGAAATCTTTAGAGTCAGCCTACAGAACCTCGCCTTTTTTTGAGTATTATGAAGATGAATTTGCACCTTTATTTGAAAAACCTAAAGAGTTTCTTATGGATTTTAATTATGAATGTATGTCTATTGTTCTGGATAGTTTACAAGTAGATGCTCCTACTTCTAAAACTAATATTTATGATAAAAAACCTACAAATATACTCGACTCAAGACACCTAATAAATGTTAAAAAAGAGAGAAAATATAATTTAGATCCTTATATTCAAGTATTTCAGGATAAAAAAGGATTTATATCTAATCTATCTATATTGGATTTATTATTTAATGAAGGTCCTAATGCTTTAACCTATCTTGAAAATCAATCTATTTTGTAATGATTAGACCAATCTTACATTATGGATTTCATTTTATAGTCCCTTTATTAATAGCTTTATTATTTTTTCCAAAACAATGGAAAAAAATATATCTATTTTTCATTTCTGCTATGCTAATAGATCTGGATCATATCTTCGCCAATCCAATTTTTGATCCTAATAGATGTAGTGTAGGGTTTCATATTTTACATAGCTATTATGCGATTTCAATATATAGCTTTATGTTATTTTTTACTAAAACACGAATTGCTGGCCTAGCATTATTATGGCATATTTTTACAGATTTACTAGATTGTTGGATGATGTAAATGTGATTATATTTATTAACTTATTAAATATTCCTTACATTTATTACTAAACTAGTGCTAATTAGCTCGTTTTTTAGCCTTACACTTTTACTTATGAATAAACTTCTATTTTTTATCGTACTTTCTTTACTTTCTTGTCAAAAACAATCAAAAGACCTCAAAAAAAATTCTGATAAAAAAATAATAAAACAAGATTTAGCCTTTGAAATAGTGTTAAAAAAGCAAGATACTATTTCTTTTGATTCTAAATTCACACACAAACTTTCTGATAAAGAAACCATATCGGCTTTCAGTAAAAAAACAAAAAATAAACTTGGCATTACATATCCTATTTCTCAGGCATATTTATATAAAGATAAGTCAGGAGAGCATTATCTGCTATTAACAGAGCACACTTTAATCGATAAAAAAAATGATACTATTTATGACAAAATACAAGCATTTAATCTAAATTACGCCAATAATATTTTTAAAAAAAGATCCACTATTAGCGATTTTATAGATAAAGAATGGGAGACATCTATATCGTTTTGGAATAAATACTCAGAATTAGCAGATATAGACAACGATGGCATGACTGATCTTATATTAGTCTACGGAACTACTGGTCAAGAAATGTATACTGATGGTAGGGTAAAGATCATGATATATCATAACCGTAAAAGAATAACTATTAGACACCAGAATAGTAATTATGGTGGAAGGTTAACTAATATTAATAAAAGGTTTTATGAGCTGCCTTTATCAATACAGCAAGTTATAAAAGAAAAAATGAGACTAATGGTAAAAAACAAACATGCAACCTTCTCCCAGGACTGGGAAAAAAAGATGGCAAATAAAACTACTAACATAGAGGGGTAGTAATAAAAGACATTCAATACAAATAAATTAGTTCCATATTATAGAATTAAACTTTTTATTCGTGTTTTTACACAAGCAAAATAAGTTATTTTACTTATCCAAACTATGGGATTTTTACTTTAGAATATATTGGATAATGATCAGAAAATTCCAAGTCAAAACTTTTAAAACTAAGAACCTCAAATTCTTTTGGCACTAAAATAAAATCAATACGTGCAGGAAACAATTCAAATTTAAAAGTTTTACCAAACCCTTTTCCTTCTTTTTTAAAAGTATCTTGGAGATTCTCTGACTTTATTTTATCATACACATAAGAATATGCTGTATTATTAAAATCTCCCATTACTATATTTTTATATGGAGATGATCGCATATGCGAAATAAGCTGTTCTGACTGTTGTTGTTGTTGTTTAAAAGACACCTGAATTCTTTTTAGTAATTTTTGAGAATCTTCTTTAGCTAGATCATTTGTTTTAGAACTAATCCGATGAGACTGCAAATGAATATTATATACTCTCACTGTATCTCTGGGCATTACTATGTCTGCAAAAATTACATTATTAGCTGTTTTTTCAAAATTCAGGGAGCCTTTTTTCATAAAGGGATATTTTGAAAATATAACCAATGCTAACTCCTTGCTATTATGATTAAAATAATCATATTTATAAGGATATTGCTTAAAATCAATGTCTGGATTATTATAAAATTCTTGCACACAAAAGATATCAGGGTTCTGAATTTTTATCAAATTCGAAATATCTTGAGGAATAGTCTTAGAGTCTATCCAATTAAAACGATTAAAACTATGCACATTATAACTCATTATCGAGATACCAGTTTCTCCTGTATCCATTGACTTTCCTCTTAATTTATACAGCGAAGAAACATGAGAAATACCTAGAGCCAAAACAATAAGGGAAAGCATACTCCTTTTACTTAAAAGAACAATCCAATATAATAAAAACAGTACATTAACAACTATCAAAACAGGAACTGCTAGGCTCAACACAGATAATAATGGAAACATTTTTGGAGAAACGTATGGCAATAGATAAGATAGCAATAAAGCAAAAGCTGCTATAGAGTTCATCACAAAGATGATCTTATTAATTGCTTTTCTCATACCTTTATTCTTTCCCTGCTTTAAATAAAAAATCTTTCTCTTCTTTGTTTAAGCTATCATATCCACTTTTACTAATTTTATCCAAGATAGCATCTATTTGTTTTTGATTTGGTGTTTTTACAGAAGAGGAGGCTGTAGTTTTTATACTAGATTTATTTTTTTTAGATCTGTGTACTGTCTTTAAAGGGCTTTTCTTTTTAGGTTTAAACAACTTTAATGCTCCATCCATTAATTTCTCGAACCAAGACCCAATATCATTCCCTTTTTTAAGCTGCATAGCATACATATATCCAAATAGTGCTCCCCCAATATGCGCAATTAATCCTCCTGCATTTCCTGAATTAGGAATTTGAATCAAATCTACAAGCACCATAAACACTCCTATTTGCCATAATTTTACCGTAAACATAAACACTCTAACTTCAGTATTCGGCGTATAAGTCGCGATAAAAATAACAATTGACAAGACTGCTGCCGAAGCACCTATTAAATAACCTAGTTGCCCACTTAAAACAGGAAACAAATTATATGCTAATACAAATAATAAACCACCGCAAACAGCTCCTAACAAGTAAATAGTAAGAAACCTTTTTTCTGTAAATAGATTTAAAACAAATTGCCCAAACCAATACAGCATTAACATATTCCAGAAAATATGCCAAAAACTAAAATGCAAAAAACTATAGGTTAATATCCCCCAAACTTGGAGAATTAAAGAATTGAGCTCTGTAGGAAGTACAAACCATCGCATCAATACATCTGGTTGGGTTTGAAAAATCCAAGAACCAAGATTAGCAAACAAAAACACTATAGTATTAATTGCAATAAGCTTAATAATAATATTAGCTGTTTTAAACTGATATGTTAAATTGTTAGCTGCCATATTAATCCCAACGGTGCTGATTAAACGAATTTTTTTTCCAATACCACATAGTAATAAAGCCGATTACCGCACCTCCAATATGGGCCCAATGTGCAACATTTGAAGGGCCTAAAATAGCTTGCCCAGTTATTCCTCCATATAAATTTAATAGAAAATAACCACCTATCAAATATTTTGCTTTAATAGGTACAGGAATAAACATAATATATAAAGGTAAATTTGGATATAAAACAGCAAATGCTGCCAAAACACCGAAAATTGCGCCTGAAGCACCTACCATTGGCGTAGCATATGTTTTAATCATATTTTCTGTTACCTCTTGGGGTATATTAGGGTATACACTATATTTTTGAGTTGCAATAGCATTTTGTATAAAATCCCCTATTTCTGAAGAAGAAAGACCCGCCTCTAAATACGCTTGATATCCTGGGCTAAATTGAAAATAAGAAAACAAAACTTGAAAACCAGCTGCTCCTATACCTGAAAAAAAGTATATAAAAAGAAATTTTTTCTGTCCTATGGAAGCTTCTAAGTGGCTTCCAAACATATATAAGGCAAACATATTAAAGAAAATATGACTCTCTCCTCCATGCATAAACATATGTGTAATAATCTGCCAAACTTGGAAATTATCATTTTTTGGAAACCAAAGTGCAAAAAATTCAAAAGCATTATTTCCTAAGGTCATAGACCCTATATAAACAATAATATTAACTATCAATAATACTTTTACTGTTTCTGTAATTCTACCCATCTACTTATTAAAATTTTTTATCTATTTCATCTACCGTTAATGTAATGAAAGTTGGCTTATTATCTGGTGTAATAGTAGGGTCTGTACATGCAAATAAACTATTTACCATGTATTGTTGTTGTTCTGAAGCTAATTCCACCCCTGTTCTTACTGCAATACTTTTGGCTATAGATCTTGCTAATAAATCTGTCTGTGAAAAACCACTATCTGGCACTTCATTTTCTAGATCATTAATTAGTTGTTCTAATAAAACCAAAACTTCTTTTTCTGATGTTACTGATGGTATTGCGGTAATATTAACCTCCCCTTCAGACAATTCTCCAAAAACAAATCCAGTGTTTTCAAGCTGCTCTTTTACTGTATCCAAAAGTTGTATTTCACTTTTTGAAAAAGATACTGTTAATGGAAATAATAATTGCTGACTTACAGCACTTGCCATAGTAATATTACGCAGTAGTTCTTCATACAATATCCTTTGGTGTGCTCTATATTGGTTTACGATCACCATTCCGCTTTTTATTGTAGTAACAATATATTTTTTTCTTAACTGATATGTAGTATGGTGTCCTACTTTTTTTTCATCTCCTTCAAACAAAGAACCAACAATCTCTTCACTTTCAAACTCTACTGAAGAGAAATCGTTCTCTATAGGCGCAGAGGTTGTCATTTCTGATTCTAACCCTACATATAGGTTTTCCCAATTTGCAGTTGGTTCTTTTTTAGGAACATAATAAGTATTTGAGGATGAATTATCTTGGATTATTTTTTCTTCTTTAAACGGATTAAAGCTTCGATCTACTTCTATAGTTGGCGTTTGCGCTATTTTACCCTTATACTCATAGGGTGTATCCATAGAAGAGTCTCTATTAAAATCTAGTACAGGTGCTACATTAAACTGCCCTAAACTATGTTTGATCGTAGATCGTAACATAGCATACAACGAGTGCTCATCTTCAAACTTAATTTCAGTTTTGGTAGGATGTATATTTATATCAATAGAATTAGGATCTACAGTAAGATATATAAAATAACTTGGGTGCGCTTTGTCTTTTAGCAAACCTTCAAAAGCAGAACTAACTGCATGATTTAAGTATGCACTTTTAATAAATCTACCATTAACAAAAAAAAATTGTTCTCCTCGGGTTCGTTTAGCATATTCTGGTTTCCCTACAAACCCATGTATCGTAACCAAATCTGTTTCTTCTTTTACAGGAACTAATTTTTCGTTTGTTTTTCCTCCAAATATATTTACTATTCGTTGGCGATGATTTGTAATTGCCAGATTAAAAACCTCGCTACTATTATGATACATATCAAACCGTATAGATGGATGTGCCATAACCACCCGATGAAACTCATCGATAATATGACGCAACTCTACAGTATTTGATTTCAGAAAATTTCGTCGAGCAGGAATATTATAAAATAAATTTTTGGCACTTATAGAAGTTCCTTTAGGCGTAACACACACTTCTTGAGATACTACTTCACTGCCCTCTATTCTTATTTCTGTTCCTACCTCGTCTTCTTCCTGCTTTGTTTTTAATTCTACATGAGCGATAGCCGCTATAGAGGCTAATGCCTCTCCTCTAAATCCTTTTGTCTGTAATTTAAAAAGATCTTCTGCTACTTTAATTTTGGATGTTGCATGTCTCTCAAAACTTAATCTTGCATCTGTAGCGCTCATACCTTGCCCATTATCAATAACCTGAATAAGGGTTTTACCGGATTCTTTTACAATTAGCTTTATATAGGTAGCTTGTGCATCGATTGCATTTTCTAACAATTCTTTTACTACTGATGCTGGTCTTTGAACGACCTCTCCAGCAGCAATTTGATTAGCTACATGATCTGGTAATAGTTGAATGATATCAGACATCTATTTTCGTGCAGTAAATATGGATAAATCAAAATCTATTATATACAAAAAGATAAAAACCAAAATTATAACAATATAGATTACTCTTTTATTAATTTCACGATTCCCTCTATTCCTACTAGATACACGGGCATCTGCCCAATGTGATCCAAAATCTATATCATTTGTAGCATCCCGATATTTAGCAATTCTATTTTCAAAATCATAGATATTACCTTCACTTTTACCCTTATAATACCTAGGCGTATAGTTGAATCTTCTATTTTTTCTTATTTTTGGGATACTTAATTTCACAATCTGCTACTATCTTTTTGATTATTCAAATATACTTAAAATGCTTTGTATTGTAAAGCTTTTAGCATTACAATAACATCAAAATATAAACATCAAAGGCAATACTTGTTTTTATAGCTTATATAATAAATCATTTTTTATAATACAAAACAAGCTTTGGAAAAATAGATAACTTTATTTAATTTGAGATTTTGAGCATTACAATTAAAAAATACGAAGCCTATTTTTAATATATTATTTGTTTTAAATGATGATCTAAATGCGATATGTAATCTTGAATCAAAAACCTTAAATCTGATATTTTTTTAGTTTCTAACTCTACCTGATAATTTAAAGTAGTTTCATTTTGCAACTTAAGAATTTGCATAATTCTCTCATTTACAGATAACCAAAAACTCAATAACTCTAGCGGGTCTGCATTTTGGTAATCATTTATTTTCACCAACTCATTCTGATTATAACTTTTAACTTTATAAGGTTTAGCTTCAAACTGAATTTCAGAAAATCGTTGTAAATTATATATTCCTGAATCTATAAGGTGTCCTAAAATTTCCATTTTAGACCATGATTTCAAAGATGTCTTATGCTTTAAATCTTCCTCTTTACTGCTTGCAACAGATCTAGCTCCCTTTTTTAATAAATCAGAAAACTCTGCTATCAAATTATCCATATTGTCTTTACCGAAGATTAATTCATTCTAAAATTGAGCACTTTTTCGCAATTGTGCCATTTTAATAGCCGCTATAGCTGCTTCTGAACCTTTATTACCATGTTTTCCTCCTGATCTATCTATAGATTGTTGTAATGTATTATCGGTAAGTACGCAAAAAATAACAGGGATATCACTATTAATATTTAAATCTTTAATCCCTTGTGTAACTCCTTCACAAACAAAATCAAAATGTTTAGTTTCTCCTTGAATTACACATCCTATAGCTATAACAGCATCTAACATATCATAGGATTTCTGCATTTTCTTACAACCATATATCAATTCGAAACTACCGGGCACATCCCATCTCACAATATTTTCCTTTATTGTTCCACAATCAATTAATGCATCAAAAGCACCTTGAAATAATCCTTGAGTGATTTGTTCATTCCATTCTGAAACAACAATCCCAAATCGAAAATTTTTCGCATTTGGGATTATAGTTTTATCATATTCTGATAAATTTTTATTTTCTGTTGCCATAATCAGTTTAAAATTTTTGTTTCTTAATTTTGAAATTTTAACAAAAGATTTCAAAATTAAAAAAACAAGCTATTTCATTGCTTGCGCCTGTCCTAAATGAACATCAACTTGATTAGCCTCTACACTTTTAGGAAACTCTTCTTTGATTCTTTCTAAATATGTGATTGCAATTTCTGATTTATTAAGAGATATTGCTGTAACTGCAGCCTTTAATAAAAATTTTGGTGTTGTAAAATCATTAGTCTTTATTTTAAGTGCTTTCTCATAATACCCTAATGCCTCTTCTACTTGATCTAATTGAGAGAATGCGTCTCCAATACCACCAAGAGCTAAAGGCGCTAACATTTCGTCATCACTTTTAAAATCATCTAAGAAATTAATTGCTTCTTGGTATTTTTTCATATTTAAATACGAAAATCCCGCATAATAGTTGGCTAAATTAGCAGCATTTGTACTTCCGTAATTTTCAATAATTTCTAAAAACCCATATTTACCTTCACCTCCATTAAGAGCTAAAGTATATAATGAATCACTAACTGTTGAGTTTCCATTAACCGCACTATCAAAATACTGTTGTGCCTTAAACATCTCATTAGAAGCTTCTTGTTCTTTTGGTTCTTGGATAAATTTTTGAAATCCTAAATACCCTAATACAACAATAGCTATTACTCCTACTGCACCTAGTATATATTTTTGATTAGCTGCAACCCACTCTTCGGTTTTAGAAGCCCCTTCATCTAGGGTATTAAATACCTCTGCGGTCGTTGATTTATCTTCAATTTGCTCAACTTCTTCAGCTTTATTTTTAGGTTTGTGTCCTCGTTTCTTGTAAGTTGCCATAAGTTTTCTTTAATGAACGGCAAAAATAAAATTTTTATTCATAATTAAAAGGGAAAATATTTGTTATTTTTCAATAATTTGCGTGAATTAATTATGAATTCCATCAAACCCAAGACCCTTTGATCATCAATGTTTTATGATTTTAAAATCCCTTTCCCTACTCAATTACAAGAATTTTGATGCCATCAATTTTAAATTTGATGATAAAATAAACTGTTTTGTTGGTCATAATGGTGTTGGAAAAACGAATATCCTAGATGCAATTTATCACCTGTCTTTTGGAAAAAGTTATTTTAATCCTATTACAAGCCAAAATATAAATCATGGTGCTGATTTTTTTGTTATAGATGGGCTCTATACAAAAGAAGAAAGAGAAGAAAAAGTTATTATAAGTGCCAAAAGAGGGCAAAAAAAGGTAATTAAACGTAACGGAAAAGCTTATGACACCTTTAGCGAGCATATTGGCTTTTTACCATTGGTAATTATTTCTCCAGCTGATAGAGATTTAATTACAGAAGGTAGCGATACACGTCGTAAATTTATAGACGGGGTAATTTCGCAAAGCGATCCATCGTATTTAAGTTGCCTATTAAAATATTCAAAAACCCTATCTCAACGTAATTCCTTATTAAAATATTTTGCTGTTAATAATACTTTTGACACCACAACTCTCGAGATTTATAATCAACAGCTACATGAATATGGCAGCATTATTTACACCAAAAGAACAGCTTTCTTAGACACTTTTATACCTATCTTTATAAAAAGATATCAAACCATAAGCTCTGGCAAGGAAAATGTATCTCTTTCTTATCAAAGCAGGTTATCTGAAAATGATTTACTATCCCTTTTAGAACAAAACATATCTAAAGACAGAACTCTACAATACACAAGTGTAGGGATCCATAAAGATGATTTATCTCTAGAAATAGAAGGGTTTCCTATTAAAAAATTTGGCAGTCAAGGACAACAAAAATCATTTCTCATTGCTCTAAAACTAGCACAATTTGATTGTATAAAACAACATAGTAAAGTAAATCCTATTCTTTTACTTGATGACATCTTTGACAAACTTGATGAAAAACGAGTAGAACACATTATAGAATTAGTAGATGACCAAAATTTTGGGCAACTATTTATTAGCGATACACATGCCGACAGAACGGAAAATGTGGTTAAAAAAATATCCCAATCTTACAAAATAATTAAATTATAAATATGCATCGATTTTCACTATTCATTATATGGACATTATGTTTTGTTTCTTGTAAAAAAGATACCCCAAAAGATCAAATCCAACACTTAAACGGATATTGGGAAATAAAAAAAGTAATACTCCCTAATGGAAGTGAAAAAGATTATAACTTTAGCCAAAGTATTGACTTTATAGAAATCACAAACTACACAGGTATTCGTAAAAAAGTCCAACCTAGGTTAGATGGAAGTTTTATTACAAATAACGACAGTGAGTCTTTTATTTTAATAATTGACGAAGATAGCCTTAGACTGCATTACAAAACCACTTTATCCACATGGAAGGAAACAATTATATCCGCAAAAGAAAACCACATCACTATTAAAAATGAAGCTGGAAATGTTTACTTTTATGAACGATATAAAAAAATTGAATTCTAATGGGAAAACGTCATCAAGAACACCAAAGCTTGGGAGAAGTTTTAAAAAACTTTGTTTCAAATAACAACTTACAAAAAGGCTTAGACAAAGTAGCAGCACGTGATGTATGGGAAAAAGTGATGGGACCCGCTATAACAAAATATACTCATAATATTAAATTTGAAAGAGAGACTTTATATGTTGAACTTACTTCTTCTGTTTTAAGAGAAGAGTTAAGCTATGGAAAACAAAAAATAATCGACAATCTTAACGAAGAATTAGAAAAAGAATTAATTACCAAAATAGTCCTTCGATAATTACAATCTAACCTCTATACAAGATCGTTCTCCATCAGGGCAATTTATTGTTTTTACTTCTGCGCAAACTGTATTAGATCCCTGATCTAAATTTATATCCACATACCCAAAACTAAGTAACTCATCACTAACAAAAACATTGTTTACATACCAACTAACGGTAATATCTTTATCCGCTACTTCAACTCTAGGAACAAACCGATAAGTATATGGAGAAGAAATCTCTTCATAATCAAATGTTATCTCTGGGCAAATTGGCTCAACTATAAGTTCCTTACAAAACTCTTTACCACCTAGACAATCTGGCATTCTTGTTTTCATACATATTTCATAAACCCCTGGAGAAAATGATTTTTCAAATGAATTATCATCCATAACTTGTGTATCTATTTCCCCATTAATTTCTAAAAATAACTGATCCTCTTCCTCTATCTCAAAATCAGGAACAAATCTATATTTATTATCCGATAGTGATTCTATTTGAAAACTAATATCAGGACACTCAACACAGTTATTTATTACCTTATAAAACTCATAATATGACAATACCTTAATCGCTTTGAATTCAGGAGATACTAAGATCTTTATAGGGAATTTAAAATCTGGTTGATATTCCACTCCATTATTTTCAAGAAAACGCTTAAAACCATTTTCATCATCAATAACAGTTTCTTTTTTTTCTTTATCTCTTAACAAAAATGGATAATCAAATTTAAAACATCGATTAAGCAAAGTATTTATTTCATCCCTAAATGTTTGTATTTCACATTCCTTAAGAAGGACTACAAAATCCTCTTCACTTTCTAAAATAAATGAAGTTTCTGTCTTTTGAAAAAAAACCTCTACAGGAAGACGTAACCCTACTAAATTAAAGTTTATATCCTGACTATAAATAGCTCTTAACAGACCCTCAAAGTCATTAACATATATTGTAGAATCGTTATTATACCTTAATACAAGAGGGTATTTAAAAGAAAAACACACATTGCTTTCATTAAGTTCTAAATCTTTATTTTTTAAACTATTAAAAACAGTTATCATGGATGCCGTTGATGTTATTTCTTTGTCAGCATCTTTATCTAAAAAAAAATCATCATCATTTACACATGAAAATACCACTAATAAAAATATGAGTAGCAAACCAGTATAATATATTTTTGAATTATTCAAAGCAATTTTATCTTATTCTATATATATAACGTTAAATACCATATCATCCCTACCTCTTACTTTTTTACCTCCATCAAAACACAAAAGTATAAAACCTACATATCTTTAGTTAATAACCTTGTATTCGAAACAACCTAACAAGATATTGGATTAGTATATTTTTTTAATAAAAACCTATATTTTTCAAACTTCCCATCTTCATATAATTTAATCTTCAAGAAATTAAACATAAAAAAGATTTCAATTTATAAAAAAATGCAATATAACAGCACATTACAAAATACTATTAACGAAAAATTTAAACCAACATAACCATATTAAGTCTCTTTCTATCATAGACCCTTACCTTTGTTATGTTAATTTTTAGTTAAAAAAACAATATCTTTATTATTAGACTAATTTTCTTAATACTTTTTCCCAAATTAACAACAAATCAACATATAATAATGAAATTATTAACGAAAAACTTGATAATACTCTTAGCAGTATTAGTAACACAGCTTTCTTTCGCACAAGAAAGTACTATAACCGGAAAGGTTACAGATCATGAAGGTATGCCTTTACCTGGAGTGAATATTATTGTAAAAGGCAGTAATAATGGAACTCAAACAGATTTTGACGGAATTTACTCCATACAAGCTACTCAAGGAAGTACTCTTTTATTTACTTATCTTGGCTTTGGGGACAAAGAAATTATAATAGGGTCACAAAAAACAATCAATATACAATTAGAAGTTACAACCTCACAATTAGATGAAATAGTTGTTACAGCTCTTGGTATTTCTAGAGACAAAAAATCTTTAGGATACTCTACACAAGAAGTTAGTGGAGAAGATTTAAATACAGTAAAAACTGCAAACTTTGTAAACTCTCTATCAGGAAAAGCTTCGGGTGTACAAATAAAGAGAAATAATAACCTAGGTGGATCTACCAATGTTGTTATTAGAGGTAATGCCTCACTTACTGGTAGTAACCAAGCTTTATTTGTCATTGATGGGGTTCCTATAAATAATACTAATACAAATAACAAAGGTCAAGGTCAAGCCCTAGGAGGATACTATGATTATGGTAATGCAGCATCAGACATCAACCCTGAAGACATTGAATCTATAAACGTACTTAAAGGTGCTGCTGCATCTGCTCTTTATGGATCTAGAGCAGCCAATGGAGTAATCATGATTACTACAAAAAAAGGTGGGAAATCTAAAGGTATGGGAATTACGATTAATTCTGGAATAACTTTAGGCTCAATAGATAAAAGTACGTTTCCTAAATACCAAACGCAATACGGTGCTGGGTATGCTCCAAGTTTTTATCAAAGAGATGTTAATGGAGATGGAACTGCTGATGATTTAACAGTTCGTCATAGAGGTGATGGATCTTATGGTCCTGCTTTTGACTCTAGTCTACTAGTGTATCAATGGGATTCTTTTGATCCTGACTCTCCTAATTATAGAACTGCAACTCCATGGGTAAATGCAAAAAATGGTCCTATTACATTTTTTGAAACTCCAGTGACCATAACAAATTCTGTATCCTTTGACAAAGGATTTGAAAAAGGATCTTTGCGATTAAACTACACTAACTTTGATCAAAGTGGATTATTACCAAATAGTTCTATTAAAAAACATAATTTTTCTATTAATGGTAACGCTAAGCTTACAGATAAATTAACTGTAACAGGGTATGCTAACTATATTAAAGTAGATGGATTGGGTCGTAACTCTACTGGATATGGAGAAAACACAATGAGTACATTTAGACAATGGTGGCAAACTAATGTAGATCTAAAACAACAAAAAGATATCTATTTTAATACTGGGAGAAATGTTACTTGGAATCCTGGAAGCATAGATGCTGGGTCTACTCCTATATACTGGGACAACCCATATTGGACCAGATATGAGAACTATCAAAACGATACTAGAAACAGGTTTATCGGTAACACATCTCTAAATTATGTGGTAACCGATTGGTTTAATATTACTGGTAGAATTGCTACCGATACTTATTCTGAAATACAAGAAGAAAGAAGAGCCAATGGTAGTGTACCAACCCGTTTTGGAATACTTAGAAGTGAAGTTAGTTCTGGATACGGAAGAAGAAATATTCAAAACACAGAAACCAACTATGACTTAATGTTCAATTTTGATAAAAATATAAATGACCAATTGAATATAAAAGGTATTTTAGGAACAAACGTGAGAAGAAATCATTTTCAATCTATCTATTCCTCTACCAGTGGAGGACTAAGTGTTCCTAAGTTATATTCGTTACAAAATAGTAATGATCCTCTTCCTTTACCTGTAGAAAGAGATGAAAAAGTTGGTGTAGATGGTATTTATGCTAGTGCTTCTTTAGGCTACAAAAACACACTTTTCTTGGATGGAACGATAAGAAGAGATCATTCTTCAACTTTACCTGGAGACAATAATACTTTCCTTTATCCTTCTGTTGCTACAAGTTTTGTTTTTTCTAATATTTTACAAACAGATTTAATCTCTTTTGGAAAAATACGAGCCAATTATGCTGAGGTAGGTAATGACGCTCCTTTTGATTTCTTATATGACACTTATGATATAAATACTCCTATTGGTGGATCTAGTACTTCTGTCGACAACATAAAAAAGAATCCAGATTTAAAACCAGAAAGAACTACTAGTTTAGAAATTGGATTAGAAATGAAGCTTTTGCAAAATAGATTAGGTTTTGACATTGCTTATTACAAAAACAATTCTATAGATCAAATTTTTGGAGTGCCAGTTAGTAGAGGAACTGGATATACTTCTAAAATTCTTAATGCAGGAGAAATAGAAAACAAGGGTGTAGAGATATCATTACATGGAAACCCTATAAAAACAGATAATTTCTCTTGGGATGTAAATGTAAATTGGTCTAAAAACGAAAATACAGTAGTTTCTTTAGAAGATGGTATAGAAAATTTACAATTAGGTTCCTTCCAAGGAGGAATTACCATTAACGCTCGAGTTGGACAACCTTATGGTATAATTCAAGGTACAGATTACACCTATATAAACGGACAAAAAGTTGTAGACACAGACAGTGGACAATATATAAAAACAGATGATTCTGATAACGTTATAGGTGACACTAATCCTGATTGGCTAATGGGAATCTCTAATAAATTCAGGTATAAAAACCTAACTTTTAGTTTTTTAATAGACATTCAACAAGGTGGTAGTATTTTTTCTTTAGATCAATATTATGGATTAGGTACTGGACTATATGCAGAAACTGCTTTTATAAATGATTTAGGTAATCCTGTAAGAAATACTTTAGCAGATGGTGGAGGTCTTATCCATCCAGGAGTCAATCCAGATGGATCAGTAAACAGCACTAGAGTTCAAGCTAATGGATATACCGCTTTTGGTACTGATGGTGGTTTTCCTGATTCAGCTTTTATATATGATGCTAGTTTCGTTAAGTTACGTGAAGTTTCATTGACATATACTTTCCCTAAAAAAATAATTGACAGTACCTTCTTAAATGATATTTCTTTTAGTGTGATTGGATCTAATCTATGGATTATTGATAAAAACCTTCCACATGCAGATCCAGAAAGTGGATTAAGTTCTGGAAATCTACAAGGATATTCTGTAGGTTCTTTACCTACTACCAGAGACATAGGTTTTAATTTAAAATTACAATTTTAAAAAAGTAACAAAATGAAAAAAATATTAATTTTAATTACCGCGGTAATTATAGCATCTTGTTCTGATAATTTAGAAAATCTAAGTCAGAATATTAAAGACCCTATAACAGTACCTGGTGAATCTTTATTCACTAGTGCTCAAAAAGATTTGGTAGACCAAATGGTTGATTTAAATGTAAACAACAACAACACTAAACTATGGTCACAATATCTACAACAAACAACCTATTTAAATGAAAGCAGATATGACCAAGTTACCAGAACTATCCCTGCAACCCATTGGAGTATTCTTTATAAAGACGTATTAAAAGATCTAGATGAATCTTCAAAAATTATTTCGGCAACAACTTATCCTTTACAGACTGACAAGGATACCAAAGCCAATAAACTACAAGTTATTGAAATTTTAACCGTATACACATATAGTATATTGGTAGAGACTTTTGGTAACATTCCTTATACTGACGCCTTGGATATTGATAATTTATTACCTACCTACGATGATGGCGAAACTGTTTATAAAGACCTGATAAGCAGACTAACAACAGCTATCAATGCCTTAGATACTAGTAAAGGAAGTTTTGGTAAAGCCGACAATATTTATAATGGAGACGTTAATTTATGGAAAAAATTTGCTGCTTCTTTAAAATTAAGAATGGGAATTTTATTATCAGATGTAGATAATACATTTGCAAAAACTGCAGTAGAAGAAGCCGTTACTACAGGAGTCTTTACTAGTTCTGAAGACAATGCTAACTTCAAATACCTATCCGCTTCACCAAATACAAATCCCGTACACCTAAATTTAGTTTTAAGTGGAAGACAAGATTTTGTTGCGGCATCTACCATAGTAGACATGATGAATACTCTTAATGACCCTAGAAGACCCTTATACTTTAAATTAGTCCCAAAAACCGGGACTTATATAGGCGGAAATATAGGCCAACTTTCCGATATTGATTCTTACTCTAATGTATCTACTAAAGTAGAAGAAGCTACCGCTTCTGGTGTAATTTTAGACTATGCAGAGGTTGAATTTCTATTAGCAGAAGCTGCCGCAAGAAATTTTGCTGTTGGTGGCACTGCAAAAAGTCATTATGATACTGCTATTATTGAATCTATAGAAAGTTGGGGAGGTACTAATGCTGATGCAATAACTTATCTAGCACAGCCAACCGTAGATTATGATACTGTTATTACTAATAGTACTGCCTCTACGCCATGGAAAGAAGCAATAGGTAATCAAAAATGGATAGCTCTTTTTAACAGAGGTTTAGAGGCATACACTTCTATACGCTTTTTAGACTTCCCTATCCTGACAGCTCCTGAAAATGCTAAAACGGGTTTCCCTAATAGATACACATACCCTATTATAGAACAAACTTTAAATGGTACAAACTGGACAGCAGCATCTACCGCTATCGGTGGTGACCTTCCTGAAACTAAATTATTTTGGGATTTAAATTAATTAGAATTTAAAAATATATAATATATTAGGGTGAGATTAATATCTCACCCTTTTTATATAAAACACTACAATAAAAACTTCTAAAAAGAAGGCTCTACTTTCAGAAAATCATACCAGTTGTATTCTGAAATTACTGCTAAAGAAAATTTGCCATTTTTTTGTTTATACGAAGGAGAAAAATTAAGCATCGTATTTGCTCCAGTTCAATTTTTATTTTGAAGTAGAATTTATTGCGGTAAATCCAAAATTTAAATGGTTTTAATCTTACTATTATTATATCATGGATACTGGTCCTTTTATATATTACTTTTTTTTAAAGAGAGAATCTATTTATTTTTTATACATAAACGATTCTTTTAAAAAAACATACCTCTTTACTTTGATTATTATTTCTTTGATAGCATAAAAAAATATTTTATGTTTGATAACACATTTTTATACCCCTAATGCCTGACAATAAAAAATCTACATGTAACGAAAAAGCTTTTGATCAATTTTTTAAAAGCAATTCTAAACTTTTAAGAAACTATATTTATTACAAATTTGGAGACCTAGATCAAGCTGAAGATATTGTTCAAGATGCATTTATTAAATTATGGAACAATTGCTCTAAAGTACCTTTAAATAAAGCCAAAAGTTATATTTACACTATAGCTACTAATATTGGTATCAGTAATACTAGACATCAAAAAGTTAAATTTAAATATAAAGATTATATTATACATCGCACAAGAGATGTTAATAATGAGTCCCCAGAGTTTATATTCTTAGAAAAAGAATATTTAGAAAAATTAAAAAATGCTATTGCCGATTTATCAGAAAGACAAAGAGAGGTTTTTCTTTTAAATAGAATAGATAAAAAAACATATAAAGAAATAGCAGAATTATCCGGAGTCTCTGTTAAAGCTATAGAAAAACTTATGCATAAAGCATTATTAACTTTGCGAAAAAAAATAGGAAATAATATATGAAAAAAATCGATTTACAATAAGGTATTTTTAATCCTAAATCTTGAAGTAAACAAACCTAATATACCTACAGATATATACATTGCTATTAAATCAAAAATCAAAGAGTTAAACTTCTATATAATAAATTAAAAATAGTAGGGTATTTAGTAAATAAAACGTTCACATATATATAACACGATAATGTTAAACGATAAAAAAGACGATATATTTTTATCCAGATGGATGAATAAGGAGCTTTCTAAAGAAGAGATTCAAGAATTTAAATTGCATCCAGAATACAAACATTATATAAAAATAATAGCTGGTGCAGATGCCTTAGATTTAAAAAAATATGATATAGAAAAAGAGCTTTCTAACTTAAAATCTAAAAAACAAGATCCTATCAAAAACAAACCTAATTTGGTTATTAAGTTTTTGCCTTATCTTACTATTGCTGCTTCTATTGTCATTATTTTAGGAATATTTTTATTCAACCCTAATACATCTTTTCACTCCAATTATGGAGAACAATTAACTGTAACTTTACCAGACGGTTCTGAAATGATTTTAAATGCTAAATCTACCGCAAGTTTCAATACAAAAAAATGGAAAGAAAATAGAATATTAGTGCTAGACGGCGAAGCTTTTTTTAAAGTAAAAAAAGGAAGTAAATTTACTGTAAACACCAAAAATGGAAAAATATCTGTGTTAGGAACGCAGTTTAATGTACAATCACAAAATGATTTTTTTGAAGTAACATGTTATGAAGGAAAGGTTACTATCGCTTATCAAAAACAAGTGGAAATCCTTACTGCAGGAAAAGGATACCGAAACTTAAAAAATATCCAACCAAAAAGCTGGAGCTTTATAGATACTACCCCCTCTTGGCTTTCTAACACTAGTTCTTTTAAAAGTATCCCGCTTAAATATGTATTTAAAGAACTAGAAGAGCAATATAACTTACAGATAAAGACTGTTAATATAGACTTAGAAACTATATATACAGGAACTTTCCCTAACAACAATAAAGATATTGCCCTTAAAACAGTTTTTAACACCTTAGGCATAGAGTATCGTATCTCGCAAGATGATGGCAAGACTGTGATATTAGAATAATAGAAAAATGACAAAACTTTTATGGGTATGTTTTTTTTTATTTAGCACCTCTATCTCTTCTCAAGAGAAGGTAATGAGTACTTATATCAATAATAAATTATTACAAGATGCTATCCCAATAATTGAACAATTTTATTCTATTAAATTCTCTTATGTAGATGCTTTAATAAATGATAAAAAAATATCAACTCCTATAAACTCTCAACTTTCATTAAAAAATTTAATTGCAGAATTACAAAAACAAACTAAGCTTTATTTTAAAATAACTGGACCTAATTTTGTTACAATTCGTCCGTTACAAAAAAAAGACACCATATCTATTTGCGGATACATTTTAGATGAAGATAAGAAACCTATCCCAAATATTAGAGTCTTTTTTAAAGCTAACCGAACTAATACTATCACTAATCGAAAAGGATATTTTGAAAATACAGAAGTTTTATATAATTCAGTGATTTTAATTAGCGCTCCAGGATTTCGACAGAAAATATTAAATACTAAATCATTTTTAAATAAAAAATGTAACATAATACGTCTTACCCATTCACAAGAGGAAATTCTTGATGAAGTCTTTATTCAGGAATATTTAGCTAAAGGTATAACTCAAAATAAAAAAGTAATTAATATTGACTTAACTAATGTCGAAGTTCTTCCTGGTCGAACAGAACCAGATATTTTGCAAAGTATACAATTAACTCCAGGCGTTAACAACCCTTTTGAAACAGCCTCTGGATTACACGTTCGAGGAAGCTCTCCCAATCAAAATTTAATTTTATGGAACGGTATAAAAACATATCATCAAGGACATTTTTTTGGAATGCTCTCTGCTTTTAATCCATATGTAGCAAAAGAAGTTAATTTTTACAAAAGTGGTATTAGTGCCAAATATGGAGATCGAATTGCGGGAGTAGTAGACATTAAATCTGAAAATAAAATTGCAAAAAAAATTACAGGGGGAGCTGGTTTCAATATGATCAATGCAGATATTGTTACCCATATCCCTATCATACAAGACAAAATATCACTTCAAGTATCTGGAAGAAGATCTTATACAGACTTATTAGGAACTTTTACCTACAAACAACTATCTGAACGTGTTTTTCAGAATACAAAAATAGCATCTATTAATAATAAAGAGAATAATTTTTTCTATACAGATTATAACGCTAACTTAATTCTAAAACCATCAGACAATAATAAAATTGAAATCAATTCTATCTATAGTAAAAATGACCTAGATTTTAAACAAAGGAATCCTACTACATCTTTTGGTGATGATCTCATAACCGAAACTGAAGGATATAATATTAATTGGAACCACACCCATAATAAAAATTTAGATACTAAAATATCTGGATATTACACAAAATATCTTTTAAACTATCAATTTATAACCGAAAACATGGGATTGCTTAAAGAAGTCGAAACCAAAAAAAATAGTATAAAAGATTTTGGAACAGAATTTGGAATTCATTATAAAATATCTAAACATCATAACATTGCTGGTGGATATCAATTTTCAAACAACAACATACGATATGCTTTTGTAACTTCAACACCCAATTATGAATTGATTTTAGACCAAGATGACCGATTTCTAAATACACATATAGGATATCTTGAATATACGTTTGAAAAACCAAACAATTTTTATGCTTCTGTAGGGATTCGAGCAAATTATTATTCAGAACTTAATCAAACTCTAATAGAACCAAGGCTGTTTATTGAAAAACATATTACCAAAAACTGGAAAATCAATGCCAGTACAGAGTACAGAAGTCAAGCTACAAGCCAAATCAAAGAATCTATAATAAGTGATTTGTCTTTAGAAAACCAAATTTGGACATTAGCAAACAATGATGTTTTTCCTATCATAAAAAGCTATCAACATACTTTTGGTAGCAGTTTTAGTAAAAAAAAATGGTATCTGGACATAGAAGGGTATTATAAGCAAATTGAAGGAATAACCACTCTTACCGCAGGGTTTATAAACCCAATAGATAATACGTATCATACTGGAGAGAGTATGATTTTTGGAATCGATCTTTTTTTAAAAAAGAATTTTAAAAATTATAAAACCTGGATAAGTTATTCTTATATAAATACCAATAACACATTTGATGGTATTAACAATAATGAATCTTTTCCTGGAAATTGGAATATAGAACACACTGTAAAATGGTCTCAGTTTTATAAAATCAATAATTTTCAATTTTCTTTAGGTTGGATATGGCATACAGGAAAAGCTTTTACCAATATATCCCGAGTAGATGAAAGTGGTGAAATTATAATTTTAGAATTTGATAAAATTAATAGTGATAATCTTCCTGTATACCATAGGCTGGATTTTTCTGCTATTTATGATTTTAAAATTAAAAACGCTTCAAAAATAAGATATCGAATCGGTGCATCTTTACTAAACCTGTATAACAGAAAAAACTTATTAAATAGAGAATACAGAACTACTAATACACTTAATAATGAACTTATTAATTCTGATATATTTTCATTAGGAATAACCCCCAACCTAAGTTTTAGAGTGTTTTGGTAGAGGAATAGTAATATTTTAATATAATTTTTAAACTTTCTTCATTTTCTTGTATCTTCTGCGCCTATAAATTATCTAATTATAATGAAAAAAAACACTTTTATTAATTGCATACTCTTTTGTTTATCTATAATAGGATATGCACAAGAAATTCATCCAGATTACACGATCACTGATGAAACCTTTCTTCAATGTAACCCCGTTATTAGTCAAGGAAAAACAGGTACTTGTTGGAGTTTTTCTACCACTTCATATATAGAGTCTGAAATAGTTCGTTTAGGACTAGGAACTCATGATTTATCAGAAGTATATCAAGTTAGAAATACTTATATAGATAAAGCAAAAAATTATATCTTAAGACAAGGCAAAGCTCAATTTAGTGAAGGAGCTCTATCTCATGATGTTATAAAATCTATACAAAATCATGGAGTTGTTCCTAATAAATTCTATACTGGGCTCTCTGGAAACGTTAAAGATAAGCATGATCATAGTGAATTAATTACGTTATTAACTAATATGGTAGACAATGCTGTTACTCATAAAATTCTTTCTGATAACTGGTGGAAAAGTTATGAAGCTATTTTAGATATTTATTTAGGAAAAAGACCTGATACTTTTACGTATGATGGTAAAACGTATACTCCTATAGAATTTGCAAAAAAACTTGGAATAGAAGCAGATAATTATATTACATTAACTTCTTTTACACACCACGCAATTGGCAGCGATTTTATTCTTGAAATTCCTGATAATTTTTCTAACGGTACCTACCATAACGTCTCTCTTAACGAGTTACAACAAGTAGTAGATTACGCACTAAAACAGGGGTTTACTGTTGCTTGGGATGGAGATGTAAGTGAAATAGGATTTTCTCAGGAAAATGGTCTGGCTATTTTAACAGACAAAAAAGAAGATACTGATATATTTAAAGAATACATAAAAGAAGTAAATGTTACTCCTGAATACAGACAAAAAGAATTCGAAAATTACAATACTACAGATGATCATTTAATGCATCTTGTAGGAAAAGGAGTAGATAAAAAAGGGAAAACGTATTATAAAATAAAGAATTCTTGGGGACCTAAAGGAGTACAAAAAGGATATTTATATATGTCTGAAGCTTATTTTAGAATGAAAACTGTAGGGATTTTACTGCATAAAGATGGGATTCCCAAAAAAATAAAAGAAAGAGTATAACATACTATCGATATACAACTTTTAATTATAATCCATTTTGGGGTTTAAATACAAAACAAAGATGCCATTTATACTTACATAAATGGCATCTTTGTTTTGTAAAATGATTTCTGTTTAGAACTGCTCTCTTCCAGAAAAATGAAAAGCTCCTTCGATAGCAGCATTTTCATCACTATCACTACCATGTACCGCATTTTCACTAATTGAAGCTGCATATTTCTTACGAATAGTTCCTTCTGCTGCATCTTCAGGGTTAGTTGCTCCTATTAAAGTTCTAAAATCTTCTACCGCATTTTCTTTCTCTAAAATAGCAGCTACAATAGGACCACTAGTCATATATTCTACCAACTCTCCATAAAATGGGCGTTCGCTGTGTACTGCATAAAATGCTTTTGCATCATCTGTAGTAAGTTGTGTTAATTTCATCGCTACAATTCTAAATCCAGAAGCTGTAATTTGATCAAGAATACCACCAATATATCCTTTTCTTACCGCATCCGGTTTAAGCATTGTAAAAGTTCTGTTTGTTGCCATCGTGTGTGTTTTATTACTTAGCATTTCCACTTTAGGAAACACCTCTAGTTATTGTTTGAGTATTGAAAACTCTTTTTTTAAATTTTGTGCAAAAATATATATAAAAGTATCAAAAACAAGAATTATTATATTAAATCACTGATTCTATGCTCTTCTAAATAAATTAAGAAAATCGAAACAAAGAAAATCAATATTTATTTTTAGAAAAACAAACAATCTTAGAGCAAGTTCATGGAGGATTAAATTGTTATTTTTTAGAATATTGTTTCTTAAACTCTTGTAACACTACATTATTTTCGCCTCGAATCTGCATCGTTACTACATAAGAATCTAAGTCAAAATTCAACACTCCAAAACTAGGAACTGCAATTACATTACCTATTCTGTACTTATTTGACTCCCCATTATAATTAGAATAGGAATGTGTTAAACCACTAGACGTAAAATCTAATAATGGATAGGTAAGCCCTTTTACATTAGTCATAGAAAACTCAGAAATATGCCTATCTCCACTAAGTATTATAGCATTTCGTACTGCTTTATCTACCAAAATATTTTTTAAACGCTCCACTTCACTCGGAAAATTACCCCAGGTTTCAAAACCATGTTCTGAGGATAAAAATTGAATACTGCTAACTATAATAACAAAATCAGAATAATTAGATTCTAATTCTTTTTCTAACCATTTCCATTGTTTTTCTCCCAATACAGTACCTTCTTCATTTTGGTGAGGTTCGTAGCGTTTCCCTTTTATCTCGCTTTTCTTTAAAGAAGATCTAAAATATCTGGTATCCAAAACTATTACTTTAATGCTTCCTTTTTCTACTTCAAATATTTTAGAGCTATAAACCCCTTCTTGAGCTCTTTTAGGATCTTCTGCAGATACTCCCAAAAAATCTAAAAATAATTGCTGACTCTCTTTTTTTCTCCTCCACTCTACTCCACCATCATTTAATCCATAATCATGATCATCCCATGTGCCTAGAATTGGAATAGTTTTTTTTAGTTTTTGATAATCCAGGTTAGTATTTTGTATCGTATAGTTATTTTTCATTATATCCATATCATCTGTATCACTATAGATATTATCCCCTCCCCAAATAAATACATTTGGATTGTTTTTTAAAATTTCTTTCCAGAAAGGTTGCCTGCTATTTTGTTTATTACAACTTCCAAAAGCAATAATAAAATCCTCGTTTCCCTTCTCTAAAATTTCTTGACAAAAAACTATCGAAGTCGAGCAAAAAAACAAAAGAAACAGCTTATTAATATATCTCATTTTTTCTAAATTATTGACTCTATAAAATTAAAACTTCTAATATTACTAAAATATTATTTATCGTATCTTCGCCAACTATGGATACTAGTGATACGAATAAAATAAAAGAATTGCTCTCTACGGCAAAAAACATTGTTATTACAACACATAAAAATCCTGATGGTGATGCTATCGGTTCTAGTTTAGCGTTAAGCCATTACCTTAATAGCATTGGGCATTCTGCAACTGTTATAACACCTAATGATTACCCCGAATTTTTAAAGTGGATTCCTGGCGAAAGTTCTATAGTTAAATATGACAGTAGTGTAAAAACTGCTAATATTATGATTGATAATGCAGATCTTATCTTTACTTTAGACTTCAATCATCTATCCAGAAGTGGTGATCTAGAAACTATCTTAGAAAAGGCGAAAAGCACGTTTATTATGATCGATCATCACCAACAACCAGATACTTATGCCAAATACATGTATAGTGATACAGGTATGAGCTCGACATGCCAAATGGTGTATCATTTTATAGAAAAACTAAATGATCTGGATAAAATCACCCCAGAAATAGCTACATGCATCTATGTAGGTATAATGACCGATACAGGATCTTTTAGATTTAGATCTACAACCAGTACTACGCATAAAGTAATTGCTGATTTAATCGATCATGGTGCAGACAACACTCAGATTCATGAAAAGATTTATGACACTAATACTCTTTCGAGAATTCAATTAAAAGGTATTGCTCTAAACAATTTAAAAGTATTACCAGAATATAAAACTGCATATATTACCATATCTCAAAAAGAATTAGATCAAAATAGTTTTAAAAAAGGAGATACCGAAGGTTTTGTTAATATAGGACTCTCCATTGAAGGTATCAAATTCGCTTTAATTTTTATTGAAAATAAAGGTGACGCAATTATTAAAATCTCTTTACGATCTAAAGGTGATTTTTCTGTAAATGATTTTTCTAGAAATCATTTTGAAGGAGGTGGTCATCATAATGCTGCAGGCGGAAGAAGTTATCTTTCTCTAAATGATACTGTTGAAAAATTTATTAGTATATTACCATCATATAAAAATGCCCTGAATCAATGAGATTAGCTCTTCACACCATTTGTCTTGTTTTTCTATTCTCTTCTTGTAAAACACCCGAAGCTCGTAAACCTATTAATATAAAATCAGGCTCTTTCATTAATGAGTCCATTAACAGAAATAAAGAACTAGCTGCAAAAGAAGAAGCTATAATTCAAAAAATAATAACAAAAGATACAATTCATAAATATATTACCTCAGAAACAGGGTTTTGGTATTTTTACACAAAAAAAGACACTTTATCTAATGTTACCCCAAAATTTGGAGACAAAGTGACATTCAATTATAACATAACCGATCTTAATGGAAACATTATTTATACCCAGAAAGAACTAGATACTATTACATACCATATCGATAAAGAAGAACTTTTTTTAGGTCTTCGTGAAGGATTAAAACTTATGAAACAAGGAGAAATGGTTACATTTTTCTTTCCCTCATATCAAGCATATGGATATTATGGAGACGATCATAAGATCGGAGCAAATATTCCGTTAATTACAAAAGTAACACTCAATACAATCACAAAAGAATCAACAACAGAAAATTAATTACCAATAAAAATGAAAAAATTAAATCTATTATTATTCCTAACTACAATTTCATTAGTTTTTAGTAGCTGCAACGAAAAATATCCAGAACTACAAGATGGTATTTATGCAGAAATCGTAACAAATAAAGGTACTACTGTAGCAAAACTACATTATGATCTTACTCCAATGACAGTTGCTAACTTTATATCTTTGGCAGAAGGCACTAATACTATGGTAGATAGTATTTATAAAGGGAAAAAATACTATAATGGAATCCTATTTCACAGAATTATTAAAGATTTTATGATCCAAACTGGAGACCCTTTAGGTACTGGAACTGGGGATCCTGGATATAAATTTCCTGACGAGATCGTAGATTCACTTTCTCATAAATCAAAAGGAATTTTATCTATGGCTAATTCTGGACCTGGAACTAATGGTAGCCAATTTTTTATAACACTAAAAGAAACTCCTTGGTTAAATGGAAAACATACTGTTTTTGGAGAGATTGTTTTAGGTCAAGATATTATAGATAGTATCGGAGTTGCCAAAACAGGACCAAGAGATAAACCTGAAGAAGAAATAAAAATGTTAGAAGTTAACATTATTCGTAAAGGTAGTAATGCAAAATCTTTTGATACAGAATCTGCATTTACAAACAAGCTAAAGGTTCTTGAAGAAGAAAAAGCTGAAAAAGAAAAAGCTGAAAAAGAAAAAGCTGAAAAAATAGCTGCAAAGTTTAATGAATTAAAAGCTACTGCTACAAAACTAGAAAGTGGCCTTGAAATTGCTTTTGTTAATCAAGGAGATGGAGAACAACCTAAATCAACCGACATGGTTAATGTTAATTATGCAGGATATTTTACAGATGGTAAAAACTTTGACACTAATATTGCTGAAAAAGCTAAAGAACTAGGGACTTTTGACGAACGTAGAGCTGCAGATCCAAGAGGATATGCTCCTATGCCAATGTCTTATTCTCCTGAAGCTAAAATGATTCCTGGTTTTAAAGAAGGCGTACAAAAAATGAAAGTTGGAGATAAAGCTGTACTTTTTATCCCTTCGCATCTTGCTTATGGCGAAAAAGGAGTTGGGCCAATCCCTGCTAATACAGATCTAATTTTTGAATTAGAATTGGTTAGTATTCAAGGTAAAGAATAATATATCCCTTTTAGAAAAGAGGGTGTTTAAAAAAGTAACAACTAAATCTTACTTTTTTAAACACCCTCTTTTTATTTTAATAATAATTTAAAAAACACGATCTCAAATTATAAATGGTATTAGTATAATAATGTTTTTTCTTTTTAAGAATTACAATCCAAAAAGAACAAGAAAATTGTATTATCATCTCGTTTAAAAGCATCAAAATTTACTTCTTAAAGTATTTCTATACCTGCTTTTGTAAAGATATCCCGAATATCTTTTTGAATTGGCAAAGGCTTTAATCCTGATATATTTGATCCTCCTGTATTTCCTACAGGTATTTTTCCTACAAAAGACTTTACTCCACCTATTAGCAATCTCGGTATTTGCCCTATGACTTCCTTTATATTTTTTATTTTTAATCCAAATAAAAGCATTTTCCAATGTATATAACTATGCTCATAAGGATATTTTTGTCCAATCACATGCGCTCTTTCTAAATGGTTCCAAGCTATTGTTAAATTACCTTTTTTATATTGATCATGATATGACATTAATTCTACCTTATAATAAGGCTGCAATGCTTTAGGCATTCTCGTATTTATTTTCATAGAATATCAAATAAGTCTTTTGTTATAATGTATTTTCAGTAAACTACTTTTTTATTTACACAATACAAATAAATAAACCTTATTAATAAAACTCAAAAAAAACAACCTAAAACTAACTGTTATTCATTAGTTTGCATTGCTATTGCAATTAACTAATAATTACTTTTATTATTTTTTACCTAATAACGCTTCTATTGTAAATCCATATATGGATATAAATTACTAAATACCAATCTAAAATAACATTCCCCTTGATCCTATCTATTTTTCATCAATTCTTTTTTATTATGTTAAGATTGATACGCTTTTGGCGGTTATTTATAATATATAGAACTTATATAAACCCAGGAAATAAATACAACTTGAAGAGGGATCCTAAACCATAAATATACTAATCCATTCCCATCATAAGTTCCTTTTTGATAATCTAACTGATCTATAGAAGTTTTTATATTGGCTGGCAGTAATAAAATAAAGAATAGAATTAATAACCATCCAATAATTGGTCTTAACTGTGGAATATGAATACCTATTGCTGCTAAGATTTCGATGATAGCTGTAATATAAATAAATTCTTTTTTTAGCGGAATAAAATCAGGGATCATCATAGCCATCCCACTAGTATATATAAAGTGTCCCAATGCAGTAAAAAGAAGCATTACAGACATTCCTATACGTGCCGAAGCAGAGAATTTATATGTACCATACATAGTTTTTATTGTAAATACTGCTATGATGAAAGTAAAGATTAATACGATAAGTGGTTTCATCTTTTTTTTTACAAACTTCTAAAAAACCAGTAACCCAAACAATGAACCTATGTTAAGAAATTTTTCTGCGAATTCTACTAAGTGCCTGTGGTGTAATACCAATATAAGAAGCTATATATTTTAACGGTATTTCTTTAATCAATTGTGGTCTTTCTGTAAACAAGTCTATATATCTTTTTTCTGCAGAATTGTTGAGAAAAGATTGTTCTCTTTGTGATTTTATTAAAAAAAGATTTTCTGCTGTTATTCTTCCTATAATATTTCCGATTTTAGTTTGAGCATAGACATCTTGTAAATCACCATAGGTCAACCTCCAAAGCACGGTATCAGACAGAGTTTCTATTTGGTATTCACTTGGATTTTGTGTTAGAAATGAGTCATAAGCACTCATAAATTGATTTTCAAAACAAAACCAAAAGTCAGATCATTTTCTTCTTTAGGAATAAATAATCTAATAGATCCTTTTTCAATAAAATTAAGATAATTTTCAATCTCTCCTTTTTTAAGGATTGTTTCTCTTTTTTTATATTGTGCTTTTTTTAGTTTTGAAGAAAATATTTTCCAATCTATATCATTTATTTTTACAATTTGCTCGAAATATTCTCTTATTACATTCATATTACACTTTAATAAGGATTATCTTAAAACCTCAACTGTTTTGTTGAAATCTGAGAAATATCTAAGGAAACTAGCCATACTTTCTAAAATGAGTTGTCCTATTACTATAAAAAACAACAAAATCACAAAGGAATTATAGATGCTCTAATCGCTATTTCTCGTTCATGAATTCTATCGAGTTCTTTGGTTACTTCTATGTATACAGAAACTGATTCTATTGGATCAATTACAGAAAAATATTGTAGTTAAAATCTCTATCATGTTTTTATTTTATACGTTTTGATTGTGTGGTAAAAGAAAGCCCTTGCTGTCCCATTGTAGAACTCATAATCCCTTCAAATAAAGGTTCTGGGCAGTTTTTAGGGATTTTCCATTCTATTATAAAGTTAGATCCTGTACCACCATCAATATCCATTTCGTCAATTATTATTTCGGTAGTTTCCATTGGAGCTAAATAAATAGAATTGTTAAAATATGTCCGAACAGTCTTACCATGAGTATCAAAGTATTCTGCTTTAAGCAAGTAAATTGTATCTAAATCGCTTGTGTTTCGTAGACTAACCATAGCAGTCAAATTATGTGTTGTATGCTCTGATGTACTATAAATCTGCGAATAAATAGAAAGGTATGATTTTCCATATTCTAATGAATCTTTCGTACTTATATTCACTTTTCTTTTTGACCAATTTTCGGGATTTATAGAGCTAATTTCTCTTTTTTTATTACACGCTATAGCCAAAATCACAATTCCTAAAAAGAATATTTTTTTTTTCATTTCTAATATTTTATTATAGCTAATATTATACCCGTACATAATAGCAAGATAAAAAACAAAAAGTTTAGTCTTCTAGTACTAAGTAATAAATCTTTTTTTGAGCACTAGTTTTCTTTATAAGCAATAAAGTACTAAAAAATAAACACCTGATTTTAAAAAAACAATTCTAATTTTGCTAAACTATTTTTAATTTTAATCCTTTAAATTCGATTTTAGTAATAATTCGCCATCATTTGGAATATCATACTCTTTGCAAAACTCTTTTCTATACGCATAATCTTCAGGGGTAATATCTATCCAAAAATCTTCTCCGAAAATCTTAAAAAAATATCGTTCGTCTATATGTTTTTGAAATACTTCTCTAATTTCAAAATGATATTTTGTTTTCATTACGCTATCTATTGAGTCTGTATACTCAATCTGTATTCTTTTCTCTTTAAAATAGTGTATATAAATTGTATCATTACAAAAAAGTAGGTGTTTTGGCTCTCCGCTTCCTCCATCCCAATGAATGCCTTCTGGCTGTATTGATAACTTGTAAGTAAAGCTATGTGATGTTCCGTAATTATGATTCGTAAAGATACCTACATTCGTAGTTTCTTTATTAATCTTTTCTACTGATAAACGTTTTTTGTTTAACAAGAGTTTCTCTCGCTTATCCACTCTCTCTTCTGTATACGAATTACAGCTACTCCATATATAAACGTGCCCTATCAATAGTAGCATTTTTATAACTAGAGCTCTATTAATCATCTTTCTTTTACTTGTTGTATACAATATGCTTTTCAAGTTCAATACCAATTACACTATTATTTGGCAAAAATTGTTATTATCACTTCATGAAATTTCACAAAAACCCATTTTTATTTAAATTTAGAAACTCCTATATCTATATCCCAATTCTATTTTAATTACGGATTAGTCGACCATAGTGATGCATTTTTAAGCATTGCTCTTCTGGGTAGTTGCAGAGATGTAACAATTAATTCTGCAAAATCTTCAGGTTGCAATACTTTTTCAGTATTTCCATCTGTAATTCCTAATTCTAAAGACATATCTGAAGCTATGGTACTAGGTGTTAATGTACAAACCCTAATATTGTTTTTACGCACCTCTTTCATTAGAGACTCAGACATACCGATAACTGCAAATTTTGATGCTGAATAAGCAGATGTATTAGGGTTACCATTTAAACCAGCAGTAGACGATATATTTATAATATCTCCTTGGTTTTTATCTATAAGAAAAGGCAAAACTTCTTTAGTCACATAATACATCCCTAAAACATTGGTTTGTATAATGTTTGTCCATTTATCCACTTCCATATCGTTAAAAGAGCCAAAAGCAGCAATTCCTGCATTATTTATTAAAATATCTACAGATCCCAGGTCTGTAATTATATTTTTGATTCCTTTTTTAACCTCATCATAGTTACCTACGTCGAATACTGTATATGTGGCATTTACTCCTAATGTTTTTAATTCTAAAGTTGTCTCTTTTAATGTTTTTTCGTTTCTACCCGTTATAGCTATATCTACACCTTCTTTTGCTAATGCGATTGCTGTAGCTTTCCCTAATCCTCTGCTTCCTCCTGTTATTATTGCTTTTTTCCCTTTTAGACTTTCCATTTTTTTAGTTTTATATTAAAGTAAACTTAAATTTAGCGACTTTTACTTATATTCATATTGCTATCTACCTATTCTTCCTATTTCTTTTTAGCTAAGAAATATTAATTATGCTAAATTAGTGCTAAGTATATAAAATCGCTTTATAGTTTTTTATAAAATTTCTTTAAAAAAACGAGGGTATTTCTCTTTTTAAAATAAAGGATTATCTAAATTTTTAACTGAATCTTTTTTATTAAAAAAGAAAAAAGATTTAAGAGAATAAAAAAAAACTAATCGATAAATTTGACATTAGTTGAGATAAAAAATATTGCCATAAAAAAATATGGAATGTAACACAAACCTAATGAACTTAAAAGATCCATTTATATTTTTTCCTTTACTAATAATTATAAACATAATTGCTTATGGATTAAACATAAGTTTTAGTAAAATATGGGATAGAATATATAGTCACCATACATCTATATCAAAAAAAGAGATACTATTGTCATTACTTATCCTTGTTCTAAATATCGCAGTAGCTTTTCCTGGTTTTATATTATGGTCTAATGAAATTATTGTATTTTCTAATGATAATTTTTGGTTATCTTTTATAGGTCTTTTTTTGCTTATAGACTTTTTAATGTATGTTTCTCATTGGGTTTCTCATAATATAAGCTACTTAAGAAAGATACACTCAAAGCATCATGAACATTCTATAAAATTTAATTGCGTTAGTTTATATTATATGTCACCTTGGGAATCTGTATTGTTTGGCTTATTACTAACTACAGTTACTATATTATTTTCTTTTAACCTTTACAGTTTTATATCTTTTCTGCTTTTTAATTGGTTTTATGGTGTAATTACACACTTAAATGTTAGTAAAAGCAAACCTCACTTTTTTATTTTTACAACTAACACTTTTCATCATAATCATCACCAATTAAATGGTGTAAACTATGGTTTTTATACATTTCTATGGGATAGAATATTTAAAACTGAAATGAAACATTAGGTATTACTTAAATTCGTTTTAATAAGTATAGTATTACAACATAAATCACCAATAGGCACTGCTCAAATTTTTATTTATAAATTTCAGATTATAGCATAAATAGTTACATTGTTTCTAAGTCATAAATTTTGGTATATTTAGCAGATCTTTAAACCTTTTAATTGGCTAGTAACTAACCAAAAATATCTTGTGTTTTTTTCTTATTACTTATAACATTCAAAACTGGTATACAGTGCAAAACAAAACAATTCACATAAAAAACATGGTATGCCCTCGTTGTATTGATTCTGTAAAAAATATTTTTGCAGAATTAAACCTAGATATAAGTTCTATTACATTAGGCGAAGTAGTTACTCCAAAAGAAATTACCAAATATCAAAAAATTGAACTTCATAGAGAGCTACTAAAAAGAGGTTTCGAATTATTAGAGGATAATAAATCAAAGTTAATCGACAAAATAAAAACTCTCATTATTAATTCTATTCACTATCCAAAGGATACTATAAACATTAATTTCTCTACTTATTTAAGTGATAAATTACATCAAGATTACGGTTATTTAAGTCGTTTATTTTCATCTATAGAAGGTATTACTATTGAAAAATTTGTATTATCTCAAAAAATTGAAAAAGCAAAAGAATTACTATTTTATGACGAACTAACATTGTCAGAAATTGCCTTTCAAATGCATTATAGCAGTGTAGCATATCTTTCCTCTCAATTCAAAAAAGAAACAGGAATGACCCCTACGCAGTTTAAAAAACAAAAAAAACCAGGTCATAATCATTTAGACAATCTACAATCATAATCTTATAAAATAAATACAAAAAATCATAACAGATAATTAACCTTATCTGAGGACTTTTGTAGCATAGTTCTAACATTTTTATAATTATGAATACAATAGTTTCTGAAAAGAAAAATACACATATAAATACCTATCCCATCACTGGAATGACTTGTGCAGCTTGTGCATCAAGTGTAGAGTCTGTCTTAACAAATATAAATGGGGTTACAAAAGCAAATGTAAACTTTGCCTCTAATTCTGTTTTAGTAGAATATGATGATTCTATAAAAAACACAGACTTACAAAGCAGATTACGAAGTGCTGGTTATGATCTTATACTAAATGTAGAAAATCCATTAGAAATACAAGATGATTTACAACATAAATATTATCAAAAAATAAAATCCAGAACAATTTGGTCTGCCATTTTAACGCTTCCTATATTTATTATTGGAATGTTTTTTATGAAATGGATACCTGGAAAATGGATCTCATTAGGTTTAGCTTTACCTGTTCTTTTTTATTTTGGAAAAGGGTTTTATATCAATGCCTGGAAGCAAGCTAAACACAAAAAAGTTAACATGGACACCTTAGTTGCTTTAAGTACAGGCATTGCTTTTCTATTTAGTTTATTTAACACAGTTTTTCCTGATTTTTTAAATACCCGAGGTATTTATCCTCATGTTTACTACGAAGCTGCTACAGTAATCATAACTTTTATTTCTTTAGGAAAATTAATGGAAGAAAAAGCTAAATCTAACACTTCATCCGCTATTAAAAAGTTAATAGGACTTCAACCTAAAACACTAAAAATTATTTTTAATGGTATAGAACAAGAAATCCCTATAACATCTGTACAAAAAGGTAATACTATTGTTGTACATCCTGGTGAAAAAATTCCAGTTGATGGAATAGTAACGTCGGGACATTCGTATGTAGATGAAAGTATGATTACGGGAGAACCAATTGCAGTAGCCAAAAATGATGGAGAAAAAGTATATGCAGGAACCGTTAATCAAAAAGGGAATTTTCAGTTTAAAGCTTTAAAAATAGGTAATGAAACGTTACTATCTCAAATTATAAAAATGGTACAGGAAGCGCAAGGAAGTAAAGCTCCTGTTCAAAAATTAGTAGATAAAATAGCTGGAATATTTGTTCCTATAGTTATTAGTATCTCTATTTTAACATTTGCAGCTTGGATGATAAATGGTGGAGACAAAGCATTTACACATGCTTTATTAACATCGATTGCAGTGTTAGTAATTGCATGTCCTTGTGCTCTAGGACTTGCTACACCTACTGCAATTATGGTTGGTATTGGCAAAGGAGCTGAAAGCAATATTTTAATTAAAGATGCTGAAAGTTTAGAATTGGGACATAAAGTTACAGCCGTTATTTTAGACAAAACAGGGACTATTACTGAGGGCAAACCCACCATTACAAACTTCTCTTGGGAAAACAATGCAAATCAAGACGAATTATCTAGTGTTTTAATGTCAATAGAAGCTAAATCAGAACATCCTTTAGCAGGTGCTATTGTAAAAAAATTCAAAGAAATGGGAACTACACCTGTTGATCTTATAAATTTTGAGAGTATTACAGGAAAAGGTGTAGAGGCTACTGATTTTAAAGGACAAAAGTTCTATGTAGGGAACCTCAAACTAATACAAAATAAAAACATTACACTTAATGAGGCCTTAATTACAAAAGCAAAGTTATGGCAAGAAGAAGCCAAAACAGTCATATTTTTTGCTTCTGATAAACAAGTTTATGCTGTAATTGCTATTGCTGATAAAATTAAATCATCCTCAAAACATGCAATCAAAAAACTTATCAACAAAGGGATTAAAGTCTATATGCTAACAGGAGATAATAATCAAACAGCAAAGGCTGTTGCTAAAGAGGTTGGCTTAACAAATTATAAAGGAGAAGTTTTGCCTTCTGATAAAGCTGATTTTGTTAAAAACCTTCAAACCCAGGGTCAAATTGTAGCTATGGTTGGAGATGGTATAAATGATTCACAAGCATTAGCCCAAGCCGATGTTAGTATAGCAATGGGACACGGCTCTGATATCGCTATAGATGTTGCTAAAATTACGCTTATCACATCCGATTTAGAATCTATTCCTAAAGCTCTAAGCTTATCCTCTCTAACCGTTAGAGGTATTCGTCAAAATTTATTTTGGGCTTTTATTTATAATTTAATTGGTATTCCTATAGCCGCTGGGATACTCTATCCTTTTAACGGATTTCTATTAGATCCTATGATTGCAGGTGCTGCAATGGCATTTAGCTCTGTTTCTGTTGTAGCAAATAGCTTGAGATTAAAATCAATAAAATTTTAAACAGAATATTATAAATATTTACAAAATCACATAATATGAAAAATCTAAAATTTAAAACAAATATTAATTGTGCAGGTTGCTTGTCTAAGGTTGCCCCTCAGCTTAATAATGAAAAAGGTATTGAAAAATGGGATGTAGACTTAGAGAGTCCCGAAAAATTTCTTACAGTTAAATCCAATTCTGCGTCAGAAGAAGATATTCTTAATGCCGTAAAAAAAGTAGGCTTTAATATTGAAAAAGTAGAGTAATTGCTACACACAATTGATACCAGTTGTTGTTTGAGTTTACTGGAAAAGAAAATTAAGATTTTTTTTGTTTCAGTGAAGAAGAAAAGCTTGTGCCAGAATCGATCTGACATTAAGTATAACAGGGCTACGGTTTATTTTTATTCTGATACTTGAAGCGAAAAAAGAACATTTTATTACGGTAAATTCAAATTGTAAATGGTATGAGCAACTTTAACGTAGTGAAAAACCACTACGTTAAGGCTCTCATTTCTCTATTAATCAATACTATTTTAATTCTGAAAAGAACTACTCAATTTCTACACAGTTTCTAAATTAAATTTTGTAGATCAAACACTTATTCTAAAAGTGATTCTATTTCTCTATATAATCAACAATCTCAGAATAACCTCATGTAATCTGTTTTATAAAAACATTTTTTTTCTGACATAATTCTCCTTTTATCAACTAATCAATAACCATTTTTCATTATTGGGTTAAAAGCCTTGAGTGAATTATAAATCGTAATCCAAGAGGAATTTCAAGAGAAAAACTAGAACCTCTGCCTTCTGTAATATCTACAGTTAGGTGAGTATGTTTCCAATATTCAAATTGATCTTTATTCATATAAAAATTAACCCCTTCAATAGTTCCTAATAATATATCACTTTCATCCAGATATAATTCCCCTTTAGGGAAAAGCATGGGAGAAGAGCCATCACAACAACCTCCACTTTGATGAAAGATTAAATCCCCATGTTGTGTTTTTAATTGATTTACGATTTTTGCTGCAGCTTCTGTTATGTCAATTTTTTCCATTTTTTAAATTTATACCAATTTCAATTTACTGATATTATTAAAAAATAAGGCCGAATTGTATAATAACTCAGCCTTATAAGTAATCCATTACTAAAAGAACCCTAATTTATTTTTATCATAAGAAATTAACATGTTTTTGGTTTGTCGGTAATAATTAAGCATCATTACATGATTTTCTCTACCAAAACCAGATTTTTTATACCCTCCAAATGGTGCATGTGCAGGGTATGCGTGATAACAATTTACCCAGACTCTACCTGCTTTAATAGCTCTTGGGATTTGATATAATTGATGTGCATCTCTGGTCCAAACACCAGCTCCTAGTCCATAAAGTGTATCGTTTGCTATTTCTATAGCCTCAGCTTCATCTTTAAACTTGGTAACGCAAACTACTGGTCCAAAAATTTCTTCTTGAAAAACTCTCATCTTATTGTGTCCTTCTAAAATAGTTGGTTTAATATAGAATCCATTTGCTAAGTCACCTTTTAATTTATTTGCTTCTCCTCCAGTAAGTACTTTTGCACCTTCATCTATACCTATCTTAAAATACGATTTAATCTTTTCATATTGATCATTAGATGCTTGTGCACCAACCATAGTATTTGGATCATATGGACTGTCCTGTATTATGGCTTTTGTTCTGGTAATAACACGTTCTATAAATGCATCATAAATATCCTCTTGTATTAGTAATCTGGATGGACATGTACACACCTCTCCTTGATTAAAAGCAAACAATACTGCACCTTCAATTGCTTTGTCTAAATATGCGTCATCTTGATCCATTACAGAATTAAAGAAAATATTTGGAGATTTACCGCCTAACTCCATCGTTACAGGATTTAGATTTTTTGAAGCATACTGCATTATAAGCTGTCCTGTAGTTGTCTCTCCAGTAAATGCAACTTTATCTACTCGAGAACTAGAAGCTAAAGGTTTACCTGCTTCTGTACCAAAACCATGAATAATATTTATTACTCCAGGAGGAAATACATCTGCAATTTTTTCCATCAATAAAGTTGCTGTAGATGGTGTTTGTTCTGCAGGTTTTAACACCACGCAATTTCCTGTTACCAGAGCTGGCGGCAATTTCCAGGAAAGCATTAATAACGGAAAATTCCAAGGAATAATTTGACCTATTACGCCCAGTGGTTCTTTTATATTCATAGATAATGTATGCTGGTCTAGCTCGGTTGCACTACCTTCCTCAGACCGAATACATGCTGCAAAATAACGCCAATGATCTATCGCTAATGGTATATCTGCATTTAGGGTTTCTCTAATAGGTTTTCCATTATCACAGGTCTCTACCAATGCAAATTCTTCTAAATTAGCTTCGATAATATCCGCTACTTTATTAAGTAATGTTGCTCTTTCTGTAGCAGATGTATTTCCCCAAGCTTCTTTTGCATCATTTGCGGCATCTAGTGCCAATTCTACATCTTCTTTTTGAGAACGCGGGTACTTTGCTATTAAACTATTATCTATAGGAGAGGTGTTTTCAAAATATTCTCCTCCAATTGGTGGTACAAATTTACCATTAATAAAGTTGAAATATTTTTCCTTAAATTTAGGTTTAGAAAAGTTCATAATTTCTTGTAATTAATTAGTAATTATTTAGCTTTGATAAAGTTATTTTATCAAATTCTAATTAAGTAGTACATATTTATTATCTTTTTGAACATATCTATCATATATATTTAAAATCTTGTTAAAGTTTTAATTTTCTAAGGTCTACCTTGAAAATTAAATAAACTCTTAAAAATATACCTCGTGAGTTTGCTCTTAGGGTATTGATTTAAGTTTTTTTTGAAATATAATTTATGAGTAAGTTACTAAGCCAACATAAACGTACAAGAAAACTCACTACTTTGGTAGAGAACAAAACCACTTATAATGCAGAGTATGCAGAACTTAATATTTATGAAACTCATGCATTTGCAGAAAAAGTGGGTTTAAAATTTAGTTTTCCGATTATTGCAAGTATGCTTACCGGAAAAAAAATCATGCATATAGATGATTTGAATCCATTTGATTTTTTTCCTGGAGAATCTGTAGTTATGCCTACCAACAAAGAAATGATTATCGATTTTCCTTTAGCATCCAAAAGTAGTCCTACCCAATGTTTAGCTTTGGGTATTGATGTATATAAAATTAAAGAAGTTGTAGAGAAATTTAATCAACATGTTGCTATAGAAAACGAAAATAATGCTTGGAATATGGATGAGACTACCTCTCACCTAATTAACAACACAGATGTTAATCATTTAATAGAGCGCTTAACCTATACTTTTACCAATAACAATACATCTAAGGATGTCTTATTAGATCTAATGATTCAGGAACTAATTGTTAGACTGTTACAAACCAAAGCAAGGTCTTTAATTGTAACGAATGCAAATCCTATTTTTAATGATACCCGAATCGGAACTGTTATTAAATATATTAAGGACAATTTAACCAATAAAGATATTACTATAAATTTATTAGCAGAAAAAGCGCATATGAGTCCTTCTCATTTTCATAAACAGTTTAAAAATACTTTAGGGATATCTCCTATTGATTATATTAATTCTGAAAAAATTAAGTTCGCTAAAAAAATGATTAAAGAAGACAGGGATTTTAGAGTATCTGAAATAGCTTTCAAATCAGGATTTAATAACACCAGCTATTTTAACAGGCAATTTAAAAAGCATGAAATGATTACTCCTACACAATTCATCAAATCTATTTTATCTACATGATTAGATAGTGTTATACCTACCATATCTTGTTTTATTTTTTCTCTAAAATTATTCTATGATAAATTAAGATG
Source organism: Aquimarina muelleri DSM 19832 (assembly GCF_000430665.1). Taxonomy (GTDB): domain Bacteria; phylum Bacteroidota; class Bacteroidia; order Flavobacteriales; family Flavobacteriaceae; genus Aquimarina; species Aquimarina muelleri. Next base: position 31,624 of record NZ_AUML01000018.1, on the reverse strand, counting down.
CGAATATAAAATGAATTAAAGTAACTACTATTTCTATTTCCCAAATTACTATAGATAAATTTCCTTTTAGCTTTATTCCATCTAGTTTAGATATCGCATGACATACTGATACCGTTGCAGATTTTAAAATTCTATTTTCAGTTTTGGTTCAAATTCACTAGCAATTAATTCAATCACTCTATCATGAGTATAAAAAATATAATGTTCATGAATTTCTTTTACTTTAATATCTCCATCATATTTCTTTTTGAATTCAATTTTATCCAAAAAGATTGCGACTCCTTAGCTTTAAAATAAAGAAAGCCTCTGTAAAGAGGCTTTCTTATGATTTTATGATACATTATAAACTTGTATAACTATTCGTGTTAACAGTTTTTATTTACGGTATAAATTAGATACGTAAATTTCAGAATCTTTAATAGATTCAAAGATTCGTACTTCTATATCTCTAAACTTGCATTTTGTTCCGTCTAAAGAGTCTCCTACTTGACTTGCTTGTCCCATTTTAAAAATGACAGCTTCTACTCCCTTTAAAAGAGGATTAGCTCTAGATACAACCTCCCAAACATTAGCCTTTTCTAAATGTATCATACCTTGAATAATTTCTTCGTATAGGTTTTCATCAAAATTAAATGGTCCGTTTTGATGCCCCCAAAAATATGGATGTCTTGTAATTGAACCCTCAACAGTTTTTTCAGTAGTCAAATCACCAATAAATAAAATATATTTATCACTATAATCTCTATTAAATTTAACAAGCTGTGTAATATCGGTTCTGGCTGGATTTTCATATTTAACAATATAAAATTCATTGTTGGTTTCATCCACTCCTACATCTCCATTTAAAACCCAAGATTCAGCCATATTATTCCCTTTTGGGTTTTTTAGCAGGTTTTTGGTATAACCAGCAACTTTATATTCTTGTTTACTTCCATTTTCGGAGGTTACTGTAAATGTCAATGTTCCTTTTGATAAATCTATCAATTCTCCAGAATTAGGAATAATAGTAGCATTTTCAGACACTATGATTTCTGTTTTTAAATTTTTTAAATCCATTTCATCAGAATACTCTATTAGAATCGTGGATGTGTCTTCATCTATATATCCTATAATGGAATTATTTCCTTCATTTACTGTTACGGCAAATGATTTAATAAAGTTCTGATTGTTTAATGGTTCGATTTTTTCATCATCGTTACAACTATTTAAAAGGATAACGAATAGTGGAAGAATAAGTAATCTAAAATTTCTCATTTAATTAAAAATTATATTTTTTGAAGTTAATTACTACTAATATTATATATATGTCTTAACAACAAAAAGTGTTACTCTATAATCTATCCTTTTACACGTATTTTAGAACTTCTTTTTATAAAATATTTGGATCATAGCTAATATATAGGATTACGGATATCCGCATCGAGGAGTAATTTTTCTAAAAAAAGAGGTGACACACTTTATTAAACACTATCAATACTTCAATTTTACTGATATTTGACAAGCTTATCCTTAAATATATTCAGATGAGACTCTCGAAACTCTACACTATATTTACCTTTCCCGCAACTTATTTTATGTTCCCAGCTATATAGAAGCTCTTCCCGTAGGTGTATTTATCATTCCCGTAAGTACAGAGACCCTTCCCAGCACTATAAAACCCTTTCCCGACGGTATAGTACCCCTTCCCGGCAATCAAAAGTATCGTCCTAGCTGCTGGGATCAAGTATATGGCAGGCTGAGGCGCCCTAAGCTCCTTTTTGGAGAGTATGAGGGGGTCGAATTTTTGCTATCTACCGTAAAAGTCGTAGCTAAATCCTATTAAAAATGTATCGTATCGCCTTCCTAGACTTTTCACATTTAATTCAGCAAAGACATGTACAGGTTTAGATATATGATATAATACTCTTATTTTTATTTGTGCACCGTGATTAAAGTTTGCTGTTCTAAATCCTAAAAATGCTTTATCTTCTATGTCTTCAAAAAAAGCAGAGTCATTACCCGTATACCCCATACCTGCGGTTATTGTAGTAGGATACCAGTTAAATAAAATTAAATTTACTCCAAAAGCGAATTCGTTATATGCTTTATAACCTTTATTATTTTCAAACGATAAAGATCGATTGTATTCTCCCATAAAGGTGGTGTAACAATTAAAAGCATACTCTACTCTGGCTCCAAAAGAAAGTTCCTCTTCTAATCCAAAGTTTTTTCCTGCTACCAAGCCATAATTAATGGCTCCTGGATCATACTGAGCAAAAGATGTATTTGTAATAAACAACAATAAGATAATAAATAAAAATCGCTTCATTAGGCTATAATATGTCTAGGATCATTAGTTTTAATAACAGAACAAGCTTATCAATTATGGTAATGGGGTAATCCAAATAAATAACATAATAAAAATCACACCAACTTTGTTATTACTTAGCTGCAAAAAGTTTTACATCTTCTTCGCTTACTTCTTTTCCTCCTAAAATTATAAGACGTTCTACGACATTGCGTAGTTCTCTAATATTACCCGTCCAGTCATATTGTTGCAACTGTTTTATGGCTTTGGCTGAAAATTTCTTGCTTGGAGAACCTTGTTCTTTAGATATTTTTTGCGCAAAATATTCTATTAATAATGGGATATCTTCTCTTCTGTCGTTTAGCGCAGGTACTTTTATTAAAATAACAGCTAATCTATGATACAAATCTTCTCTAAATCTGTTTTCTTCGATTTCTTTTTTTAAATCTTTATTGGTTGCTGCGATTACTCGTACGTCTACTTTTATATCTTTATCACTACCTACCCGTTGTATTTTATTTTCTTGTAAAGCTCTTAATACTTTTGCTTGAGCAGAAAGACTCATATCTCCTATTTCATCCAAAAATATAGTTCCTCCATTTGCTGCTTCAAATTTACCTGCACGATCTTTATTTGCTGAGGTAAAGGCTCCTTTTACATGTCCAAAAAGTTCACTTTCTATTAATTCGCCTGGTATTGCTGCGCAGTTCACTTCTATCATTGCTCCTTTAGAACGCTCGCTTTTTTGATGAATCCAATGTGCTACTAATTCTTTACCTGTTCCATTTGGTCCTGTAATTAAAACCCTTGCGTCTGTAGTAGCTACTTTTTCTATAATATTTTTTATCTCTGAAATGGCAGTAGACTCTCCTATCATTTCGTAGTTTTTAGAGACTTTTTTCTTTAGCATTGTATTTTCTACCACTAATTCTTTTCGATCTAAAGCATTGCGTACAGTATTAAGTAAACGGTTTAGATCTGGTGGTTTAGAAATATAATCAAATGCTCCTAATCGCATTGTATTTACTGCTGTATCCAAATCTCCATGACCAGATATCATCACAATGGGTATTTCTGGTTTTATTTTTTTTACTGCTTCAAGAACCTCTACTCCATCCATCTTTGGCATTTTAATATCACAAAGTATAAGATCATAATCTTCTTCCTTAATTTTGTCTATTCCAGAAAGTCCATCTTCTGCTTCAAAAACTTCGTATTTATTATTTTCTTCAGACAATATTTTTATAAGAACTCTTCGGATTGCTGCTTCGTCTTCTATTACTAATATTTTTGCCATTATATTTTATATTTTATTCCGCTACGAAAATAGAATGTATTTTTATCTTGAATGATTTTCACATCTTTCTGATCATTATCTCGTAAACGAATTTCGTTACTTAATGTATATCCTAAATATCCATATAACAATAAGTGTTCCGTAAAAAAACACTCATAACCTAATGCAGATATGATATTAAGCATGGATATATTTTCTGCTATTTTTTCTTCTCCATCTTTGGATACAAACACTTGATTCTTTTGCAAATTACTATAAAACTGATCTAAACCAATAAAAGCTTGTATAGTATTTTTTTTATTAAAATAATATTTAATACTTGATTTGGGTGTACCGACAGAGTAAGACCAACTAGAATGAAATCTACTATAATAGTTAAGAATTGGTAAAGGAAAATTTAAACTTGCTGGTGTTGTATATTTTACACCAAAAACAAAAAGAGCTGTTTTTGGTTCTTGCTTATTTTTATAACTCTTTACAAAGTATAATGCTCCTGTATATCTTAAATCTTCATTTTGTATCCCAGACTCTTCAAAATTAGAAGATATTTTTATTCCTAGTTTAGTACCAAAACGCCAATCATTTTTCATTTTAAATGTATAGCCTAATTCTACTCCACCAGTATGGAATTCGCTTAAAAAATCTCGTTTTTGAGAAAGGGATACGTCATTTATTTTTAAATTATCTAACCGATAATCAGGATTGATTATCAAATATGTTCCTTTTTCGTTTATTTTAATTGGATAATTTATAGATATTCTAAATCTATCATAGATATTATCACTACTTGCTTGTGGTATGTATGTGTATTCTATCCTTGCTAATTCTGTTTGCTGTGATTCTATTGTATTTATAATAAACAGAAATATACCTATAAAAACAAAATTTTTAGGTTTACCCATTACCTTATTTTTATTTTCTCAAAACAGTTATTTCCCTCTGTGGGAAAGGAATTGTGATGTTATTTTCTCTAAACAAGCGATCTATTTCGAATCTCACTTCACTTTTAGGAACACCTGCCTGGAAGCTATCATTAAGGGTGAAGACTACCTTAAAATCTAAAGAACTGTCTCCAAAGTTTGTAAACAACACTAATGGCTCTGGTAATTTAAGTACATTTTCGTTATTCATCACAGCTTGGATTAATAAGTCTTTTACTAGATTTACATCACTACCATAAGCTACACCTACTTCTACAAACTCTCTTGTAACGGTTCCATTTTGAGTCCAGTTATATAAGGTTGATGTTAAATATTTATGATTAGGAATTACTAATACTTTATTATCTATAGTTACTGCTCTTGTAGTTCTTAATTTTATTTCTTCTACTCGTCCTATTTTACCTTCTAATTCAATAATATCTCCTACGTGCACTGTTTGATCTATAAAGATAAACACGCCAGAAATAATATCTTGAATAAGGGTTTGTAATGCCAATCCAACACCAACTAATAGTGCCGCAGAGGCAGCAAAAACTGCCGTTATATTAAAACCTATGTTATCTAGTGTAATAAATAGTATAATGATATATATAAAATATTTGGCAAAAGAAAATACCGATACAAACTTCACTTCATCCTCGTATGGTAATTTTTTAGTGACTATTTTTCTTATAAATTTGAGTACAAGGGATGTTATTACAAGAATAAATAGCACAAAAAACAATAAACCTACAGTAAGTACTATGGGATCTTTTTCTGTTCCTAAACTAAAAATTTCATAATTCAAAAAATCTTTGATTACTCCCCAAACATCTTCTTTAATAACATCTTTTACTTGCTCTGTTATTTCTTCTTGCTGCACCATATTTTATTAATATTTGATCCACTTAAACAATTCCTTATAACTTGGTTTTTTGCCATACATAAGGATACCTACTTTATATATTTTTGCTGCCAGCCATGTTATAAATAATATACTTGCAACTAACAAAAGTATGGAAATCAAAACCTGCCACCAAGGAACACCAAAAGGTATACGCATGAGCATAACTATTGGAGAGGTTAAAGGGATCATAGAAAATATCGTAGAAACGGTTCCATGAGGGTTTTCGATCACTGAAAAGAATCCTACATATATACCTAACATTAATGGTAATATAATAGGTAGCATAAATTGCTGAGAATCTGTCTCACTATCTACTGCTGCCCCAATTGCTGCATAGATTGCACTGTATAAAAAATACCCTCCTATAAAATATATAAAAAAAGAAAGTACTAATGTTCCTAAAGGAAGTTTCATTATATCTTGCAATATTAATTGTATTTCTTGTTGATTGTTTTCTTGTAATATCGATGAATTCAAACCTCCAGGTTGAGGGTCTATACCAAAAACAGAGGATGCTACTGTTAACAAAACTCCTCCTAATATTAACCAAATTAAAAACTGAAGAATTCCTGCAAAAGAAGTTCCTAGAATCTTCCCCATCATTAATTGTAATGGCTTTACTGAAGAAATAATAATCTCAATAATACGATTAGATTTTTCTTCTATTACAGAGCGCATAACCATATTACCATAAATAATAATAAACATCATTAAGAAATATCCTGCTGCACCTCCAAAAATCATTTTTACATAATTAGACATCTTGGATGTCTTTTCTCCAGAAAAATTTTCTATTTGAATGTTTACTTTTGCTTTAGAGTCTTCGATAGCATCCAGATCTAAGTCTTTTTCTTTAAAATTTTGATTTGTTAATTTATCACCTATTACTTTTTCTATAGTATTAAGAATAGTAACATTTGGAGCTTCTTCTGCAAAAAATTGTATCGATTTAGCTAGCTCTTTATTGGTGAGTTTTTTAGGAATATACAATAATCCATCTAATTTTTTAATGACGACAGAGTCCTTGGCATCATTTAGGGTTACACTACTATAATCTATATAATCAACCTCTTCTGAATCTTTAAAATCAGAACTAAACAGACCTGTTTCATCAAAAAGAGCAACTTTACGAATTTCATCATTATTTAGTGTAGCCAGCCAAGTAATCAAAAGAACCATCCCTACCACTATTAGTGGGCTTAAAAAAGTCATTACTACAAATGTTCTATTACGAACACGAGCTATGAATTCTCTTTTTATAATTAGTTTCAGATTATTCATTTTCTGTAATGGTTTTAATGAATATTTCGTTTATCCCTGGTATTACTTCGTTAAACCTCATTATCTGTCCTTTATCTGACAAATACTGAAGTAAATCATTTGACGACGTATTTTTATCTAAAGTTATTTTCATTTTTAATTGGTCATCAATTGTTTTAAAATTTGCTGGCACTACAGTAAAAGTTTCTTGTAAATGAGTATATAAGTCTTTACTATTTTCGGTTAGAATTCCTACCTCAAAAGTATTAGATTTATATGTTCTTTTTATATCTGTTACCTTACCTTCTAATATTTTTTTAGATTTATTAATAAGTGCAATATGATCGCATAGTTCCTCTACGCTTTCCATACGGTGGGTAGAAAATATAACTGTTGCTCCTTCTTGTTGTAGCTGTAATATTTCATCTTTAATAAGGTTTGCATTTATAGGGTCAAACCCACTAAATGGTTCATCAAAGATTAATAATTTTGGTTTGTGAAGTACGGTAACTATAAATTGTACTTTTTGCGCCATTCCTTTAGAGAGTTCCTGAATCTTTTTATCCCACCAGTGTCCTATATCAAATTTATCAAACCAGTATTTTAAACGTTCTTTGGCTTCTGTTTTACTTAATCCCTTAAGTTGTGCTAGATATAATGCTTGTTCTCCTACTTTCATGGATTTATACAAACCTCTTTCTTCTGGAAGATATCCAATATCCCTAATATGATGTGGTTTAAGAGATTCATTATCTAATAACACATTTCCTTCATCTGGCAATGTAATTTGATTAATAATCCTAATCAAAGTAGTTTTACCTGCTCCATTAGGCCCAAGTAATCCAAAAATACTTCCTTTTGGGACTTGTATGGATACATTATCCAAAGCAGTAAAAGTCCCGAATCGTTTTGTGGCTTGTTGTACCTCTAAAAGATTAACCATAGATAGCAATATAGTTTTAATATTTATGAAGTGCGAATGATACGAAAACTTAAAAACTTATACTAATTATGTTTGCTATTAATTGCGTAAAATAATTGGTTCTTTTTGTTGATTATCTTTTTTTTATAAAAAACAAAACCCACCCTAAATATCAATATTAAGGATGGGAAAAAAATTGCTATGAAAAAGAAAAATTATCACCAAACATGTTAGTGATGTTTCAAATATACAAATTTTTCTTAATCAAACGTTAATACAACTAAATGATTCTAAATGGTTAAATCCATTAATTATATTAAGAAAACATATCTTTTACTTTTTCAAAAAATGACTTTTCTCCACTTTCTGGATTTGGTCTAAAGTGATCATCTTTAGCCATTTTTTCAAAAAACTCACGTTGTTCTTTATTTAATGTTTTTGGTGTCCATACGTTTACATGTACTAAAAGATCTCCTGTTCCATAGCCATTGATACTAGGGATTCCTTTACCTCTTAATCTTAATATTTTACCACTTTGTACACCTTCTTCAATCTTTATTCTCACTTTACCAGAAACGGTATCAATTTCTCTAGATGCTCCCAAAGCAGCTTCAGAGAAACTTACATACATATCATAGTGCAGGTTATTACCTTCTCTTTGTAAGTCTGGATGCTCTTGCTCTTCTATAGCTACGATTAGATCTCCCGCTATACCATTACCCGGAGCTTCATTTCCTTTTCCTGAAACTTTAAGTTGCATACCATCTTCTACTCCTGCTGGTATTTTAATACTAACGGTTTCTTCTGTAGCTTTTAATCCTTGCATATCTGCCTCAGCAGGTCTATCGTCTATCATTTGCCCAGATCCACCACATGCACTACAAGGGGAAGAAGTTTGCATTCTACCAAGGATTGTATTAGTAATCCTAGTTACTTGTCCAGATCCATTACATGTACTACAGGTTTTATATGTTGTACCTGGCGCTTGAATCTTTCTTTTTACTTTGATTTTCTTTTCTACACCATTTGCAATTTCTTCTAATGTAAGCTTAACACGTATACGTAAGTTACTACCTTTTGCTCGACGTTGTCTGCCGCCACCGCCACCGCCGAAACCGCTAAAGCCACCAAAACCACCGCCGCCAAAAATATCGCCAAACTGACTGAATATGTCATCCATATTCATACCGCCACCGCCACCAAAGCCGCCACCTTCAAAAGCTTGGTGACCATATTGATCATAGCGTGCTTTTTTATCTGGATCACTTAAGATCTCGTATGCTTCTGCTGCTTTCTTAAACTTTTCTTCAGCTTCTTTATCTCCTGGATTTTTATCTGGGTGATATTCAATAGCTTTCTTACGGTACGCTTTTTTTACTTCTGCTGCAGTTGCACCTTTACTTAAACCTAATATGTCGTAAAAATCTTCCTTCATAATTTTTTATTGACCTGTGACCACTTTTGGAAAACGAATAACTTTATCTCCTAACGCATATCCTTTTTCTATTACATCAACTATCTTACCTTTTAAGTCCTCACTTGGAGCTGGTATTTGAGTAATTGCTTCATGATCATCTGCATTAAAAGTATCTCCCGCGCTTACTTCTACTTCGGACAACCCTTTGCTTTTTAAAGTTTCTTTTAATTTATTATGAATTAATTCTACTCCTTTAATAAGTTCTTTGTCTTCTGATTTCATAATTTCTTTTGAAGCTCTGTCAAAATCATCTAATACAGGCAACATAGATTGAATAACATCCTGACTAGCTGTCTTGAATAATTCTAAACGCTCTCTGGAAGTTCGTTTTTTATAATTCTCGAACTCTGCAAAGAGTCTTAAAAACTTATCTTTTTCTTTCTCCAGCTCTTCTTTAAGTCCCGTTTCTAAATCTATCTCTTCTGTTTCTGTTTCTGTAACAGGAGTATCAAGTACTTCTTCTACTTGATCTTTTACATCGTCGGTGTTTTTATTTTTCTTACTCATGTAACTCGTATCTTTTGTACGTTTTCGTTTTCAAATATCAAAAGTACTGCCAATCTTAAATTAATGTCATAATGTCACAGATTTTTTTTAGTATATATTTAAGAATATTCCCCTTATAAAAAAATAATTTTGAACATATTTTAAAAACACTATAAACTAATATAAATATGAAAACCAAATTTATTACCGTACTTGCTGCAACTGCTCTTATAGTTACAGCATACTCTTGTAAAGGAGAAAAGAAAAATGAAACGGAAGCTACTACTGCTGAAGAAGTAAAAGAAGCTCCTGTAGAGGCTGTTTTATACAAAGTAGATGTAACATCTAGTACTATTGAGTGGACTGGATTTAAGCCCGCTGAAAAACATACTGGAACATTAGGATTGGTTAGTGGTAGCCTTGAACTTAAGGATGAAAATATAGAAAGTGGAGCTTTTGTGATTGATATGAATTCTATTACAGTAACCGATCTAGAAGGTGACGAAAAGACTTCTTTAGAAGGACATTTAAAAGGTGAAGGCGAAGGAAAAGAGGATCATTTCTTTAATGTTGCTAAACACCCTAAAGCAGTTTTTGAAATAACAGGAATTTCTGAAAAAGATGGTAAAACTTTTATTGATGGTAATCTAACTATAAAGGATATCAAGAAAAATATTTCATTTCCTGCAACAACTTCTATTAATGAAAACACAATGACTTTGGATACAGAGGCTTTCACTATTAACAGAACAGAATGGGGTGTAAATTATGCTTCTAAATCTGTTTTTGAAAACTTAGGAGACAAATTCATTAACGATGATATTGAATTAAAAATTAGTATAAAAGCTAATAAAGCTCCATAAAATTAGAGCTGTTCTATCTTTTTAAGGAGGGTGTTTGAAAAATCAGACACTCTCTTTTATTAATATTACTTTTTAAAATCCTCAATAAGCACATCTACTGCAGATCTTATATTATCATAATCAAAAATAAATCCTGCTGTAGAAATCTTGTCATTACATACACGTTGGCTAGAAAACAAAATATTGTGCATCTCTCCTAGTATAAGTTTCATTAGAAATTTAGGTATATTAGGTAATATTATTTTTTCATTTAGTTTTTCTGCTATTATATATGTAAGTTTTTCATTAGAAACAGGATTAGGGGCTACGGCGTTAAAAACACCTGTTAGTTCTTCTTCAATAACAAACAAGAACATACGAGCCAAATCATGAATATGAATCCAGCTTTGCCATTGCTTACCACTACCAAAACAAGCTCCTAGTTTTATTTGTATAGGCTTTGTTATTTTAGGAAATGCTCCTCCTCTGGCAGATAATACAAGTCCTATACGTAATAAACTTACACCTATACCCAAGGTTTCGAATTGCAAAACAGCATTTTCCCACTGGGTAACTACTTCTGCTAAAAACCCAGAATCTTGCTCAGATACATCTTCTGTATAATAGTTTTGAAAAGAATTAGGATACACACCTACTGCACTTGCCGAAACAATATGCCGAATAGAGTGCTTTGTGTTTTTTAAGGATTCTAAAATAAGAGAAGCGGTACCTGTCCTGCTTTCTAGTATTTCTTTTTTATAAGAAGAAGTCCATCTTTTTGCAACTGTAGCTCCAACAAGGTTTATAATAACTTCTACTTCATCAAAACATTCTGCATCCAATTCTCTTTTTTTTGGATCCCAAAAATAACCTCTATAATTTGGTTTAGAATCTATTTTGGATGTACTTGTAGTTAGGTAATTTACATCTATATTAGATTGATGACATAGTTTTACTATTTCCTTACCTATCAAACCTGTTGCACCAGTAATTAAAACTTTCATCTGTTTTTTTATTGAATTTTCATTCACACCCCCAAAGCAAAATTACGAGGTATGTTTCTAAAAATATATTTTGTTCTTAAGGCAATCATAAGGTTTATAAAAACCTCTATCAGTGATTAAACTTAAGACAAAAAATATCCTGTTACAACAAAATCTATTTCTTTATTATAGGTTTAACAATCGTTTATATCATTCTTAGTTGCTCTAAGCATCTCACGTTTTCCTGGGGGGCCAGGAAGCCTTTCTACTTTAAAACCTACTTCTAACATTGCTCTTCGAACACTTCCTTTAGCTGCATATGTAACCAAGACACCTTTTATTCGAAGTGCATCATACATTTTTTTAAAAATTTCTGAAGTCCACAGTTCTGGTTGTACCCTAGCTCCAAAAGCATCAAAATAGATCAAATCATATTGATTTTGATCTATTATATCTACAAAGAACTGTTTACGCTTAGTAAGATTAAAATTGGAATTAATTTTGGCAGGTTGTTCCCACATAGATTGATGCATTCTTTCAAAATCAGATTCTCTATTCTTTACCAAAAGTGCTTCTGGATATTTCATAAGCATCGCCTCTTCTATAGAAACTGGGTACGCCTCTACTCCAACATAATCAACAGATAAGTTATTTTGTTCTGCTTCTAAAAAAGTTATAAAAGCATTTAGCCCTGTTCCTAAACCAATTTCCAGAATATGAATAATATTGGGGTTATTTTTGTCTAAAACATGATGTAGACCACTTTTTATAAATACATGTTTTGCCTCATTAATTGCTCCATGCTTAGAATGGTACTGTTCTTCCAATTCTGGCAAATGAATAGTTTTTGATCCATCTGCAGTAATAACTATTTCACGTTTTATGCTATCCTTCATTATTTTTTTATCAAAACACCATTAGCAATAAAAGAGTATGTTTTTTTTGGAACAGTAATATTAGCTATTTCTTCTTCTGTTTTTCCTGCATCACTGGCAAAATGACGTTGCTCTTCCACAGAAACTTCGCTTACAAATGCTTTACCTTGGATTACTACAGTGTCATTTTCTATATCTTTTGGCACAAAAAAACCATAATCTTTAAATTTCACCATAGTTTCTGTATCCTTATCCAAAGTAACTCTCATCCAACAACCTTTAGCTTTGCATACCGATTTTACAGTACTAGAAAAAGTAATTGCTAGAGTATCCCCTTCCTTTAAATCTTTATATTTATTGGTTACAACTTTGATATCATCTATCTCATCTACAATAATTTTGTTTCCAAAACTCTTGTAATTATCTTCTATATTGGTGGTGATAGTTGAAGAAGTTTCTTTTTTAACAGAGTCATTACAGCTAAAAAGTAACAGTAATCCTATAAAAAATGGCGTGTATTTTTTCATCATCTTTGATTATTCTTATGTTTTGTAAAATTAAACATTTATACAATTCCTATTTTACAAGAAAAAGGTATTTTTACAATGAATTTTAAAAGGTGTTAGTTATCACCTTCATTTTCAGACAAAATATAGGATAATGAACTCAGGATAGCCTAGTATTGCTATCTTTTAAATTTAGAAAGGATGAAAAACATAATTTCTCAAACCTTAGAAATTAATACCGTAAAGGAGTCTAAAATAGGACAAGTAGATTTTGAAAACCTTAATTTCGGAAAAATATTCACCGACCACATGTTCGTCTGTGACTATGCAAATGGAGAATGGCAAAGTCCAAAAATAATTCCTTATGGTCCACTAACACTAGATCCTTCTGCTCGTGTTTTTCATTATGGGCAGGCTGTTTTTGAAGGAATGAAAGCGTATAAAGATGATAATGGGGACACCTTTTTATTTAGACCTGATGAAAATTTTAATCGTATTAATAAGTCTTCTGAACGTTTAGCAATACCAGAATTTCCTAAAGATTATTTTTTTGAGGGACTAAATGCTTTGTTAAAATTAGATAACGATTGGATTAAATCAGGTTTTGGAAACTCTTTATACATTCGTCCATTTGTTATTGCTACCCAAGCTAGTGTATCTGCATCTGAAGCAGATGAGTATAAATTTATGATTATATGCTCTCCTGCACAATCTTATTATAGTGGAGATGTGAGTGTTTTGGTTGCCGAAAAATTTAGTCGTTCTGCCAGTGGTGGTTTTGGGTATGCAAAAGCTGCAGGAAACTATGCAGGGCAATTTTATCCTACTAACCTTGCGAAAAAAGAAGGATACCAACAAATAATCTGGACAGACTCTAATACACACGAGTATATGGAAGAAGCCGGAACAATGAATGTCTTTTTTAGAGTAAACGACATCTTGCTTACTGCTCCTGTTAGTGATCGTATTCTGGATGGTATTACTCGTAAAAGTTTAATTACTATTGCTGAAAAAGAAGGCTATAAAGTAGACGTGCGACCTGTAAAGGTTAGTGAAATTGTAGAAGCTGCAAAAAATGGTAGTTTAAAAGAAATTTTTGGAGCAGGAACTGCAGCAGTAGTTAGTCCTATTAAAGCTTTTGGATATCAAGGAAAAAATTATGAGCTTGCTAAACAAGAAAACTCCTATGCTTCTTATTTCAAAAAAGCATTAATGGATATACAATACAATAAATCTGAAGATTCTTTTGGATGGAGGTATAAGGTTTAAGAGATCTAAATGCTATATTATAAAACAAAAACTCCTGAAAAAATATTTTTCAGGAGTTTTTGTTTATTTATCGATCTAATATCTCCTTTATGTTTGGTTTAAAATATTTAGGTCCTTTTAGCACTTTACCATCTTCTCTGTAAATTGGCTGTCCGTCCTCTCCTAGCTTACTCATATTACTACGCTGAATCTCATTAAACACTTCTTCTATTTTGTGCTGCATACCATGTTCGATAATGGTGCCACATAAAATATATAACATATCTCCTAATGCATCTGCCACCTCTACCAAGTCGTTATCTTGAGCAGCTTCCAGATATTCTTCGTTTTCTTCTTTCATTAAGTTAAATCGAAGCATATTTTTCGCCTCTCCCAAATCTGCAATTGGTTCATTTTTATATCCTATCTTGAATGAGGTATGAAATTCTTGTACTGCTGCAATTTTATCTTTCATCAATATATTTTTATAGATTATCTTTGCCGTAAAAATAGCAAAATATGTTTAGTCAAGGTCAGTTAGTATTTGCAGGAATTTTTGTAGTAGCTTTTATTATTTTAATGATCTTTAGCTACCGAAAAGACATCCAACTACATCGCAAATATTATAAGGGCAGCATCTTTATTCTCGTAGGTTTTATTATCTTTATTTTGTTGCTTTTTGTATTAAAAACGTATTTACAACCTGAGTAAACCATATACACCCCTAGTTTTCTGTCAAAATAATTATTTTTTGGATTAATATCTTAGGATGCTTAATCCTATTTCCCTTTAGTATTTATACCTGATACAAGGAAAATACCCTGTGTTGGGTATGGAATCCTACTCTTTTTTTTGAGAGTTTTGAGGTATAACTAAATAACTAAAATAAATTATTATGAATTTTGAACTAACGGGGACTATTAATTTTAGTGAAAGCTATGATATTAAAATACCGAAAAACAAATCTGAAAAAATCATACCTGATAAAAGGTATCAATTTGTTTATGCCAGTCAATTATACGGAACTTTCTTTGGAATTTTTGTGAAATTTAAAACATCAAATCTTGATCGTATTAATAAATCCTGTACAGTAGAAGCTGCCGAATTTATGTTGGTTAATTATAGTGGTGAAATTAATTTAGGAATTGTTGATATTGAAAAAGATAAAATTGAATATAAAAATTTTCGTGTTCTAAATATGGATGGTACAATAAGTGATCTACAGTGTTTAAATTTTGACATTACAGTTAAAGGTTTAGAAGAGAGTTTTAAACCATATCCGGTAAAAGTTGATTTACAAATAAACAAAGAGAAACATAAAAATATTTACTTAAGAGTAAACAGAAAATTAAGACCTCTACATCATTCAACATCTAATGACGGAAAGTTTCCTGCAAATGAGCCTCATGCAGTTAAAAACCAAGTATTTGATAGCGAGACTTATAATAGAAGTGGTCTTTTTTATAATCAAACTAAAAAATTACATAAAGATCCTAAAGCAGCTCTTATAATGCCTACGTATGATGAAAAACCTGCTGCTCCTTGGGGTTCCTGTATACCAGGCTATAATAAAATTATTTTTGAATAAACTTATATTAAATATAGTATTCATTTTAAGCTGTGTTACTTTGTATGGTTCTACAACTATTAAAGAGAAAGACACAGCTTACTACACTTATTTTCAAAATCTAAAACAATTAGAATATAAAAATGCTAAATATCATACCAAGTATATTAAAAATGAGCAAGTGGCTTCTTTACTTAATGATCTTGCCGAAATATTATATTATCGAGATGATTATGCTTCTAAAAAAGTAAACCCCTTAGAAGTTGATACTATTTCTAATCGCGTTATGAGTAGTATATCATTTTTAAATCTAGGGTATATTAGTCTGTATACTAATTCAAATAATTCTAAAGCGTTTAATTACTTTTCAAAAGCATATCAATCTTCTTTAGAACTAGAAAATATAGAATTAAGAAAAGTATGTTTATTAGCGATCTTAGAATTCTATCGTCAAGAAATATTACAAAGCAATGACCTTTATAAAAAGTACTTAAAAGAATACAGTACTATAGCAGATCAACCAATTGATCATTTTTGGATAATATTATATGAAATCATTTTTTATACCAAGTCAAAAGATCTGAACAACAGATTTTTTGACAAAATAAAAAAGCTTGAGAGGCTATCTAATTTAAACAAATTTAACGACCAATGTCTATCTAGATTTGATATACAAAAAGCTTATAAGTTTGAAGTTTTAAACCAAAAGGATTCATCTGTATTTTATTATCAGGATATTATTCAAAAAAACTTAAACCAACCTTTTAATAAACATTTAGTTTTTAAATCTTTAATTCGGTTATCAGAGGTACATGCAAAAGAAAAAAAATATGCTATGGCTTTACACAGTATCAATAAAGCCGAAAAGTATAAGAATAACTCGGATACACTAAAAAGTATGTTTTATTTACTTCGATATCAATCCAAAAACCTGGAGAAATTACATCGATATAAAGAAGCCTATGATGCACTTAAAAAATCTTTAGAAATTGAATATGATTTAGATTATAGAAAAAATACACTACAAAATTCTAAATTAGAAATTCAATTAAAAACCACAGAAAAAGAAAAAAAGATAGTCCAACTCCTTAATATCAACTTAAAATCTGAGGCTAACAGAGTACGTAATCGCAATCTATTCATTGGTGCTATTTCTTTTATTGTTATTGGTTTAGTCATCGCTTTTTTAGTCTATAAAAACAGTAAACGTAAACAACATATAGTAGAACAACAACACGAAATAGAACTCCAAAAAACAGAAAAATTATTAAAAGAGCAAGAATTATCTGCTATTGATGCGATGATATCGGGGCAAGAAAAAGAACGGCAACGTCTTGCCAATGATTTACATGATAATCTGGGGAGTACCCTTGCTACCATAAAACTTCATTTTCAGCATTTACGAAACAATAAAGACAATCCTAAAATCCAGAATATTGAGGAACTATACTCTAAAACAAATACTTTATTAGAGGAAGCATATCAAAAAGTAAGAACCATTGCACATGAAAAAAATAGTGGTGTAATGGCAAACCAAGGATTACTGCTTGCTATTAAAAATCTGGCTAAAAAAGTATCTAATAGCAATTTACTCGTAGAAGTACAAGATTATGGACTAGAACAACGATTGGATAACGCCTTAGAAATTACGATCTTTAGAATGATACAAGAATTGATTACCAACGCCATTAAACATGCTAAAGCTACCGAAATACATATATCCCTAACCAATCATGATTCGCTTTTAAATATTATTGTAGAGGATAACGGTAAGGGATTTGATGCTAAAGTATTGCCTAAAAAAGAAGGAATGGGACTGGCAAATACAGAAAAACGTATAGAACATCTGGAAGGTACTTTTGAGATCGATTCTACCATAGGAAAAGGAACTAACATTATAATAAACATACCTATATGATAACTATTGCAATTGCTGAAGATCACCAATCGTTAATAGATGGTGTAGAACTGCTTCTTAAGTACGAAAAAGAAATTAGCATTGTAGGTATGGCAAATGATGGGGAAGAATTATTAAAAATTGTTCGTTTAAAACGACCAAAAGTAATATTAACCGACATTAGAATGCCAAAAATCGATGGTATAGCGGCAACCAGAATTATTAAAAAAGAACTTCCGCACAGCAAAGTTATCGCATTTTCTATGTTTGATCAAGAAGATGCCGTTCGACAAATGATCGATGCAGGAGCATCTGGATATATTTTAAAAAACTCTCCTTTAGAAGAAGTTTTAA
This sequence comes from Aquimarina muelleri DSM 19832, assembly GCF_000430665.1. Classification (GTDB taxonomy): domain Bacteria; phylum Bacteroidota; class Bacteroidia; order Flavobacteriales; family Flavobacteriaceae; genus Aquimarina; species Aquimarina muelleri. Next base: position 13,796 of record NZ_AUML01000018.1, on the reverse strand, counting down.
CAGCAATCCAACAAGTAGCAAAAGGAGAAACCTATTTTGATGCTGCTATCGACCCTTCTCTTTTTTTGGGCGAAGTAAAACAACTTGCTAAAAAACAAATTTTATCCAAAAGCGAGCGAGAGATTTTAACACTTATAGGACAAGGAAAAACCTCATCTGAAATTGCTGCGATACGATTTAACTCAGTTTCTACTATTGAAACACATCGTAAAAATATTATCCGAAAATTAGATCTGCATGGCAAAGGTGAATTACTACGTTATGCAATTGAGAAAAAATATGATTTCTAAATAATGCTGATTCTTATTCATAACATAAAACACTTACATCAGATAACACACATTAAAACTACTTAATCCCATCTAGTTACCAACTAAATGCATCCAAAGACCTTTCGACCTCATTCAAGCACCGACTAAGTGCATCCAAAAAATGGAGCAATTGTAATAATTGTTTCAAGCAATCAAAAACGCATAGACAATGCTTTGAAAAAGCTCCCAAACCAAAGTAAAGGTTACGCTATAGACATAACAAACGAAAATCAGGTAAAAAAGCTATTTGAAAAAATTGGTTCATTTGATCATCTGGTTTTTACGGCAGGTGAAAGCTTAGTCATTAAAAATGTTGCAGATATTACATTAGAGGCTGCACAGAATTTTTTCAATGTTCGTTACTGGGGTTCATATACAGCAGTAAAATATTCGATACCATTTATTAAAACAACAGGGTCTATTACCTTGACTAGTGGCATTGCAAGCAATCGTCCTAATAAAGGCTGGGCTTTAGGCGCAAGTGTTTGTGCCGCAATAGAAGGTTTTACTAGAGCGATGGCAATAGAATTAGCCCCAGGAATGGTAAAAACTGAACTTTGGAGTAATATGGCGGAGAGTGACCGAGAAATGATGTATACAACTATTGCTAAAAGTCTTCCAGTTCAAAGAGTCGGTTATGCCGAAGACGTTGCAAAATCTTTTGTTTATTTATTAGAGCAAAATTATGGAACGGGACAAACGCTTATAGTTGATGGAGGTACTTCGCTTATATAGCTATATAAACAAGAAAACGTAATGAATCCATGATCAGATGTACAATCGATAGTTCAACCTATTCATTCGTATTGGAAGTAAGCCGAATTTTACTGTTTTTCTATTTTTTTTTCGAAATCACAGATATTAGACACTCCATATTTTGTTGTAATGAACCTGATATTTTGATTATCAAACTTAATTACATAGCATCTTTTAATAGCTTGTTTTTTAATTTTAAAACATCTTTAAAAAACAATTTATAAGATTGCTATACGTTAACTTATCTAAGGTAATAGATATAACAAAAATGAGTATAGAAGAAACTTTATTAGAATATCATTACGCAACAGGAAAAAATTGGGCATATTCCATTGAACCTGTTGAAGAAATTCCTTTCGATGTATATGATATTCGTTCTGTGTGCATTAATAATGTTCATATTCAATTCTACGAAAAAATGGATATTGACAACGGTAATAGTACAATTTTCTGGAAACTAGATTTTATAAAAACGTTTTAAATAGACATTTTGTAACTGTTCAGCAAACCACATCTTGTGTACTTATAAAAAAGCGTTATCGTAAATTTTATGTAATTACTCTTTTAAATACTTATCAGGATATTAATATTTAGAACATATTCTTGAAATACAGAATATGACAAATACCATCTTAAAATCACAAATGAATGTGCACTGTAATCTGAAACAACCACTTATACATAGTATTATTCGCATTGGAATAATTTTCAAGAAATACAGTTTTATATTTTTTTAGGACTATAAAAACTGCAACGATGTAGATAATGTATTGTAGTTCTCCTACTATTTCATAAAGTACTAAACTTTGCTTTGAGAAGTTTGTTATGTAAAAAATAGCAAGGAATAACAGAAAATGAAGAATGTGTGTTTTTTTAATCTTAAAATTAGAATAGCAAGCGGATAATACATAGAGATAAAACAAGGGTAATTGTAATAAACTAGACGAAACTTTTAAAATATGCAGGTAAGGGTAATCTAAAGTCTTGTTGGTAAAAAAACCAATTAAGTCAAATGCGATGACCAGTAAATAGATACCAAAAACTCTATTAGGCAGTTTATTTTTTGTTTTAACCGTAAAAAGAAAAACAGAAAGAAGTAGCATTATAAAAACAACAATCTTTCCGATAGTTTCAATAATTTCTATTTTGTTTTCCAATAATTTTGTGTGTATTTTTTAATTCCCTAGCAAGTAGAGCCTGACAGCCCTGTTATTAATCTCTGATAAAAATAGTAATCTTTTAAAACTATCGGTTGTTTTATACTAAATAATGAGCTTATGCAATTGCTACTGGTGTTCCCTATAGTTTTTAATTAATCTATCTATTCGTCTTTTATTTTCTTGCTGCAATAGCGAAGGATATAAATTCATTACAACATTTACTATCATAAAAATCAATCCAAATATAATATTGCCTTTAATTAATTTTGCTACGACAAAAAAAGTTACGAAACCAAATCCGATGAAATGACTTATTTCGGCAAATGTCATTTCTTTTCGTATTTCATTTAAATCCGTTATTTCAACTTTCTTTTTAAATTTAAGTTTTGGATTGAAGTATTTAAAAAATGTATTTTTTACAATCCATTTAAAAGCTTTAAGTCCTATTCTTTTATTTATAGTCTCGCTTTTTATCAAATTTAGATTTGATAATTTTTTATAGCTTTCTTTTTTACTTAGAAAAGCATTAACAATCATTCCAACCATCCAAGAGATAAAAGTTATAGAAATACTATAGGTAAGATACTTAATAATCATTTTTTTAATTTGTAGCTAATAGTAAATATAATAAACGTTGTTGTCCTTAGGGGCAACTTTGTTTTTTATATAGCAGTGGTACTTTCACAATGTTATTATTTTATTTCCACTAATTCGATATTTGAATCTTCATTATTTTCTATGATTATATCAGACTTTTTACATGGAAAGTTTTTCCAAAATTTTAAACATTCGGAAGTTTGCTGATACTCGAATCTTAAAAATTTTCCTGAATTTCCTATTTGAATAAGTGATGATACTACTTGTGGTTTTTTGTAACTAGGCAAGCGACTCTCTAAATGTCTTGCTAACTTCTCGATCCCCCTTTATTTACAAATCCCATATCCCTCAACTAGGCATATAGCGCTGGCCTATCGGCATGCCATATGCTTATTTATTAGTAGCTAGTACTTATTTCCGAGATTACAATTTCAAATAAAATATCTATAGTCATATTCTATTTTCTCTTTATTTTCAATCAGTTTTCCGATTCTAGCGATATCATTTGAAGATGAAATTGTTGCAGGCAATTGAGAGTACATATTTAAGGAATTCCAATTCATCTTTGTAAGGCCTAAAATTTCATTGGCAATTTGTTCTAAACTTCCTGTACCATAATGTTTGATTATTTTTAGTGGTTTAGGAATATATCTGCCTCCTGGGTAGAAATTGAGTTTAGGATTTTTGACAGATGGTACAACTCCGTGAGCCCATAGTAATGCTTCACTAGCATTTAATTGAATACAGGTCCCTCTAGAGACAGAATAGCCATCTATTTCAGTTTTTCCATTTTTAATTTTACTTGAAACATATTTTATATCATCCTCTAAGTTTATTTCGACTAAGTCTACAAGTTCAATTTTTATATTATCATAAAGACTATCTAGAATCCCCTGCTTTTCATCATCAGTAAAAAATGTCCGTTTATGAATTACTACTCTCTTTGGGATTTCGTTCATTGATTCATAGAAAAGATTGATTACATTCTTACCAAACTCATAAGCGTCATCATAACCTAAATGAGGTTTTTTATGACGCCATTGAATTTTATCATTACTAATCTTTGATAATTTGTATTTTAAACCTTCTCCTGAAGAACTGTAAATATGGCTGCAGCCTAAAATAATGTGGCCTTTATCTTCTTTCTTGGAATCAATACTATATCCTATACCGGCAAAAGCCGTTTTTTTGTCTGTATTACTTAATATCCAAGGTGTTCTTAATGACTTAACAAAATAAGATAAAGACAACCACCAATTTATTTGGCAACTTTGTTTTACATCTTTAATTGTTTTCTCTCTAATAAATTGAGATGTAACTCGTTTTTCTACACAAAATGCCTTTACGTAATCATGTAAATCATAAGACTCTCCATTTTCATGATAGCTAGTAAAACTATCCCATCTTTTTGGAATATAAATAACTATAATTTTTTGATTTCCTGACGCAGTTATTTTTGTGATTTTATCACAAATATTTCTCTTAATTTCATGAATGTTTTCTTTGAGAATATGACTTTTTGGTTCAGATACAATTTCCCAGTTAGAAGAAGTTGGTTCTGGAATATTTAGGCTTAAACCATATGTTTTGTAAAAACCTTTAAAGTCTATAATGTAATTATCTTTTTCGCTATATTTCTGTATCTCTTGATTCTGTTTAGATAGAAAGTTGAATAATGCTACAGAATCTTCTTCAGGGGAAATAATTCCTAATTGTATTGTAGAGTTTAAGAAAGTATTGAGGTTTGTTTCAAAAGGTTTATTCTCAATGAGACCTCTCATAGGATGAATGTCAGATGTATGTTTACCACCATGTTTCGTTGAGAAAAGCAACGAAGATTCCTTAAACTGAACACCTTTGAGGCTAATATGTTTTGATGGTACGTTATGAGTATTTGTGTAATTGTTGTTTAAGTCACAGATATTTGTAAATAATGGAATCTTTCCAATTTTGAAGTTAAAACCACTAGCAGAATTTAAAGGGAAGTCATATTTAGTCTCTGTTATTAATACTAAGCTCCAATTTTTAACATAGTCATTAAATTCACTGTTCCATATTTTATGATAAAATGTTATTCCTACTTGCTGAATTATATCTTTAGAGACTTCCTCATTTTCTAATACAAAACTTGGATTAAGCACTAAATAAAATTTACCTTTTATTTTTTCTAATGAAAGTTTTATCGCATTATATACTTTTTGATTAGCAATTTTTTGATACTGTGATGACCAAATTTTATTTCTATAATTTGTTTTAAACCCTTTTGATGCTGATAATACCTTACATATTGCAGATAGCATTAACGAATTTATACCTGAATGATAGATTCTTGTATCAGTTAATGGTTTTCTTACAATATCACTTGATATTACAGATTTAAAGGCTGTCTTTATTGTTTCTAAAGTTCCAAAAGCCCAAATTTTATTTTGATATGGAATTGCAGATATATCATTTCTTTTTAAAGCAATATTATTTACAGCTTCCCAAGGTTTTTCATTTAATAGGGCGTCAAATACGAATACTTCATCAGGAAACTCTAAAGGGAAACAGTTACTCTTTAAAACTTTATTTATCCGCTCAGGTTTTAAATTAAAGGGAGTAAATGAATCATTTTCGTTTTTTGATTGCTGAACGGAGTTTAGTTCATCTTTTAATTTTTTTTCACTATCAACAACTAATTTAGTGATATTAAGCATTGTAGTATCAAAACCATCTGTTGGGATATAAAAGGCTTGTCTATTATTCTTATTAACGTGGTCAATTAATTTAGAAACTTCAGGATTGGTGTTATTTTGGTATCCACACCAAAATAGCATTCCAGCACCTGATTGTGAGTACGCTTCTTTTAAAGTATTCATTAATGACAAATCTCGTCCGCTATACCCTAGAACAATTAGGTGTTTATCTTTTACATACTCTATAAGTTTTTCTCTAAATGTTTTGTCCTGTTCCTTTAATTCTTCATCTGTATTTTTTAAGTCACCATACTTAAAATCACCATGAAGTTTGATGATTGGTAATTCATTTCTACTTTGGGTTCTTTGGTTTATTCTATCAACTGTCCCTAGGGATATTTCTAAACCTTGTATACCACCTAAGACGCATGAATTCATTAATAAATCGTCAAAATTAGTTGTCCATACAGAATCTAATATTCCATGTTTAACTAGCAAAGGAATTGTACGATATCCAATTGCAGGTTTTATATTTGAACATATTTTTTGGAAATATTGGCTTCTGTTTTTGTCAATTGGAAAACATTTTTTTGCATAAAAAGAATACTCTTCATTACAACCATTTTCAACATAATTTCCTTGATTATCTAACCATGATTGAATGGTGCTTTGAACCTTTGGATTTTTAAAATTATCTATCCAATCATCAGTCGATGGATTATTACTTTTATATATAGTTCCTTTCCAGTCCCATATACAGTCATTTGCAGAAGGAATACCTGAACTGATTGAGCTTCCTGCTCCCAATAAAAGAGAGTATGTGTTGTTTTTACTTATTGAAACAGACCTGAGAAATTCATCAAATTCTAATTGGTTCATATGGTTTTTTCGTATTGGTGGTAACAACATTATATAGTTACCAAGATACCCATATCCTTTACTTATTAAAAATATAAGTACCTATAAATTTTTAAAGCTCTAAAGTAAATTACTTTTTAGAAATAGGATTACGGATATCCGTATACAGGGGTTGTTTTTATAAAAAAGAATAGAAATATTTTAGTAAATACTACCAACACTACTTATAGCTAACAATTTCAATAGCACTTCGACAAGCTCCCTGTGATACATTTCGACAACATAGTTAACAATTTCCTCGTGTTAGCTGAGGATTTCGACAACATAGTTAACGGTTTCCTCGTGATAGCTAACTCTTTCGACAACATAGCTAACAATTTCTTCGTGTTAGCTGACTCTTTCGACAACATAGCTAACGATTTCTTCGTGTTAGCTGAGTCTTTCTACAGATTTACCCTTCAGGAGTATCAGAATTTTTGTGGACTGAGGTTCTCGAAGTCCAACCTTCTGGTATTTTACCCTTCGAGAACCTCAGGGTTGTTTTCTTTGTGTTATTTTTGGAATTACAACTTAATTAACTTAAATTCAAATATTTATAATACATTCTATGTCGTTTTTTTAATCTATTTTCTTTTTCAATTTCAATAAAAGTACGGAATAAAAGTACGGTTTGGTTGTGTATTTCAACCAAAAATCCGCACCTCTTGTATCGCTTTGGATACCACTCTTTCATCTATATAATGCTTTTGAAGCACCTGATCACTGGTATGCGAAGAGAGCAATTTAGTATCTCCTTTTGCTACTTGTTCCAAATAGGTTAGATAGGTTTTTCTCAGGCATTTGAATTGAAGATTTCTATCCGTTTCTAATTGCTTATAATAGTGACTGAACCCTTTCGATAATTTTTCCATAAGTGTCTGTGTTTTATAACTGGTTCTGTCTGGGCATAAAATATAATCGTCGCTTCCTTTTTTATCCAGATACCCCATTTGTATCAGGATTTCTAATAAGCCTTGAGTTACGGGGATTATTTTTGGAGCTACCGTATCCTGTCCTTCTTCCTTTTTTATTCTTTCTACTTTCAAATTGGCAACCTCTATATAGACAGGACTATTATTTTTCTCTCTAATCATGTTCCATTTTAGAGAAACAATTTCCTCTCTTCTGCCTCCTGTGTGCAATGCCAATAAAAAACCATCTTTAAGAAAAGGGGCATAAAAATTTGTTCTTGGTCTTACTTTTGCTGTGGGGCTAACATAGATACCATTTTCAGGGGTAATACGATCTAAAAGAGCATAAAACTCCTCTGATGTGATGGTTTCTTTATTGGAAGTTGTTGGTTTGCGTACCACAATAAATGGGTTTTTTAAATACGGTTGGTGGTGTTCTATGATCCAATTAAAAAATAGTTTTAAATGCCCCATGTGTCTGTTATAGGATCTGTTTCCGAATTCGCGGACTAAATACTGGTGAAAATAACCAACGTGGGTATCTTCAATTCGATCCACAGGAAGCAATCGAACATCTATTTTTTTACTTTCTAAAACTTTATTGAAATATTTCAACGATCGGATATGGGTTTTTATATTGGTAGAAGACCTGTTTTTCTTTTTATGCTCTGGAACTCCCACATCTGCCAGATGATCTACATAATTAGATTGCGCATTTAAAAGATATATCCGAGAACTTCTTTTCTCCACACGGGTATTGGGTACATTAAATGTTTCTTTATTAAAATTATTGGAAAATTCAATAGCCTGAATTACTGCCTCATCGTAAGAAAGGGCAGGCAATGTTTTACTGGTAGTTCCTTTTATGGTGCCAGGAAGGTGGAGACGAACTTTATACTTTTGACATGCTGTATGCTTGCACGTAGAAAATCGGTTTCCACTTTCTCCGCAACTAGGCTCTAAAACCTTATCCTTTTCTGTTTTCTTTGTCCAGGAAAAATATTTAGAACACTTGCTACAATAGATAAAAAGCCCTTTGTGTTTGTTTTTAGGTAATTTCTTTCTTCTCATTTTAGATATGTTTTTAAGATGGATCGGCAAGGAAAGACTTCGCAAACTCAGATTTAGGGCAAACTTCCAAATTTCTTGCCTTTTCCATTTTGGTTTCCAGAGTCATGGCGAACTCCACACTTTCGTTGTTTAAATAGCATTGGTATAATTTGTCCCAATACTCTGGATAGCGTTTTTTAAAAAGGGAAACTATCCTTTTGTCTAATTCTGCGTTTACCAAAAACCGATAGGTTAGTGTTTTATTGGCTATTACAAAAATTGGGATATCCATTTGCTTGCACCAGTTGATAGCAACACGTACGCTGGATGCTTTTAGGATACCACTTAATTCTTTTAATTCTATAAACTTATTGTCTATTTCATTTGTATTCATTTTAATACTTCATTGCTGCTTCTCCAATGGTAGCGTAGGTTAAAGCAGTAGTGAGAAATAGGCATGACTTGTAGCGGTCATCTTGCTTTGATTACTTATTTTCTTTTAAAATTTGTTCGTATGGTACGGTGGGCTGATACGATCTTCCCGTTTTGTTGTTTGATTTCTATATTCTGGTATTCTCCTTCTTTGAGCAGTTTTTCAATTCTTTCCACATCCTCAATTCGTTCTGTTCCTTCGATACCATCCATCTCTCCATTGCGTTTCAGAATCTTGATGGTTCGGAAGTTTTTGTTCCTGAGTATTTGCAGTATTTGTATTTCTTCCTTATTCAACCCTGCCAGATCACTAAAGTCAGGATGCTGGTATACGGATTCTAAATTGGATTTTACCGCTTTGTGCAATAGGATTGCCGTATGGTTTTCTATCTCCCCTGAAGCTAGCTTCGAGAAATAATCCTTTTCATCCAATATCCATATAGCATCCATTTCCGTAGCATAGGTAATAATGATATAGATAGGCTGATTATAGAGCAAAACGCGAAGCGTATAATATTCCAATGCAGGATACTCGTTGTTATCCTCTGCTTTGATTTTTTCAAACAAGACCTCTTTAAAGGCTTTCATTTCTGCATGGGTAAACCGTAACTTTTTAAGTTCATTTAGAATACTAATCCAAACAACGTCCAGTGGACTGTAGTAACTCCATTTGGTAGTGGCTTCAGGATCTCGTTTGTCTTCCAGAACCCCTTCTGTTCTCCAGGTATGCAAGGTCATTCTATGGATGCCTTTCATTGCTTTGGCTTCGAAAAGCAGCTCGTTTATGGCTTCACTGTGCTTTGTAAAATCCTCTTTTTTTGATTTCATGTATATCGTATTACTGTTATTGATGCTGCTAATATACAAATATAATGTCACGTAATTGTATCATGACATTATATTTGTATATGACTTTATATCGTTGTACCAATATGCCTTCCTCTTATTAGAGAAAATTCAAATGGATACAACGATTCCTTTTACGTATTACTTTTTATTGTCAATAGGGCTTTCAGAGTTTCAGTCTGCCCTTTCTGTGCTTCGATAGTCATACGGTTACTTTCTGCCAAATCTGCATGCAGCTTTTCTCGATGTTCTTTAAGTTGCGCTACTTCTATCTTTAAAGCTTCTATCTCTTTAGTGGTATGTTCCTGTTCTTTTTCCAGTTGTGTAGCAACACGCTTGCTATCTATTGCCATCCAGCCCAGTAGTATAATATGGTCAAACAGCTCTATCCTCATTTTTCTTTTTTCTGGCACTGTAGGCAAGGAAAAAGACAAACGAAGTTGTTCTTTGATATGGTCTATTTTTTCTTCTATTTCCTTATAGTATTCTGTTTGCTCTGTTGTTCTTCGCTGTTTATTTTCCATTCTGAAGAGTTCCAGCTTGCGATCCATTTCTTGAAACACCTCTTTTATAGATTCCTCTTTGGAAGAAGGCAACGCCTCTTTCTCGGATCGGATGGCATCTTCTGGGGCATACCCCAGATCATAGAAATAATTGAAATCCACATTAAAATATCTGGCGATATTAATCAACAAAAGATGTGGTGCACTTTTTTTCTTGGTTCCCTTTTTACCATCTCCCTTCATTTGTTCCACAATGTATTTATTGTTGGAATAAAACCTATATCCAAAAGAATAATAGGAGGTAAATTCTAAATTAGTTTGGGTAGATTCATGTTTTTCTATCAAATAATCCACTAGTTTGAGTAGCTGGGTATCTACAATATCGAACTCTTTCATATTAAATTCACGTTAATAATTTACAAATAACTATTGATTATTAATTAGTTAATGAAAACAACATACTTTTTGTTATAGGTTAGTTATTATGTAACTATATTATACCTATATTTGGTGATTCAAGGTTTAAAATTAACTTTTTAGTGTTTTTGTATGGTTTGTAAATTTCATTAAAACAAATATATACAAAAACTACCTAATACTTAACTATTTTTTACCTAAAATTTATAGAAACTATAAAATTGTAAAAAAATGTACACCAGAAAAGATTTTAAAAAACAAGTAGAAATGCTCTATATCTATTATAAAGAGCCTGCAAGTGAACTGATTAAACGATCTAAACTAACCAAACCCACGGTCTATAAGTTTTTAAAAGGCGGTGTTTTAAGATCCTATAATCAGGATACCTTGATGGAACAGGTCATTACAATGAATGAGGAAGCCCTTGCAAAAAGAAAAGCATTACAAGAGCGCGCACAAAAGGTAGTGCAATTAGAATTAGAGTTAGAGGGAGCAAACGGGTGTACCGCGATTCGATATACCGCCAGAAAAAACCAACAGGGAAAATGAAAATACTACATATCAGCGATTCTGAAAACAAGGAACTCATGGGTACTGTAAAAGAGCTTTGCAAACGCAGGGTTCGTCCAACTACCACTCCCATTTATTTTAAAAAATTACAGCTTATAAAAGATGCCCTGACCAAATAAAACTTTTGGGCATAAGGTATACTACAATCAATTGCTTTGGAGCGATTGCAGGATTCTTATGCCTTGTTTTCAGGATATAAACACCAACATTCTTATGATTATTGACTATTCCGTTTCTTTTCAAGTACTGGATCAATTTGTTTTTCGATTTAATAAAGAACAGCCCTCTATGGGAACCAAGGTTCGCCAATCCATGATTGCCACCACCAAAGAGATTATAAAGATTTATGGAGTTTCTCTTATAAAGTCGGATAAAGTACAACCTCTGGACTTACACAACCTTCCTTCCCTTCGAACCAACAATATGCAGCTTGCTAAAATTACACAAGCTAGTGGAAGAACCATACAACGGCATATTGACCGATTGTTGGAATCGGGCATACTGACCAAAAAAGTATGGCATGGTTCCCACTCCTGTTATGAGCTGTTCATAAACCCCAAAATATTGTGGATAAGTGAGCTAGAACGTGTTAAAAACTCTAAAAAACGGGAGCAAGAGGAGAAAAAATCAGATACTGATAATCAAGTATTTACAAATAATAAAAGTACAAAATGTCCGCATTCATATACATATAAAACTACATATAAAAGAAATAATAGAATAATAGCTGTGGATAAGTTAAACGATTTGTGGACAGGAAATCTCGACCAGAATTCTGAAAAAGCAGAAAAAACACAAAGGAAAGACCTGCTTCAAAACGGAACTCAGATGGAAAATGTTTTGGAAAAGCAAACTGAAGCAGAAAAAAAAGCAGAAAAAACACAAAGGAAAAACCTATTTCAAAATGATGCACAAAGGAAAGATGCATGGCGGGAGCAAGTTGCGCCAAAAAATGATGCAGCGCAAGGGAAACACACCAGCGCTGAAAAAATCAGGGCGCAGCAAACTGGGGCGGTTGACAACCAGCATTCAGACGCTGCCCGCCACGCTTTCCTATTGCAACATGCCGATGCCCTGTGGGAATTTGCAAAGGAAAAATTATACAAGAATGCCTGGCTGACCAAAAAGCAATGTACTATTGCTAAAACGTTGCTTTACCAGTGGTACGAACCTGTATCTGATAACAGAATAGAACACGTACATCAGGTCTACAAAGATCGAATTCTTCTGGTGGAAAAGTATATCAAAAAAGACCCCGACAAACGCTTTGTCACTCTGCCGCACCTGTATTTCGACCCGAAAAATCCCAATGGATTTACTGGCACAAAACCTTGGTATGAAACACAAAAAAAGCACAAGGCATCCCTGAAATTACAACAAATTGTACGCTGTCAGATTCAAAAATTCAAAAGAAACGAGGCAAAGGACACCGCAGAGGCGCGCCCTCGATTAACGGTGTTTCGTGAGTGTGAACAACGTATTGGCAAACTACAGATCCCATCTTTATTACAACAATTCTATGCGGAAGTGTTACAACCCAATGCACAAATATAAATTCTTAACTATAAAAAAAATGAAACAAAAAACCAGAAACAAAAACCCCCGTATCGGGCTAAAACTAAAAAAAGCAGTTCAAAATTTGCACATCGATGTGTTCGGATATGAACCCAAAGTAACCCAAAACATCCAATAAAGAGACGAAGGCGATATGCGTAAAGAATTCTAATTGCTCTAAAAAATAGTACACTTTTGCTCCTTTGTATTCCTTCCTGTTTTCCAACAATCAAAAGATTCTGTCATGGAGAACTAAAAAATAATCATACCTGATTATTCGATTGGGGCTTTTTTGATGTTCTTAATACGATCTGTATAAATAGGATTTTTAAAGTTAAAATGGTCTTATCTTTCGTTTTGATTATAGATATTGGTTTCGGGTTAAGACGGTAGTATTAAAACATAGAAAAAGAGTGGTCGACAAAGATCTCTTTAAATGTTTTCATAACGGAATAATCCTTACCTGTGAATCCTATATAAAAATACAATTTTGAAATCGACCTAAGAAGATTCAGTGATTCTTAATAAAATAAATATCAGAAACTAAAGCAGTTCAAAATCATTATTAAAAAGAGGCAGGTATATAGATCGCTTATAAAGAATAATAAACAAACAACCATTTAGTTTCGATAAGATTTATTTCATCCGACTATAGAAGTTTGTTACAATAGTATATGTAATGATTCAAAATATTCAATAATTAAGCTAATTGAAATATGTAAAAGGAAGTACCTTTTGTGGATACATTGCATATACAATAGAAAAACAACTGATCCTAAACTGAAAAATATATCGTTCTAACCTTATATTACCAATAGAGAACAATATAAAATATTTATAAATCATCTTTTCAAAAGGATCTAAAAAAATCATTTTAAGGTCACTTTGTAGTCATTTTTAAACGACTACAAACGACTAATGTAAATAATTAATAGAGTTACAAATACCATAAAAAGATAGCTTTCAAGTCGTAAATCTTATGTGTATAGAGAACAAATAGATCAATAAAATCTAGTATCCAGTATTTCCTATAAGGAGGACACGTGAGTTTTTACTATAGCAATGACCAAGTATTTCTTATAGGGATGACACGTGAGTTTTTATTATAGTAATGACC